>VIQU02000066.1 GCA_010206225.2 Lachnospiraceae bacterium MD308 | reverse complement strand
GCTGCCGCCAGCTGGGGTATGATCATCCGGATGGTTGAATCCAATAATCATCTCATTGATGTCCCCAAGGATGTCGTCAGTCAGACGTTTTCGGAATTCTACCAGAAGCGATGGTGCAAACGGCGGTTCCTGTTGATAACCTGGAAGACCAATAAAAAACTGGTAGTACGGATTCTCTGTGAGCTGTTCTACCAGTTCCCGGTCGGAATAATCGTACTGCTTCTGGATAATAAGTGATCCAAGAGCCAGGCGCAAAGGTTTGGCAGGCATTCCCGTCTTACTGGGAAAAAGTTCCGCGAACGGTCTTCAATGGCAGGCCAGGGAATGAGCTCTGCTTTCTTCACCCAGCGGTTTTCCGGATTCATTTTGAGTCCAATGGGCTGATTGAAATCTGTTAGCCCCAATTGGCGAAGTCGATCTTTTTTATACATAAGGCACTCCTTTAAGTGCAAGGTTTTTGCACAGATCAGTGATTTTTCTTGCACTTCTATTATACTACGGTATGCCCATAAATGCAGTAATATCAACGTCTTTAACAGATTTTATTGTTCAATAAGCAGACACTAATTAAAAATTCTGTTGTGCATCCATAGGTTCATGGTATACTGAATATTAAAGTGGCTACATATTAAGAACGGAGCATCTATCATGTGTCAGACTGTAAAAGATTATGTTGCAGAGAAAATACGGCAAATTAAGATTCAGACGCATTTTCAAGCATTTGCGGAAAGATTTGAACCTTCGGTGCGTTGCCGCACACCATCTTAGCAGGTCGCAGGATGTCCGGGGGACATCCGCTTTGCGACGACCTGAGTGGAACGGAGAGGCACCTTAAACCGCTCAGACACGCAAACGAAAAGTGGATGGGGCAGGACTCGAACCTGCGGTGTTTCCTTGTAACAGATTTACAGTCTGCCGCCTTCGCCACTAGGCTACCCATCCTGAGATGTGACCAAGGAGAATCTGTCTACATTCCATTTCGACCAGCGCAGGTTCACAATTTGCTGGACTACGGTTATCCTATGACCACAGTGATCCCCATGGGACTTGAACCCAATATCTCCGGCTTGAAAGGCCGGTGTCCTGACCTTTTAGACTAGGGGACCTTACTGCAGGCTTTCACCTGCATATTTTATCTATTTTCTTCATGCACCTATCTGCATCGGAATTACTGTATTTACCACCAAAATATCATCCAGGCTTACCTGAAGCACTGCTGCAAGTACGACCAGATTATCTATGGATGGTTACGCTGCGCCTTGCTGCCACTTGTATATCGCTTGCGGTGTGGCAAATCCGAAAATATTCTGCAAATCCTTTACTGATAAGTTTGCCTGCTTCCTCAACCTGTTAATGTTCTTTCCTGTCTGTATCATATCTATTGTCGGCAGATCCATGTTCATTCACCTCCTGTCATTTTACAAATATCCAGGCGGTACTGCCCCATGTGAGATTCGAACTCACGGCCGCTCGATTAAAAGTCGAGTGCTCTGCCGGCTGAGCTAATGGAGCGTGTACAGAAAACCTTCCGTTGGAATTTTCTGCTTTCTAAGACAAAAAATACCGCCTACCTCATACAAGATAAGCGGCATCTGATATCCATGTTTTTATCTGTCAGTCTCCTGTATAGAAAGACAGCTTTTTAATCACACAGTTATTTTCCGTTTTCTTACCTTACATGAGCGTACCAAAATCAAACCCTGCTTTTTATCTTTACTGTGCAGCGTCTCATAATGTTCACTATTCAGGTAATATACGAAATTAACTGTTGTCATGATTCTTTCCTTTCTGGACTTATTTTCGTCCGCTTTATTTTTATCTGTACTTACTATATCACCTATATCACGCTTTGTCATTATACTGGTAATATAATTTTTGTATTGCGGACGGCAGACTTAGTTACACACTCATCACACATTTTTCTCCATAATATGGAAATTGGGAATCATGTGTAAGTAATACTAAATTCTCATATTTAGCCTGCGCTATCAGAAGCCTGTCAAATGGATCATTATGTTTTGGTGCATCGTTCGGTCGTGATAACGTCTTTAACAAGAAAATATGTCCTGCCTCTATCGGCAGCCTGGTAAATCCTGTATCCTCACACAGCCGGACAAATTCTTCTTCTGATACAGGCATATTTTCCGGCTTGATTATATGCTTGATTGCAACTTCCCATACAGAGGCCATACTATAAAATACTTCATTACTTTCCTTTTCGAGAAGTTCTATCACTTCATCCGACAGCTTTGACGTATTTGCAATGGCCCATAGCGCTATATGCGTATCCAGCAAAATCCTCATGTCTATTTCACTCCAAACATTTCTGCTATCTCGTCATTATTCTCATCAATATTATCCGGAATCTTATATTTTCCATTTGCAATCCCCAATGTTCTTTTCCGCCCGGCTGCTGATAAATGCATGGAAAAAGGCATTCCCTGATCCTCCACGCTTTGCCTTGCAAATATTCTTACCGCCTCTGCAAAAGATGTCCCCAGTTGTTTATACAATAATTCAACCTGTTCCTTTAACTCTGAATCCATTCTTACTTGCAGGGTTGCCTCTTTAGCCATAACAAGCACCTCCTTTTTGTAATGCAATTATATTACAACCGTATTGCATTTTCAACTATATTATCGTATTTAATATCTCCACTATTATTCGTAGTCTATTCGTTCAATTTTGAAAATGATGTTGTATCATTTTAGTTGACACCTTATACTCAAGGATTTGATGTATAATCAAAGAGAATCAAGGAGGTTAAAATAATGGTAGCAGGACATCTGCGAATTCAAAATGGCATTTACCAAATGATATTAAGTTATAAGGACAAACAGAACAAACGGAAAACAAAATCAATCAGTACCCACCTTCCGGTGAAGGGAAATAAAAAGAAGGCTGAAGCAATGCTGGCAAAGGCACGTAAGGAATTTATTCCTACACTATGGGACAAAGATACCGATTTCTCTACCTTTCTTTCTGATTGGATAGATCTGGCGAATTTTTCTCCCGATACTTATGCAGATTACTACATGTGTCTCAATACCTATATCGTGCCGTACTTTGATACTGTAAAAAGAAGTATTTCATCCATAACCGTTAACGATTTGGACACTTTTTATAAAGATCTTCAGAAAAATGCGTCAATACCGACATCAGAATCCTTAAAAACCACGATTTTACTTAGCCATACCATAATAAAAAACGGATTGCTGTATGCCGTAAAGTCAGGTTGGATTGAATCAAATCCTGCCGATAAGCTTAATCCATCAACTGGAGATATAGAAATACTATTTTGTGATTTTATCCTTGAATGGTTGGAAATGATGAAAAGCAGCGTGGATCTGAATACTTATGCTGGCTATCTTTCGAGTGCAAAGAGCAGCATTGTTCCCTATTTCAAAGAAAAGGGATATACACTAAGGGATCTGGAAGATAACCCCAAATTCATTCAGGATTACTATTCCTACGAAATGAATGTAGTCGGCTTAACAAGTAATACCGTGATCCATCGCCATGCCAATATAAGAAAGTGCTTACAGTATGCTTTTCAGGTTGGGCTTATAAAATCTAATCCAGCAGACCGGGTTGAACGTCCGCAAAAGAATGTTTTTGTATCTGAATACTATGATACACAAGAGCTTGATGAACTTTTTCAGGCAGTGAAAGGAGATCCTATAGAGTTACCTGTTATCCTGGCTGCCTTTTATGGCATGAGACGGAGTGAAATTGTCGGCTTAAAATGGAACTGCATTGATTTCGAGAAAAAGACCATCTCTATTCAACACGTTGTTACGGATATTTATTTAGACGGCCACTTAGTTACTATCGAAAAAGATAAAACAAAAACCAAGTCAAGCACAAGAACGCTTCCTTTGGTGAAACCATTCGAAGATGCGCTTATAGAATTGAAAGAGCAGCAGAAGCAGCAACAGAAGCTATGTGGTAACGCTTATAACAAAGATTATTCGGAGTATGTTCTCAGAGATAAGATGGGAAACCGCATAAAGCCAGGATACGTCAGCCAGCATTTTAGGATTGTGCTGACAAAGAATAACCTGAAACTGATACGTTTCCACGATCTCAGGCATAGCTGTGCAAGTTTGCTTTATGCGAACGGCGTTGACCTGAAGGCCATCCAGGAATGGCTGGGACATAGTACGATTACTACAACTGCCAATACCTACACCCATTTTGATTTCAGCAAAAAAGTTCAATCTGCTGAAGCAATTATGGGGAATTATCCCGCACAGACCTAGCAAAAGCGGGAGGGATGATTTGGAGGGATGCTCCTTCATCAAAAATAAAAAAGACTTATCCAACCCACGAAATAAGCCTTTTTACAAGTGCCGCAGACCGGAATCGAACCGGTACGGGTATCACTACCCACGGGATTTTAAGTCCCGGGCGTCTGCCAGTTCCGCCACTGCGGCATTTATACAACATTTAATTGTCATAAATGGGACCAATAGGGCTCGAACCTATGACCCTCTGCTTGTAAGGCAGATGCTCTCCCAGCTGAGCTATGATCCCAAAATGTTTCATCTCTTCACTTTGTTCAGAGATAGACTTTCACACCAGATTCGGAAACGCCTCATCAAGTATTCAATGTCAACGACCCAGAAGAGACTCGAACTCTCGACCTCCGCCGTGACAGGGCGGCGCTCTAACCAACTGAGCCACTGGGCCTTGATTTAATGGACCTTCGGGGACTCGAACCCAGGACCGATCGGTTATGAGCCGATTGCTCTAACCAACTGAGCTAAAGGTCCAAAATCATATATGTCCCTAAAGGACGAAGCCGATGATCGGACTCGAACCGATAACCTGCTGATTACAAATCAGCTGCTCTGCCAATTGAGCCACATCGGCAAATTTTTTCGAGCATCTGATTTATATCAGCGCTCTATCTTCGATTGATGCAGTCGATCTCACCGAATTGAGCTGCAGCAATATGTGATTCGTTAAAAACAAATGACTCCAACGGGAATCGAACCCGTGTTACCGCCGTGAAAGGGCGATGTCTTAACCGCTTGACCATGGAGCCATATAAATCCCGATCACAACACTCTCGAAGTGACCGAAACTTATACTAACATATAGCGACTCTTTTTGCAAGTATTTTTCACTATATTTTTTACTTTTTTTCATTTTTTTTTGCTCTCAGCTTCTTCCCAAAATATACCTTTCTTTTCCTCCGTATTTTTCTTTGCGCGCAAGAATCTCGAACCCTTCTGCCTGCACGTTCCGCAGACTATAGATATTATCCGGAGAAACTGTCGCCAGCACTATGCACCCCGACTTTTTGTTCATCGCATGTTTTACGCAGCGACGAATTAATTCACGCTGCAATCCTAAGCCGCGGTACTCCGAATCCACAATGATCGCGTCTAAAACTGCGCAGCGATACACCTTCTCCTGCGTCCATCCCAAGTCCCATCCCAGATTGTCAGATGAATTTCCTAAAAATCCGATAGTGCCATACGCTGCCAGCTTATCCTTATCATATACACCTAAAATAACATTTGGTTCTTTCATAAATCGTTTGTTCTCATCTCTGGAAGCAACTGCAAACCAATCCTTCTGCTGCATGTTCTTATAAATACTTTCCTGCAATAACATCACTTCATCCAGTTCCGTCTCTACACATGGCCGTATTTCCAGATCTTCTCTTCTCTTTTTTAATTCTTTTTCCATCGTTGCCGCTATCCTTTTATCCCTTTCTTCTATCTCCTGATCTCATTAATAATATCTCCTGCAGCAATCTTTCCCGCCAAAATCATTACCGCCAACGCTGCTATCGCTACATTAAGAACCATGATCATCCCGAATATTCCAGCCGGGATTCCAGCCGAAATATGGAGGAATTGCACTACATGCACCATATAGTAGTCCATCACTCTGCGAAACAGCAGATGATAAATCAGAAAAATAAATACATCTGCCAGAAGTCCATATAAAACTCCCATGCGCAGTATCATTTTATAAAATCCAGCATCTGTAATACCCATTGCCCTTATGATACCATATTCCCTCCGATGTGCAAAGACAGAATAATTCATGCTGTTCATAATATGAAACAGACTGATTACCAGCAATATTACTGCGATCCCCGAAAAAAATAGCTGCTGCCGTTTAAGATAATTTTTCTGTATCTCAATTGCCGTCGTATAGTCACGGAATACCGTTTTAGGAACATCCCTGACTGTTTTTAAAATCTTTCCGCTTATCTTTTCTGTATCAGCACCGTAAACCGGAGACGCATTGACGATACTGTATCCTGAAATACCACAATTATCCTCCATCTGCTGATTTGTCATAATAAAGCTCTGACTATTGCTCCAATTATTCACATTGAGATAATTATCCTCCTTCGCAAGAGCCCTGCTTACAATAGCCGCAATTTCAAACTGCTTTTCTACATACTCTGTACTATCAGCGTCAAACTTCAGAACTTCTGCCGGACAGTTTAACTCTTTTGGAACACGAAGCGTAACGATATCCTTCGGGTGCAGTCCATAGAAATTATAATTACCCTGCCCGTCTTTATTGGCAACAGCGATGATCTGATTCCTTTTCTCAAGCTTTTTCAGGTCAATCTCCCCCTCCAGCAGAAACTCCTGAAGCTCCTCTACCATACCAGCATCATATCCATAGACATCATACTTGATTCCATAAGTTCCATTTCCCTTATCCACGCAAATGCCGCCGTATCGTTCCTGATAATAACTGTCCTTATTTTGCTCACAAAAATATTCGCTCCACTCTAACTGTTCCTTTTTAATCACAAGCTCTCCCATAATATATTTTGATGCGTAGACTTCAGCCAACTCCGCAATGTCCTTCATCTCTTCAATAACAGTAGAGGGAATGGTATCTGCCATTGAGTCCGATCTGACAGAAACCCGATACTCTGAACCAAGTCCGTCGTCAGATTTAAAAGCCATCTGTGCATGTACTTTCAAATTCTCTGTCATATAAGTAGTACACAGATAGATACATCCTCCGATAGACAGAGAAAGCATAATACCGAGCACCTTTCTTTTGTCAGAAAACATAAACTTTCTCGTCACTATATTTGCAAGGTTACATCCTCTTTTACTATATGCCGATCTGCTTTCCTTCATAAATGATGTATCCCCGCCCATTGTCTGAACAAGCGTCTGTTTCCTTATGGTGCATACCGTCAAAAACCCGACAAGTGCCAATGCGAAAAACAGGAAAACAAATCCGGCAGCCATAATCTCCCACGGCACATGAAATCCCGCATAATCTTCTGCATTTTGCACACTTTCTCCGCACAATGTTTCGTTGATTTTACTCGTAAATATACCGTTAAGCTTCCGGCCGCAAAGCCGCAGTATGCTATTTCCGGTAATCAACCCCAGCGGATACCCGGCAAAAAACAAAAACCATAATTCAAAGATCAGTGTACCGCTAATTGTTCCTTCACTGATCCCCAGCGTCTGCAGCATGGCATATTCTGCCTTTCTTCTAGATACAGATATATTGAAAACGCTGTAGATAACAAATAGGCTGAACAGCAAAAGCAATGCCAGCATTCCGTTAAAGGCAAGATTATACTCACTTTGAAGCTTTAAAATAATGTAAGTGAAATTACCTCTTTCATCTGTCAGCGCAAATTTTATGATGTCTATAATGCTGTCGGGCTTTTTCGCCGCTTAGATACATAGTAAGGTCTTCATTTGCTTCCACGACGTCGTCTGGAATATGATATGATTCCCGAAAAGCCTCCAACTGTACATATAGCTTTTCATTTTCATCGAATTTAAGATACAAAATATTCCGTTCTGCAGCGTTATACTTACCGAATTCTTCTCCGACAAACAGATTCATCTCATCTATGCCAGATGCCCATCTACTTTTTGCGATACCTGTAAGGATATAGGTTTCCCCACCCAAACTCAGAGTATCGCCTATCCCGCCAGAAAATCCTAAATTTGCCAACGTATAATTATCTGCCGCAATCTCATTGTCCTTTACAGGCTCCCTGCCTTCTGTAAGTTGGCAATGCGTCATCTGCCGGCAGGATTCATCCGCATATAGAAAGCAAATCTTATAAGGCACTGTCAGCATGCCCTTCACCTGCGCCCTTCCGCACTGTTCAAGCTGATATCCTGCTCCTTTTTCTTTCCGCTGTACCTTGCTGCGAAGTTCCTTATATATGTCTTCAAAATCCGATCCATCCGAACCTGCATCCAGATTCACATCTGCGGTCAAACGGTAATGCCAGTCTCCGTACATGGTTCTGCTGTTTTCCAGATCTTTTTGCCGGCTGCTGTACATAAGCGTGCTGATTCCGGATAACAGTACAGCCGTCAAAAAAATACTGGCAAAAATCGCAAAGGTCTGGCTTTTGTAATATTTCATATATTGGCACGCAATCTTTAGCATAGAACCTCACCGCCTTCTCCCGAAAAGAAATGTTTTCTGACAAATCCTTTTCCCAAAACCCTTCCATCCTCAATATGGATGATTCGGTCGCAGGTCTGCGCAATCGCTTCATTGTGCGTCACCATAAGAATCGTCTGACTGTACTTTTTACAGCTGGCTTTCAATAACCCGATAACCTCTACGGTGGTGATAGAATCCAGATTACCCGTAGGTTCGTCCGACAGAAGGATTGCCGGCTTATTGGCAAGCGCTCTTGCGATAGCTACTCTCTGCTGCTGCCCTCCAGAAAGCTCTGCCGGATATTTTTTCCTCTTATCCCAGATGCCAAGCTCCCGAAGCAGTTCCTCAATATACTTATGATCCACATGCCTTCCCCTGTCAAATGTAACCGGAAGGGCAACATTGTCATATACATTTAAAACCGGCATCAGGCTATAATTCTGGAACACGAAGCCGATATTCCTGCGCCTGAATATCGTCAGTTCCTTCCTTGTCAGCGAGTCGATTTCTTTCCCTTTTACAAGTATCTTCCCCTTCGTCGGAGTGTCAAGACCACCTGCAAGATTTAATAGCGTGGACTTTCCGGATCCCGATGTTCCTACGATCGCTACAAACTCGCCTTCCTTTACCTCGGAATCAATGATTTCTTCCTGATTCAACACACAATCCAATAGCTTATCAATATCACGGTATATCCTTCTCTTTTTGTAAATACCATATCCCACCGCCGCACAGATTACCGCCAAAAGCAACAAATCCCTTTCCATCTCATTCTTCCTTCCAAATATATCCAATACCCTGAAGTGTCTTTATATACCCAGTCCCAAACGTATCCTTCCCAAGCTTTTTACGCAGTCTGCTGATGTTTACGGAAACTGTATTGTTATCCACATATTTCCCGTCACTGTCCCAGATCCTGTCAAGAATCTGCTCCTTAGACAGGACATGATTCTTATTTTCAATCAGATACTTAAGCAGACGATATTCCAACTTGCTAAGTGTAATCTCCTTCTCGTCCCTATAGACCTTGCAGCTGCTTTTATCTATAGTAATGCTGCCCGAAACCAGCTCATCCACATCTGTATCCGTCCTGCCGTGTAAGATACGCTTCATTCTCGCCTTCAGCACTCCCATTGAAAATGGCTTGGAAAGATAATCATCCATCCCCAGTTCCAATGCTTTGATCTCATCCATCTCTGTATCTCTGGCCGTAAGCATAATAACAGGCACATTACTAAACCGCCGGACTTCCCTGCACAACTCAAATCCTGTTCCGTCCGGAAGGTTGCAGTCCAAAAGAACCGTATCATAGACTCCCCGCCTTATCTCCAATATCCCTTCCTGCTTCGTACCTACATCCGCCACCTCATAACCGTCACTTTCAAAGGAGAACTTAAGCCCCTCCCTCAAATCTGTATCATCCTCAATGATCAAAATCTTTGCTTTCGCCATATATCATTCCTTCTTTATTCATCTGCTATCAATAGTATAATCGCATTCCTCCCCTTTTTTCAAGTCAAATACCCTGCGATGATCTGATTGTGTCCAATCTGCCGCCTTTCCCAAAATAAATTCTGCCGCACGACAGTCTTTTTTACTATCGTGCGGCAGAATCTTAAGAAACCACCATATACTGCCGCCTGTATGCAGCATTACCCTTCTGTCTTAACTCACTTTTGACCTGTTTCAGCCAGCTTTCCAGTTGCTTGATTTTTGTCTCATCTGTCTCAGAACTGATATTTTGTTTTAATTCCTCCTGCTCCTTTTTCAATTTCTCAATCTCCCCGTCAACCTTATCCGTGTTTCATATGACGAAAAAGTATAAAAGGTTCGTCATCACAATTCGGCTGCAAGATCCGCTATCAACTCTTCTTCTGCCTTTCCCCCAACAATCCGTCATATTTTTTCCCCGTTATCCGAAAATATATCTCATATCCTGCCGTCATAATAACAAATATAACCAGAAAAATACCCGCGAATACTAACCAGCTTCCGAATTCCTCGGCAGGAAACCACTGTCCTTTCCACGCAAACACGGACAATACCGCCAGAAATATAACCGCAAACCCAAGAAGTCTAGCTAGATATGCCATAGTCTTAAACACCCATTCCGTAAACATAATCCCCTGCAGAAGAGAGCCTATGACCGACAACAAAAAAAGCTGCGCTAACGACGCAAGAGGAATCCCCTCCCATCCCTGAAAACATGCCGCCAACCAGAATATTATCACGCTGCCGGTAAACATCATACACACATAAGTCTTCCACTCTAAGATACCTTTTAAAAATTTGTTCATCAAAAAACACCTCCTATAAACCAAGCTTTCTTTTCAATACAGGCACATATTGCCTTGACACATAAAGTTTCTCCCCATTTTTCATCTGAACAAGCATCCGTCCTCCAAAATCCGGTCTCAGCGATTGTATCTGGTTAAAATTAATGATCGTAGACTTGGATGCCCGAAAAAAATCGCTCCTGCCAAGCCGCTCCTCCAGCTCATAGAGCTTCAGCGGCGTCTCATAGACTCCTTCCCCGCATCCCTGCGAACTACTTCGGCTTGTATTATGGCAGCTTCTCTGGGTATAGAAAAATGTTCTCTTATCTACCGATTCTACATACAAGATTTCAGAAACTACCACGATATAGGTTCCTCCGTCGTTTACTCCTGTAATCTTTTTATCATACACCCTGAGCTTCGCCACCATATCCAATATCTCCTCGCTGACCTCAGGACAATATATCTCAATCCTGCTGTCAGGAAGTTCCTTATCTTCATGGATCAAAATCTCCACTGCCGCATCCCCTCTCTCCTTAAATTCAATTGCAAAGTATACTCTGTAAGCAAACTATATAAGATGTTTTCTGAAAATACAATAGCTGCCATACCAAGTTGCTGATATTGGCAGCTAAGCTGCATAATTATTTCTTTTATCCCTTTACGGATCCCCGCATCATCCCGGAAAACAAAAATCTCCTGAAAATCAGCGCCGTAACTGCCGGTTCCTTCCCTTAAACTCCATACGGCTTAAAGCATAAGCGCTCATCATTGCAATAGGGATTCTGCTCAAAAGAGCTGCAAGAAGAAGCGACCATCTGGAACCCAGCTACTCAACAGGCTGACTGATAACCCCCAGACCAAGAAGAACCTTATTCATAAATCCATACCCGGAAGAAAATACAAATTTCCATAAAACTTCTCCCGCATATCAGCAGATGTATATCACTCGATAAATTTCTTTGCCGCATCTTTATTCTCAGAAAACTTTGTAAGTCCAAGACCCTCTGTAATAAACATCTCTATTATCCTCATTTCGGGAAATTATTACACTTCTCTGCAAAATACTGATCTGGCTGCTTTTTCTTTCCTTTTGTCAGATCATAACTTTCCCCGATCATCCTCTTGATATCTTTATCTGGAACAGAGCCATCCAAGATAATAGAATTCCAATGTGTTTTATTCATATGGTATGCTGGTACAACAGATGCAAAAGCCCTTCTCCAAAATTCCCGCCATTCCGGATCACATTTTACGTTTATCCATACATATCCGCCTTTATCATAAATAAGTGCAAATGTTTTTTTATTTTCCTTATGGCGCATGGCACACCAGTTATCATCATGAAAAGGATAGTCTTCATATATCTCTTTAAATGAATGGCAGTATTGTATTGCCTCCTGTCTCGTCCGCATTATTTCCTCTTTTCTTTAATCGAGCGGTCTCGGAAACTCTGAAGTATCCATATTTCCGCTCTTTTTTATTGTTTTATTTTTGGGTTTCACCTCATTATTTCTGCACATTTTTTGAATAAATTTTCAAAAAAGGGTTGACAAGCGCCCCAAAATCGGGGGCTTCGCCCTTCGTTAAAAGAAATTCTTTTTTCGGAGGTGCCAACCATGCTGAAACATTGGGATTCCCACGCTGAATACCAACATTTTATTTCTGAAGCTGTGGCTTTATTAAATCCTTCACAGCTTAAAAAACTTTATTCCATGTCTGATTCCTGGAACAAACTTACTTCCATGAACCTTGATCCTGTGGGCGAATTCCTTTCCACTTTCTACTCTGATACTGGCAGGCCTGCCATCAACCAGCCCCAGATCCTGCGTTCCTTTATCCTCATGCTTGATCGTAAGTTTACCAGCCTTACCAACTGGGTCGCCGAGCTTCGTTCCGATGATCTCCTTGCTATGCTCATCGGCTGCTCTCCTGACCATCTCCCGCCTCTCGGCC
>VIQU02000065.1 GCA_010206225.2 Lachnospiraceae bacterium MD308 | reverse complement strand
CTGTATTATTGCCCAAAATCTCCAGACTTATTCCGGAGGCCAGATGTGGGCAGCGCCCACAAAAAGGCAATCATACAGGGTCTTAATAGTCATGCAAAAAAACAGAAAGAATTGTATATATTTTCCTGATATGGTTATACTATAAATACAAGGAACTCTTCGACAGCAAATCGACAACAATAAAAATGTTAAACCGACAAGTAATTCTTTACATATCTAATTCATATCAGAAAGTCTTGCTTTCCATAGACACAGGATTTTTTACAGCCTCTAGTCATTTGAGGGTAGCCGCTTCTATGGTTTCCCTTATGTCTATAATATATCATATGAATAGAATTGTATCAAGAATTAATTGCTTGTCTGTATGATTTTATCCTGCTTCTATGTTGCTACTTATAATCCCCCTATCCCTTAATCACATCTCTCTTATATGCCCAAATAACACCTCCAAATCCATACATCTAACATTCCCTTATCTACAATCCAAAAGCTCAAATATGGACTAAATAACGGTCATTCAATCACACAAGATAATCAATTATGTACTATTCAAATCCGATTATTATTGCCCAAAATATAAAGGACTGAAAATCCAATCCTTTTTAATAATCATATCTTTATATAGCAGACTTCTTTTCAATCATAATTCCATAACCCAATGCATCAAGTATATTACAAAATGTTTGTAATGACGGACTATGATTCTTTTTTTCTAATCGTGATATAGCCTGTTGTGTGTTTCCTGTCATTTTTGCAAGCTCTGATTGAGAAATATTCTCCTGTTTACGTATTTCAATCAATTTATCAACCAACTCTTTATCATCACTAGACACATAAAAAGTTGATGCTGGCATTCCGTCACGCTCTGTAAGAGGAATATTCTCTTTGTCAATTTCAATGGCCTGCAACAATCCTTGCATTGTATCATCAAAAAATTTACTCATATCTTATCCCTCTTATAATTTTCTATCATTAGAATACATCAAATTTGTTGTTCTTTCAATCTTTTATTACTTACCTATTTTTAATTTTCAGCAACAGTAAACACTTTACTACATCAACATTTTCCCCTCTATATCATATACACACAATCAAATATCCCTCTCAAATTCTATTCAAAGCATCCCTCGTGATTAAATTAATCACTTAGCACTCAGCTTTCAAAATACACCCTTATTTCGCAAAATAAGCCCAACACATAGGACAATTATCCCGTCACTTGAAAGAGCAGTTTCATTGGCAAAATTCAGATTAATTCATCCCCATTTCTTGATCTTCATGATTCGATTGTACGACTTGTGAAAAAATAGCTTTCATTCTATCATTTGATTTTACAATATCATATAAATCATTTTCATTATTAACCTGATTGAAAAATTCAAAAACTTCCTTATAATCTTCCGTTTTAGGAAATAAATATGTATTATTATTAGAGATTATTAAATAGCCAAATTCCTTTAATTCATTAATTGATTCGAGCAAAGTCGAATTATCAAAATATGCTCCTTTATTAGCAATTTGATATTTACTAATAACACTAATATTATACTTTTTGTCTCTTATTGAGTATAAATAGCTATACAATCCCAATGCTTCATAACCGCAATCCGATACAATATTTTCAATTAATTCTTCATTCATATAGTAGACACCTCTTTACTTAAATCACTGGCAGAGATAAGGAAGTTCCTCATAATTCTCTTTACCAATCTAACTGATTGACCGATTAATTATTTATCTTTCTTCATCTCTTCTTAAACTCCCCAAAATCCACAATCTCACCCATACCATCATTATTAATCAATCTAACCTTATACCGCTCAAACTCTGATATATCCCATAATTCATACTCAGGAACATCCGCAGCAGTCAGATTTGTTTCTGTTGCTTCAATCGTCATATGGAAGAATGAGATATCTGTTACCTGATAAATTTTGTCTGCTACATTTAAAAATTTGATTTTTGTATTGTTACTCAATTATCTTTCCCCTTACATCACAAATCTTGTTGCTTGTACTTCCCGAAAATAATCATCAGGATTTTCACCTGCTTCAATCAATTCCTCCCGGCTCTCTTCTATGATCCGCTGTATTTCACCATGAGAAACACCAAATGCTCTTGCTACCTCTTCAGACGTACAATAAAATTCCTGTCCAGTAAGCTTGTCCATCATTGAGCGTAGATAAAGATAAATCAAATCATATGTAAGTCCATCTTTAATCCCATCATCTATTAATGGCTCAATATTTTCTTTTATCATTTCTCTTGTGATACCATATTTACCATAATTGATTAAAATATTCTGTATTATTGTTTGTTTATCCATATGTAATTTCTCCTTTATATCAAAAATCCAATACTCGTGAGCAATCCTTGTGGTGTCTACTTACTATCAAGGACTATAATATTAACCAAGCATATCTTCATACTCCTCTAACAATATATCTTCTACTTTACGATTGCTTCTCCTTATTTTCTTTTTATCTTTACACTTAACACTTAAATATGCTTTACACTCTTGATCTCTTTCAACAGAATATCTATGTGCCTCACATGTTATTCTTTCCTCATCAATCACACTTATCAAATGCCTACAGTTTTTACACGAACTCATTTTTTATTATCCTCCAAATATCTTTCAGTAATTTTCTGAATTTGTTCCGAAATAATCTTCCAATCTACTAAATCATTATGTAAACAATTCCATGATGCTTTAACAAAACAATCATAAGCATGAGGATCATCTGTTTTTCTTACTGGCTTCTCATTGTAAAATACTGTACCAATAGGAAATTCACCATTTTCTTCATTAGGTTCTAATAATTCACAGTCTTTGTAACCACCATAACGCTTGACAGGTCTTGTAAGAATCCATAATTTACCCTTCGCTTTCTGTTCTACTCTTTTATAATAATTTTTAGGAATCGTATATGTTGTTCTCATATCATCAACTTCTACAAATTTATTTACCACAAATAAATATCCGTCCATTATCCTATAACAGTCTTGCCAATCACTTGACGAAATCATTTGCAATTCATCCATATATAATTTTCCTCCGCTTTTTACACACTCAAATCATATAACTTTTTCGCATTGTTATAATACTTTTCATAATCATCAAGTCCAGGGAATTTCTCTGCAAGTTCCACTATAAATATTGATTTTTCATATTCAGTACCATATCCATATTGCTCATACAAATCATCCGCATATTGTTGAATCTTTACCTCTAAAGGTATTTCTCTATTTTGTTCTTTCTTTTTGATGGTAATTATTTTTACTGGATTCATGGGAATAGTATCTACATTAGACGTTTTATTTTCTAATATCAAATCGCTTTGTATTGGCATATCCAATATTTCTTCTATTGTGAAATTATTATCTTCTGTTTCCATAGAATTAGGTTCTCCCCAATCGTCATCAGAAGTAAATTTGTTGTTATTCGATTTTTTACTTTCATAAATAGGTATATTAAATCCATATTTTTTGAACACACTCAAATCAAGATAATCAATATTATCATTTGGAAAATCCTTAAATGAATCATTATATCCTACACAAGCTAGAAATAAATCTTCTACTTCTTTACGGTCATCATATTTCTTTGAACCTTTGAGAAAATTATTATATTTAAGTTTTGTTGATGTTCTGGGATAAAAGTGTTTTTGAATCGGATGATTGGGAACTGTTGACAGATATTGGACTCCTTCTTGTCGTACTAACTCTTTATCATTATATCTTCCATACACATTACCCACTCTATGAAAAGTTTCATCAGCTTTTCTAGCTTTTGAACGGAATGTATATAGTAGTTTCAATTCTTCTAATTTACACAAGTATTCATTTACTGTATTTTTACTAAAGCCCCAACTAAGCACCATATCATCTTGTGTCATATGCCATGATTTACTGTTACCGTTAATAGTTCCAATTATATTTACAAAGAAGCGCAATACGTTAAATCCGTATGCTCCTAAAGAGGAAAATATTTTTTGTATTTCCCATAAATGGACAATTATAAAATTATTTTTCTTAGTATCTACACGACAAGATTTACTGTTAATTATGTAATTATTACGGTTTTGATCTAATATAGAAACATCTTCTTCCTTTTTTAAACCTTCAAAACCTTTCTTGATACCTTTAATAAGGTTTTTATCAATCTGACTATCAATAAATTTTCCTGTAAGGAAATATCCTATGGCATCAACAGATATAAATAAATTTTCGTTTTTATCATTTTGTAAATAATTTAAAATTAAAAATACTGCAATTTCTTCACCAGTATACTGTGGTTGTAAATCCTTTCGGATTCCAATATCAACATCCATTAAAAGCAATCACTCCTATCTGTAAAAAAATGTATAAAAATAATATCCCCTCAACTCAATTTTAATTGAGGTGAGAATTGGTTATATTATAGTAAAGGTTATATTATTGTAGTAGCTCATTTCCGTCTTATTTTAGGACGCTTATTTTAAGTTGTCCTCCAAAACTATCCTAATTTAAGACGGAATAGAACTTTTATCTTTTTCAATTCATTCCACAACATCCAAAATCAATAGACACTCCACATTTCAAAATTACAAATATCATCTGTTGATCATATTCGTCTGTTTCATCATAGCAAGCCAAAATATCATCATATAAAACGGACAAATTATTGTATGCTATATCCTGCTTATTATCCCATTCCAACGTAAATCCTTTATCATCTGTTTTAAATGTCCTATCAGTCGCAACATACATCCTCCCAATTATATGACTTGTAACAGTATTACTTATGTATGCTTCAACGATATACTCTTTGTTTCTATCCAAAAATCCACCTAATGTCTTAGTAACTTTTTCTTTCACATCAATTAATCCCATAATGTTATTCTCCTTTTCGTTCATACTAAATACACAAAAATCCAAGTTCCAAAACTGTACCATTCTTAAACGCAATCTCCAAAACATGAGCAACAATATCATCTTTTGTTTCACCTGTTTTAACAGTAGCTTCACATCTGATAACTTCCTCGTATCTTATTGTCACATCATCAGGAATCAGCGATATTAATGGTGATGCATAATTGCTGATAATCAATTCTGTCTTTGTAGAATTTTCCACTATCTCATATATCTCTGAAGCAATATGGAAATTGCAAATTGCTTTCCTGTTACTTGAATCCAATGATACTGTTACAACTAATTCCCTTTCTTCATGCTCAGCAAAGAAATCCTCTACTGTCTGTTTGATTGTTTCTCTTGTTATTGTTTTATTCTTCATTACTTCATTCCTCCAACTTCCACAATCTCATCTTCCGAAAAATAATCGAAATCTTCATCATCAAAATAAACACTACATATTGGTAAACATTCTACATTCTGTTGTTCTAATGTGCCGGTTTTACCAAAATATTCACTGTTTTTATCTAGTATTTTTACTCTTGATCCTTTTGTCATTGTTATTTTCTCCCTCAATTTTATTTATAGTGGCAAGCTGTACTCTACTCGCCACTATATATTTCTACATTTGTTAATCATTCTTTTCTTCTGTTTTGCTTTTAACTATATTGATATTGATCTTTATATCACCACGAATAAAAGCAACAATCACAAATACCGTACATGCTATCATGAAAACAATTCCAAGTTTCATGCTTAAATCCAATATAAACTTAATCAAAAATTGTAATGTAGCTAACATATATTTCTCCTTTTTATAGGCGGTATATCACTTATTTGGACATACCGCCCGGACTGCTTTTATTCTTTATTGCTCAACTCTGCCTTAATTTCATTCAATGTCTTCAAATTATCCTCTAAAGCTGCTCTGTATTTTTCTACAAACTCCCATTTAGACTGATATTCCATGTTATATGATATAGCTAATGAATTAACAATTTCCCATATATTAGGACTATAGACATCCTCATACATACCAGCACTACTCAAGTTTTCGTCCATGATTTCATATTTGAATGTTCCATTTAAAGGAATTTCTTCTATACAATCAGCATATTTACTTTCATAATTATTAACAAATTCATCCGCTGATACATCGGCTTCCTTAAATTTAATATCATAGATATATTCATAATGTTCAGGAGTTACAAAAACGCCTGTACGATTGATAAATTCATCTCTTGATATAAAATCTTCGTGTACCAGTTCTTTACAGTCGAATTCTTTATCTATCGGATGAATCAAGCATGATACTTTTCCCGTAATTTCAATATCCAATCCACCCATACCATTGCAAAATCTGATTACAATAGTATTTTCATTACCATGAATAGAATTAATCATCTTATCGCAATCCAATTCAATTTTACAACCTGTATCAATCTCTAAAAGAGTAATTTTTCCGTCCGTACCAATATCAGGATCAGCAATCATAATAGCCTCTTTCATATGTACTACTATTGCGCTATCGTCTGTACTTGATACTGTTACATTCCTGCCGTTTACCAGTTCCCTTACATCCGTAATTGTTAATTCGTTCAATCTCTCCATGCTAATCTTGTCCTCCATATTTTTGATATTCTTTATAAAGAATCAGCCTTTCGCCAACTCTCGGTTTTTGTTATTTGATGTGATAGGAGCATCACCTATCAGGACTTCCATCTATATGATTCTTCTCTATGTAGAAAAGAAATCTTTCAGTTATTCATCATTTATGCTGACAAACCTTCTGTGTCATAGCCCGAAAAAGCAGCCAACTCTAAGAATGTCATACCGTTTTCACCTGCCTGAATTACATCATTTTCATCCACTACCATATAGCCTTTTTTCATTCCTAATGTATTCAAAGCCAAAGTATTTTCATCGGCTTTTACTGTTTTTACAAACAGATTTTCATCTTTCAGAGAGTCTTTTATCATCTGCATTGTAAGGATCGGCTGTACATTTACTGCCTGTTCTCGCCCGTTCTTTCCATCTCCAAGCTCATAATTAACAATATCGCCTTCGCTTAAATGCCTGAAACCGTCCATCATAATGTTGCTTTGATGTACGAATACATCTTTCTTTGAAGTTAAATCCGTGATGAATCCATATCCTTTTTGTGTGTTAAACCATTTTGTTGTTGCAGTCATGTTTAAAAATCTCCTTTTCTTTGCGTTATTTCTTATAACTGAGCAGGCATATCACCTACTCAGCTTCATATATTTCTTTCTTCTTTTAAAATCTCAAACTAATACTGTCGCCACCAACAAATTGAATGAAATAATCTCTTAATCCTACTTCTGGAACCAGATCAGCTCCACTCATTGTAATCTTTTCAACCATATCTTTATCAAGGTTCATTCCTGACTTATCTACATAATGAGTCGCATAGATTGAATCAAGCGCAGAAATCATATTGTCTTTGTCCTTTTTAGACAGTTTATCCCACTTGTTCCCAATCTGAATAAGTACATTGCAAGTTTCTGATTCCGTATCAATTTCATATTTTTCAAAGATCTCGTATGCTCTTTCATTTTCAGTGTCTTCATAGTATTCCTGATTAAAGGTCAATTTCTCATTGCCATCTTTATACTTTGTAATATCAAAATGGTTGAAAAAGACTTCCCAATAAGAATATTTACTGAATCTCTGCACCCTGATACCAAATGATGAATATTCCAGAGATAAATCTTTCAACCTTGCAATGAGTTCTTCCCATGTGATCTCACCTGTCCCACTTCTTTGCTTTACAAAACGCACATAATCTTTAATTACATTTTCTCCCACTTCATTTTCATCAGCCTTTAACAGTTCCATGATTTCAGGTATGTATTTTGCATCCATTGTAAGATTGTTAAAATCTAATACCGCCTCTAACTGTTTCCTATCCATGTGTTTTCTGTCAAAATACCCATTAATTGTGTTAATCTGTTTGCTTGTCATAATGCTTGTCCTCCATTTTTCTTTGATTGTTTACTTGATTTTTTATATCAGTGGATAGCGAAAGATATCGCCATCCACTGTATACTTCTACGTTTTTATATAAAAACTACACAAACAGCCAATGTCTTGTGGATTCTACTTTTTTAGGTTTTATCTCAGGTTCTTTTACTACTGTATTCCATTGTGGAATAACTACTGCATTTAAGTATTCAGATAGTTTTTCTACATCTGATTCCTTTAGACAGTCCTTCCCACATTTAAATCTGGATAGATCATTCACATCTATGCCAACATTTAAAGCAATCGCCTTTAACATCAAGCCTTGATTATTAATTTTAATTAACTTATTTCGTACTAAATCGTTGTTATGTGCCATTTTTATAACCTCTACTTCTCTTTTGAAGTAAGGAATTAGCATTATTTCTGACCATAATAAAATTTCATCTGATTGTCAGTGATTGTTTCTTACTAATTCCTTATTTCCTTTGATTATGTTTGATAATCTTATAAAAATAATAAATCCCTTGTAGATTTTTTCTTTTCCGGTTTCGGTTTTTCAACTGTAATATCTCCCAAAAAGTCAATACTACCCGTCAATCTTCGTTCACTTGTAGCGGTCAAATTCTTTTTAATTGTCTCTTTATCCTCTTCAATTTTCTTTTTCATTTCTTCCAACCTCTTATATGGAATGGAACAACCTGATATAGCCAATACAGTTGCGTCATAATCCCATCCTTCAAAAGTCGCAAATGGTTTTCCGACATTATCAACAATCTCATTAAGACGTACATTGTCATTAGAATTAACTAATGCAATATTAGCAACTACTTCATCATCCTCTAACGGCGCATAAATGTTATCCCTTATCTTCTCAATTACTGTTTGAGTTGTGGCTTTATCAGATCCATGCTTATTGATAATACATGCGCCTCTTTGTGATAAAACGTTTTCAATTTCTGCCCGATCAACTACTCCTCTTGCAGAATTTGTCTCACAATTCAGGAATGCATCCAAATAACAAGTAAGCTGCTCATTTAAGATAAGTTTGTCCTTATTTCTGTTATTATCAATGATAATTGTTGCACCATTTCCCTCAACAGTTTCTAACTCCTGGAAAAACTCATAGCAATTCATATATTCTTTTATGCTTGCGTTTTTATCAGGAATACATGTAACCACACATATGATTTTATCTGTTTCAGCTTGCAATCTCCTTTTAGTAGCCGGTACTATTGCACTTCCGGAACCCCCTCCAGAACTTCCTACAAGGAAAATAACACGACATTCTTTAAACCTTTCCTTAATCTCATTAATGAGAAGATCAAAATTCTCACAATTATTATCTGCTAATAACTGTTTTGCCTTTCTTCTTTCTTTACTACTCCCATATCCACCTAAAATGTGATATTTACATTCTTCAGGTATATCCAGACTATCCAAATCAGATTGAGCCGTATTAGCAGCCATCACAAGATAATCTTTTGCTTGAATACTTTTAATTACGTTACCGCCCATCTGTCCGAAACCGATAAAACCATACCATCCTTTAATACTCATTGTTACTTCCATTCTAATTTTCCTCCATATCGTCATATTTTTTTAATAGTTCCATACCTAACTCATTGATAAAATAACTGTCTGCTCTTTCTACTTTTATACCAGATTCTACTAAATTCCTCTTTTGTAAAATCTTGATATGCTTGTACAATGTATTTGGCTTATTTCTTCCTTCTTTCTCTGAAATTTCCGTCACTGTCATACCTCTTATACAATTAGTAGCCTTATTAGTCCGTAAAAGTTTCAAAATTATATACTGTGTTCTGACTAATTCATCATTCATTCTTATCACCTTCTTTCTTTTAATGATATTCTCCTTTTGTTTCTTACTAATTTGGATTCATAAAGCAAAAAATATATAGGCTTTTCAGCCTTTACATCTTGTGATGTATCATATACTTCTCTATTTCATACAGATTTTTTCCTATATGAAAGCAAGCATTATATCTTTTACATCTGAATTCATAAGCAACATAGTAATTACTTCTTACTTCTCCATTTCTTTTGCAAAAACATCTCCTTTATTCACTTTTCAATGTTCAGCTTTCCACACTAAAAAAAAGTTAGCTTAACTAATGCTTCATCATGATTTAATGAAACAACTCTCTTTGTATGGAAGTATTTGCTATTGAAAAGATTGCAGAATCGCCTGAATTTACCACTTGACCAAAATGATGATGATATGTAAAATATAAATGAGCGTTCTGCTTAAATTATGTACATAGGCCTGTCCGATGGTGCGCCAACACCGTTTGAGGATAGGTCTTTGTTGTGTTTCTGTTGATGATAAGTATAGAACATATGTTTGTAGTTGTCAATATGGATTTTCGTGATTTTAGAACATTTGTTCTTTTTATATGTTTTTTGGGTATTAAAAAACTACCCTTTGTACTTTTGGGTATGTGGGTAGTTTGGTAAAAATGGTATTTAATACTTCAAATATTTAATTTATATTAGTCAATAACTGTGTTGGTCTCTGTATTTTAGCTATATCAAGCTACTGCATTTATGATACTTCCGGACTACATCAACACATATGTTGACTAACACCATTTAATTTTTATGATCTATTATATATAATACAAAAAATTACAATTTATTTGATTTTATGATATTTCTTGATTGAATGACAAAGCCTTGCCATCTATCCATATTAACTTCTTTAACCTTTTTTCCGTCAATCACAATTCCAACAATTGATTCTATTATTGAAAATGGAGTCCATATAATACCTGCAGTCGTCTTTATTGCAGTCTTTGAACTAGACTTAAAAAAATGATATTTACTGTTATCATTTAAGTATTTGTTAAAGACTTTTTCCTGTGTATCTTTTATAGTCCTCTCTACATCAGCACACATTTCATTAATTTCACTTTTTTGAACAATATTATGATTGCTAACAATCCATTTCCTAAAATCTGTAAGATATTTATTTTCACGCAGTTCTTCTATACATGGATGATATGGACCCTCTTTATTTAAATAATTGGGTACATTAGGAATTATTATTTTTTCAATGGCTTCTACTTCACCGTCAGAATTTGTAAATTCATTTGCACAAAATCTACTATTACTAACTAATTCTATATCATCTTCACTTTTCTCTTGTAAAGCCATAAAAATATAAATATCAAACTTTAAATTATTTTCATCTGCGTTTCCACTTTTTATTATATCTCCAATTTTAATTCCATGTGAATGATTATCTAATGACCCAAAATCTTTATTCAGATTCATCCTGTTCAACGTATCCTCATAGCTCAATCCTCTATAATTAAGTTTTAAATCGGCTTTTTGTCTAAATAAATCCGCACCTTCATAATATAAATCAGGATATATTTTATCGACATATTTTATATAAGATAACCCCCTCATATTAGACGGGCACAAACTTTCACATAAAAACCATAATTCATCATATAAAATCATTAATCCTAATGGGCTTTCTATAATAGGATTGGGAGAATCCCATGTATCATTTTCTGAAAGTGGTGCTTGGTTTCGATAATCGTAAAATAATGGATATGATAAACCTATATAAGCAATTCTTTTTTTCATCTCGATGTCCTCTTAAATTAGTATTTTCAGTAATTTTAACAATCAATTTTTATTTAATTGGGGCAATCTCATATTCGACACATAAAAATATTCCATTTAATCATTAAAATTTCATTTTCACCTTCTATATATAGACACATATCTCGACAAAAACTGACGCTTAAATCCATGATTTCTATAATTTTTTTACACTCATAACAAAAATCAGCCCAAGATTAAGACTGGCTATTAATAACAATCCGTTCTATATTAAATTTTTATATTCCCGTCTTCCATCCACAATTGCATATATTATGACTATCCTCTTATCATCATCGACTTTATAAAATATCAGATGTCTTTCCACAATAAGCACTCTATATCCCTGTTTCCGTAAAATTGAATATCTTGGAATGCTACCAGACTTCGGAAAGTCAATCAAATTATTAATAGCTGCTTCGATTTTATCAAGATAATTCAATGCTAGATCAATACTTCCTGAATCTTCCGCAATATAAAAGATAATCTCCCTTAACTGTTCATCTGCTTTATCTGTACGGATTATCTTATATTTCATCTAACTGCCTCCTTAATAAAGACTGTCTTATATCATCGAAAGTATCCTGCATAGGTGCAACTCTTCCGTTTTCAACATCATTTTCCGCTTCTGCTAATGTACGCAATAATTCCAGTTCTGACTTCATTTGGTAATAATCTTGCAAACCTAACACCGCTGTATCCCCACGTCCATTTACTGTAATAATAACGGGAGTCCTTTCTTCATGACATTGTTTGGATATCTCACTGTAATGGTTCCTTAAGTCTGATGATGGTCTGATTGTTTCCATATACGATCCTCCCTTAAAATAATATTGTATTATTTGATATAGTCATATTATATCTTAATTTGTATATCTATTCAATAATTATTTACAAAATAATAGCCAATCATTTATGATCGGCTATTATTAATAATTATATTCAGTTTAAGTAAAATCATAAAAATCTATCTGTGGTTTCAAAGACACTAAAATGCTATTACATATCTGATACCTTTATTGAAAAATCCTCATATATTCCAGCAGGAACATCATCACCGAAAGCATATTCTTCTATCGTATCATGCACAAAATTATATACCGTGATCCGATCTTTCTCAGAATCAACAATCCAATATTCTTTAACACCGGCATTCCGATATTTAAAAAGCTTTATCAGATAATCCATCCGCTTGCTACTTGGTGAAACAATCTCAATAATCCAGTCAGGCGCACCGTTACAGCCCTTGTCGGTAAGTTTAGACTGATCACAAATAACAGAAATGTCAGGTTCAACCTAAAATCCCGTATCAATTATACATATGTCAGCCGATGTTAATCCCAAAGAGTTCAATAATTTCTTTTTGAAAGGCTGTTGCCGTTGTGTAAATCTGCTTACGTTTCCCTTCAACAGAAACCATCCGTAGGGATTTCATCTCATCTATCACTTCCTGCATATTATGGCTCTTGAACCATCCGGCCTTATCCATGATGTTTTTAATCTGAGAAGAAAATATCAGGGCGATATACTGGATAAACATCCGTCCATCCATTGCTGCTGAGGAATGGATTCGCAGCCTTTTCATATCAAG
>VIQU02000064.1 GCA_010206225.2 Lachnospiraceae bacterium MD308 | reverse complement strand
GAGCAGGAAAGAAATCCTGCATTCCTTTAGCCGTAAGGGAAATCCATACGATAATGCCTGTATTGAATCCTTCCATTCTGTACTAAAAAAGGAAGAAATATATCTTCATACTTATCAGGATTCAAAGGAAGCCCGCAGAGCAATCTTTGAATACATAGAAGGCTGGTATAACCGTAAGCGGATACATAGCTCTATTGGTTATTTGACACCACAGCAAAAGGAGGATGAGGAACTAAAAAAAGCAGCATAATCTTTCGACTTTTTTTGTCCAAAGTATTGACATAGGTCCACTTTGTACATATTCATCTGATTTCGCAAGCATTTTCAGTTCCTCCTTTTCTTCTCCATTAAAGAACCGTGCCCAGCTAAGAATCTCCGTCTGCGGATACTCAAACCTTACAAGCTTTGGAAGTTCCAGGATATGTATCTCCAACTTTTCCGAATACAATTCTCTCCTTGAATCTTCCCACATATGAAATCTGGAATAAAATTCTTCACTCTCAAACAGTTCAAAATCCAGAATTCCTACATGAATGCACTTCTGAAGTTCCTCATAATCCTGACCTTTCCGAAGCTGGTCTGTAAACATCTTACTCAGGTAGTACAAAGACCGCTCCGCCCAGTAAGTAAACATGATCACCTGCATCTCCACATCAATCTGAATACTTCCGTTTAATTTTACCCGGACATCAAGTATCCCCTCCTTGTCGTCCTTATACCGTCTGTTCAGGTGTGTCGGCAAAAGCTCTGTGTCCACTATTTCCTTCGGTCCAAGATTTAAAAGTGCAGCAATAAAACCTCGCCGTACTTCCGCATCCGACATCAGTTCTTTAAAGCAAAAATCTACTTTTGGCCTCATGATAAAATCATCACTGCTATTCATTCTCATTACCCTTTCCTTTCTGCAGGAAAGAATAATAGCTGTAAAAATACAATCATAACAGCCAACATATTATTTCTGTCTTTATTATATCTGCTATGCAAAATTTACACAACAACTTTCCTGTTCTGTTTTATTTAATTGATTTCTTACTGTTCACAGTAACCTTATTTCATACAAATGGAACCGCTTGACCGAACGGTCATGATATTCAGAATCCCTTGATACAGATAGTATAAACCGTCATTTTGCTATATGCAAGCAAAATATTTCTTCCTAGTTCAAACTGTAACATATACGTTACAGTTCACTCTCACGTCATTCGCAAAGGCGCTTACAGCGCTTTCTCGCTGCTTCGCAGCTAACTTTGCTCATAAACATTACTTTTCGTCCATGGAACATGCGTTAATTGCGCATTCCGCGAGAACCCTCTGCAAAAGTGAGAGGTGATTTTGCATAACAGAACTTTACTGCCCTTCATCCTTTATCAGATAATAAGTCAAAATAGAGCCGACAGAATTTCCAGCCACTACACAAAGGAATTTCCCCAGATTAACCACGCTAAAATTAATAGCAAGGTATGGAAAATCTGCAATACAGTGTTCAAATCCTGATAATATAAACACCATGATGCAAAACACGGTGATCACCATATTCTTACAGTATACTGCGACAAACATCAGCACACCGCAAAAGCAGCCGAAAATAAACATCGCAGGAAAACCTGCTGAGAATTTATTTTCTGACACTTCCATAAGCTTTTCCATCACACTTTCTCTCTGGGAAGCAATTGCAAGCGTCGGTATCAATACCCCAAAAAGATTCCCCAAAAGCATAATTCCCAGATCCTGTACCGGAACGTTCCTTATAAAACCGATTTTCCCCGTATATAACTTTAATCCGCAATGGATGATCGTAAGGAGCGCAAGCGAAAACAGCATCGCACCCGCATAGCGGTCCTCAGATACCGTATTGATCACAACTCCAATCCCTACCAGCATACCGCTTAACACAGATTGCTTGATTATTGTATCCATAATATAATCTCCTTCGTATCTCTATCAACTTTTCCTTTGTATTACTTTGCTGCTTTTATTTTCTCTTTTATCTTTGCATTCTCTTTATGTTTCCTTCATCTTAAGAATCCGGTCTATTATACAGCCTGCCACCTTTTCTTTTTCCATGATTGGAAGCTCTTCCTGAATGTCTGTGCCGATCAAGGTGACAACATTCGTGTCAGTCTCAAAACCTGCCCCCTGAACTTTCAGATTATTTGCCACGATCAGATCCAGATGCTTCTTTTCAAGTTTTATCCGGGAATTCTCTATCATATTTTCTGTCTCCATAGAAAATCCGCACAAAAATTGACCTGCCTTTTTATGAGCGCCAAGATATCCTAAAATATCGTCTGTCCGCTCCAGTTCTATGGTCATCTGGCCGTCAGACTTTTTTACCTTTTCCTCTGCCGCATATCTGGGACGATAATCAGCAACAGCCGCCGCCTTAATGATAATATCCATCTCCCCGCTCCTTAAAACTACCGCCTCATACATATCTTTTGCAGTTACTACCGGAACTACATCCACGAACATGGGCGGCTTCAATGCAGTCTTACCTGTCACAAGGGTAACAGAAGCCCCTCTTAACATACACACCCTGGCGATACTGTAACCCATCTTCCCGGAAGAATGGTTCGTGATGTACCGGACCGGATCAATCCCTTCCTGCGTCGGTCCCGCCGTCACCAGCACCTTCATCCCTTCCATATCTTTTGGAAACGCACTGCTTTTGTAAACATACTCTATCAGACTCTCGGGCTCTGGCATCTTTCCCGCACCTGTATCCCCACAGGCCAGATGCCCGTTCGCCGGCCTGACAATCTCCATACCGTAATGGCGAAGCCACTCTATATTGTCCTGTGTCACCGGATTTTCATACATGGCAGTATTCATAGCAGGAACAATGATCTTTGGACAGCGGCACGCCAATACCGTCGTTGTCAGCATATCATCCGCAATCCCATGAGCTAGTTTTGCAATTACATTGGCTGTAGCCGGGGCAATAATCACTGCATCCGCTTCCTTTGCCAGCGCCACATGCTCCACCTGAAATTCAAAATTCCGATCAAAGGTGTCTGAGACACACTTGTGCCCTGTCAGCGCTTCAAATGTAATGGGATTGATAAAATTCTTCGCATTTTCTGTCATAAGTGCCCGCACGTTGGCTCCTGCCTTGACAAGCAGACTTGCAAGAGATGCGCTCTTATATGCAGCAATCCCTCCTGTGATGCCAAGAAGAACGGTTTTTCCCTTCAGCATAACGATTACTCCTCCTAAAAATGTATATGAATTGAAATTACTTCCTGTTTTTTAGTAGTCTTCAGACAATATTCTCTCTTTTAATCATTGTACTATAGACCATATATTGTGTAAATCTAATTCTTCGCAAATCACTTTCTTACATACTTTCAATCAATACAAAGTCCTGTGTGAACAGTTACACTATTACCTTGCAACCGTCTCCAATATTTCCAGCGATTTAAACTTCTTACCCACATACTCACCAAAATACGCCTCTACAACTTCTTTCAGTTCCAAAAGCACCTCTTCTTTCACTACAAAGGTATAAAGCTTCTCAACTGGTGTCGCTACGATATACTGGAGTGTATAAAGCGTAGAAGGAAGAAGCTTCCTTCCATCCTTCGCCCGGCCTTCACATGCACTGCACAAAAGCCCTCCCCTTTTTACGCTAAACACTTTTTCTCCCTCCGTATCCCCACAGCAGACGCAGGAAAACACCTGCGGTCCCTCTCCGTTGACGCACACTATCTTTAGCTCATAGATGCAGCGGATCAGACAATTTGGAATATTAGGATTTACAAGGGCGCGAAGCGTCTGATAGAGTAGCTTTAGCATCTGCGTCTCATCATTCGCCTCTCTTGCATAATAACTTGCAAGTTCCAGAAAGTAGAAGCCGTAATAAGCCCCCTCCACATCCATGCGCAGCTCTTCAAAATAATTGGAAACAGAGGCCGACATCAGTGTATATGATGTCCGCCCCTCATAGACTTCAAATGTTCCGAATGTAAATGGGCTTATCGCCCCTACAAGCGCACTGTTCGGCTTTCTGGCTCCTCTCGCAAAAGCAGAGATCTTACCCCGCTCTTTTGTAAGGAGCACGATACGCCGGTCATATTCCCCCATCGGCGCTGCCGCAAGTACCATCCCAGTCAATGTAATCTGATTCACTACTCCTATCTCCTTCGTAGCGTCCTATCACCTGATTACAGATCATAATGCCTCTGTAAGTCAAGTAATCTGTTATTTTTCCCGTCTTGGCAAAACGGTTCCAGTATATCTCTTCCATGTTATCACCTCATCTTATGCCTGCCCCTTGCTTTTAAGATTAGATTCCCCCATGGAAGGGCCGTTCTATTCGTCTTCCCGATATCCAAAATTTTTCATCAGGTATTCACTGTCACGCCAGTCTTTTTTCACTTTTACCCAAAGCTTAAGGTTTACCTGACATTCCAGCATTTTTTCAATCTCAAAACGCGCCGTACTTCCGATTTTTTTCAACATATTTCCTTGTTTTCCAATAATTATCCCCTTGTGGGAATCCCGCTCGCAGATGATGGTGGCATCAATGTGGACAATCTTCCCCCGCCGCTTCATCCGGTCGATGGCAACCGCGATACCGTGGGGAATTTCTTCTTCCAAAGCATGGAGCGCCTTCTCTCTGATAAGCTCCGCCACAATCTGACGCTCCGGTTGGTCTGTGATCGTATCCTCATCATAGAATTGCGGACCATAAGGAAGATATTTCATCAATACATCAATCAATTCGTCTGTATTATTCCCGCTCTTTGCCGATACAGGGACAACTTCTGCAAAGTCATAGATATCCTTATAGGCGCTAATAGAAGAAAATACTTCCTCTTTCTTTACACTGTCAATCTTGTTGATCACAAGAATCACCGGCGTATCCACCCGCCCAAGCTGCTCTGCAATGTGCTTTTCACCTGCCCCGATAAAGGTAGTCGGCTCCACGAGCCAGAGCACAACATCCACCTCATTCAGTGTACGCTCCGCCACATTTACCATGTATTCCCCAAGTTTATTTTTTGCCTTGTGGATACCCGGCGTATCTACAAACACGATCTGCCCCTTCCCAGTCGTAAGAACTGTCTGGATGCGATTCCTTGTGGTCTGAGGTTTCTTGGACGTAATAGCAATCTTCTGCCCGATCAGATAATTCATAAGCGTGGACTTCCCCACGTTGGGACGACCGATCAGCGTAACAAATCCCGACTTATAATCCTTTTCCATTCCTTCTCCTTTTCTTATATTACCTGTACTCTACATCATTTCGGTATCATAATGTAAGTGTCAAAAGGGATTTTAAAATCCTGTCACTGTTCCAAATATCTCTTTGTTTTCCTCAATCTTCTCTTCTCCGCCGATGACACAGATCTGATCTGCCTTAAGCACTGCTTCTGCCACGCGGTGAAGCGAGCGGATATCATCCTGAGTTGCGTCAAGAATCTGATTCCTCTCCTCGCAGATCATCTCTGCGCTCACCTTGTTCATATACAGATTCATAGAACGTTCACCCTTGGACACTGGAGTCATAGGCTGGTCGATATTGCTCATGGTTCCGATGATATATTTCGTCATATCTCGCTCGCTGACCGTAAAGTTCTTGAGATAATCCACAACTTTGTCGTAAACCTCAAGCGTCCGTAAAAGATGCGGATCACGATAAGACACAAAAAAACCTTCCCCGATCCGGTTAAAATTACTCATACAGCCATAAGCCCCGCCTTTTACACGGATATTCTGCCACAGATAATCGTAGCTTAAGATCACCTTTAGAATCTGCAGCGCACCCGTATAAGAAGCGCCGTTATCAATAAAATTACCGGTCTTTGCTACATACTGTACCTTGGAAGCCGTCTTGAAGCCTTCATTTTTCTTCTCACAGTGAAGGATGCACCTTGTATCCTCACATTCCCCGGTGAACAAACTTTTTTTAAGTTTTCCGATCATCTCCTCTAGCCCCGCAAGACCTTCTTCTGAGGCTGTCACGCTCAGCATCATCCTGTCCGCGCGGAATAACTGATTCGAAAGTCTCTCAAGAACCTGCGTCAGATGCTCTTTCTCCTTTTCAAAATTTTCCTCTATATAAGAAACGGTCTCATAAAAAGAAATCCCGTTGGTCATATCCTTAAGCTTTGCCGACGGCGACGCATAGGACAGCGCCCGGAGCGCCGCCGTCTGGTGTCCTGCCGACTGAAATCTCATAAAGAGTCTCGATTTCACCATCGCAAGGATTTCCTTAATACGTTTCGTATCGTCAAGCTTAGAAGCCGTCAGTATTTCTTCCATCATGTCAAACACAACCGGAAGCTTATGATACAAAGCTTTCCCCTTTATCTCAAACGTAGACTTAAACGCCTTTTCCCTGATATTGGTCACATCATTGTAAAGCTCAAGGGATGTTCCCACTCCGCCCGTATGCACATTGATTTCATTAAACAGGGATCCATAGTCATAATTCTTTGTATCAATCATTCCAAGCACTGACTGTAGAATTCCTACATATGGCAAAAGCTCCTCGCTGACAGAGGACATATCAAAAAGCACATCCACGTAACCGATTCCATTCGTCTCAATCTCATGGAAAATGACAGGCACTCCTGCCAATGTTAATTCTTCATTTATGATCGGCTCAATCTCTCTGGAAATATCCGACCTCTGAAGCACCGGAATCCGCTCCAGATCTTCCTCGCTCTCCGGCGCCGACTGATACTCCTCAAGTTCCTTCGTCTGTCTGATTAGTTTAAGGACTTCCTCTTTATCAAGTCTTTCTTTATAATTCTGAAGCTTTTCATCAAGCGCCGCATCCATTCTGGCCGTCCTTCCCTTTTCCGGACGCACGATCACAATCGCCCCATGAGTATTATCGATCAGGAACTTCTGGATCAGTTCTTCGTAATAATCAGTCTCTACCTGTTTTTTCAGAAATTCAAAAGTATCCAGCGCTTCAACATGCATAAACGGCTCATTGTCGTCATATAACCAGCTGTCAAAAATCTGAAGCCCATACATAAGCCCTTTAGGGTAATTTCCAAAGTCTGCCTCCCTATAACGGAATTCATGATAATTAATCCCTGCTTCCAAAGCTTTTTTATCCATCCCATTCTTTACGATTCCAGAAAGCACATCTTCGATAACCCGAATAAACTCATCCTTCTGATCTTCATTGGCATTTTTTGCAATCACAGAAAAGATAGGCTGGAAAATGCCGTTATCATAGGAACCCATAATGTCCTTACCAATCCCCGCGTCTGTGAGCGCTTTTTTAAGGGGCGCTCCCGGCGCTGAAAGGAGCGCATAATCAAGAATCTCAAAAGCAAGATAAAGCTTCTTATCAAGACTTGTGGCAATTACCTTGTTGTAGGACAAATACGTATTGTCCTCCTCCGGTTCATCGCTTGCTATGGAATATTCTATAGTGTTCTCTCTAACAGCGTCGAATGGTTCTTGCCTGCGAATCGCCGAATCCACCGGCTGGTAATCAAAGTCAGACAGATATTCCCTGTCAAGCCAGATTAATTTTTCCTCAATATCCATGTCACCATACAGATAAATATAGCTGTTGGACGGATGATAGTATCTGCGGTGGAAGTCAAGAAACTGCTCATAGGTAAGCTGCGGAATCACCTCTGGGTCACCCCCGGATTCATTCGCGTAGGACGTATCCGGGAACAAGGTGTTGAGCACCACTCGATCAAGCACACCTTCCGGAGAGGAAAATGCTCCCTTCATCTCATTGTACACAACTCCGTTGTAAACAAGTTTATCCTGTTCGGAGTCAAGCTTATAGCTCCACCCCTCCTGCCGAAAGATTTCATCATGCTTATAAATATTGGGATAAAGCACTGCATCCATATACACATGCATAAGATTCTGAAAATCCTTGTCATTGCAGCTCGCCACCGGATAAACCGTCTTATCCGGATAAGTCATGGCATTCAAAAATGTATTGAGCGATCCCTTCACCAATTCCACGAACGGATCCTTAGCCGGAAAATTTTTTGAGCCGCAAAGTACAGAGTGTTCTAAAATGTGGGGCACTCCTGTACTGTCATCCGGCGGTGTCCGAAAACCGATACTAAACACCTTATTATTGTCATCATTCTGGATATAGATCACTCTGGCTCCGCTCTTTTTATGCCTGAGCAGATACCCTCTCGCCTTAATTCCCTCTAAATCCTCTTCCTTAATCAGCTCATAACCTTTTACATCTCTGATACTCATATTCGTCTTGCTTCTCCCTTCCGCTACAATATAGCTGTCATCAACTGCCGGCCTGAAATTCCGGTCCTCTATCTGTCCTTCTTATATAAATATTCCGCTCTGCGCACAGAAGACGCAGGTATATCCATCTGCTCCCGATATGCCGCAACTGTCCTCCGAGATACTGACATACCTCTTTCCTTCAACATCATCTCAATTTTTTTATCACTGAAAGGATGCGCTTTATCCTCCTTTGCGATCATCCTTCCTATTACAGCCCGAATCTGCGCGGCACTTACTGTACCTTCCTCCGTCCGTATTCCGCCCCCGAAGAAATACCTCAGGGAATAAATCCCCCATCGTGTCTGGATATATTTACCCTTAACTGCACGGCTGACCGTAGAACTGCTCATCTCAAGCTCATCCGCAGCCTCCTTAAGCGTCAGCGGCCGGATCTCTGACGGGCCGTTCAGTAAAAAACACTTCTGATTTTTAAATATCAACTCCGCAATCTTAAGTAATGTCTGCTGTCGTTTCCTGATACAATCCTGAAGCCGCTTTGCTTTGTCATACCGCTCGCGTATATACTCTTTCGTCCGTTCATCCGCGTCGGATAACTGAAAATAAAGATCGCTGTTTGGATGTTCTAAAGCAGCGATTTCCCTTCCGCTCTCTTCTTCATCCTCTGGCTGTTCTCTCTCAGCACGGATCGCCGCCTGAGAATACTCTGCACACATCCCGCTGTCCGCCAGTTCAATGATCGGATTCTCCATAGACTGTTCTGTAATATACTCTCCAAGCTGCACATTGTCCATCGCCAATATCTCAAGGCATTGCTGCATATTAGCAGACAATGTTATTTTCTGCATTACCTGTGTCTTTAATTCCATCACCGTCTCCTTTTATACCTTCTTATTCTATACAATTTTTTCGATCTCTACAAGCAATAAAAGAAACTTTCTTGTTCAGAGAGCGTTTTTCAAGTATACTAATGATATCAGAGAGGAGTCTTCTTATGGAAAACACAAAAAAAGACAGTTTAAAAAGACAATTTCATCTTGAAACAAAAAGCCCGATTTTTAGGCAGGCTCTCGATTTTTGTGAACGTGTAGCCGACTCCCACGCCAATGTGCTTCTAACCGGAGAATCCGGCTGCGGAAAGGAAATTGCTTCCCGTTATATCCATGCCTGCGGCCGCAGGCATAACCAGAATTTTGTAGCCGTCAACTGCAGCTCATTTACGGAAACCCTTTTAGAATCCGAACTATTCGGACATGAACAAGGTTCCTTTACCGGCGCCTCCAAAACCCACACAGGGAAATTCGAGCTGTCCAACCACGGAACACTTTTTCTTGATGAAATTGGCGACCTGTCTCTCACGACACAAATCAAACTTCTGCGTGCCCTGGAAACAAAGCAAATCGAGCGAATCGGCAGCAACAGAAAGCGCGAAATCGACTTTCAGCTTATCTGCGCCACAAATCAAGATCTCCCATTTAAGATTAAAAATCGGGAGTTCCGCGAAGATTTTTTTTACCGTATCAGCACAATCGTTATAAAAATACCATCATTGCGTGAGCGTAAAGAAGACCTTCCTGCCCTCATAGATTTCTTTTTCAGGAAGTTCCAAAAAGAAAACGGCATCGTCATCAACGCTTTAGACAATACCGTAAAAGATTTTTTATTTTCCTACAACTATCCCGGAAACATCCGTGAACTGAGAAATATTATCGAGAGAATGGTAATCCTCTCCCAACACGGAACCGTAACAAAAGAAGCGCTCCCCATCCTGTATAATATAAGCACTGCTGCCGCCGAAAACCAGAAAACATTTTCTTCCATCATCCCATGGAAGGAACACAAGGCAAACAGTGAAAAAGAGTATCTCCTCTGGGTTCTTGACCAGCTAGACGGAAACGTAGCTGAAGCCTCCCGAAGGCTGGGTATCAGTTCACGCCAGATTTTCAATAAGATTCGGGAGTATGGTCTGCGTTAGACCATACTCCCAACGATTTACTCAAATACGGTCTGCTCACTGATGGGTGTCTGCAGCGCCTTAAGCCCTCTTTCCACCAACTCGCGGCGTATCTTCTTACTCTGCTCTTCTGATTTCGTCGGATCTCCAAGCGGATATGGGATACCGATTGCCGGCACGATCCTGTTCGCCCCTATCGTCTTGGATATTGGGACGACTGTACAAATATGAACGACCGGAATCCCCGCACGTTCAATCTCTTTTACCATCGTTGCACCGCAACGCGTACAGGTACCTCATGTGGAGGTGAGGACAACAGCCCCGATACCATCATCCTTTAATTTCCCTACAAAATCCTCGCCGAAAGCTTTTGCATTGCCTGTAGCTGTTCCGGTTCCGGTCGTAGTAATAAAATAATTGGCAAGTTCTCCAATGATTCCTTCTTTTTCCATCTCACGAAGGACGTCAAGCGGAATAACAAGGTTCGGATCTTCCGTGACAAATGCACGGTCATAACCGCCATGGACTGTCATAAAGTCTTTCTTATCCATGCGTTCCATACCCTCAATACTGTAAATACCGTACTTTGTAGCACTGGAAGATTCGATATGGTCCGGATTACCCTGAGGAACGATACCACCAGAGGTAACAATTGCAATCTTTGTGTGAGCCATATCCGTAATTGGGGCTGCCGGCTCTACACGGTCAAATTTCGGCATAGGATACTCTGTCAGACATTCTTCACCTTTACATTTTTTCAAAAGCAGTTCTATGGCACGCTCAGAGCCGCGTTTCTCAGCAAAATAATTCACACGGATTCCTCTTTCAATATATCCTTCGATATCCGGTCCAAGAATCTCCTCTCCTTTTACCAGTTTTTCACCGATATTTTTAATAACTGGCACCGCTTTTCTCATGCCTGCCGCAGAATTCTTTGTTTTCACTACAATCAGATCCTTGCGGAACAGATCAACACCTGGATTTTCCTCATACATGCCTGTGAGCACCGGAATTTTTAGCTCTTTTTCCACCGCCTTGCAGATTGTTCCGCATGCCACTCCGTAACGCCCCGCATTAAAGGCAGGTCCCGCAATAAACAAATCCGGAGCATAAGGCCTGATCAAACTGATAAGTTCTTCCGTCGCTTCCTCAAGATTCTCCCCAAAATAATTATCCCCGCAAACGGCGGTTGCTGCAATCTCATATTCTTCCCCAAAAGCCGTCAAAAGAGCAAGTCCCGGCCCCATTGCACCTTCATGGATCTCCGGCTTCATGCCTGCCGCCTCTTCTCCGCCGGATCCGGCAAAAAAGTTGTTGATATAATGAACAATCCTATACTTTGACATCTTCATTCCCTCCTTCCTAATATGTGCGAGCGGCCAATTTGTTAAATCCATTTGCAATTGTTGATGCAATGACAATCTGAAGCTCTGCGTCAAAGCTGCCGTCTTCGTTCATACAGCCTGCATATCCGCCAATCTGACTTTCCACATAATCCATCGTGCCAATCAGCCTGTCCATCGGCGGAAAGTGAATGATAATGTTCCCCTGTCCGCAAGATACCATAGTGTCTGCCTCGGGGACAGCATCTGCAAGGGAATAGGATTTTCCGTCGCGCCCCGGAAATTCGTCCGTGATAATAACTACCTTCACACCCGCCTGCGTTACTTTCTTACAGTTCATCATAAGATCCGTATCCGGATTTCCGTATCCTTCCTCTGTAATCAGCAATCCATCAAGACCAAGATACTTCGCGAGCTTCGCCACCATATCAGAATGACGCTCTTTGTCTGCCAAGAACACATTTTCATTGGTAAGGATCACACCTATAAAGTTCAAATCTTTTCCATGGTGTTTATACAAATCCTCAATTACCGGATTATTCAGATGATGATACGTTGTCACTTTGTCGCAAGGCGCCACGCAGTTTCCGCTTACGACAGCGCCGTCCATGATTTCTGTCGGATACATAATAGTTGGGATGAACTTTTTTGCATCTACCCCATAATAATACGTATCATGGAGCAGCCCCTGTGACTGCAGCATATGCACATACCCAATCTTCGGAAGCTCCGGATACTCTGCAATCTGCTCAAGGAGAGGTTTTGTCTCATAAGTTACAATCTCATCCGGCGCAAGATTCCTTGCTGCCTCTGCAAGATACACCGCCGTCTTAAGACCAGCCATCCTGCCGGCCGCCTCATAATCGTGAGTCTCAAGCCCGTTCTTCGGTTCAATTACTACACATACATTATTTGTCTGAGAAAATGGCGTATACTTTGCAGCAGGACCAGACATATCGATTACCCCTTCTTGAAAGCCAACAATCTTACCGCAGGTAATAACTGCTGCTCCAACAAGTGCATGGGTTCTTCCCTCTCCTACTTGTCCCACCTTCCCTATTACTCCCGGGAAAACGGAGCCGTTTCCCTCCACCTTCACTCTCGGCTCTATAACATCCTTCACCGGAGATATCCGTACAGACTCACCGGGTCTTGCAAGTTCTACTCTCGCCTCTGTCAGCCGCTCATCTTCAAGAACAAGCTTTTCAATCTCTTCTTTACATACATACAATGTCCCCTCTTCCACATAGGTTTTGTCTGCAAAACGGACATCTCTGATGTAAATCTTTCCTAATTCCAACTTCATAGCTTTCACACCTCCTAAGTTCTTCTTACAGTACACCGTTTACTGTACTATCTTCTGTTCATAATAGGGTTTGACATGACACTCTCCATCAAAGAAAGATCAATTATTCTGAAATCCTCTGTAGATTTTTCCGACCATCTGGGAAGAGGACGGTTCTTCATAAATTTGTAATATGCCTCAATGCTCTCCTCAATCAGTTCCAAATCCCTGAATTCGTTTGCCCCTTCCAAAGACTCTGTTCCCAGAACAATTGATTTAAAAGGTGTCTGGTTGGGTTTCATGCTTCCCGCAAGAGGATGTGACAAAAGCGCATACCCTCTGTGAATGTAGTCTCTTGCCGCCTAAAGAACATCTAGATATTTCCACTCTTCTTTATAATCGATCTGCAGCTTGTCTTTCCATTTTTCAAAGCATCTTAAGTTGTTTGTCACCATGATACCCTTCATATTTCACCTCCCTTTGCTCTTCCCTCGCTTTCCTTTTTCATTGATCGCCTCTATATATCATGTTTATGTATTTATTTTATGATGTAAGGGTCAAAAGAGTTGACAAACAACGCCATAACCCTCCATATAGTACCTTGAAAATTTCACACAACCGTTTTAAAGCCGCTTGCTTTGTATACTTAGGCAACAGTCAGGCTGTCTGTTCCTTAACCATTACGTTAATATCGGATTTTGCGCATAGTGTCCCCTGCCCTTTCTGTAAGAGAAGAGCTTCCTGAAGTTCAATGCTCCGATTTTACAGCCAAAGAAGAACCTGCCCCGCAATAATCCTCTGACCGGCATCCTGTCTGCACGGTACAGCCGTCTGAGGATGGATGATGGAT
>VIQU02000063.1 GCA_010206225.2 Lachnospiraceae bacterium MD308 | reverse complement strand
TATAAATTAGAAGACGGCAGGCACCGCTCGACGAAGATGTGGTACTGCCGCCTCTACGGCATCATGATGTTACAGCATCTTGATGCCTGGGAAATGCCCTCTGCTGAGGCATTTCAAGAATCATTATTAGGATTGACCGCCTAATAATGATATATTAAGCGATTCCATAAGATTTTTCAAGGCATAGTACCCGCTATGTCCAATGTTTATGTCCATTTTTCTCAAATTTCTTTTCCTGCACGATATTCAGTTGTCAATCTTCGGTTGGGATCTCATTCATTGAGATTCCGAGAAGTTATTCACCTTCGGGGCGCATATGTGCTTTTATATTCTCATATAATTTATTTACTGCAAAAAACTGTGGATAGCGACAAACTATCTTCAAATCCTTATCTGTATTATCAGGAAAATAGATAAAATCCTTAATAACCGCAAGCAGCCGTTCTTTCCGAAATAAACCTTTTACCATCGTAACCAGTGAATTAATGCCGTCCAGTTCCTTATCATCTGAACCTACTTTTCTCCATGCATAGAAAAAATCATACGAGCTGAAAAATGAGCCATACTTATTATTCACTCCGTCACTGATTACCACAAAAGCATTATATCTGAATAATTCTGGAATATCCCTGCGGTAACGCACTGTAAGCTGCTTATATGCATCCATTATTGTAGTATTTTCCTGCACTGCACTCTTAAATTCTAACACTATAACGGGAATACCATTGATAAACACAATGCCGTCAGGAATACGTAATTGATTATCTACTCCCTCTATTTCAAACTGATTTACAATCTTAAATATATTCTTTTTCGGCTCATCAAAATTAATAAATCTGATGTGAATGTCTTTCTGTTCACTATCCTCACGTTCCAATGTCCACCCATTACATAAGAGCCTATAGGCGAACTTATTTGCTTCATATAATGTACCGGAGATATTACGCAACATGAAAATAGCCGTTTCAATCTCACCTGACGTTATTCCGTCTGAAGAATACTGGTCATAAAGATACTGCCTTAAGTCCTCCAATAGCAAAACTTCCGATTTATGCCTATGTATTTGTCTGCCGTTCACATGTACATATTCCTCGTCCTTGAACAACTCCATAATAGACATTTCTAATGCATGTTCATTGAAATTCGCCATGATTTTACTCCTTTATTTCTAAGTATTCTACACAGATATTAAAATGCCTGACCCTATGACATCTGTGATATGAAAGTTTTCAAATTACTGCAAAGGTATTTAAGCTGTAGCACTTGAATTTTATCTATATCATAATCCTGAGATTCCACTCTTTTTTGAATTAATTCTATAACAGTTTTCATTGTGTCTATGTTGGTTTCAATAAAATCAATTTTACTTGCATATCTATATACCGCAAATAATACATCCCTAAACACACTAATTTGTTTTGCCGATGAACTAAACAACATTTCTACAAGCTTGTCCGTGTCAAATCTACTGATAAATTCATGGCTACTGTTAATTTTATCTTTTTCCCCTATTACTTTATTGCACAAACCGTTTATATCTTCTGGCTTATATGAAAAATCATTAAGAGTACTTCTATCGTTCATAGACACAGACAACTGTTCAATAAAATTATCTAATTCCTTTTTTTCTTCTTCATCTAAATTGTAATCTGACAGAAACAACAAACCAGAATCAATAATATTCCCTTTCCCCTTAATATTTCTAACCATACGCTCCTTACACTGTGTATAATCAAATTCTATAACATGACTTATCATTATAAGATATGCTGCCAATTTACCATAATTATAAAAACCTATATCATTTGGAATCATTAACCGTTTTTCTATACTTTTCAAAGCATCCCACACTTCGATTTCAGTTCTTTCATAATAGCTATAAATCTTTTGCAAATCTTCATCGTATTGTTCCGCTTTTCTATCATATAGTTTCAATTTGTTATACGCATCACTCGTATCTTTGATTTTATCTGTGTTGATTTTTTGCAGTCTTATAAAGTCGTAACAAAACTTAAATAAAGGATATTGATTGGTTCCAAGCAAGACAGACAAAAACTCGGTGCCATTCCATGCCGGGAAATCTTCCTCCTTAATTTTTGCCGAAAAGCAAACAATTCCAAAATAAATACATTTCAAAAAATCTTTTCCATAATCATCTTCTATTTTATCAAATATATCTACTGTTTTCTGAGTTGCAAATATGAACGTACGGAGATTTTTATGACAATTCCCCTTAACCATTACTGCAAGCACCTCAATAGTATTTTTGTCCATAATTGAATCTAATTTTTCATTCTTAAAAACGGTCACTATATTTTCTACACTCTTGCAATAATCACTTTCAAAATAAACAGTATCACTAATTGTTTTCTCTTTTATTTTTAAGTATCTTCGTACACTTTCTGAATTTTTATTTTCATTATCTTCTTTCGAATGAGAAAATAATCCTGTAAAATTAAAATGGAATTTTTCTGGCTCTTTATTTAATATTTCATTTTCATTTGCGACAAGAAGTACCTTAACCCCATCACGCTCCACAAGATTATTAATATATCCCAATAAGTTTATTAAATCTATATGGCTCCGTTCCAAATCCTCAAAAACCAATAGCTTCCCACTTAAATCAACAGACTCATACAAATTGCGAAAATCATCTTCTGATAAATTAGCATCAATTCCTAATATTCCTATCGCTCCCTTAACTATTGTTTTAGTCAAAAGTTTCCCGGTTGCCATCGCTTCCGATTTTTTCTCCAACGCTTTTATTCTCAATTCCATATATATACTCTTACTTATATCGGAAATACTCTCAATCCCATATAGCGATACGACAACACATCTATTCTTTTTACCCTCTGTCAAAAAGGGAATAAGTTCATTTTCTATATAATATGTTTTCCCTGACCCCCATTCTCCTGTCAACATAATAGCTGTATGTGTCTTGTCTTTCTCAAGATAATGTTTTATGTAATTGTTGAGTTCAGTACCTGTCATAATATAATTCTCCTATTCTCAAGAAAACAACTATTTTCGCTCAAATATTCTCTAGCCTGATACATACACACTCTTTTTACATTGCTTATAAATGATAATTTAGAAGCGACTGCTCAAGCAGTTTTTGAAGATTACTTTGCCGAGTATTATGCCGGTGCTTTGCCTCTTCCAAATGGGTGGAAGAAGGCGATGCTCTCAGATGTCTGCCAAATCAGAGGCGGCAAGCGTCTTCCAGCTGAATGTGAGTTTGTAAGCGATATCACATCCCATCCATATGTCAGAATTCGTGATATGTACCAAGGAAAATATCTTGAACTCACCGAGGATTTTGAATATATAGGTGAAGATGTATTCGCTTATATAAGAAATTACACTGTTGCCTCTGGAGATGTAATAATTGCCATTGTTGGTATCACATCTGGAGAAATTGCAATCATTGGTGAAACTCTTGATGGAGCAAACCTGACCGAAAATTGTGTTAAGTTGACAAACTACAATGGTATAACAGCGGAATACCTTTACTGTTATTGGCAATATCTCCGCAAAAACGGAGGCATCGACCCGTTGCTGGTAGGAGCTGCACAACCTAAACTACCGATGTACAACATCCAATCAGTTCCGGTGATTATACCTGACGATGCTACGATGGACAATTATCATTTATCCGTTGCTTCAAGGCAATCCTATCCGTTATTACCTGATAGTTTCCAACTATTTCGAGCTGTTTCTCCATCGGCAGCACAGGTACTTCTAACCTACATATATCGTCCCATGAAATACCACCTCTAACACTTCCATCCGTTTTTAACCAACACACTCTATCAAACTCCGGTCTGCGAAACCACATCATTAAGTACTCTTCATTAAGAAATCGCTTCTCCTTAATCTCAAACATAAAATATGCCGGAGAAACTAATGATGGCTTATCATCGGTATACAACGCTATCGGCAATTTTTCGTCACGTCCAACGTGCATTGGATTACATGCAAATTTCCCCCTTGTAATTAATTTATAGTTACTCAAATCTGTTCCTATAATATTAGCCACGGATGGCATAAAACACTTATTAATATTAATGCCCACTACTCTATCTGTAGTTTCTTCCTTATTGCGGACATCAACCAAACGAATATAATTTCCCAAAATATCATAATTTGATTTCATACCCTAACTCCTTAAACACAGAAAGCAAATCTTCCTTTGATTTTTCTTCCGCAGTTAAAAGCTCTTTTAACTCTGATTGTAGTGTTTTCATCTTGGTATCAAAATCAACATTTTCATCACGATTGACAAATTCAATATATCTGCTCGGCACAAGTGTAAAACCTTTTTCCTCTACTTCCTCTTTGGATGCAGAATAGCAAAACTCAGGTACATTTTCATATGTTTCTTCATACCCCTCCTGCTGCCAGTTATGATACACTGTTGTAACTTTGGCTCTATCTTCATCAGTTAATTCAATATATTTCTTTTCATAAGGACTACCCATTTGCCGCAAATCCATAAAAAGAATTTCATTTTCACGATTACGATACTTCTTTACTTGTCCATTTGGTTCAACTACACGTGCTTTTTTATTTCGGTTTAATATCCAAAGCGTAACACTGATATCCGTAGTATAAAAAAGGCTTCTTGGTAAAATGATAATTGCTTCCACAAGATTATTTTTTATAAGCTGCTGCCTAATTTTCAACTCCGTACCGTCATCAGACAATGCTCCATTTGCAAGAAGAAATCCTGCAACTCCATTTTGCGAAAGTTTGGAAACCATATGTAAAATCCATCCATAATTCGCATTACTTGTAGGCGGAACTTCATAGCCTCCCCACCGAGGGTCGTCTGTTAATTCATTCATCGCTCTCCACTCTTTTTGATTAAACGGCGGATTTGCCATAATGTAATCTGCTTTAAGGTCTTTGTGCTGGTCATTAGTAAACGTGTTTGCCGCCATTTCTCCAAGATTAGCGGAAATACCACGGATAGCCAGATTCATCTTAGCCAGTTTATACGTAGTGTTTGTATATTCCTGCCCATAGACCGAAACATTTTTCTTATTTCCACTATGAGCTTCCACAAACTTAATGGACTGAACAAACATACCTCCCGAACCGCAACAAGGGTCCGTTGCCCGAACAAAAATGATACAATGTAAACTTTTGAAATTTTATACTCTTAAAACGATGAACACGCATGGTGCATTTTGCACCCGGTATTTACAGAAAAGGGTTCATCGTTTTGATGGTATATTCATATTATCGCTTTCCACCTTTCCAATAATGTTTCCTATTTAGAAACTGCCGCAACCCATCGGGCAAAACACCAAAAGGAATATTGGAATTATTCTTTTTCCCAGACCACATGAAACGCCGCATCCAATATTTTATTTTCAGGCCAATGGTTTAGCATCCAATTATTAATCCGACTGCTTTTCATCACATTACCTCCCAGTCCGAAATAGCGCAAGAGTATTATCTGCCCCGGTGCTTATCCTTTTTCTTCTGCTGTTTCAGTTCAAACTGCCGCTGGACATCAGCTTTTTTCTGCTTACGGCTTCTGCTCTTTCGTTCCGTTTTTATCTGCTCCTGCTGCAGTTTTAATGCCTACTGGGATTTTATTCCAATCCCGACATTTTTCATCTGTTTTTTACATCCCGCTGTACACGCTTTGGATTTTTCTTTGTCGTTTTCATAACGGCATCCACAGCCGGACTAAACTGCAGATCATAATAATGGTTTAAAACAAAATCATAAATCTCATAATCTTTTGGTTCTGCACCAAAAGTCACCTTTGCAGCCGATAGCCTGCTGCCCTCAGTCCTCTCAAATACATCAATCCAAAACGGGTCTTCAAAAAATACTGTCAGCCTTCCTGTTGCTTTGTCCATGACAATCCCTCCTAAAATGAATGTTATGAACAAAGAACGGACAACCCAGAAGGGCAGGTTACTTACCCTGCAGACGGCAGGACGGCCAGGCTACCGGCTCTGGCACATCCAACGGATGCACGTTGCGTTTTTATCTTTGTTATTTTTACTGGTCAGTTCAAAAATCACAAATGCTTGCGATACCAGGCAATCACGTCGTTTCTGTTGCCTGCAAACCACTGTGTGGTAAAATAGATATTCTTCCCTTTGTAAAGGATTGGCTCTTTCCTGTATCTGATAACATTACTTTTTCCACGGTTATCTTCCCTGTTATCTGCCAGAATAGGATAATCTGTTTTGCTGAACAATTGTTTGGAATATTCTTTTTCCTTTAACTTTTCTATCTCCTCATCCGTGATACTGCCTGTCTCAAATATCTTTTTGAACAATTCAAATGCCAATGTTCCCACTTTCAGCACGCCATATGTACTTTCATCATTAATATTGAATTCCCCAGTATTTCCATCTGCCTCTGCTGTTTCATCATATGGGATTCCAGCACTGTCAACCCATTCCTTTTGCCCTCTGGCATTCCTTCCGAGGATAAGTGAAGCCGCCAGGGAAATACTGTCAAACTCATAATCGGATTGAAAAATGCCGCCAACAATGATGCCGTCCCTGCAAAGGTTCCCACGGAGCTTATATGCATTGGGATAATTTATCTCAAATTTTTCGACAACCGCATCAGACATCTTGCTGCCTGCCTTTACGACGAAACCACCCTCTGTCGGATAGCCGGTTGAATCCGCTCCCCTTTTATTTGAAATATAAAACAGTGCCGTATCATCTTCCAAAGCATCTTTCTTTTCTGTATCTGCTGCATATTGAAGTCTCCAGCATTCTATAAACTTATTCATAAGTTCTTCCTGCCTTGACTCTACGATTTCGGGAGTCCATGTTTTTTCACTCAGCACCTGCGTTGCCAAAGGATAGGTGGTAGTTCCGTTCTTCCCTTTAAAATAAATCTCCTTCTTTTTATCAAAATCATAATTCTGTGCCTCTGAGTTTTTCTTCCTGGTCAAAGGTATAAGGTTGGCAATCCGGTTGAGCCACTGCTCACGCACTGCCGTGTCTGGCCACAGTTTCTCCCATTCAGACCCTAGCCTGACAGTTTGCGGAAGGACATGCTCAATCGTAAGGATGTTCGGCTCAAGATCAAATTTAGCAGCCCCGTCGCTCACAAACGCATTCAGCCTTAATATAACATAATTCCGCCGTATTCCTGTAAGCCTGTATATTTCCCCATTCAGTGCATCTGCAAACTCTTTCCTTTCCCCATTTGACAGTTCTATTGACGATAACGGGTCATCCATGCTATGGTCAGGATTGATTTCCATCTCCTCCAGCAGCAGTTTGTATCTTTCAATACGGCGGTTTATATCTTTTGCCGTAATGTGGAGGAACGATGCCAGCCTTTCAAGCCTTTCCATAAACCAAAGCACATAATCTGGGTCATTTTTATGTTCAGCCATAAACCTGATGGCCGAAGGCATCCAGTCTGAATTGCCGACTTTATTCAGCCAAAACAAATATTGGTTTACCTGTTCCGCATTTTTTACAGCGACATATTTCTTATTGGTCAGTATTGTATATGCCTCTGCGTATGGTTCCAAGATATCGTTAATCAATTCTTTTGGGGTGACTTTTGTCAGTACAGTTTCCCGAAATTCTTCCAAAAGATTCTGTTTTGCTTTCGCCTTTGCAAAAATCATGCTTGTATGAGTGAATACTTCATTGAATCCGGAACGGGAGGTCTGCACCTCCAGGTCTTCCCACTTATCCGTATAATACTGCTGTTCCTTTTCCGGTATCTGCCCAATGATATCTGATTTTATGATATCTACCGGCATCAAATTTAATCCCCTGCTGTTCATAACAGAAAACACCCGGAATGCCGACTGCTGGCTTGGCGAATAGACTGCCACAAGATAACATCTTGTCACCAGAAATCTGCAGAATTCAGTAACCTTTTTCTCATCCCTCCCGAAAACCGCATCCATCTTTTTTATGAACAGCGCACAATTCGTCTTTATATGCTGCTGCGATTCATTTGGCAAGCTTTCCGCATCCAATGCCGCAAGCTCAGCCAGCTTTACATTCTGTATATATTTATGAAAGAAATCCTGATCCTTTTGCCGGAGATGGAGCCTTGGCAAAGGCGCAAGGCCTTCCAGTTCATTTCCCGGCTCCCGGAGATATTTATAACAGTTGCTCCTGTTATCCCCCGTCAGATAAGAGGCGACAACCGCAAATAAAATCGTCAGCGTTGTAAGCCTCTGCTGCCCGTCTATTACATCTGCATGAGGCTTATCATCATCTTTAATCAAAACGATGCTCCCCAGAAAATAATTATCTGCCTGTTCTGTCTGAAAAAAGTCCAATAGATCGTCAAATAATGTTTCCGTCTCTTCTTCCGTCCATGCATAGGGTCTTTGGTATGCCGAAATATAATAATCAAATTCTTCGCTGAATATCTTACTTAAAGGATACTCTTTTCCTGTAATCTTGCTACCCATAATAATGTCCCCTTAACATTTTTCTCTTTTTACATAGGTGAGCTCTATGTCATATCCCAATGCCTCCATCATCTGCACAAAGGTCTTGTTGACTACACCTTCCTGCTTTTTAATGATACGGTTGACATAGGATTTTGTAGTCCCAATATCCCCGGCAAGCTGTGCCTGGGTAGTTTCATTCTCAATGCATTTTACTTTTACATCCACTTCTATATTGTTTTTCACCATAGTATCTGCCTCTGCCTGTTTACTTGTTTCACAAATCAGATAACTTATTATAACCTTTTCTGAACTATTTGTCACTACTTCTGCACAGCAAAAAGGCTCCCCAACCGGAAAGCCTTCAAGCACTCTTTTTATATGGTTACCTCCACACTGATTATTCTAATGCTTGGGAGCCACCAATTTAAAGCTTGAGAGCCACCCAAAATCTGTCCTGATTTTAATGCTTGGGAGCCATCTATAGATCCAAGATATAGTTATATTGAAAATATCATGAATTGTCCAGAGTAATTTAGGAATGTTCCTGAATACAATTAAGAAATAACAAAGCAGACCTTTGACCAGCTATGTTGATACGAAATCCCGTGAAATCTTTTTTTCCAGCATATCCTCTTTTCGAACGAAAAAGGACAGAACCTTTGATGACCTGCTCTGCCCTCTCTTTGTCTGCTGATCGAATCACCAAGACAATCTTTTGCATAAAACTTGAACATTTCTATAAAAATCTCTCTTTCGTTTCCCATTGACGTTCCCTAATCGGCTTTATTATAAGAACTCTTTTTTATCCTTATAATAAGGGAAGTTCACTTTTACACTTTTAACAGAAAGGAACTATACAATGGCAAGACCAAAGAAGGACAGGGAACTACGACACAAACACCAAATTATGCTCCGCCTTACTGATACGGAATATGAAATCGTTTCTGAAAACGCAAAGGCTACACATCTTCCAACGGCTGAATATGTTCGGAAACAGATTATGAAGCAGAAGGTCACAGCGAATTATGAGATTGTTGCAGACCTGCCGGAGTTGAAAAAGCTGGTTGCAGAGTTTGGGAAAATCGGGAGCAACTTAAACCAAATTGCAAGGCATTTTAACAGCGGCGGCATCCACTCACAAGAAATGCGTAAGGCAATCGACCAGAGCGTGGCCAGAATTTATGAAATGAAGTATGAAGTCTTAAAGATGGCGGGAGATTTCCACTCTGCCGCCGGAGGTAGTTTGGATGGCAATACTGAAACATATAGCAAGTAAAAATGCCGACTATGGGGAAGCACAACGGTATCTCTTATTCCAGTATGATGAAAGTACGAACAAACCGATACTTGATGAAAATGGTGAATTGATCCCACGAAAGGAATATATCATGGACGGCATAAACTGTGATCCGTTCACGTTCGACATGGAGTGCAGGGAACTAAATGCCCTATACCACAAAAATGAATCCTATGATGAAATCAAATCCCACCATTACATCATCAGCTTCGATCCAAAGGACGCAATAGAAAATGGATTGACCGGGGAATGGGCACAGCAGATTGGAATGGAATATGCAAAGAAAAACTTTCCCGGCCATCAGGCTCTTGTCTGTACCCACATGGATGGGCATAATGAAAGCGGCAACATCCATGTGCATATCGTAATCAACAGCTTACGGAAATATGATGTGGAACGTCAGGACTTTATGGAACGTGCCTGCGATTCCCGTGCCGGGTATAAGCATCATGTATCTAAAGATTATCTGATTCACTTAAAGCAGTCACTTATGGATATATGCCGCCGGGAGCATCTGCACCAGGTAGACCTCCTTGCTCCTGCAGAAAAGAAAATCACAGACCGGGAATACCATGCGAAGCGCAGAGGGCAGAAGAAATTGGATGAACGTAACAGACAGCTCCGTGCAGACGGGCTGACACCACGTAAAACAGAATTTCAGACACAGAAAGAATTTCTACGGTCTGCAATCGAAGATGCCGCAGCCGTTTCCTGCAGCCAGGAAGATTTTCAGAACTTGCTTTTGGAAAAATACAATGTCAAATTGAAGGTCAGCCGGGGCAGGTTCAGCTACCTCCACCCGGAACGAAACAAATATATCACCGGAAGGATGCTCGGCACACATTATGTAGAAGATTATCTTCTGGAGCTGTTTAAGGAAAATGCAGAGCATAAGGAAACCAAAAAGCAAACAGTTGATATGGGGAAATATAATATGGAATCGAAGAAATCTGCAACCAGCCCATCCAATCTACTGCAAGAGGAAACTGTATCAGTCCTGTTTATCAAATCAGATCTGCGTCTGGTGGTCGATCTGCAAGCTTGCGTAAAGGCACAGCAGAATGCCGCTTACGCTAACAAAGTAAAACTTTCCAACCTGAAAGAAATGGCTAAAACAGTTGCTTATATACAAGAGCATGGATATAATACAAGGGATTCCCTGGAAGATTCTTTTTCAGAGATTAAGAGCCATGCTTCCATTTCCAGAAAAGAATTGAAGTCTGTAGAAGATAATCTCCGGAAGGTAAATGAGCAGATCCACTATACAGGTCAGTATCTTGCCAATAAATCTGTCTACCAAAAGTTTGTGAAAGCAAAGAATAAAGGGCAGTTCCGGCAGGAGCATCCGATGGAAATCGCACTCTATGAAGCCGCACGGAAATTTCTGAAAGAGCAGTCCGAAAATGGGAAGCTCCCCTCCATGAAGTTATTGAAAGCAGAAAAGGAAAAGCTGCTCCAACAGAAAAAAGAGGCACAGAAAACTTACCATTACTTCCGGGATTACCAAAAAGAATTAAATACCGTCTGCTTCAATGTCGATAAGATTTTAGGACAGACGCACACCCGACAGCCGGAAAAACAGAAAAGCACCGATATTTCTTAATCTTACTGGCAGAAAAACAGCCGCATGATTCCTTTATCAAATCTTTGCGGCTGTTATGATTCCAATGAAACAAATATGTTTAAAAAATATCTTCCACTTTAGGGATTATTCCGCTAATGCCTTCGCTTTTCTCTCTCATGATACGACACATTTCATCCAGTTTTCTCTCCACATATTTCTGCATTTCCTCCCGTACCGCTTCTGTTGGTTCAAAGGAAAAATAGAGCGGCTTCTCCCATTCCGCTTGGAACGGGTAGGGGAAAACATATAATTTCTTCACTTCCGGCATATCCGTGAACAACTGGAAAATCTCATAGGGCAGGATTTCCCCGCATACCAGGATGGAGCCTGTATCTACATAATAAACCTGTCCCTGGTACGTCGGCATACCTTGAGCCGCAAGCTGCTTCAAAGCATTCATCCGTATCGGTTCTATCTGGGTTCCTTGCCCCACACGCCATCTTGTCTGTGGGGCAAGCTCCCTGTAAATCCGTTCAGCTTCTTCATCCTTCCGGATATTATCGTCATAGTCATACCTGTAATTTTCTACCTGTATCTGCCCGTATGCAATCAGGCTTGTGAAAAGCGCAAGGGAATCCAGGTCAACATATACTGATTGATGTCTCCTGCCCTGATAAGAGCATAGAATATCCTCTAATGCGTCCATGATTTTCTTCATGGTTTCATACTTTTTTTCAGATTCTTTTTCCATTCCTTCTCCCCATTTTACGCTCCGCTTCTGCTGTCAGAAATATTTACTGGCATATCTTGTGTCTTATCCGATATTTCAGCCTGGTTTGCAGCTGCCGCTTTCTCCATCTTTTCTTTCTTCAACTGCTCTGTCCGTCCTAAATCCACATAGTGTGTCGCATATGCTTTTTCAATCTCCGGATTTCCGCTTTTGCTGAACCGCAGGGGGATTACCGGCTTATGTCCATGCCTTTTCTTCACACCCCACCGCTTGTAATAACAGAAAGACGGTTTCAGGTTCGTTTTCTTTGCATAGGACCGGATCTGTTTCATAATAAAGGAGAGCTTCTTTAAATTACATGTACACACCGCTTCCAGATACCGTACTTTCCCGAATCTCCAGTCCTCATACTTCTGCTTAGGCAGGACACCTATATCAACCAGCACATCAGCAGGGGCGGCATATCCCCTTTGCTGGCACTGGTGGTAGACAGCAGAATGTACTTTCCCTATCAGTTCTGATTCCTTCACTTTATCCTCCATGTGAATAACCCCGGCTGTATTCATTTGCAGCCGGGGATTCTATATACTTTTCTTTTTGTATCTGCCTGCCACCAAGTATTATATCGTTTGGAGCAGCCCTTTTTCAATTTCTCGAATGTCTTCCACAGACAATTCAGGAAAACAGCCTGCAATTTCTTCTGCCGACATTTTCCCCAACTTTAACATATTTTCTACTCCACCCCTTACTGCCTCCTTTGCAGCCTCACGTCTTTCACTTGCTATATGGGTACGCATGATCTTCTCTTCATCAAACAAAGCCATCATAATAGATATAACCTCCTTTTCTCTGCCTGCCAAAAACTTCCGAAGCACATCCCTGTCTTTACAGATACGGATGGTTTCCGTGACAGCCTCCCGGCTCCTTCCATACTGTTTCACCTGTTCATTATATACTTTTGTAAACGCAACATACTGGCTGATAATGTCATTCCCTTTATCTCCGTAAAGCACTTTAACCTTTACTTCAATAGCACATTCTTTCCCGCCGAAAAATTCTTTGGAAAGTGAGATTGTTTCCGGTCTGCTGGCACGCTCTCCTGTAAAAATCATGTATAATTCTGGTTCTGGAACATGAACCTTCTTGCTCCCATATAAATCTGCATCCTGTTCCTCAAAATAGTCATGGTAAATCTGCACTAAATACATCAGCACACGTATAATAATATTCATCGTCCATGAAGATTGATGCTCGACCAGAAACATGACTTTATCCCCAACCCTGAAAGCTAGATCGTTATAAATTCCATTCGTGAGGACGTTCCTTATGGTAATATCCATAAGCGCATCTTCCGTCGTCTCCGTATCCTCCGGATGGAGCGCACGGTATAACTGTATCAGATATTTCTTATCCTGAAAGAGCGTTGAAAAAACACTGTCTTTCGCCGTATATTTTGCAAACGCATTCTTTTTCTCCGCTGTTTTCTCTTTTGGTTCTTCCTGTAATGTTTCACCCTGCATCATATCACCTCGGTTCCAGATTTTTCCAATCAGTCCGGCAAATCGGCTATGCCCTGCCTTATAGTTTTATTATACAGAGAAACTCCCGATTGTTCAAGACATAAAAAGGGAGAAGCATCCGGCAGCATTCGCCAGACACTTCTCCTTTTCTTACTTATAGACTCTCGGAATCTTTAAGCCTTTATTTATCTGGCTTTTGAGATTCCTTTTTTATTTTTTCTCCACCTTTTTTCAAAAAAATACTTGACATATGCCCCTAAAAATGCGGCGCTTCGCGCCTCTTGATTAACAAGGTATATTATTCCGGCAGCGCCGGTCAGACTTTTTGATTTGGAGGTGTGTTTCATTGAAACCTATTAATGTTGGCGGTCATTCCGCCTATCAGAACCATGTTCTGACTCAACTTCATAAATATTATCCTAATGCTCCGACTTCTCTCTCTTCATCAACCTGG
>VIQU02000062.1 GCA_010206225.2 Lachnospiraceae bacterium MD308 | reverse complement strand
CGGCAGATACCGTTCATCCATGATGTGGTACTGCCGCCTGTTTGCCATCATGATGTGTCAACATCTTGATGCGTGGGCGTTGCCAAAGTCATCCCTGCTAAAAGATCTCTTTGAGCAAACCGCTTAACTTCATAAGCAATACCATTATAAACCATGTCGGGCACAAGGTCTATGAAAGTGCGCCATTTTTTCGTCATTTATTACTTGTCATATCTCTTCTGGATAATATTTACTTTTCAAGGTTCATCCGACTGGTGAATCTTAGTCGGTAGGCTCAAAATTCCGAGAGCCTATTTAATGTCGTTGAATTGTCAGCTTTTTAAGCCATTATTCTCTTACTTTGCTAAATCTAAGAGGAAATCTACACCCTCCTTTCTCTAGCCTTTTTTTGTATACATAATGCCTGCGCCAAGTAAGATACACAAAACGCCTGCAATAGTATATATAATTATTCCAGAACCGCCGGTCTCAGGTAATTCATATAAATCAAACTTATTAGTGTAATGAACTTTACTAATGCCGTTCGCAGGAACAGTACCGTCTATTACTTTGTTATTATATAAATTTGTCAGAGTTTGTTTGGTATTATCTATATGTATTTCTTTGCCGTCCTCTCCTATCGATACATTTTCTGCCTCGATATCAGTAAAATATTCCTTATCACTTGACGTTCCTATAATCTCTCCTGACTCACTTTCTGTAATTATTACAGCAACATCATTCTCGGTAATCTCATATTCAGCATTACTCGGCAAATAATTGATAACAATATACTGATTATTTTTTAAAGTAAATTTCCCTCCGTCATGAATAATAAGATTGTCTTCAACTTTCCTTACTCCACCTTCCGCATTCTCATCATATTCATATTTTGTATAAGAATAATCATCTCTTGCACCTTTAAATTTTAACTGGAAAGTAAAGGTATCTCTGTTCAACATCTCCTGAAGTTCTTTCTCTTCGGTTAAATCCGGTCTATTACATGACACAGTTTTTTCAATTCTTAACTGACCATAATCCTTACTACTTGTTTGCGGTGTAGCAGATGTTACAGATGGCAAAGTAAAATGCATCCAGCAGCTAGATCCCGAAGCTCCACGTTCAGTATAAAAAAACTTCAAAGTATGTGGGCCTGCTTGAACCGAACCATCAGCATTTTCTAAATAATCCCACAGATTAACATATTCACCCACAGACGAATGCACACCTCCGATATCGCATACAAGTGTTTCATCATCCAGGAAAACCCACATATCATCATCACCGAAAAAAAGATATTCTAATGGTCCGGTATAATCCTCTGGTATTTCAAATGGAACTTCATAATACATTCCAAAATAACTATTGTGATCCATACCATCGTCGCTTACCGGAAGAGCCTTCCACTCGTTATCTCCAGGTTCAAAACGTAAATTCTTTTTATTGGCAGAATTGCCAAATCTTATATCATGTCCTGCAGTACCCCAGCTAGGCGCAGCGTCCATCGGCCAGAAATTATTACTCCAAATATTCCCTTTAGTATTAGTAAAAAAATGCAAATTCTGTGTGTTTGCACCTGTTACGGCTGTGAGAGTATAAGTATCGCCTGCTCTATTAAAAGCAAGTTTATAGTCACTTGAACCATCAGCATTCATACCGTAAATTGTTTTACCTGTTCGTTCAGTACTGCCAAATATCTCAGGAGCAGGAACGTTAAAATTTACTTTTTCTCCATTTGCGCTAGATACAAGTCCAAATGTACATCCTGCATATCCATTAGGATTGGATTTATTCAGTTTATTGCCATTCCAACTCTTTTCTCCATAATTCGTACCTGCATTATTATTTCCAAAAGCATATTTTACATCTTCCGCACAATTGGCTGAACTATTGATACCTTGCGCACCAGTATTAATAATTTTAACAGAGTCACTAGTTCTAACATTACCATCACTAATATCATAATCATAAAATGTAGAATTAAATTCTTCATTCTTTTCAACAACATCATATACTAAACGAATGGTAGCGTCTTGACTAATCATTATAAATTTTTCATCACCTTCTGGAGTGATTTCTCTATTCGTAAAGTGCAAATTAGGATTATAACAACTCTCATTGTGAGTATGATTTTTATCACAAATCAAATAAGTATGCACTTCCCAATCATTCTTATTTATACTAGCGGCATCCACTTCTTTACATGTTAATTCAAATTCTCCCGGACTCTTCTCAGTATAACAATTGTCTTTGTCATGAACATGCGCTTTGTATACCCATATTTCTTTCAATACATATCCCGTATTGTCAACCAACGCATTAAAATACTTAAGTGTCGGCGCTTTAATATACGAAAAATTTCTTTCCTTGTATACTTCGGTAAGTTTTTTTTCAGTGTAAACGTTTCCATTCACATCAAGTCCTATCTTTGTAATATCCGGAGTTACACCATTTTGAGGAAGTCCTTTACCGTCAGTATTTATAACATCAAGTGTTTTCTTAATTGTATCAGATTCGGAAACACCTTGTTTTACTCTATTAAGATTTGCATAATACTGTACAGTAAAATTGGGATTTGCCTGTGTTGATATATACGGAGCAATTACATCCGAATCATTTCCTTCCTCTGAAGCCAGAACATCAATCCCTCCATTTGTATTATTTTCATCTACAACCATACTTGCAAATTCACATACTGTATTTTCATTTGTATTTATTCCGAGAACGGATACTGTAAACTCTGTTTGTGCCTCATCTTTTATTGCGCTTTCAGAACTGTCAATATCCGCTTCTTTACGTATATAAGACAGTGCCTCCGGCACCGAATTATTTACACATTTATTTAATGCATCTGCTGTTTCAACCTTTGCTGTTACTTTACACCCGGATATATCCAGTTTTTCTCCGTCCAAATACATAGAATAAGTTAATGGCCTTATCAAGAGTAATTCACTTCCATTATTTTCACTCTTTGCACGTTCTAAAACTTCTTTATATTCTTTGGAATTCTCATCTAATTCATCAACCTTAAATTCAAATTTCTGCTCTTTTGTAACATTTTCTTCAGCCTCAAGTTTTCCTTTTACAGCTTCCGAATCCTCTGTCTCTTCCACAGTTTCATCGGGCACATTTACATTTTCTGTATTATCATTTTTTTCTTCTGTATCCGATATCTCTTCATCCTTTTTATCTAACTCAGAATTTTTCTCATTCCCGTCAAATAATTTGGCCTCTCCTTCTACATGAAATGTAATGTGAAATGCCGCATCCTCATATTCATATGACTCCGCAATATGGACGGATGCTTCTTCAGCATCCGCCTCCTTATTAAACCCAACTCCAAACACAGAAAATCCATTTGTCTTAAAAGATGTACTTCCGCTCTCCGCCTTACCGCCGTCAATGACTTCTGTTCCTTCATCGCCAAAATGTACGACTTTGATCGGAGTACCTTCTGGCAGACCGTTCTTATCTACGAACTGGATCGTAACTAATACTGAAGTCTCCGGCTCTACTTCTTCGCCTTCCACATAAAAGCCAATCTTGAACAGCGCGCTCATGGTAGCTTCTGCATCTTTCACGTTCTCTTTGAACTGTGCCTCATGCTTTTTATAATTCTCACTGTCGCTTTCTTCTGTAATCTGCTCAGCGATTAATCTTGCCTCTTCCGGGATATTAGCATCCTTATTATAGGAAGCTGTTACGATATAGCCCAGACCTTCATAGGTCTTACTCTCTTCATAAGTCTCTGGATCGACCGCTTCGTCTTCCTCTGTCTCTTCCTCTGTTCCGTCTTCGGCTTCTTCTCCGTTTTCAGATCCTTCTTCTCCAGTTGCAGAACCTTCTTCTCCGATTTCAGATCCTTCTTCTCCTTCTGCCGCCTCGCTGTCTTCGCCTTCCGGAGCTTCACCCTCCGTCGCGTTAACATCCTCACCTTCCGTTTCTTCTCCATCCAGATCCGTTGAGAAGATCTCTCCTCCCTCTTCAGAACTTCCATCCGGCTCATCCGAAACTTCCGGTTCCTGAGAAATCTCTCCCGGCGCTGCTTCTACCGTCTCAAGACATCCTGCCGCCTCAGTGTGGATATGCTCTTCCAACTGTATCTTGCCGCAGACAAGCCTTAAATTCCCCGGTTCATTTTTACCGTTCTTATCAATTTTCTCAAAACATTTGTCCGTATGGGTATGCATCTCAAGCTGACCGCAGGTAAGCCCCTTCTGTTCAACATAACATTCATCCGAATGCGTATGTCCGCCTTCGCCTTCCCTGATCTTACACGTCAGAACATCCTCCCACTTATAACAGTTATCATCATGCTGATGTTCCTCCATACCGCATATCAGATTACTCTCTTCGTCATAACATGCATCCGAATGACTATGCTCCGGCTTTTTACAGTTAAGGTCTCCCTTCTGGTTTGTATAGCACTGGTCTGTATGCTCATGTCCGGCCGTCTCTTCCTGTCTGCACACAAGAGTGACCGTCTTGTTATAGCATTCCTTCGTATGCTCATGCTTCTCTATTTCCTGCAGGCTGCACACCAGCTTAAGGTCCGCATTATAACAATCATCATTATGCTTATGTACCACATAATCCGCATAACCGCATATCAAATTCTTATCACGGTCATAACAGGATTTCTCATGCTCATGCAGTTGGAACTGACAATGCAGCACTCTTTCCTTATGTGTCATCGCCAACCCCATCATCCGAAGCGCAGTGACCGTACCTACCCCGACGAATACTGCCAGAATTATGAATACTGCCCTCCACTGCTTATATTTCTTTTGTTCCTGTAAGAATTCTGCAATCCGCTTTAATATCGGTGATTCCATAATGCAGCCTCCCTTCTGTTATTTACACCAACTATTTTATAAGTCCTATTCCCGAAAAAGGCCAGATCCGGATTAAAATCTTTCCGATGACCTCATCATTTCCTATGCAGCCGACCGTTGAATTCCGGCTGTCTATACTTGTTGAACGATGGTCCCCCATCACAAAACATTTACCGTCCGGCACCTGATACGGCAGCTCTATGTTACACTCGCCAAGCGCCTTCTCCTTCACATAAGGCTCATCCAGCAGAACCTCATTTACAGATACATTGCCTTCTTCATCGATATCCACCCAATCTCCCGGGCCGGCTATCACTCGCTTGATCAAAATGTTGTTATTATAATAAAATGCAATGACATCTCCCGTCTTATACTTTGAACTGTTGAGCGCCACCACAATATCCCGATCCTGCAATGTCTCCGTCATGGATGTTCCGCTGATCTGCAGCACCGGAAGCAGCAATACTGCTATCAATGCTGCGACCGCTGCGACTACCAGAAGCGAGAACACTGTACTTTTCAACACTTTGCCGTAACTATGTCTATACTGTTCCCGTATAAGCTCTGCTTCCAGCAGCTCCAGACTCGGTACTTCAAGCTTCTTTACGCTCTGTGTATCCTTTTTATCCATTATCTTTCAGATCCTCCTATATTGCCAGAATCCAGCCGCCCGTCTATGGCTTCCGCTTGTCCTTCGCATCTCTGTCTGATATTGTATAAATACTGATCCGCTGCTTTCTGCGCCGCATCGACGATACCATTGAGCCTTAATGCCGCTTCCGCGACAGTTCCTGCATGCTGAAGCCCTTCCTTCTTATTAGAATACCAGGCTTCTATCTCGGCCTCAAGCTCTCCGATACGTTCTTTCTTGCTGTTAAGCCTTCCTAACAGCCTTTCTATCTGAACATCCTTTTCGTCTACCTTGGCCTTCAACCGTATATTGCTTTCTTTCACGCTGCGCAGCTCATTCTCTTTCTCCTCCTGCTGTCTCTTAAGCTGCTCTGCCTCTCTGCCTTGTTCCACCAGTAACTCAAGAAGTTCCTGCCTCTTAAGCTTCTGTAATTCCTTTACTGTCATACTAAACCTCATTTCCAGCAACAATTTCCGAAATTATTCCGACTGCTTTTTATCACACGTATGCCAGCTTAATAAAAAGTATAGCAGACCAGCAGTCAAAAGATGCGTCAAAAATTTCAAAAAAAAAGGTTGTATTTGTATTTTTAATTACTTTATTTTTGTCTTCTTCCAAAAAGTCTGTCAAACAACCCTCCCGCTTTTGTCACCGGCGGTTCCTTAGATGGTTCCGCTTCCTTCGGCGGTTCTTCCATCTGAAATTCCGGCTGGCCTGCCTGCGGCTGTTCCTCCTCTAACCGCCAGTTGAAAGCTTCTAACCCCGGCGGGCCCTCTGACTCAACTGATTCCATTGATGGTTCCAGATTCTTCAATTCTTCGGTTGTTGGCTCCTCAATTGTTGGTTTCTCAGTTATTAATTCTTCGGTTGTTGGTTTCTCAGTTATTGGTTCTCCAGTTATTGGCTCTTCGTTTCCAAGCTTCCCAGCGATGAATTCCTCATTCCTCACTTCTTTTACGATCGGCTTTACTTCCGCTTTTGACTGTCGTTGCCGCTCAAACGTATCCCTTGCTAACTCTGGCTGGTCTTCTGCCGGTTTTATGCGTTGTGACTCTTGGGATCTGTCTGTCATACCCACAGCATGATACCGTCTTCCCTCTATTCCACGTTCAGCGCCATACATGTATCGCTCTGCTTCCTTCTGCGCCGCTTCAAATATTTTATTCAGCTCCAATGCCGCCTGTACAAGGGAGCCGGCCTCTTCCAGTTCAATGATCCTGTCGGAGTACAGACTCTTCACTTCCTTTTCCAGCTCGCGGATTCGTTCATCACTTTCATTGAGCTTTTGTTTTATCAATTCCGTCATGGCATCTCTATCGTTAAGCTTCGCCTTTATAATATCATTTTCACTAAAAAGCAATTCCAGCCGTATATCCATCCGGTCCAGTTCTTCCTGCTGCGCTGATACTTCATTGCTCTGCGTCAATAACATCTGTATAAGATCCAATGCCTTAAGCTTACGAAATTCTTTTTCCGTCATAATCAAGGCCTCTTTTCATTGTATTCAGCGAACTTCTTATCTGTCCGTACCAAGTATAACACAAAATGAAAAAAAAGACAAAAAAACCGTCTAAATAACCATTTAATCGATCTAATTATCTTGCATCATAGATACTTTCACCTTCAAGATGCGCTCCAGAGATTCGTCCAGTCTCTCTTGGGTAATCGTCCCATCCTCTACTGCATGAAGCACACCCTGATATGCCTCTTCAAAATTGTCCGGCATCAGCACCAGATCACTGCCTGCCAGAATTGTCTGTACCGCCGCTTCTGCGGAAGAATACTGACTTGTCACCGCCCCCATATCCAATGCATCGGTAACGACCAGACCGTCATACTGCAATCTTGTCCGCAAAAGATTCGTAATGATCTCCGGGGACATAGAGGCCGGCGCATCATTTCCCGTCACATTCGGCAAAGATATATGTGCGACCATGATCACCTTCGCCCCATTATTGATCACTTCCTGAAATGGCATCAGATCAAGTCCTTCTAATTCTTCTATCGTTTTGTCAACATATGCATATCCTTCATGAGTATCCGCCGACGTCCCGCCGTGTCCGGGGAAATGCTTATAGACGGGGCATACCCCCTGTTCCTCTAACCCCTTGGCAAATGCTGATGCCATAGATATTACCAGCGCAGGATCCGAACCAAAGGCTCTCTTTTTCACGACCTCATTCTCCGGGTTCGTCAGTACATCCGCCACCGGAGCGAAGTCTACGTTGAATCCCATATTCTGTAGATAGGCCCCGATCGTTCTGCCCGTCTCATAGGCTTCATCAGCATCTCCCCGCGCTCCGATCACGGACATGTCCTCTATCTTCGGCACATCGAATTTCCCGGAGCCACTGATACGCGCAACAGTTCCTCCCTCTTCGTCTACGCTCAGAAACATAGGGAGATTGCTCCGCTCCATGCTGTATGTCTGCACATTTTCAAGCATTGTCTTTACCTGCTCGAAGGAATTCAGATTTTTGTCTAAATAGATAAATCCGCCTACCGGAATCCGACTGATTGCTTTCTGCGTAGTCTCTCCGGCCGCCGCAACGGCCTCTACACCCTTCATCAAATCTTCCGGAGGGATGATAAAAAGCTGCGCCGCCTTTTCCTCCACCGTCATCTGATTCATATAATTCTGAACAAGTTCCTCTAAAACATCTTCTTCGCTTTTCTCATCATCCTTCTTTACAGCTTTTGTTTCTTCTTTTTTATTGGAATCGTGCCCTGTATTCACTCTGCAGGCAACGGTCATACTCACCACTGCCAGAAATGTAAAAAACACTGCCAGTTTATTATTTATTCTCATAATCTGCCTTACCGCTCCCATCCATAACATCGCTCTTATGCTCTCGCGCCTGTACTCTGATAAAAGTCTATCCCTCTCCTAGTGTTTTCCCATTGCACTCTCTTTCAATTTACTCTATATTATCATTCAGTCCTTCTCATGGCAATCTTTAATTTAATTCGACTCATGCTTTTTGCCCAAACAGCTTTTCCGCTCTTTTTTCTTATTACAGTTCACACGTCAGCTTGATTAAAACAAACCGATGGCTTAAACTATCTATAGTAGTTTCGTCATCGGTTTCTCTTTTATCCAAATATTCTGGATACTCTATTGAACAGATTTGTTTCTTCATTTTTGCGCATCATAAACAGCATGCTCATGCACTGACAGAGAAACTCGATACTGTCGAAACTCCGGAATGACACGGCCTGCGCCTGTTTCCTTTTATATACCCTGAGCAGACGCTCTGCAAGATTATTTGTTGCAGGCACCCTCTGATCGTGAAGGAACAGCAAATGGTTGCTCATATAATGCTCCATCCTCCGGTACAGGTTATATCCGTCCCGGTAATACTTGTCTGGCGGAATGTACTCATACTCTTCCTTTGCCTTCTCAAGTATCTCCCGGTAGCGTCTCTCATATTCCTTTACGTTGTCTGCGTCCGGCTTTTCATCATCTGAAAGCCCATTCTTATAATGGATCATCTCCTGCACCAGTGAACGCATTTTTTTGTTCCATTCACGGCCTGGTTCATTCTCTATGCTGCCTTTCAGATACCGCAGGACATGGGCCAGTCATTCCTGATGGCCGCTGCCATGGTTATAAAAGGTACTTTCGTGATCGTGTACCAGAATTCCATGGTAATCTTCGGCCACGGTACCCTTTACTCCTTCATGCCCTTTTTTCTCCCGGGCGAAGTATATCGCATCTCCATTTGGTGCGGCACAGATCAATACATAGGCATTCTTCCCGTTCACCCTGGCATTCGTGCAGTCCGTATGCATCACCGGCGCCTTCAGCATATCCGCATAGCTTCTTTTGATTTCTTTCTCTGATTTCTCTGCCAATTCTCTGCTGAGCCTGCTGATCATTCCTTTGGAAATGTTCAGCTTCCCTTCCGTCAGGCCGTACAGGAATCTCCTGCATTTATCAATGGATGTGCAGCAGTCATTATTAAGCAGGAACAGAAAGGCCTTTATGTCCCCCGCATAATTCACATCATTAACCACTCCTGGCGGAAACGGGGCATGGATACGCTCTCCGGTTTTGGAATTATAATAAACATCTGCATGGTATTCTGTCACATCCAGAACTAGGCGGATGCTTACAATCTGCTTTTTTATGGTTTTTGATGTCTTCCTGTAATCCGGATCCTCCAGCACTTCCTGTGGCGGCGGCAGCTCGACCACAGGCCTGGTGGGAATCTGCTTTTTTCTCCCATGCCCCCTGTACCCCGGCTGTCCGCCCGGTTTCCTGCCGCTCTTTTCCCGGCTGTTGGAAATTTTCTTCTTTTTGATGGTTTTTGACGACGGCATGGTGGAATTCTCATAATCCCGGTTCATCTGTGCCCGGAGCTTTAAATTCCTGCCTTTTTCCTCTTCAAGCTCCGTGGCAGTTTCATACATCTGGCGGAGCAGCACGGTTATTTTTCCTAACGCCTCATCCCTCTGGCATTCAGCCTTTAAAGCCCGTTTTTCCAGTTCCTGGTTTGCCTTCTGGAGTTCTTTCAGTTTCCTGCCGTATTCTTTCTGCATATCCTCAAATATCTGAAACCACTGGTCGCGTATATCAATGGCGTTACTGTGGGCGCGCGAAAGCTCTGCCTGCTGCTTCTGGACTTTACGCTCATAGGCATGGATGTCTTTCTGATGCAGGAGTTTTATCTGCCTGTATTTTTCACCGGACTTAAATGCCTGCACTTCTGCCTTTAGGGCTTTCAACCGGCACTGGAGTGTTACATAATCAAAAGAATCAATCATAGCTGTGCTTCCTGTAAATGGGTTATACGCTGTTAATGATATCCGTTATTTTACAGATATGTTCCTGAAGGAACTCAATCATTTCCTTCTGTTCCTCTATCAGTCTGCTTTGGAGCCGGAGTTCCCTTTCCTGGCCTGCAATCAGTTCATCGCGCATGGCAATCTCTTTCTTTAAATCCGAACTCATGGCATTCCCTCTCTTTCTGGTAATAGTATATCAGAAAACCGCTAAACTGGCGAATTCCAGGGAATTTCCGTATGGGCAGTTTGACTATGGATAACTTCTTTTTTTTGAAGTGGGCATGTGGATGAAAGGATGGATAAATGGCTGTTTTATGTAGAAAAACACCTGTTTATGCGAAGATTTCTATGAAAAAAGACTGGCTAGAAACTATCAACACAGTCTTTCCAGCCACAAAAAGTTATCCACAAAATAAAATTTTAAATTTCGTCATTTTTCACAACTATTTTTTTAACCTGTGAACTGTAACTTTTTCTTAAATTTCTGCTAATTTCTTGTTCTCAGCAGCTTTACATCAAAATCCAAAAGTGCTATAATAGGTATATGCAGATATGGTTCATCGGTAGAACACTGGCTTCCCAAGCCGGAGAGGCGGGTTCGATTCCCGTTATCTGCTTTCATTCATTTCGGGGCATTAGCGCAGTTGGGAGCGCGCAACATTCGCATTGTTGAGGCCACGGGTTCGAATCCCGTATGCTCCATTGTGAAACTCTTGGTTTTACGGGGTTTTTAGCATGTAGGTAATCAAAAGGTAGTCAAAAAGGTAATCAGACACACGTTCGATTGTCATGCATGTTCAGTTGAAATTCTGGAATATTATTTAATATTTCTGCTTTCTTTTCATTTGTTTTCCTATTTCTCCCATAATAACGGTTTGTGCATTGAATATCTGTATGCCCCATTAGATCAATGATAACTTTTTCTGATACATGGTTGTCTAATAAAATACTTGCATATGTTTTTCTTATTTTATGGGGAGAACGTCTCGGAATACCCACCTGATCACAAACTCTATATAGCCTTTTTCTATAAGAATATGTTTTTAGCCTATTCCCGTTCTTTTCAAACATGTACTCTCCAAATGGATTAATACATCTAATCCTCTTGATGATCCACATACATTGCGGAGGTATAATCACTTCCCGGATTCCTGCTTCTGTTTTGGTAGATTCTTTAATCCCATACACATATTTACCACCTTCATTCCGGTATCTCGTCTCTGTCCGCTTAATCTTTATTGAATTACCATGAAAGTCACTCCATTTTAAACCTGCCAATTCCCCAACACGAATCCCTGTAAAAAACATAAGGAGCAATCCTAAATTTATCAGATCCGGTTTCTGCATTAAACAGTTTTCCATTTTCTTAAACTCTTCGTCATCGAAAATCTCTTCTGAATCTGATTTTCGGCTGCTTTTAAATATCTTTCTTGATATTTCCATATTATTTATTACTTCCGTGATTCCGAATTGTATATATTTTTTCTTTCTTGCCCTTTTGAAAATACCATATACAAGAATCCTCAAATTAGAATATCCTTTTTGTGTCAGATGAAATTTTGTAATACAATCTATTAGAAAGTCTTCGATTTCATCTTCTGTAATGGATTTTATCTTTCTTTCCCCAAAGCAACAGAAAAAACGTCCAAAATCAATTTTATATCTTTCATATGTGGGGCTTTTTATTTCTCCCGTCTCTAGCTTGCGATCAGCCCATTCTATAAAGATCTCTTTAACAGTCGGATTCTCCATTTCCGATTTCCAAAACAAGATTACAACATCCTCAACTCCTTTCAGGCTATTCCTTTTTACAAGTTTTCTTCCATTTTTCTTGTCGGGTAAATATGTATACCATTTACTATCTTTTCCTTGCCATATCTTATACGAATGTTGTTTTAATATCTCCTCTCTCTTAGCCATTTCTATTTTTTCTTGCACGTATGATAAATCAATTATATGATTTTCCATTACATACTGCAATATTTCTGTCTGATTAATTTTTGTATCTATGTTTCTTCATCTCCTATATCTATAATAATAGGCCTGTCATGATAACTGACAAGCCTTTAAAATTTCAAAAGTATATTTTCATCCTTATATATCGAATATATTCAATTATCCACTATTACGGTGCTGATTTCCCAACACACACGAATCATTATTATTAATCAGTTACAAATTTTTACATAATTTATTGATAAAATTCCCCAACCCTTTTATAATCATATAAAGATATTGCCCAGAAAGGAGAATCATCTTGGAAAAACATATTTCTACATTTTGCAAACAAAATCCTACTTTTGATCATAAATGTCAAAAATGTAAAACATTAAACAAAATCCCTATGAAAGACTTACTTAAAATCAAATATAAGTATGTTATGACTTGTAAAAAATGTGGGACAACTACAACAATTGATACCCATGAACTTCACAAGTCTCTTAATACACTTAAAAAGTTTTCATAACGACAGGATAAGACATTATGATATTTAATTTTTCTTCAAATGTCAGGTTCTTACACTCTGGCATTTGATTTATTTTTTCTGCAAAGCTAAACCATTCTTTCTTATTCAATATATCAAGTGTCACTTTATATTCTTTTTTATGCATTTTATTATTCATATCATTTCCTTCATCAAAACTCATACATCAATTCTTCTCAAGAAGCAACTTATAACATATTTCCTTTAATGCTGCCATAATATTTCCTTGTGCAATACTAATTGCTAAAACTTCTCGTTCCAATGGATTGTTTTGCATATTTGGATTTGCATCAAGCACATTTAAAAATTGATTCCTTATATCCAAAAGTTTGTTTTCTGTAGCCGTTAAAAAGATTTCATCAACTTTTTCTTTTGTTATATTCATGATATCATTCTCCTTTAATTTCAAACTTACATTGAAAGAGGCTGTCTTTTTTATGACAGCCCCACAAATTAAACCCTATATTTCCTTAACGTACTCCCACCAGACATTTCACCTATAGTCGCAGCTTGCATTGCTCCCACAAAATTTTTATTATGTACTAAATCATATGGCGCACGTTCTATAAACTCGTCATAATTCGTAACATTCGGAAGATTCATTGTCAAATGAATTTCATTGGTGACATTATTCCTGCTATTATCAATCTTTCCAATATTCTGAGCAGCAGAAGCGATACGGTCTAATCCAAGGTTCTCCATGATATAATCATGTGGTGTATTCGCCATTGCAAAAAGATTCTTAGTTGCTTCTGAATTCATAATCATATCATCTCTGTTTACAGGAGTCAAAATTGCACCATCCTTCGGACGTACAATCACTTCCGGCTTATCGCCTTCCTGTGTCCATGCTAACTGATCAGACGGAATCCTATCCGTACCTTTGGCATATCCTTTAAGCTGGTTTAAGTTTACCCATCCTAAATCTCCGCTTCCAAGTTTCTTTCCCGTGCTGATATGGTAAGGCTTCTTTGCGCCTTTCTTRATCCGTGTGATATATACCGATTTACCCCTGTTCTTAGTTCCTGATACACCAGTACCAGCAGAAGAAGAGTAATACTTCCCACTGCTAAAGGTTACTTTGTCCCCAACCTCTGCCTTTCCATTCCCTTTGGATTTGTTATAGTCAAGAGTGACTTGCTTTATTGGTTGTGATGGCTGTTTAACGACTATGGAACCGGGGTTATTAGAAGTTGTGGATTTTTTCTGATCGGATGCGCTTGAAGTGTTAGCAGACTGTACTTTGGTATTTGCAAGTGCATTCAATTGGGAAATCATGTTCTGGATATTAACATTAATTATCCCCAGAGTTGCGTTTACCGTAGTTGCGGCATTCTCAATCCCCGTCTTTATGTATTCTCCATAAGTAGTCAATACATCCTTAGCACCGCCCCAAATGCTTTCCATAGATGAAGATAAATCATAACCTACGGATTCTGCCTTTTCAGACAAGGTGCTATTAATATATTG
>VIQU02000061.1 GCA_010206225.2 Lachnospiraceae bacterium MD308 | reverse complement strand
GGAGTGGATATGGCGGTATTCAAATCCTCGAAACGTTTATGTTCCTGGGCTGGGCTTACTCCCCAAAATAATGAAAGTGCCGGTAAAAAGAAAAGTGTCCATATCTCAAGGGCCGGGATTTACTTAAAGCCTTTGCTGGTTCAATGTGCAAACGCAGCGATTAAGGATAAAAAGAATCCCTATTTCAAATACAAATATGACCGTATCAAAAAACGCCGTGGGCATAAACGGGCGATCATCGCCATTGCACGTATGATGCTGACCTGCCTGTACCATATGTTCTCAAAGCAGGAAGCTTTCAATCCTGCGGATACGGATTATTCGGCAATCCCAGAAGAAATGTACCAGAAATTCCAAGAACAGTACGATAAGAATGCAATCAAACGTTTGGAGAAGAGAGGCTTTACAATTATCCCTCCTGCTGTAACAGCCTGATATCCTCCATTTACAGAATCTTCTTGTGAAAGCGGCAGTTTACTGGTGCTCTGGTACTGTGTTGCCTTTTTTTACGTTTTTCTTTCAACCTATACCTTCCAAAAAAACGGCAGATTGGTGCTTTGGGTTGACATATCCATTTTTCAATTACAATTTGCGGAAACTCAAGAGTTATTGCCATTGCCGAACCACAAATCTCATATCATACTAAAATGCTTAAACAATGCCATAATCGCTTTTTCTTTCTCCGGCGGGCATTTCGGCACACGGCTTTTATTATCGCCTACATTGTAATTCAGACGTTTCTCAATACCGCATTTGTCTTTTATCTGCGCCACATACAGAGACGACACCTTTAGACCATACTCTGATTTTATCCATTCTTTGATTTCCGTATAGGTCGCAAAACCCTTTACATCTTTCAAAAATTCGTTATCTTTCGGCTCATAATCTTCGTATGCATACACGATATTTTTTGTGTTCCTATTTCCTACCCAAAAGGACGCACGTCTCAACGGTATTACCTTTTCCCACAAACTAATACTTCACTAATAAATTTACTACTACCTGTTTTTTAATTACTGAGACTGGTGACATTGTTCCAACAAGAGACAGGGCAAAAAAAGGTTCTAAATCAACAAGTGGAAAGCCTGCAAAAACAGGACCAAATCCTTTTGTCGAAACCAGACATCTGTATTATGGAGCAACATATCTTCTGAATGAGTTTGCTAATGAGCTTGGACTCGCAGCAGATCTCAGACAGTGTTTTCCCGAAACATACAAACAGCTTTTATCTGTGGCCTTTTATCTGATACTTGAGGACAATAATACTTTGTACCGTTTTGAAAAATGGCTTACCGAAAGCTTGCAGGAAATATACCAGATTCAAAAACGGTAAAACATTTACTGGAAGATCTGGACATCCTTGGGTTTGGCAAAACCAAGTTTGTTATGGACAGAGGTTTCTATTCCGAAGATAACATTAATGGTTTATACAGAGACCACATCAAGTTTCTTGTAGGAACAAAGCTGTCATTAAAGTTCATCAGGAAGCATCTTAATGAGGTATATGACGATATCCGGATGTTTGTAAATTTTGACGAAAGCATCAACACCTATGGATATACGGTCAGCGCCCAGTGGGAGTATACTCAGGAGCGTCCGTACAAAGGTGATGTCATCAAAGATAAACGCCGGATGTACATCCATTACTATTACAGCATTGAAAATGGTGCTGACGATGAGCAGGCATTTGACAAACGAATTGCCCGCCTTTGCAAAGAACTGTCAGAAGGCAAATATGTTGAAAGCCATAAAAAGGCCTATGACCAGTTCTTTGAAGTGAAGACAACCCCCAAGAGGGGACGTCAGGTTTATTATAAAGAAGATGCCATCAAAGAGGCGCGTCGTTACTTTGGCTACTTTGCTTTGATTACCAATGAAAAAATGGATGCCTTTACAGCCTTGCATCTGTACAGGATGAAAGATGTTGTAGAGAAAGCCTTTGGTAATCTGAAAGAACGACTTAATATGCGGAGGCTTCTGGTGTCATCTGAAAAAGGTCTTAATGATGCCTTTACAGCCTTGCATCTGTACAGGATGAAAGATGTTGTAGAGAAAGCCTTTGGTAATCTGAAAGAACGACTTAATATGCGGAGGCTTCTGGTGTCATCTGAAAAAGGTCTTAATGGTAAAATGTTTACAGAGTTTGTTGCATTAATTCTGATATCTCATCTTGACCATAAGATGAAAAAATCAGATTTATATAAAAACTACACTCTGCATCAGTTACTTGATGAGCTTGATGTGATTGAGTGCTTTGAAGAAGCAAACCATTCCTTAAGGATTGGAGAACTTCTCAATAAGCAGGTAAAAATATATGAGGACCTCGGAGTGAAGGTACCAACCTCGTCATGTTAACTCCGAGAATCCAGGTTTTACAGAGATAGAAGTTCTCATTAAACGAGATAGAATCTCTGTGAATAGGAACTACAAGTGCTAGATTGGAGAACATAGTAAAAAGATGGTAAATGATGATGGAATAAATAATCAAAACTTATACTATCCTCTTGACTTTTACTATCGTCAATAGTAATATTGGTGATAGTAAAAGGAGGTATAGTTATGTCATCCATAGACTTAGTAATACTTGGTATTGTGTTAGAGAAGCCACAAAGTGCATACGATATTCAGAAAGATGTGGATTATCATCATCTTTCAAGATGGACAAAAATAAGCGTACCGTCTATTTATCGAAAGGTTATACAACTCAATGAAAAAGGTTATCTTCAAAGTGATATTGTCAAAGGTGATAGATTTGCAGACAAAGCCGTATATTCGATTACAGAAAAGGGACGGTCTTATTTTGAGCAGTTAATGAACACCTATGCTGATGAGCCAGTCCCGCTATTGTTTGATTTCAATGTTGTTATTATGAACCTAAACAAAATGGATAAAGAAAAGGCATTGGATTTGGTATCTAAATTGCGGGGCAATATTACCGCTTCTGCAAAGCTGAATGATGAATATGCCGCAAACTATGCAGATATTCCTCTTGTCGGGAAAGCAATTTTTGAGCAGCAGCATCTTCTTTATCATGCCCTCTTAGAGTGGCTCGATACATTTGAACGTCAGTATAGGGAAAGCTGATAATATGTCTTATAAAAGCAGCTTGACTATTTTGTATGAAAATCCATTTTGGATAGGGTTGTATGAGCGTTTTGATGATGATAAATATGAGGTCTGTAAAATAACATTTGGTGCAGAACCAAAGGATTACGAGGTATATAACTTTCTGCTTAAAAACTGGCATATGCTGAGATTCAGCCCGCCTGTTAAAACGGACAGAACCATCGAACGTAAGATAAATCCCAAGCGTATGCAGCGAGAAATCAACAGTCAATTAGAAAATAAGGGAATTGGCACAAAAGCACAACAAGCATTGAAACTCCAACACGAGCAAAATAAGATTGAGCGAAAAACACAAAGCCGAGAACAGCGAGAAGCTCAAAAGGAGCGTCAGTTTGCATTACGGCAAAAAAAGAAAAAAGCAAAACATCGAGGAAGATAAAGCAGATAACTCAGAAAGGACTTGCCAAAATGCAGCCTTGACTTTACCCTTAGGGGAATGTGTAAAATAGGGATGCTGAAAGGAGATGAATAAATATATGTTATCCATCGGAGAATTTTCAAATATATGCAGAGTATCAACGAAAACACTTCGCTATTATGCAGAAATTGGACTATTGCTCCCAAGTGAAGTGAATCCAGAAAACGGTTATCGGTATTATGCCATAGAGCAATTGGAAACAATGCTTTTTATCAACCACTTGAAAGCCTATCATTTTTCTTTGGATGAGATTGGTGATATTTTGAAATCTGACAGTTTAGAGGAACAGCTCTATACCGCTCTTTCCAAAAAGAAGCAGGAATTAGAGTGGCAAGTTCAAAATACACATAATACCTTATTGCAAATAAATACTGATATGAAAGCTTTGATGCAGGGGAAAAGTATTATGTCCTTTATGGAGGATATGGATGTAACGCTTGTAGACGTTCCGATGATGTATCTTTTATCTGCTCGGAAAGATGTTCTTAAAAACGACTATGAAACGGAGTATATAAAGTGTTTCGGTCAACTCTTTCGCAAGATTGCAAACGAAAAATTAACATTAGCTGCTCCGCCAATGGTACTGTTTCATGGCTCAGAACACACACCTCAAGGATTAGATACTGAATTTGCAGTTCCTGTTAAAGAATATGTTACTGGAACGAGGGATTTTATGGCTGGGCTATGCTTGAAAACAGTTGTGAAAGGTTCTTATTCCAATCTGCCGTCAGCTTATGTAAGATTGCGTGAATATGCAGAACAAGAAAGCTATGTGTGCAGCAATGCGTTATTTGAGGTTTATGTAACAGACCCTTCCCAGACAGAAAGTGAACATGAGCTAATAACCGAAGTTTACTATCCCGTAAATAAATCTCAGACAGAAAGGAATACATTATGAACGAAACAGCATTTACAGAGTTAGAGGAAATAATTGAAAGGGATTACAAGAATATTGCGGGTATGCAGATTAGTTATGATGGTGCGGTTATATATGAAAAATATTGGAATGGGTGTAATGCTGACAAGCGTATACATATCTATTCAGTAACGAAAAGTATTGTGTCCGCTTTAATTGGTATTGCCATAGATAAAGGTTATATTACAGATGTGGAACAGAAAGTGCTTGAGTTTTTTCCAGAATATATGCCCAAAAGAGGCGAAAAAACAATCCAAAATATTACTTTGGAAAACTTGTTGACTATGACAGCTCCTTATAAATACAGATTTTTTGCACCATATATAAAATATTTTACGAGTGAAGATTGGGTGGAATTTTCTCTTGATTTGCTAGGTGGTAAAGGGAACATTGGAAAGTTTCGTTATGTACCGCTTATAGGACTTGATATTTTAACAGGCATTTTGACAAAAGCGACAAAAAGGTCTGTATCAGAGTTTGCGGCTGAATATTTATTTTCACCTTTAAAAATTGACACTCCACCAAATATATTTTTCTATAGCAAAGAGGAACAAGTGGCATTTAACAAGGAAAAATATGTTGACGGATGGGTAGTTGACCCTATGGGCGTAAATACGGCAGGATGGGGACTTACTTTGTCTGCTTCTGAAATGTTGAAAATAGGGTTACTATATTTGAATCATGGAGTATGGGAAAATAAGCAAATAGTGTCTACTGGATGGATAACTGAAAGCATCAAGGAACATAGTCGATGGGCAGCCCGAAAGTTGTCTTATGGATACTTATGGTGGCTTGGTGATGATGGGGGTTATGCTGCAATGGGAGATGGTGGAAATATAATCTATGTCAATCCGAATAGAAAATTAGTTGTGTCTATCGCTTCCAATTTTGTGCGTAGACCGAAAGACAAGATTGAGTTAATAAAAAAGCATATTGAGCCAATAATGGAGATAAAAAGATAATGTCAGAATGGATATATTGCCCTGTTTGCGGGAATAAAACTCGTGACAGATTAAGGGAAGATACAGTTTTGAAAAACTATCCCCTTTACTGCCCGAAATGCAGGCAGGAAACATTGATTGAAGCGAAGAAGTTAAAAGTAACAGTCATTAAAGAGCCAGACGCAAAGACGCAGAGCCGATGAACGTGTGAGAAAACGCACAGATCATCGGCTCTATTTTTATACTCCGCAATTTTTTACAATTCAAATTTCAGGCTTATTGATATGATGTAGGCAGGCAAGGACATTGCCAAATAAATTTGAAAGGAAGTGCTAAAAATGGATTTTAAAAATCTGTTTGAAAAATTTGATGGAGGAGGTAAGCTGCTTTTGCCAGATGCAGAGATTTCATTTGCTGCGATTCCGTGGTCTAAGCATCCTGCTTCCCCGGGTGTGGAGCTAAAGCATATTATCACATCCGAAAAGACAGACGGACAATTTAGTTACCATCTTGTGAAGATTGCTCCTAATAAAAAAATTGGTAATCACATTCACGAGAAGCAACTGGAAACACATGAGGTAATCTCTGGTGTGGGAGTATGTGTAAACGATGGTGTTAAGTTACCTTATGAGGTAGGCGTAATATCTATTTTCCCCATAGGAGTACCGCATGAGGTCATTGCAGGAGATGATGGGCTTTATCTGTTTGCAAAATTTATGCCTGCCCTTTGTTAATCAAAATCCGTTGGTTAAATAGTTCCAGAGGATGATTTATATGTCAATGGCGGCAAGCCTACATATTTCTCAAATTGTTTTATGAAGTGGCTTTGGTCGCAGAAACCCGTGGTCAAAGCCACTTCGGTTATTGTGTCGGCTTCGTGGATTAGGCGTTGTGCTTTACGGATGCGGTTCTGGATTTGGAACTGATGCGGCGTAAGCCCGACCTCTGCCTTGAAGCTTCTGATAAAGTGGTATTTGCTGAGGAAAGCGTTTTGTGCCATTTCCTCGACAGAAAGTTTGCATTCTGGGTATAATTCCAACTGCCTTTTTAAGTCGTTGATATATGGGTTATGGTCTTTAAGATGCCAGTCGGGAGAATTCGCAATTTCATCCAGACAGTTTAATAGCTGTAATATTTGGTATTGGTTGATTTTTCCCATATTCAGAGCCTGCATCAGAAGAAGCCCGATATGTTTTTGTATGGTGGCAACTTCTACGTCATTTATAGCATTCTTATCAATGCACAGGCTAAGCAGGGTATAACTGTTATGTGATGAAATGCTATGCGGTACATATGGGAATACAGCAAATGTTTCATTTTGCTTATAAACCCTTGTTTCTTTATTTGTGGTAATGACAACGGAGCCATCCAGTATGATACCGATTGTCAGCACGGAAACATGATTATGCAGTGGGTAGGATATGGTTGAGTTTTTGCAGAAAATTAGTTCAATACCTGTTTGGGTATGATATAAGTAACGTATATTATTTGCCATCATAAATGTTCCTTTTTGTGTTGGTCATATTTTTGATGCAATCCTGTCAGTACGGTATCAAGAGCAGTGGATAAAGCTGTCCTGACTTCATCTGGTCTGCTTAACGCATATCGTAGCTGTAAGGTCGTATAGCCGTGAAGAACGCCTGTCAGTAAGTTTAAGATTTCATCAATATATGTTGGATTAAAATTGCATGAAAGGGCAAGTGTTTTTAAAAGGGAAAGATAATTATCAAATATTTTTCCTGTTTCCTCAGTGCCGTGCCAAGTTGCCCACTGTATTGTTTCGTAAATCCCAGGATGTTCAATCATGTAGTCAAGGTATGTAATGCCTACGCTTTTTACTGCATCGTCTCCAATTTTACCAATAGCTGCCTGCAACATTCGCTCATTCATGGTTTTCATGCCATTATGGGCGATTTCCCTAAGCAGGGATTCAAGGCTGTCTATGTGGTTATATAATGATGGAGTGCGGATATTAAGGCTTTCAGCAACGACTTTTAAAGAAACATTGCTTAAACCGTTTTTGTCTGCTATATCCGCAGCAGTTTGTATAACATCAGCTTTTGTTGTTTTCATAAGGCTACCTCTCACAACGATATTTTTTATCATTCTAGCTAATGCAATTAGTAAAGTCAATAATATTATTAGAATTTATGCCATTAGTTATTGACAATCGGATAGCTATCGAATAAAATACTAATTATGTTAGTAAAAATACTATTTACAGTAATATTGTAGAAGGTGAGGAAGAATATGAAACAGATAAAAAAAGAACTTGAAATAAATGAAATACCCGCTGTTCTTTTGGGTGTTCCATCAAGAAAACTTTATTTTTATGTACACGGTCAGGGTGGACGTAAAGAGGAAGCAGCAGTATTTGCGGATGTGGTTTGTAATTTGGGTTGGCAGGTTCTTAGTGTGGATTTGCCGAAACATGGGCAGCGGATAAATGGAACGGTGGAATTTGAGCCGTGGAGCATTGTGCCAGAGTTATCTGGGATTATGGATTTCGTTAAAGACAGGTGGAAGCATATTTCTTTATATGCGAGCAGTATCGGTGCATGGTTTGGCATGTTAAGTTTTGGAAATGAGCCATTAAAAAACTGTTTATTTGTTTCTCCTGTTCTGGATATGAAAGAACTTATGTTAAAGATGATGGGATGGGCGGGCGTATCACAAGTTCAGTTAGAAAAACAGCGTCTGATTCCAACAGACTTCGGGCAGACGCTTTCATGGGAATATTGGAATTATGTGTTAGAGCATCCAATCAGGCAATGGGATTTTCCGACTAAGATATTATATGGGGAAAATGATAATCTGATTGACCGGTGCCTTGTAGAATGGTTTACGCAAAAGTTTAGCTGCAATCTTACCGTTGCTGAGAATTGTGAGCATTGGTTTCACACTGAGCATCAGTTGAACGTCATGCGGGATTGGGTTAGAAAAGAAATAGGCTGTAAAAAGGTAATTTCACAGGAAAGGTAAGTATCATTATGATAAGAACAGAATGGATACTCTGCCCTGTTTGTCGAAATAAAACCCGTGATAAAATTAGGGATGATACAGTTTTAAAGAATTATCCTCTCTATTGTCCGAAGTGCAAGCAGGAAACATTGATTGAAGCAAAAAATTTACAAATAGTAGTCATCAAAGAGCCAGACACTTTAGATGCAGAGCCGATAAACGTGTGACCTCACAGATCATCGGCTCTTTTTATTTTTGAAGTAGTGGCGGTAAAAACTGCATAACAGCTTTTTCGTTTAAGATTTCAAAATAGCCATTTTTGTATATAAATAAGCCTGCATCTTCACATTTTTTAATGGCTCTATTGACGCTCCTAATCGGGGTATTGGCTTCTAAAGAAATTTGTTGTTTAGTAAGTAGATGAAGTCGGTTACCATATGCGTGAATGGCAATTCGCCTTAAAACTCGCTCCTGTACATTCATAAGTGATATTTCCTCTATCCGCATACTGTTTGTTGCGAGTTTTTCAGCCAAAATGGATATAAGGACAGAAACCGCTTTAAAGTCGCTTTTTAGCCATTCAATGTAATCACTTTTGTGTAACATTAAGACTTTGCAAGTTGTAATGGCGATTATGCTCACAGGTTTTAATCCTTGATAAAATGGCTCTACTTCTCCGAATACACTATCAGGCGTATAGGTATAAATCGTTGCTATTGAGCCTTGAAGATTCTGTATATATGCTTCGGCAAAACCTTCACATAGAAAATAAACATAATTATTTTCATTATCTGCTAACAATATTGAACTGCCGGAATCATATTGACGCTCCAATAGCCCTGATTTCATGTTGTTAGGCATACATGAGAATAGAGTGGTTTTCATTGGCGTATCCTTTCTGGTTGGGTCAACTGACCTATATATAGAGAATAGCAATATGATATACTGCTGTCAAGACAATCTGGTTAAGGGAGGATTTTATGATTAAGCCTAAAGCATTAAAATATGGAGATACTGTTGCAATCGTTTCACTTTCTTCAGGGATGGGCGGAGATGATATGTTTTATTATCGGTATTTACTGGGTAAAGAGAGATTGGAAAAGATATTCGGATTAAAGGTAATTACGATGCCAAATGCACTCAAAGGAAGTGAATTTCTAAAAAATCATCCAGAAAAAAGAGCGGAGGACTTAATGCAGGCTTTTCAAGACCCTAAAATAAAGGGGATTATCTGCATGATTGGCGGAGATGACAGTATCCGTTTGTTGCCCTATATCAACTATGATACTATCCGAAAAAATCCTAAAATCTTTATGGGGTATTCAGATTCGACGGTCAATCATTTTATGATGTATAAAGCAGGATTAGTGTCTTTTTACGGTCCGTGCGTATTAGTAGAGTTTGCAGAGAATAAACAAATGCACGAATATACAATAGACAGTATAAGAAGAACTTTATTTCATGTTTCGCAAAGCATAGATATTGCACCAAGTCCCAAATGGACGTCTGAATTTTTAGATTGGTCGAACATGAATAATCAAAATGTGCGGCGGAAAATGCAGCATGACAATCATGGCTTTGAGGTATTGCAAGGCACAGGAATCGCAACAGGGGAACTAATAGGGGGTTGTTTGGGCGTTTTTAAAATGATTATTGGGACAGAGCTATGGCTAGAACCGTCAGAATGGGAGGGGAAAATACTTTTTTTAGAAACGGGGGAGGATTACCCTGTTCCAAATGAAGTCTGTTATTTTTTAAGAAATCTAGCTGCTCAAGGAATCATAGACAAGTTGAATGGAATTATAGTAGGAAAACCGCTAGATGAGCGTTATTATGATGAGTATAAACAAATATATAAAACAGTGATTTGTAACGAAGCTAATCAGCCGAATCTTCCTATTCTGTATAATGTTAATTTTGGTCATACATCACCTGTCAGCATTTTGCCCTATGGTGTAATGGCACAGATAGATTGCAGTCAAAAAAAGCTGACTGTTATTGAAAGCCCTATAGAACGTGATTTGCGTTCTCGTAATGGGGAGGTTAGAGATGAAAGATGAATGGATAATGTGTCCCATATGTGGGAACAAAACCAGAAATAGAATTAAGCCCAAAACAATTTTAATTAACTTTCCGTTATACTGTCCTAAATGTAAAAAAGAAAGTCTAATTTCAGCAAAGAATTTACAAGTAACGGTCATCAAAGAGCCAGATGCTTTAGACGCAGAGCCGATGAACTTGTGAAAAATCACAGATTTTCGGTTTTTGTATATTTGTAGATACAGAGAAATTCTGATAGAATAAACCTTCCATTATGACACCATACTTTTACAGTATGATAAGATTGGCATATGGGAGGTGATTTTTAGTGAATACATATAAGACTTCGGAAGTAGCAAAAATCATTGGCATACATCCGAATACAGTACGGATGTATGAGGAATGGGGACTGATACCAGAAGCGAAACGGAAGCCGAACGGCTACCGAGTGTTTACAGATTTCCATATTGAACAACTGCGGCTTGCCCGCATTGCTTTTCAAATTGAGGTGCTTCAGAATGGATTAAGGAAAAAGATTGTAGAAACCGTCAAGATTTCTGCAAAGGGCGATTTTGATAAGGCTCTTTGTTTGGCGGAGGAATACCGAAGCCAAATACAGAAAGAGCAAAGTAACGCCGAGGAAGCGATTCAGATTGCAAGGCAGATTTTATCTGGCAAGTCGGCGGAACAATCCCTTTGTTTAAAACGAAAGGAAGTCTCAGAGTATCTGGATATTTCTATGGATACACTTAGAAATTGGGAATTGAACGGTTTACTTCGGGTAAAACGGAAACAGAACGGATACCGCTTTTATACAGGCGAGGATATTGAGCGGCTAAAGATAATACGGTCACTCCGTTGTGCCAATTACTCATTAGAAGCAATCCTGCGGATGCTGAATGCCCTTGAGCATAATCCGCAGGCAAATATCGAACAGGTGCTGAACACGCCGAAAGAGGACACCGATATTATTTCCGTTTGCGACAGGCTGATTGTATCATTGCATGCAGCCGAAAAAAATGCAGAAAAGATGATAGAGATTCTTACTGATATGAAAAAGAAATTTTCTTAACCCTACATTTTAACACCAACCTTTTTTTCGCTGTTAAGATAAGAGCCACAACAGCAAAAGGAGGATAAGACAGATGAATGAAATCATCAGTGTAAAGCAGCTCTCAAAATCATATGGCGGACTGACTGCCGTGCAGGGACTGGATTTGTCAGTCACGCAGGGGACGGTTTTCGGGCTGCTTGGAGCGAACGGTGCAGGAAAAAGCACTACGATTGAATGTATGTTAGGCACAAGGAAATTCGATGCAGGCACGGTTTCTATTTTAGGGATGAACCCGCTCCTGCAAAGGAAACAGCTTTTTGAAAATGTCGGCGTGCAATTACAAGAAGCGAATTACCAAGACAAAGTGACGGTTGCTGAATTATGCGAGGTAACGCAGTCACTCTATCGGAATGCCGCAGACTATGGGGAGCTTCTGAAACAATTTGGTATTTTCGATAAGGCAAAAAGCATGGTCAAGGAGCTTTCTGGAGGACAGCGGCAAAAGCTGTTTATTGTTTTAGCTCTGATACCACAGCCTAAAGTTGTTTTTCTGGATGAGCTGACGACAGGGCTTGATGCAAAATCCAGACGGGAGGTATGGAAAATCTTATCTGACCTCAAAGAAAAAGGATTAACAATTTTTCTGACTTCACATTTTATGGACGAGGTAGAAGCGTTGTGCGACTGGGTCTGCATACTCAAAAAAGGAAAAGCTGTTTTTTATGGAACGGTAGAAGAAGCCATTGCAGGAAGTCCGTATGACAAATTTGAAGATGCGTATTTGTGGTATTCTGATGAGGAGGCAAGCAATAATGAAAACATTTAAAACAATGCTGAAAAATGAGATGAAACTTTCCCTGCGTGATATGAACATGGTCATATTTGCAATCTGCATTCCCCTTGTAGTTTTGATTATACTAGGCGTTATTTATGGTAATAAGCCTGCTTCCCCAGGTGCGGCATACACATTTCTGGAACAGTCCTTTGGTGCTTTGACAACGATTGCGGTTTGTGCAGGCGGAGTTATGGGACTGCCCCTTGTAGTATCTGATTACCGAAACAGAAAGATATTGAAGCGTTTTAAGGTTACCCCTGTCAGCCCTGCGATGATTTTAGCGGTGCAGGTTGCGATTTACACAATTTATTCCGTGGCATCGCTTATACTGCTTTATATCGTTTCAGCACTCTTTTTTGGATTTTATATGGGCGGCTCTAGGATTGCTTTTCTTGGCGGCTATCTATTAGTTATGCTGTCGATATTCAGCATCGGCATGATGGTAGGCGGGATTTCCCCGAACTCCCAGACGGCGAGCGTGATAGCAAGCCTGCTTTACTTCCCGATGCTTATTTTTTCTGGAGCAACGCTGCCGTATGAGGTAATGCCAAGTGCCTTGCAAAAGGTGGCGGATATTCTGCCATTGACACAGGGAATAAAACTATTGAAAGCTGCTTCATTAGGGCTTCCGATAGAAAACGTCTTTGTTCCAATTATTGTTATGGTGGTACTTGCTGCCATTTGTATCGGAGTGTCCCTTCGCTTTTTTAAATGGGAGTAGCAGGTAACGCAGAATGGCTGTTATGCCCTGCTTGCGGAAATAAAACAAGATTAAAAATACGGGAAGATACAGAACTCAAGAATTTTCCATTGTACTGTCCAAAATGTAAGCAGGAAACATTGATAGAAGTAACACTGCTGAAACAGTCTATGCGTATGTGGATTGTGAGCCAAAAGATAATGAATATCTGAAGGATGTCAAAAGTTGTGCAACCTATACGGAAATCAAAGAATGGATAAAATCAGAGTATGATTTAAAAGTATCATCCTTGTATGTGGCGCAGATAAAAGACAAATGCGGTATTGAGAAACGTCTGAATTACAATATAGGCGATAATAAAAGCCGTGTGCCGAAATGTCCGCCGGAGAAAGAAGAAGCGGTTATGGAGGCGTTTAGGCATTTTAATATGATATGAGATAATCTGCCGGGATTAAAAAAAGACTTGAGTTTCCGCAAAATGTAATTACAAAATGATTACATTCTCCTAAAGCACCAATCTGTCGATTTTTGAGAAATATGAGAATGACAGAAATAAGAGTAGTGGCACTTTAATAAGCCCCGCCGGAACCGGACTTTGGAAGAATTATTCTTTTATCTATCTAAGCGATTAGCTTAAGGCTGAGTTGACGGTACGCCGGACGTTTAGTCCTAAACCAGAGCCTGATGCCCTCTTTTGCATAGGAAAGTATGCCTGAGATGCCTTTTGCCAGCCGGTAATAGCAGAAGAAAACTTTTTCTTTTACAGGATCTGCTGTTTTAATGATGGAAACCTTAAGGGCATTGGTTTCTGACTCCATGGAAATCATTGCAAGAAATGCCATGCATAAGGTGATATAAAAGTTAAGTGCGTTGATTGCTTTAAGCCTGCGCACACGAAAGTTTTCAAACTGGAACATCTGCTTTTTGCAGCGGAAATATTCTTCGATTTTCCAGCGTGAAAAGTAGGTTTTTGCCACCCGGATTATATCATCTTTGGATTTGATTTCTTTGTTGGTGGCAAGCATCATTGGATGCTCAGTAATGTCATAAACAAGAACCAGATAAATATTTTTTTGGATGCAGTGATCTTCACTTTTACATGAGAGAGATAGGCTACATGTTCTTTCCCTTTATAAAACACACTGGTTTTGACTTTGCCTTTTCTACGATTGCGAAGTTCTGTAGCCATTGTCCATCTGTTATGATACAGCAGCTTACGCCTGGCGCTCAGACGAATGACATAATTCTGGCCAAGTTCATCCTAGTTTCAAAAACATCTTATTGTCATCGTATCCTCTGTCCATGGCAAAAGTTGCTTTACCAAAAAGAGAAGCGCCCTGTTCTATGGCATGGAAGGTAATGGTATTTGCAGATTTGTAGTCTTTTTTCTGAGAAGAATGGATATGAGAAAAAATGCTGACGGGATGATTGCTGGCTGTAAGGACACAGGCTTCTGTAACATGGTAGCCCTTCTTAATAAACATTTTTTGTGGCAGTACTTTCAGAACCATCCCTGACAATGCCCAGGGCTTCGAATTTATAACCGTCAGGTTTTACAACATCGCTGTCATCAATGAGGATCACAGGTTCAGCAGGCACCATCTTTTTTGCTTGTTGAAGATAGAAAGCTGCCGCAAGTGCAGGAGTTCCTTTATCAAGGTGCCTTGATAAGCGGTCAACAATGTTTATTTTTTTAGAAGATTCGTGAAGCTGGTCTACAACATCGGTCAGAAGGCAGCTTCCGGAAGCTAACATGCCATAAGTGATGTCAGCGACAAATTTCTTTTCAGGTTTTGAAAGGTGTTTGGAAATTTTGTTTGTAAAAGTTAAAATTTTTCGTTTTAAAGAGTAAGTATTTGATGTAAAATAAGCCATAAGTGTTCTACATCTGTTTCGGACAGTCTGTCATTCTCTATAAATGCAGACACCATGGCGGAGATATCCCCGTTATAGTACCGTTTTAGAAAAGAGTTGCTTTTCTGGCCGATGTATTCGCTTTTTTTCACGACTGGGGTATAAACAAACATCCGGCTTTGTTTTTCGTAAGCCAGAACACCTTTGGTCACAAGACGTTTGATTAAAGTCTGTATTGTCTTGGGACTCCGGCTTGTGGTCTGTAATAATTTATCTGTTATTTCATTGGTACTGATCGGCGCATGTTTCCATACGATTTTCATAACTTCAAATTCAGCTTCGGAAATCTGCGGTAACTCACTCATTCATATCTCTCCTTAATTCTTACGGTTTTAATAACTATATTATAGACATTAACTATTTCTGCGGATTTTGATGAATCGCATAACTTCGTTATACAATTTGGTGTTGTCTTTTTGTCATTTTAATAAGTCGCCGGTGCGAAAGCTAGCCCTAATTACGTAAAACTATCACTTTACTATTAAAACGCTTAGATATTATGCTGAAATAGGACTGGTACTGCCGGATGAAGTCAATCCCTGCAGCGCTTCATAAAAAGAAAAAGGAGATTGCGGTAAAAGTACAGAAGTTTGAAGACACATTGCATCAGATAGCTTTTTCACAGTGATGAGTATACCCCATTGGGATTAGATACGGAATTTGCAATCCCTGTAAAAGAGTATATGGCCGGAACAAGAGATTTCTGTTCTGGATTGTGCTTGAAAACAGTTGTGCATGGTTTTTATTTCGAAGCTTCCTTCAGTTTACGCAAAACAGATGGAATAGGCAAAAAGTGTGATTTCAATATTGATTGGGATTGCTTTGGATAAGGGCTATTAGATGCTTACGCCCATGGATATGGCAAAGATCAGGCAGTTATATCTAAATGGCGGCAGGTGGGAGGGGAAGCAGATCATTTCCTCAAAATGGGTATGCGCGTAAAAGAAAGTTCTTCCTTCAGGAAATCAGTCTGGGTTATACAGAATGAAATAATATTGGAGGTATGTAAAATAGGCTCTCGGAATTTTGAGCCTACCGACTAAGATTCACCAGTCGGATGAACCTTGAAAAGTAAATATTATCCAGAAGAGATATGACAAGTAATAAATGACGAAAAAATGGCGCACTTTCATAGACCTTGTGCCCGACATGGTTTATAATGGTATTGCTTATGAAGTTAAGCGGTTTGCTCAAAGAGATCTTTTAGCAGGGATGACTTTGGCAACGCCCACGCATCAAGATGTTGACACATCATGATGGCAAACAGGCGGCAGTACCACATCATGGATGAACGGTATCTGCCGTCTTCT
>VIQU02000060.1 GCA_010206225.2 Lachnospiraceae bacterium MD308 | reverse complement strand
GGGGAATGGCCGTTCCGTTTGTTATCTGTCAGCAAGCCACCCTTTTGATTTTTCTCGTAACCAAGGGTAGCATCCAGTTCTGCTTCCATAAGCTCCTGAAGGATGTCTTTGAAACTCTCTTTGAGAAGAGAATAAACATCTGATACGCTGTTAATGTTGTTTTGTGAAATAATTTGTCGAATTTGCTCCTTTGCAACTGCCATAAAAACACTCCTTTACTATAAGAATTGTCATATCTTAATTCTTACCAAAAAGGAGCCATTTTCTTCCAAAAACACAAATTAATTTACACTACCAATGACTAAGTTACAACCCTTTATAGGGCTGGCCGTCACTATTGCAGTAGTGGCGGCTATTTCTTTCCCTTGAAAATCTGATAGCACAGACCGACAAGGGTAACAATAAATATACAAAACTGAATTAGATCAGAATATGTAACATTCATTGGTATCACCCTCCTTTCTTTCGTCTGGAGGGTAGCCCCTCCGATAAACAGAGGGTAAGCCGCCTTTGGCTCTATGGTTTCCGTATATAATATATCATGTTTGAGGTTTTCGACAATTGTTTTTGTTGTGAGCGTGGTTATTGTAATTCCTGTTCCAGACTATCAAATACATCATTTACAGGATAAGATTTATCTTCTTTAGCTTGTAATAATCCTTTTTCCATGAGTGTATTAAATTCGTTATCAGACATAGAATCTCGTGTTATAAGATCAACAGAAAATTCTTTTGTATTTTTAGCAGCCATGATGATATATCGCCTTTCATTTTGATATTAGTTTATATTGTTATGTGGTGATTAGCAATACAAAATTGAGAAGTTGGGATTGTGGTTTGATGATTGAATGTTAATTGAGGGTGTGGTATGATTTCTTTATTACTGAAATTGGAGGGATTATAATGATTGCAGATAATGGTTATGCTACTTTTATATTTTTTGTATTGTTTTTGCTCATGTTTTTATTTGCATTTCTTTTCTGGCTTTATTTTAAAAAGATAACAATAAAGGATTCTACTGCACGAAAAATAGAGATTGTAGGATATTTTTTCTTATGTGTTTTAGTTATTTGGGAATTTGGTGTGAAAAATATTCTAATGAGAGGATTTAATAACTTGGATACGTATATTTTAGAAGAAAAATTAAATACTATGTTAGAATGGGCTAGGAAGGTTATTGCTGGAATGGATTATACAGATGTGCTTTCTAACTATTATAAAATTGGAACACGAAATCAATTCGTTGAGAAACAATTATTTCTCGTTGATTTTGTAGAAATGATATTGCAAGTATTAAGTACTATATTTATTGCGATAGGAAGATTTCAAGAATTAAAAACTAAAAAGAAAAATAAATAGTAAAATAATTGCTACCAACTATTAGAAAGAAAAAGATGATGGTTGGTATTTTTTTGCCTTGACAACAGAACATACGTTTGATATTATAAAGAATATAAGAACAAATGTTCGATTGATACGAGCATAAATTATAATGGGAGTTGCGAAATGTGATATGTTTTTCGCATTTTTGAGAAAAAGTTGTGAAAAGTTGTAAAAATGAAAAAGTTTTGATGTGAGTGAAGAGGGAATAGAGAAATAAAGAGAGAAGTAGTAAGTGTAAAAATTATTAATTTTATTTGGAGGGAAGAAAACTATGGAACCATTACATAATCATAATCAAAAAACTTATGACAATATCTGTCGCATGTATGAAGAAGGAGTTCAGAGAATTTCTGTCGTTCAGCCGACTGGTTCAGGCAAAAGTTGTTTGATGGCACAACTGATTAATGATAATCCAGATAGTAGATTTTTTATTTTATCTACAAGTCATAAAATCAATGATCAGTTTAGGGAAAAACTGGATGAAGAAATGCTGAAAAGGTTAGAGTGTAATATTTATTGCAACATGCCAAATATGAAAAAAGAAGATATGGAAGTATTGCAGCCTGATTATATTTTGCTTGACGAAATGCATAGAGCATTAGCAAGAGAGTGGTCAAAAGGAATCAAAGTTTTATTAGAAATGTATCCTAATGCGAAAGTATTAGGATTATCGGCTACTCCGATCCGCTATTTGGATAAACGCAGGAATGTAGTTAAAGAGCTATTTAATGATAATTTGGCTTGCGACATGAACTTATCACAGGCAATACTTGACGGTATTCTTCCTATGGCTAGATACGTTTGTGGTGTCTATTCGTATGAAAAGGATGCCGAAAGCTTAAATAAGAAAATTGAGAGAAGTTACAATAGCAAGGATGAAAAGAAAGAACTGCTTAAGCAGGTAAAAATATTAAAGGAAAATCTGGATAAGGGAAATGGTGTATCGGATATATTCAGGAAATATATTATGACTGGTAATGAGAAATTCGTTGTTTTCTTGAAAGATACTAAGCATTTGAGAAGAATGCGACCAGTAATAAAGAAATGGTTTAATGATGCAGGTTTTTCATCTGTGCGGATGTATGAAGTACATAGCAAAAATATTGATAAGGATAAGGAGTTTCAAGCTTTCAAGAATGATACAGAAGAGGGCATCAAATTATGCCTATCTGTTAATATGGTTGCGGAAGGCATCCATGGTGATATCAATGGAGTGATTATGCTTAGAGAGACAATTAGTCCTAATTTATATTTTCAGATGATTGGTAGAGCGTTTGCATGTGATAAAAAGATTATTCCTTTAATATTTGATCTCGTTGCTAATAGCCAGTTTATATCTGAAACTGCTGATAATTTTCCAAATGAATTAAGGGGCGAGATTGAAAGACGGAAGAAAGAATGTGAAAAAGAAGGTAAGGAATATGAAATTGGTTTTGATGTGGATGAATTTATTGTGATGGATCAGTTTATGGATGTTGTGAGCGGATTTAAAGAGATCGAGGAACGGTTAGAAGGGAAAGAGTGGACGGAAGAAGAGGATGATATTTTGAAAAAGTGGTATCCGATTGAGGGAATAAAAGTTATCAATAGGTTAAAGGGGAGAACAAGAGATGGGATATATGGGAGAGCAAAAAAAATTAACTTAAATGCGCCTGATAAAAAATGGACAAAAGGTGAGGATGATATTTTGTATAAATATTATCCTCAATATGGAAGAAGAACAATTGATTTTTTGCCTCATAAAACAATAAGTTCAATAACATGTAGAGCTAATGAGCTAGGTTTATATGTAGAACGATGTAATGTTTTTTCTGAAGAAGAGGATGAAATAATAAAAAAATATTATCCAATAGAAGGACTGGAAGTATATAGAAGATTAAATAATAAGTCTAAAAAACAATGCAGTAAAAGAGTAAGGAGTTTGAATATAGCCCAAAATAAAAAATGGACAAAAGAACAAGATAAAATTTTATGTGAATGGTATCCCAAAGAAGGAGGTGAAGTCCATAAAAGGATTCCGGGGAAAACTTTAAATGCATGTCAACAAAGAGCACGAAAATTGAATGTAGGAAGATATGATTGGGATGATGATAAAATAGAGCTATTTATGACGCTTTTAAAAAATGAAACAAACTTAAAAGTAATCGCAAAAAAAATGGCAAGTTCAGTTGGAACTATAAAGAAGATGATGAAAGAACTTGGAGTAACATGTAGAAAGAGAAAACATTTTAGTAGTAGGTATAAATTTGTGCATTATGATAGAACAAGAAAAAAATATGATGTTTCAATAAATGTTAATGGGAAAATGCTACATTTTGGAAGATACGAATCAGAAGAAGAAGCTGCAAAAGTAGCACTTGAAAAAGCAAAAGAATATGGTAAAGCCATTTGAAAATATTTATGCAAAATAAAAGAGAATAGTATATATATACCTAATATTTTTAAAGAAAAAGGAGATTAAAGCAAATGAAAGAATCAATGAAGTTTGTAGTAATGCCAGAGGACAGAATACCAAAATCAAGAAAAATGAAATTGAATGGAAAACTTGAGCATTATGAGGATGGAGATACAAAATACATAAAAGCGTTTTTACCAGACGTGTATCAAATCCCAAGTTCTGAACTGTATTTAGAAATTGAAATTAATAAAATCAGTGATGATTACTGGATGTATAATGTCGATCTTGTACGTTGCGGAGAAATCTTTAAATTTCCAATCAGAATTGGAAAAAGAGAAGTTGTCTGTACAGAAGAATGTGTTGTTAATTATATTTTGTCAGAGCTTGAAAATGAGGAAATTGATTGGGTTTCTGAAATACAGATTTATGACAGCTTTGTTGAATATGCAATGGCATATTTCGATACAGTTTATGACATCAAGAGAGAATAACATATATAAGGACAAGTGCTTTCAGAGCCAGTGGATTATTCTATTGGCTCTGAGAGAGATAAACAAAGCAACAAGGCGGTGATCTATATAAAACAAACGCAAACATCAGATGCAGAAGAATTATATCAGGAATATTTAAAATATCAAAATGGAGATAAATCTGCCTTAGAGAGAGTTTTCATTGAAGAAAAAGACGGGCTGAGAGAATTAACATATAAGTATTATTCGAGTTTAAACGGTACTGAATACATGGATAATGTACTGGATTCGGAATTCATTAAAGCTGAAATTGCGGATGAACAGAAAAAACATAACTCGAAGGTAAAATTTCGTTTCACATGTTTAAACAGAATTTTGAGCAATGCAAAATGGGCTTATAGCAAAGACTCCATTGACACGGGTTATAAAAACGGGATTCGTATGAAGGGTGGATACAGAAAGTTTTATAATGGAAAATATGATATTTTTGATATTCAGGAATTAATGATTGAAATTGTTATAAAGATATTTCAAGGTAAACTAACAAGTAATAAGCCGATTATAAATGCAACTACGTTATTATGGAATATAAAATATCATTTAGTAAGAGAAATAGGAAAAGCAAATGAGATCATACATAAAAACATTCCAGAATCAAAAAAGAGTATAGATTGTGAAGGAGAAGAAACATATTATTCATATTTTGATGAGTTTTCAGAAAAAAGATGGATGGATTCACAAAGAGATATTGACCGTTTATTAATATATTCAGATTCTTTGAAATGGATAATCAAAAATGATATTCATAAATTATTTAGGGAAGATTCTGATGATATACACGCAATCATTGATGGCATTTTGAGGTATAACCGTATGTTTAAATCTAAGAATCAAGAAGGATTAACGAAAAATCCTTATAAGAAATTACAAGAGTATATTTTACATACTACTGGAAGAAATATATCAGACAATAATATTTCTATGGACATGGGGATAGTTGAACAGAAGTTGCTTGATCATTTGATGTATGCTCTTAATTATGAGATTATTAGGGCACCAGAAAACAGTAATCTTTCTAAGACTGAGCCAAAAAGACTTTTAAAAGAGTTAGATCCCAAAAAGTATTTTAAGTTGTTCGGAAGAGAAAGCATGAATATTTACGAGTATTGTACGGATTATTTAAAATCTGTTAATTATTATTCGTATAAAAGCTTTTTGTCAATAATAAAAGGATATGATGATATCATAATTCCTATTTTGGAGAGAGAAGGAGGAAAAAAGAAATACGATATGATAAATCTGCTTACATATGACATAGATGTGATTGAGGAAGATATTGGTACTGTTTCTGATAATATAGCCGAAACACTGATTGCACATTACCAGAGGATAGAGAAGGATTATATTTGCAATTTTTTGGATGATTATAGTATTGTAAACAGATTTGCGACTGGAAAAAGTAAATACTGGCAGGCAAATTACAGTGACAAGAAAAAGCGACTTAATTTAAAGTTCTTTTCAGATGCAGATATAAAATGTCCAGTCAGTGTGAAAATTAAGAAAAAAGAATTAATGGCGTATGAAGGTTACGAAAACTTTTATTTTTGCAATACAGAAAGCAAGTGCTGTTATTGTGTTCCTAAAGACAGTAGAGTGATTAGGAAATCTGATAAAAACCATAAAATTTTATGGAGCGAAAGTGCTTAAAATTATGTGCGAGAAAAAAGTTTAAATTTTTTTTCGAAAATCATGCATTAACTTATATATGTCAATATAATACAATGTGAGCAAAAGGGGCTATCACTTTTTTGGTGATAACCTTTTTATGTCTATTGCGTTAATAGATATTAATATATTTTTTTATTTACCAGAAAGGAGTACATATTATGTTAAGAACAAGAGTAAAAAATTTTATTGAGGAATTAGAAATGCCTATCACAATTTTCTGTAGGAAAGTAAAACTTTCTCCGGCATCCTACTATAAGTGGAAGGATGGCTATTTTGAGTTTTCAGACGAAACGGCAGAGAGAGTTTCAGATTTTATTAAGAAGTATGGCTTTTAAACAGCTATAGAAGGAGATTCTATTGTCTTCGGATCATAAGTAATTTATTAAGGTAACTATTAACAATCATATAATTCAAAATTCAAATTAAAATCATCGGCAATTTCAGCCGAAAAAATCCAATAGTGAAGTAATAATGAAAACTGAATATAGCAAATATACAGAGAGAAGGTGAGAGAATAGGAAAGCATTATACTTCAATGGAAGCATTACGACAGGGAATCAGAAAGGAAATGTATGCAGCTACACAAGAGGCTACTGAGCAGTCTTTTCGGGATTTGCAAGACAACGTGAGACTGTTTTATGGCGTACCAGAGGGACGTTATCATAGAATGAAACAGCTTATGAATTCTCCACAACTAAAAGAAATCAGTTTTAGCGGTGACACAGCCACAGGAGAGATTGAGATTGATACGAATAGTCCTTCTTATAATCCTTCTGGTAGAACTGTTGAAGAGATATATTCATATGCCGAGGACGACACTTTAATTGGTATGGGGGGCTTCTGGCAGCGAACGGAAGAAAAAATAAAGGATAATGTAGAAGATGCATTTGGAAAGCACTTCAATAAATAAAAATTAAGGAGAATGATATATTGAGTAACAAAGATAACAACGAAAATTTACAAATAGGAAGTGTTTATAAAATTTCGCTTACGTCAGGTGCGGTTATGATGGGAGTGTTGTTTTATAAAGGCGAAATTCTGATTGATAATAATGTAGTAAATCAGTATGGGATTTCCTTTGATAAAGAGTCATACATTTATTTGCATGATACACAGATCGCTACAATGGAAGAAGTCAAGCCAATTGATACAGAAGATTATTTCCGAAAATTCCAAAAAATGTATGGTATCAAATGCTTTGATAAAAAAGGCGAGCTTTTATCCGCTTCAAAGATTTTAGAAAATCTTATTTTTTCAAATACTTGGAGTAAGCTATCAAAAAGAACAAGAAGAGAATTAATACAAGAGATGCATTTTAATGATGGAGATATTTGGGATATGATTGAAGCGTTTCTTGAACAGAAGCGAAATAATGATAAACTTCAATATGATAGATTAAATGAATTAGAAGCTGAACTGAAAGAGGTCATGGATCAGATTTGTTGAAATAGAATATATGTTCGATAAAATACTTGAAAAAGTATGGGATATGTGGTAATATTATAAGCAAGATAAGCGAACGGGAGGTGCTGGTTGTGAGTAGGAAAATTTTATGTGAAGCTTGTGGAAGTGTCCTAAATGAAGACATTTTAAAACAGAAAAATTCATTAAATACATGCTTGGTATGTGGTGCAAGCCTTGGTATGGATGAGGATGAATCGGCACCTGAACCTGAGTTAGTGGATTGGTATTATTACAAATTTAAAAATGGATCTGGGTATTTAAGTACAATATATGCAGAAGATGATGAGCGAACAAAACTAGCTTATCAGTTCAAAGCACCACCTAGAGACGAAAACGGAAGTAGTGAAGCAGCAAAAGAGATTCTCAGAAGAGAATATGATCCAACGGCTTTTGCAACTCCTTCCGTAAATACTAAGCCAGAACCCGTTGTTAGATGTCCTCGTTGTAGGAGTACAGCCGTTCAACTTGTTCCTAAAAAATGGTCGCCATTAACAGGTTTTCGTACAAATTCTGTAATGAGGGTTTGTGTAAATTGTAAGCATAAGTTCTAATTAGTGTAGAAATTGAATAAAGAAAAATAACGAAGAGAACTTAGAAATAGGTTCTCTTTTATTATGTGAAAAAAGAAAGGATGATTTATAGTACATGAGCGAATTTGAAGCAAGAATTGTGGCTACTTTAGACGCAAAAGAAGCAGAAAAGAAATTAAATGATTTAACTAAGGAACACGAAGTAAAACTTAAAACGGATTTTGATGAGAAATCTACACAAAAAGGTTTTGATGAAACAGTCAAGAAAACTCAAAAGAAAACAGAAAAAAACCCTATTCAAGTACCTGTTGATTATAAGGAAAGCAAATCATCAAGCCTATCACAATTAGCAGACAGAGCAAACCACTTATTTTCCTTGTTTTCTAATGCAAATGCAATAGACTGGGGAGCAGACCAGATACGCGGTGCTGTGAATGAATTGAAAGAAATGGACTCCATCATTACGGAGATTTCAAAGACAAGTGATAGTACGGCATCTGAATTGAAAAAATTAGCCAATGAATCTTTTGATGTAGCATCTGAGTATGGACGCAAAGCATCTGATTACTTAACCGGAATTCAAGAGATGAACCGATCAGGTCTATATGGAAAACAAGGTGAAGAGATGGCGCAACTTTCACTTCTGGGACAAGCTGCTGGAGATATGAGTGCTGATGTTAGTAATTCGTATTTGCTGGCTACAAATGCTGCTTATGATTACGCTGGATCGGTAGAGAAATTAAATACTGTACTTGATGGACAGAACATGATTACAAACAGGAACAGTGTTTCGATGCTTGACATGGCTCAAGCAACTTCAAAGGCTGCTTCTATGGCTTCTCAAACAGGGGTAGAAGTTGATGAATTATCAGCGATTATAGGAACAGCGACATCCAGAACGAAGCAAAATGGTAATATTATAGGTACATCTCTTAAAAGTCTTTTTGTAAATTTACAAGATACGTCTAATGAGAAAATAGTAAATACCTTTGAAGAATTAGGAATTTCACAAACAAAATTCATTGACGGTTCTGAGCAATTAAAGACACCGATTGAGTTATTAAAAGAACTTGCTGTTGCATACAACAAACTTCCAGAAGGTTCTACTCTTAAAGCGGATGTTTTAAGAAATATCGGACAGAAGAGACAAGCCAATGTGTTATCTGCAATTCTTGGAGGAATCTCATCAGGTGACTATGATAAAATGATTAGCGACTACTCTCAAGGTAAAGGTAGTGCTATGGTTGAAGCTGAGAAATCAGCAGAGAACCTTGAAGGGCGTTTGAACAGTTTGAGCAATTCATGGACTGAGTTTATAAGCAAGTTCGCTCAAACTGACACTCTGAAGGGTACAGTCTCATTTTTAGATGGTATTGTTTCTAGTTTAACCACATTGCAGGATAGCCAACTTTTCATTCCGAGCATGTTATCAGCAATTATGGGACTACAGAATGTATTTTCTGGAAAAGGAATTACAGATATTGGATTATCTAAAGATGGAACAGGTTCTTTTTTGGGAGGAAAACTTAATGTTAAAGGTTCTTTATTTGGCATAGATTTCACCCAAATGGGGAACTGGAAAAAGCATTTTGCAGAAGCTGAAACAGAATTAGAAAATTGGAATAATCAGTGTTTAAAAGGGGAAACATCTGTTGATGATTTTACCAGTTCCTTTAAAGATAACAATGCAGGATTTAAAGCGTATATTTCAACGGTTAAGGATGGAACCGCAAATATAAAAGATTATCGTCAGTCTTTGGAAGATTCGGGAAAATATCAGAGAACATTTAGTACAAGCGCAAAGTCAGTATTAGCAAACGCCGCAAGTGGACTGTTAGTAGGTGCAGGAATCGAATTGTCCCTCGCTGCCCTAACCAAAGTGGCAGATGAGTTGATATTCAAACAGGATCAGCTTCAGGAGAAAGCAGATGTTTCAGCTTCCGCATATTCCTCTACTGTATCTGAAATCGAATCCATTAACTCAGAATTAGCTACAACACAAGCAAGGATTGACGAATTAAAGAGTCAGGATAAGCTGCTTCCCGGTGATGAAGCTGAACTTATTCAGTTGGAGAAACAAAATAGTTTACTGCAAACCCAGCTTGAAATGAAAGAGCGGTTAGCGGCTTCACAGGCGAAAGAAACAGCTAAAGCTACAAAAGAATCCATTGACTATTCATCAGAGAAAAGTTTAGATACTCGTATGGATAGAAACGGGATAGATGTTGTTCAAAATGTGGATCGTAAGGAATATGTGCGCCAAAGAATTGCAGAGATGGAAAAGGCACAGAAACAGATTGATGAAGCACAAAAAGAGTTAGAGAATAAAAATATCTCTGATGATAAACGTGATATGTATGAAAAGCAGTTTGAGCAGGCAACGGCGAATCTTGAGAAATATAAAAAAGAAGCTGCTGAAATACTTAGTGAGCTTAATTCTGAATCAGAAAACTTTTATGATAAACAAACTGGACAGATTTTGGAAGGTTACGAGGATGATGTTAGAGCAATCATAGAGTTAAATAACGCATTCAACAACATCGACCTCTCTCCAATTGAACAGCAAATGCAGTCTATCAATTCTTACTTTGATGGTTCAACTACATCCAATATCATCAAAGAGCAGTTATTAGAAGCTGTACAATCAGGGGAAAGTGCCACAGACGCCTTACATAGAATGGGTGTAACCCTTAATGACCTTGGTATTACTGGAGAGGGCAAAAAGGCAGTATTTGATGATTATTTCAGAGGATTAGTTGATTCCGCAGAGGAAGCAAAAGAAGCTGTAAAGTCTATTGATGGATCAGTTGACGGAGTAAAAGCTGCTTTTGAGTCTGAAAATCAGGATACTAATTGGAAGTCAATGTCTGATTTACTAAAACAAGCAGGTGATTTATATAAGGCAGGTAAGATAGGTACAGATGATTTTCAGTCTGCCGTCCAATTTATTGCCCCAAAAGAAATCAATCCTGATTCCACAAAGTTTGATGCTCAGGCTTATGTAAAGGCATACGAGAAATATAAAGACAAAATTAAGCGATATTTTGATAGTGAGAATGAAAAGAAGAGTGCTGCAAATTTACAGAATGATCTAATAGATAAAGGACTTGCAAAACAGACGGACAATGGGATTGACTGGGTATTGTCAAAATTCAAGTCGAGTGCCGATGCTGCTAAAGCATGGGGAATCAGTATCGAAGCCGCTGAGGTAGCAATGCATAACCTTGAATCCTATGGAGCCGAATTTGACAATGTTATGTTCAGCGGCGAAGGACTTCAAAGCTATCAAAAGGCATTAGAGCAAATCAAAGGAATCTATGATAGCATGGATGATAATTCTGAGGGGAAAGAACGGCTTAAGAATATCATAGACCAAAGCGAATTAGATGATTTTGAAAATAACCTTGATAGTCTCACAGAAGACAAAATTATAAATATCCAGTTTGAATATGACCTTGCTACAGTCCAGCAGCAGATAGATGAGATTAAGAATGGCATGGTTGGCAGTGGTGGAACAACGGAGCAGTATATGTCACTTATTGCAAGCCAGACTAAGAAGCGTGATATGCTTGCTGAACAGAAAGGAATGTCAAAGGCTACGTCGGATGACGGTTATGAGAGTTCATTAACTGCATTTGACAATTTAGCGCAAAAACTGATTTCAGAGTATGATACACTTGGAGAATCCGGACGCAGGTCAATACAACAACAGCAATCCGCGCTTTTAGATTTACAAAGTTCATATCTTGATCTATTCCAAAGGGGAGAAGTTACAGACTGGGATTCATTCTTTGGCACAAAAGAAGCTGATGGGATTATAAGTAAATTAGCAAAGGACACTGGAAAAAGTGTTGAGGAAGTTCAGGGCGAACTTGCAAAATTAACAGGTGTTGATGCTGATGATATTGAAATTAATGCAACCGTTAATGATGAGGCTACACCATTAATCGAAAGCATGATTTCACTTTCTACTGGAATCCCAAAAGAAATTGTAACCGAGTTATTAGCAGAGGATAAAGCCAGTGACGAAACAATCAAGGTACTTTCTGAAATCAGTGGAATACCAGAAGAAAAGATTACTGAAATTAATGCCAATGATGGTGCATCTGGTGTATTAGCTACTGTTCTATCACAGATAACAGGAATACCAAAATCTAAGATTACAAAATTTTTAGCTTCTGATGATGTATCTGGGCTTGCTAAAAAAGTAGTTAAAGAAACAAAGAAGATTCCTCCGAAAACCAAAACAAAGATGACCGCTACTGACGGGGTTACTCCAAAAGCTAATTCTGCGAAATCTGCGTTGGCAGGTGTAAAAGACAAGAAAGTGACTATCAGCGCAGTTGTTTCAAATTCTGTTTCAAATGCGATTACAAAAGTTAAAAATGCGTTAGGTTCAGTTGGTGCGGGTGCAAGTTTTGGGAAAAAAGGCGGTAAAGTCAAGTTAAACGGTACAGCCCACAAATCCGGTACGGCAAAAGACGCAGCCATCACACCAAAGGATGATAAGGATAAACGGCAAAAAACCAACGTTCCACATAACAATCCAAAACCATCAGGACATGCTCTTGCAACAGGGACTATCGAAGATGACTCTTGGATAAAAGATAAATGGAAAACTAAGAAAGATGAAGTTGCGCTTACGGGAGAGGTCGGTCAAGAGATAATCGTTCATGGTAATACTTGGCAAACCGTTGGCGATAATGGAGCGGAGTTTGCTCATATTCCCGCTGGTTCTGTAGTATTCAATGCAAAGCAGACAGAGGAATTACTTAAGAAGGGTTCTATTAATTCCAGAGGTAAAGCCTACTTAAGCGGTACTGCTTATGGGGATGGTATGCCAAATCTGACTGGCAGTTCTTCATCCACCAAAAAGAAGAACACAAAAAAGAAATCAACCACCAAGTCAAAAGGAAAAGGAAAGGGTAAAGGAAAAGATACCACAAAAAAGGACTCTAAGAAATTCAAGGAAACCTTTGACTGGATCGAGGTAGCGATTGACCGTATTGAACGTGCAATTGATAGACTAAACACAGCGGCAACCAGCATATACCGCTCATGGAGTGTCAGAAACAAAAACCTTAAGAGTGAGATTTCAAGTGTAAATAAAGAAATCAAGATACAACAGCAAGGGTTTAAACGGTATAATAAAGAAGCTGATAAAGTAAGTAAAACGGCACTTAAAAAGGCAAAAGATGAGGGATTCACAAAAACGCAGTGGGACTCTCTCACAAAGAAGGTCAGGGATGGCAAGATTGATATCAGCACCATCAAGAATGAAAAACTGGCAACTAGAATTAAAGAATATAAAGAGTGGCATGAAAAAGCTTTAGATTGCAAAGACGCAATCGTAGAATTAGAAGAAAAAGTCAGTGAATTATATGAAACTGCCTTTAACGATGTCGTAACAAAATATGAAGGCGGTCTGTCGGTCATCGAGCATAAGAAAAACATGCTGGATGAAGCGGTATCGCAGTCTGAGGAAAAAGGGTATATCACAAGCGTAAAATATTACGACGCTCTTATAAAGAATGAAAACGCTAATATTGACAAGCTGAAAAAAGAAAGAACAGAACTGATAAAAACCCTGAACGAAGGTGTTAAGAAGGGCAATATCAAGAAAGAGTCTGAAGCATGGTATGAAATGGTTGGCCAGATCAATGATGTTACTCTTTCGATCGAGGAAGCAAACACAGCAATAATTGGATTTGGCAATTCCATCCGCGATATCCAGTGGGAAGTTTTTGACCTATTACAGAAAAAGATCACACATATCACAGATGAATCAAAATTCCTTACTGATCTTTTAAGCAATGATAAGCTTTATACTGATAAAGGACAGCTCACAGATGAAGGTTTAGCTACTATGGGCTTGCATGGCGTAAACTACAATGTAGACATGGCTCAGGCTGATAAGTACGCAAAAGAGATCGCAAACCTCGATAAGCAGATCGCAAAGAATCCTTATGATCAGAATCTTTTGGAACGTAGGCAGGAATTACTCGAATTACAACAGGATATGATTCTTGCTGCCGAGGATGAGAAACAGGCAATCAGAGACATGGTCGAGGAAGGTATTAATAAGGAATTAGATTCTTTAAAAGACCTGATTGACACCTATACCGAAGCCATGGACGCTCAGAAGGATTTATACGATTATCAGAAGCGCGTCAAAGATCAGACCAAAGAGATCGCAAATCTTCAGAAGATGTTGGATGCATACAAAGGTGATACGTCAGAGGAAGCAAAATCAAAGGTACAGGAATATAAGGTATCTTTAGAAGAAGCAAAAGATGATCTGGAAGAAACCGAGTATGACAGATACGTTTCTGACCAGAAAAAGATGTTGGATACCTTATACGATGAATATGAGGAAATCCTGAATAAGCGTTTGGATAACATTGAAGCATTAGTTTCGGACATGATCGTAAAGATTAATGAAAATGCGGGCAATATTAATAGCACCTTGTCTGAAAAGGCAGAATCCGTAGGTTATGATTTATCTTCATCTATGGAAAGCATTTGGGGCGGTGCTAAGGATGTATTGACTACTTATGGAGAATACATAAAGACGGGGATTGAGAATGCCGCAACTACGGTAAACGCAACTCTGGGGATAATTAATGTTAATATCCAGAACATGATTTCCCAATTGAATGCACTTGCAAATACCAAAGTACAGTCTGCTAACACTTCAAGCGCATCCGATCAGAAAAAATCCACAACTTCTAATAACCCCGGTTCCATAGTCGTTAAACAGCCATCACAACCAATAAAGCAAGTCACTCTTGACTATAACAAATCCAAAGGGAATGGAAAGGCAGAGGTTGGGGACAAAGTAACCTTTAGCAGTGGGAAGTATTACTCTTCTTCTGCTGGTACTGGTGTATCAGGAACTAAGAACAGGGGTAAATCGGTATATATCACACGGATCAAGAAAGGCGCAAAG
>VIQU02000006.1 GCA_010206225.2 Lachnospiraceae bacterium MD308 | reverse complement strand
GTCATCCACTATGGTATTAACTGGTCTTGGAACTGCTCTGATATCAGCAGGTACGGGCATAAAAATCACCTCTTTATATAGTCCTATTATATCATATTAGGACTATATATAATAGTGTTTTATACACAATTTTACAAAAATCTGAATGGATTAACAGGTGTGGCACGGTTAAAAATGGCCATTTTTTTAAGATTATTACTTTTGCTTAGCTAGTTTTGAATGTATTATATAGTTTTTTACGAGTTTACAGGTCTATTCTATAGTCCGGTAAATTGGGAAAGTTTTAATTAAGTATCATCTGCTCTGCTCCGAAGACAGGAGATTCTTTCTGAGGCATATTCATAAGATAAGGATCATCCAGACGGCAGTCGAAGCAGTTTCTGGCTTCGATAATGATATTTGCCAGAAGATTGCGTTCCAGATCGTCAATTTTTAAAATGCGTTTTCGGAAAAAATTCATTGCCGGATCATAGCATTCAAAGGAAATTACGACCAGATTGGGCGCGGTCTTTCCTGTGGCCTGCACGCTGTGAAATTCATTGGGTTGGTGGAACGCAATATCCCCCGTTTTTAATAGCGAAAAAGTCTTGTCGGCGGTCACGCCTATCTCGCCTTTGTCAACACATATAAATTCCCAGAAATTATGCATCTCTCCTCCAAAAGAAAAGTCGCTCATATACTCAAAATAGTGAATACTGTATATTTTACCGATAGAAATTGAGCTTTTTAAGGTGACGCCATCGTATCCCATAAAACTCCTCCTTGAATGTCTTTGTGGAAAATTTACAATATCATAACTTCTTTGATAAAAGTAAATCAATAGTTAGGGCTGATAGTACAAATAAATGGAAATATAAGACAAATATTTTTGTGCAGTTTTATACTACAATGAATACACAAAACATTCAGATAATTTTGGTATAAGGAGGAAAAAGTATGAAAAAGAAAATTATCAGCGTATTGTTATGTACAGCAATGGTAGGAACCATGCTTGCTGGATGCGGAAGCAAAGACAATGGGGGCGGAAGTGAAGGCGGAGATTCAGGAAAGGTTGCTCTTGATGTCATCATTTCTCAGTATGGCAACTACACACAGGAGTGGTGGACAGAATTTGAAAAGACCTTTGAGGAAGCGAACAAGGACATTGACCTCAATATTGAGATTGTTTCATGGAATGATATTTACAGTGTAGTAAATACACGTATTTCCAGTAACGAGCAGCCGGATATCTTAAATATCAGCGGTTTTGCTGATTATGTGGCAGATGATTTGTTGATGCCGGCGGAAGAGTATGTATCTGATGAGTTGAAGGCTAATTTTATTCAGAGCTTCTGGGAGTCCAACGATATGGATGGTACAGTTTGGGCACTGCCGATTCTGGCATCCTGCCGTTCACTTTTCTGTAATGTTGATCTCTTGAAGGAGGCGGGTATCGAGAATCCGCCGGCAACATGGGATGAAGTGCTTGCGGCCTGCAAGGCAGTACAAGACAAATTCGGAAAAGATATCGTTCCATGGGGACTTGACATTTCCACAGATGAAGGTCAGGCAGCATTTTCTTATTATACATGGAATTTTGGCGGCGGATATGTTGATGATGATGGAAATTGGGCGCTTAACAGCAAAGAGAATGTAGAAGCAGTTGAGTATATTAAAAAACTTATTGATTCCGGTTACTGCAACTCAGCGCCTTTCACGGATACTCGTTATCCGCTTCAGGATGCGTTCAGTGCAGGAACACTTGCTATGATGATCGGACCTATGAACATGGTTGCTGCTGATTCTAAGGTTAATTATGTTGCGGCAGATCTCCCGGGCGAGAAGACAGCTCTTGGTGTTTGCGATCAGTTAATGGTATTCAAGGATGAGAAGGCTGATGACGCACGTACAGCAGCGATCACGAAGTTCTTTGATGCATTTTACGAGTGTGAGACATATTCCAACTACATGGTATATGAAGGATTCCTGCCGGCAACTCAGGATGCATCTGACAACCTTGCGGCAAATGCAGAGAAATATACGGTTGGCGGCTCTGATGCTACAGGAAGCAGCGAATACTTCAAGACGTTCTGCGCGGTACTTCCGAACTGCAAATTCTATCCGATGCAGAAGGCAGAGTGGATGGATGTAAGAAATGGTGTTATTGATGTTGAACAGCAGGTATGTGAGGGTACGGTTGGTGCTCAGGAAGCACTTGATAAACTTCAGGAATCTGTTGCAAAATAACAGGATTGCGTTGTGTATGATCGAGGGGCCGAATTGCTTCGCCCCTCGATTTATATAAGCTGATGTATAAAAGACAGTTTTACAGGTTATCTAAGGAGGCGTGGCAATGAAAAAAAAGACGCTGGCAATGATACAGCCGTATGTCTGGCTGCTGCCGAGTGTTATACTTATGGTAAGCATGATTCTGATACCGATCGTTTCGGTATTCAAGATTTCATTTTCGGATGTCGGACGAAGCGGCATCGTGAGGGGGCTGAATGGAGTCCAGAATTATCTGGATATTTTTGCAGAGCCGATATTCTGGCATACGCTGCAGAATACTGTGATATGGACGGTAGTTGTAGTCGGGGTATCTACGGTTTTCGGGTTTGTTCTGGCAATGGTATTAAATCAGGAGTTTAAGGGACGGAAGTTTGTCCGTGCGGTTGTTATCTTTCCGTGGGCAACAGCTCTTATCATCCAGTCGGTTATATGGAAGTATATTATTAATGCGGATTATGGTTCGCTCAATATTCTTTTGAAAAAGATCGGACTGATCGATGGTTTTGTAAACTGGACGAAGACGGCCGGCTCTATGTTCGGATGGGAATGCTGGGTTGGTATTTTCGTTACATTCCCGTTTGTTACATTCTGTGTGCTGTCAGGTCTGCAGAGTATTGACGGCTCGTTATATGAATCGGCGTCAGTTGACGGCGCCAGCTTCTGGCAGAAGCTTTTTAAGATCACGCTGCCTTTAGTAGCGCCTAGCTTAACCGTTTCAACAGTACTGAATATTATTTATGTATTTAACTCTTTTCCGATTGTCTGGACGATTTCCAAAGGCGCTCCGGCCGATCAGACACATACTTTGGTTACATATCTGTATCAGTTGTCCTTTACGGATGGAAAGGGCGGGCATGCCGCAGCCGTATCCGTTATCGGTTTCGTAATTTTAGCATTCTGTGCCAGCATCTATATGATCCTGTCGCTGCGCGGAGAGGAGGAGAGTTAGATGGCATCAAAAAGAAAATCATGGCAGACAATTTTGTTATATGTATTTATAGTGGTTCTCTGCGTTATTATACTCTATCCTTACTTTGTCATGTTCATTACGGCTCTTAAGGATAAGAAGGAGATGTATGAGATCGGGCACATCCTGCCTGAAGTCTGGCGGTGGTCCAACTTTTCCGATATCTGGACGGCGGCTCCGGTATTTAAGTATTTGACGAATTCTATGGTTATTGCAGGAGGGGCTACCCTGCTTGCTATTTTATGCGGGATTCCGGCGGCTTATGCTCTTGCGCGTATGAGATTCAAAGGAAAAGGCATTTTTATGGGGGCTGTCATCATGAGCCAGATGTTTTCGCCGGTAGTTCTTCTGGTGGGTATCTACAGAATGATGGTCAATATTAACCTGAATGATACGATTTTAGGACTGATCCTTTTAAATGCGGCATTTAATCAGGCATTTGCGATCTGGCTGCTGCGTGGTACATTTATGGGGATTTCCCCGGAGATGGAGCAGGCTGCCAAGATTGACGGGTGCGGGACAGTGAAAGCGCTTATAAAAGTATTGCTTCCGATGGCGGCGCCCGGCATTATTACCACGCTGATTTTTGTGTTTATCAATGCATGGAATGAATATACGATTGCGCTTACACTAATTTCTACAGATATTTTCAAGCCAATTACTGTTGGTATTAATGTATTTTATGGATTTAACTTTATCCAGTGGCAGTATCTGTTTGCGACATCGCTGTTTGCGACAATTCCTGTTGTTGTTCTGTTCCTTGCAATCGAAAAACATCTGGTTGCGGGCTTAACCTCCGGTGGAGTAAAGGGTTAAAAGAAGAGGATTTTAAGCTTATCCAGACTTTTAGGTAAAAGGAGTGGATAAGCTTTCTTTTTCACAGGATTATGTGATAAAATAAACAAAGATATTAGAATTTGGAGGTAGAGCGATGGGTAAACCAGTGTTAGTGATTATGGCGGCAGGAATGGGAAGCCGTTACGGGGGACTTAAGCAGATTGATCCAGTGGATGACGAAGGTCATATTATTATGGATTTTTCCATGTATGATGCGAAAAAAGCAGGTTTTGAGAAGGTAGTATTTATTATTAAGAGAGAGAATGAGAAGGATTTCAGGGAGATTGTAGGAAACAGGGTTTCAGGATACATGGAAGTTGCTTATGCCTTTCAGGAGATTACGAATATTCCGGACTGGTATGCGGTGCCGGAAGGAAGGGTGAAGCCATGGGGGACAGGACATGCGATCTTAAGCTGTATTGATGAGGTGGATGGTCCGTTTGCGGTTATTAATGCAGATGATTACTATGGCGCGGAAGCGTTCAAACTCATCTATGATTATCTGGCCTCTCATGAGGATGACGAAAAGTATCGCTATACGATGGTAGGTTATAAGCTTGCTAATACGGTAACGGATAACGGGCATGTAGCCCGTGGGGTCTGTGATATGAATAAGCAGGGGGAGCTGGTGGCGATTCATGAGAGAACTAAGATTGAGAAACGTGACGGCGGCATCGCCTATACAGAAGACGACGGGGCAACATGGACAGCGCTTCCAGAGGATACGATAGTATCTATGAATATGTGGGGATTTACGAAAAGTATTTTAGTTGAACTTAAGGACAGATTTCCGGCATTCCTTGATAAAGGGCTGATTGAAAATCCACAGAAATGTGAGTATTTTCTTCCGGAAGTAGTAAGTGATCTGCTGAAAGAGGAAAAGGCAACGGCGGCGGTATTAAAATCTGCGGACAAATGGTATGGAGTAACCTACAGAGAGGATAAGCCTGTTGTGGTTGCTGCGATTCAGAAGATGAAGGATGAGGGCATATATCCGAAAAAACTTTGGGAGGATAACGAATGGCACAGGTGACCAGAGAACAGAGAGATGAAGTAATAAAAAAATTCCGCTATGAAGGAGAGCTGATCAGCGTAGGTACTTATGGAAGCGGTCATATTAATGATACTTATCTGCTTGTGTTTGAGACTGCGAAGATGGGGCAGGTAAAGGTTATTCTCCAGAGAATGAACAGGATTGTCTTTGAAAGGCCTGTAGAGCTTATGGAGAACATTACGGGAGTGACTTCCCATCTTCGGAAAAAGATTATAGAAAATGGCGGAGATCCGGATAGAGAAACGCTGAATGTGATCCCGGCAGCAGACGGAAAGCCTTATTACCGCGATCCTCTTGGAGATTACTGGCGGTCTTATAAGTTTATTACTGATGCTACCAGCTATGATCAGGTGGAAAAACCAGAGCATTTTTACCAGAGTGCAGTGGCTTTCGGACATTTTCAGAGACTTCTTGCGGATTATCCGGCAGAAACACTTCATGAGACAATTAAAGGATTTCATGATACAAAGGCGCGTTTTCAAGTGTTTAAAGAGGCGGTGGAAAAAGACTGCGTAAACCGTGCGGCTTCTGTGAAGGATGAGATACAGTTTGTGCTTGAGAGGGAAGAGACGGCGAATTTCTTTTCCGGACTTTTAAGCCGCGGGGAGCTGCCCATAAGAGTTACCCATAATGATACGAAACTGAATAACATCATGATAGATAACAAGACGGGAAAAGGAATCTGCGTGATCGATTTAGATACCGTCATGCCCGGCCTTGCGGTAAATGACTTCGGCGATTCCATTCGTTTTGGCGCCAGCACTGCGGCGGAGGATGAGACGGATCTTAGCAAGGTTCTCTGCAGTATGGAGCTATTTGAACTATATGCAAAAGGTTTTATAAAAGGATGCGGCGGTAAGCTTACGGACAAGGAGATCGAGTTTATGCCTATGGGAGCTAAGGCGATGACTTTTGAGTGCGGGATACGCTTTCTTACGGATTATCTGCAGGGGGATACCTATTTTAAGATACACAGAGAGAATCATAATTTGGACAGGTGCCGTACGCAGTTTAAACTGGTTGAAGATATGGAGCATAAGTGGTATACTATGAAAGAAATTATTGAAAAATACAGCAGCTTGACGTAAAAGTGTTAGAGCCGCCAAGTTCAGGCAGGAGGGATTGAGAATGGCAAAAGTATTAATTACCGGAGGAGCGGGATATATTGGAAGCCATACCGCTTTAGAACTCTTAAACACAGGATATGAGGTGGTCGTCTATGACAACCTTTCCAACTCTTCGAAAGAATCGTTAAAAAGAGTTGAAGAGCTGACCGGAAAATCTGTGAAGTTTTACGAAGGAGACGTGCTGGATGCCGAAAAGCTTACAGAGATGTTTAAGACCGAGGGCATTGATGCAGTTATCCACTGTGCAGCGCTTAAGGCAGTGGGTGAATCAGTGCGTAAGCCATTAGAATATTATCGCAACAACATCAATGGAACGCTTACGCTTATGGATGTTATGAGGGAGGTCGGAGTGAAGAATATCGTGTTTAGCTCTTCTGCTACCGTATATGGAAGCCCAGAGGTTATGCCGATCACAGAAGACTGCCCGAAAGGACAGTGTACCAACCCGTATGGATGGACAAAATCCATGATGGAACAGATTATGACGGACTTGCAAAAGGCGGATCCGGAGTGGAATGTTATCCTGCTTCGTTACTTCAATCCCGTAGGCGCGCATAAGAGCGGACGTATCGGAGAGGATCCGAAAGGAATTCCGAATAATCTTATGCCGTATATCACGCAGGTGGCAGTAGGCAAGCTTGAAAAGCTGGGTGTATTCGGTGATGATTATGATACGCCGGACGGCACGGGAGTCCGTGATTATATTCATGTTGTGGATCTTGCGATCGGGCATGTAAAGGCGATTGACTATATCTTGACGAACCCGGGACTTGATATCATCAATCTGGGAACAGGCGTTGGATATTCTGTTCTTGATATGGTAAAGGCATTCTCCAAGGCATGCAAAAAAGAGCTTCCTTATGAGATCAAGCCGAGAAGAGATGGAGACATTGCCATGTGCTATGCAGATCCGGCGAAGGCATTAAAAGTCCTTGGCTGGAAGGCTGAAAGAGGACTTGATGAGATGTGTGAGGATTCTTGGAGATGGCAGTCCCAGAACCCGAATGGATACGAAGGATAAGATGTTATAAAAGACTGGCCCCGTTTTACAGATAAATGTAAAGCGGGGCTAAATTTTCTTAATTTTTTGCCACTGGGGAGGCTTAGCTTGCATTAACGTAGAAAAGTGCTATAATATATAAAAATATGTGCTTTTTTTTCAGATAAAAGCATAGCAAGTTGTGAAGAAAAGGTTGAAGGATTATGAAGAAAAAGCAGGAAGAGCAAGTGCGCCTAAAAGGACAGCTCAAATTGTATATGCAGCTTCCGATGGTTATGGCGATTCTACTGATTGCAGTGAATGTTTGGATATTTAGTATTGACCGGCGTGCCGGGATGGTGATGTTTATTTTCGTCATCGTCTATATCGGCATGATCATATTCCTGTATTTGTACGGCAGAGCCGGGATTGTAAAAGATTTGGTAGAATTCGCAGCGCAGTATGGAATCGTACAGAACACACTTCTTAAGGAACTGGCGCTTCCTTATGCAATTTTATTGGAAAATGGAAAGATTGTATGGCTTAATGAGCAGTTTGAAGAGATTCTGGGAAAAAGGATCGGAGATGTATATGTTAGTAAGCTGATCCCGGAGCTTAATACCAGTATTTTTCCGAAGGAAGAGAATGACATCGTCGAGATGGATGTCTATTATGAGGAAAAGGAGTATAAGGCTGAGCTCAGAAAGGTGTCGGTAGAAGGCTTTAATGAGATGGGACGTCTTATGGAGCTTCCGGGAGACCGGGAGTATTTCATTGCGGTTTATCTTCAGGATGTAACGGAACTTAATCAATATATCCGGGCCAGCGAGGAGCAGAGACTTGTTGCCGGGCTGATATATATTGATAATTATGATGAAGTGATAAACAGTGTTGAGGAAGTGCGTCAGTCTCTTTTGATCGCGCTGGTTGACCGCAAGATCAACCAGTACATCTCTAAAGTGAATGGTATTGTCCGTAAGATGGAGAATGACAAATATTTTATTGCTGTCCAGAAAATCGGATTTAAGGAGATGGAGAATGATAAGTTTTCTCTTCTGGAAGATGTGAAATCCATTAACATAGGAAACAGTATTCCTGCAACTTTAAGTATCGGTCTCGGACTCAGCGCCGATGCGTATTCGCAGAGTTATAACTACGCACGTGTGGCGATAGATCTGGCGCTTGCAAGAGGCGGTGATCAGGCGGTGATCAAAGCCTGCAATGGTATTACTTATTATGGCGGGAAGCGTGAACAGACTGCCAAGAATACCCGCGTGAAGGCGAGGGTAAAAGCGGAAGCGCTGCGTGAGTTTATGACGGTAAAGGACGAAATATTTGTCATGGGGCATAAGCTTACAGATGTGGATGCGTTAGGTGCGGCGATCGGCGTGTATCGTGCAGCGCGGACACTGGAAAAGAAAGTGCATATCGTTATCAACGAGGTGTCTGCATCGTTAAGGCCTCTGTATAGTTCTTATGAGAATAATCCGGATTATCCGGAGGATTTGTTTCTCACATCGTCGGAAGCGCTGGAGATGGCAAGTGAGACTTCTATGGTCATTGTCGTAGATACGAATCGGCCGATGATGACAGAGTGTGAAGGCTTGCTTAAGATCAGTAAGACAGTTGTAGTGCTCGACCATCACAGACAGAGCGCGGATAATATTGAGAATGCGGTTCTTTCATATATTGAACCCTATGCGTCTTCTGCATGCGAGATGATTGCAGAAGTTCTGCAGTATATTGTGGATGATATTAAGATCCCGAAGCTGGAGGCAAGCAGTCTTTATGCGGGTATTATGATCGATACGAATAATTTTGCATACCGGACGGGAGTGCGTACCTTTGAGGCTGCTGCATTCTTAAGAAGGTGCGGCGCGGATATTACTCTTGTGAAGAAGATGTTCAGGGATGATATGGAATCCTATCAGGTGAAGGCGGCGATCATCAGCAGTGCAGAGGTGTTCTGCGAGAAATATGCTATTGCGAAGAATCTTTGCTCGAATGTGGAAAGTCCTACCATTCTGGGGGCGCAGGCGGCGAATGAGCTGCTAGAGATCAATGAGATAAAAGCATCGTTTGTATTAACGATTTATAATGGAAGAATATATGTGAGCGCACGTTCGATTGATGAGGCGAATGTGCAGGTGATCATGGAGAAGCTTGGCGGGGGCGGACATATCAATGCTGCCGGTGCACAGTTTGACCATACGGATATAGACAGAGCGGTAGCGGAGGTCAAGCGAGTGATAAGGACAATGTTGGAGAAAGGGGATATATAGATGAAGGTAATTTTAAAAGAGGACGTTAAGTCTCTTGGAAAAAAGGGTGAGATTGTGGAGGTCAGTGACGGTTATGCCAGAAATTTTATCTTAAAAAGGAATAAAGGCGTTGAAGCAAATGCAAAAAACCTCAATGATCTGAAGCTTAAGAAGGCCAATGATGAAAAGATCTCAAAAGAGCAGTATGAGGCGGCAAAGGAACTGGGTAAAAATCTTGAGGCCGGGAAGATTGAGATGTCGATCAAGACAGGTGAAGGCGGAAAAGCATTCGGGTCCATATCTTCTAAGGAAATTGCGGCGGAAGTGAAGGCTCAGATGGATCTTGAGATAGATAAGAAAAAGATTGTGCTCAAAGACGCTATTAAGAGTCTTGGAACTTTCAAGATTCCGGTGAAGCTTCATCCGAAGGTAACCGCAGAGCTTACGGTGAATGTGACAGAGGAAGCCTAGGAGGAACAGTTGATGGAGTTGATGGAAGAGGCGCTCATAAAAAGAGTTATGCCCCACAGCGTAGAAGCAGAGCAGTCTGTCATAGGCGCCATGCTGATGGATAAGGACGCTATCCTTACGGCATCTGAGATCATCAGCGGGCAGGATTTTTATCAGAGTGCATACGGCGTTATCTTTGACTCTGTTGTAGAGATGTTTAATGAAGGGAAGCCGGTAGACCTTATTACGCTCAAGGAGCGGCTGAAGGAGAAGGAGGTCCCGCCGGAGATTGCAAGTCTGGAATTCATGCGAGATATCCTGAACCTCATGTCAACTTCGGCGAATGTCAGATATTATGCGGAAATTGTCTCGGATAAGTCTATGATGCGCAAACTTATCAGGCTGAATGAAGGGATAGCGAACACCTGTTATGCAGGGAAGGAACCGCTTCCGGTCATTTTGGAGACAACGGAAAAGTCGGTATTTGAGTTATTGCAGAGACGTAACAGCGGGGAATATGTTCCGATTAAGCAAGTTGTATTGAATGCGCTTGAACGTATCGAAAAAGCAGCGAAAAGCAAAGGAGTTGTTACAGGAATTCCCACTGGTTTTATTGATCTGGACTATAAGCTGTCAGGGCTTCAGCCCTCGGATCTGATATTGATCGCGGCAAGACCGTCTATGGGAAAAACGGCATTTGTTTTAAATATCGCACAGTATGTCGCGTTTAAGAAGGAGAAAGGCGTAGCTATATTCAGTCTTGAGATGTCGAAAGAGCAATTGGTGAACCGTTTGTTCGCGCTGGAATCTCAGGTGGATTCGCAGGCTCTGCGCACGGGCAATCTGAAGGATTCGGACTGGGAAAAGCTGATTGAAGGCGCAGGTATTATTGGAAAATCGAATATGATCATAGATGACACGCCCGGTATCTCGGTATCGGAGCTGCGTTCTAAATGCCGCAAATACAAATTGGAGCACGATATACAGCTGATTATTATTGACTATCTTCAGTTAATGTCAGGAAGCGCGGGGGGACGTTCTGAGTCCAGACAGCAGGAGATATCGGAGATATCCCGTTCGCTGAAGGCGCTTGCGAGAGAGCTGAACGTTCCGGTTGTTGCACTTTCCCAGCTAAGCCGTGCGGTGGAGGCGCGTCCGGATAAGCGGCCGATGCTTTCGGATCTGCGTGAATCGGGAGCGATCGAGCAGGACGCAGATGTGGTAATGTTTATCTACCGTGATGAGTATTACAATAAAGACAGTGAGAAAAAAAGACAGGCGGAGATTATTGTCGCCAAACAGAGAAACGGCCCCGTAGGGACCGTTGACCTTGCATGGCTCGCAGACTATACGAAGTTTGCGAATTTAAGCAGGCAGGAATAATTTTTTAAGTAACGAGGCTGGTCCGCTCTCAGCGGCAGATTTCCGAAAGGATTGCTGCTGCCTGATGAGCTGGTCCAGCTTTTTGAATTCTTCCTCCTCCTGACGTTCTTTTGCATCCAGAAGGAAGGACATCTCTTCGCTTATCATCTGCAGGAGTACCTCATTGTTGCTTTGCAGCATCCGCTTAAAGTGGAGCTGGTCGCGAGTGCGCTTGAGGTCTGGAATCAGTGCTTTTAATTCGGCAAATGGAATCCCCTGTTCATAGAGTTCTTTCATACATTCAAACAGCCGAGCATCATCCTTTGTTTCGCGTTTTAGTTGTTCTAATGCTTTGTTCATAGTTTGGAAATTCCCCCTTACTTATGATTGCTTGTCCGCTATGGCGAATCTATCATAGCATGTCCAAAGTAAAAAATAGGTCAAAACAAGTCGGAGGAAAGTAAAAAACATTGCCGAAACCAAACGGAATCAGACAATGCTTTTTGTGTTCGTATTCGATTGAATTCTTATGCCTCTTCAATAGCTCCTGTCGGGCACTGAGCTGCACATGTACCACAATCAACACACTCATCGGCATTGATCTCGTATTTTCCATCGCCCTCTGTGATAGCACTGATTGGACAGGCGCCAGCACAAGCACCGCAAGCTACACATTCATCGTTAATTTTGAATGCCATAGGTATGTACCTCCTTTATAATGATGTTAGACACAATCTTTTGTCTGTGTTTATCATAATACAAAAATCCAAAATATACAAGAAAAAAATTATTGTGTATAAATCTGGTACATGAATCTTAAGAAAATTTTCAACATTTTTTCATGAAATTAGTGTATAGTGTTGGGTGGCAGATGAGAATACAGGTTAGATGGGAGAATTATGGAAATGAGAAAAAAGTTTATTACGCTTATATTGTGCCAGATGTTAGTTCTCGGAGCGTGTTCTTCGGGAAACGGCGGGACAGAGGTACAGCCGGAGCAGAATGCAGAAAGTGCAGGGCAGACAGAAGATACAGAGCCGGAGGAAGAGAAGGAGCCGGCAAAATATCAGGAGAAGCTGAATGCCATAAGTCCGTCAGCCTACAGTAACGCGGATGGACTTGCGCTGGAAAAGAGCGCGTATATATCGGTTATTGGCAAGTCGGACGGCAAAGTCTTCTGGAATGAGGCGAAGAAGGGGGCGGAGCAGGCCGCTGACGATATTAATAAAGCTTTGGGGTATAAAGGGAGCGATAAAGTCAAGGTGACCTATAATGGGCCTTCAGAGGCAGAAAATGTTGACGAGCAGGTGAATATATTGGACGAGGAACTGGCAAGATACCCTGTGGCGATTGCAATCGCTATAGCAGATGCGAAAGCATGTGAGGTGCAGTTTGATCTGGCGGCGGAAAACAGTATTCCGGTTGTTGCTTTCGATTCAGGAAGTGATTACAAAGGTTTGATGGCGATGGTATCAACGAATAATGAAAAGGCGGCGGCAGAAGCAGCGCAGCATTTAGCGGAGACAGTTGAAGCGGGCGGGAAGATTGTTTTAGTCTCTCATGACTCTAAGTCTAAAACGGCGACTGTCAGGGAGCAGGCATTTGCAGAGACGATGAAGAGTCAATACCCGGATACTCCGGTTGCAGGGGTTTATCATCTGGACGAGATGAAAAAAGTCATTTCCAACGAGGTAAATAAAGGCGCGTATAGATTTGATGAAGAAGAGCCTTCCGGGACAGAGCTTCCGGAAGGTGAGAAAATAAAGGAAGAGGATATAACGCGGGAAAATATTATAGACTATATTCTGAAAAAGCACCCGGATGTGAAAGGATGTTATGCCACCAACGGAGAGGCGGTTGTGTCTGTCGTAGAAGGATTAAAGCGTCTGGGTATGGAAGGCGTGCAGGTGGTAGGATACGATGCAGATGAAGCAGAAGTGGAGGCTTTGAGAGAGGGCAAGATTGCAGGCCTTGTGGTGCAGAATCCTTTTGGGATGGGATATGCTTCTGTGATAGCGGCATCCAGAGCGGCGCTCGGGATGGCTAATGAAGCTTATATAGATACAGGATATCTCTGGGTGACGAAAGAAAATCTTGACAGTAAAGAGGTTCAGAAGATGTTGTATTGATATTGCCGTCTGTTTGTATAGTGTATATAATGGTTTTGTAAATATAAAATAGGCAGGAGGAAATAAGACAATGAATAGAGAACAGGCGCATGAGATTTTGATGAAATATATGGAAGGTGAGAATTATATTACCCATTCTTATGCGGTGGAAGCGATTATGAGAGGACTGGCCAAGAGGCTGGCGCCGGATGACGTAGAGTATTGGGGGATTGTCGGACTGCTTCATGATCTGGACGAGGAGCAGTGTGACTGGCAGCATGATATGAGTGTACATGGTCCGACTTCGGCAGAGATTTTGAGAAAAGAAGGGATTGAAGACAAGGTTCTGTTTGATGCAATCTGCGCGCATAATCCAAAGAGCGGGGTGAAAGCAAAGACGACACTTCAGTATGCGATTCTGGCGGCAGATCCGATGAGTGGATTTGTAAAAGCAGTTGCACAGATCTATCCGGATAAGAAGATTGCAAGCGTCAAGCACAAATCGGTGATGAAGCGGTTTAATGAGCTGCGGTTTGCAAAGGGCGCTAACAGAGATTATATGGAAGCGATTGAATTTACAGGACTTAGTCTTGATGATTTGATTGATGTGGCTCTTGAGGAGATGGGCTTCATTGCGGACAAGCTCGGATTATAAGAAATAATTGGAGGAGAAAAGGTATGAAGTATGATTATTTGATAGTAGGAGCAGGGCTTTACGGGGCGGTTTTTGCACATGAGGCCAAAAAAGCGGGTAAGAAGGTTCTTGTCATTGACCGGAGGGATCATATTGCGGGAAATGTCTATACCGAAGAAGTGGAGGATATTCATGTTCACAAATACGGCGCCCACATCTTTCACACAAATAATAAGAATGTATGGGAGTATGTGAACCAGTTTGCGGAGTTCAACCGATTTACGAACTCCCCTGTAGCAAACTACAGGGGGGAGCTTTATTCTCTTCCATTTAATATGTACACATTCAATAAGATGTGGGGAGTTGTGACTCCGGAAGAGGCAGCGGCTAAAATAGAGGAGCAGAGACTGGTGGCAGGAATCTCTGAACCGAGAAATCTGGAAGAGCAGGCCATCAGTCTTGTGGGGACTGATATCTACGAAAAGCTGGTGAAGGGATATACCGAGAAGCAGTGGGGGCGTCCTTGCAGCGAGCTCCCAGCATTTATCATCAAGAGACTTCCGGTGCGGCTGACGTTTGATAATAACTATTTCAATGCATTGTATCAGGGAATTCCGGTGGGCGGTTATACGAAGATGGTATGGAATATGCTGGAGGGAATCGAGATCCGTCTTGGCGTGGATTATCTGGAAGAGAAGGAGACGCTTGACGCGTTGGCGGACAAGGTCGTGTACACGGGGGCCATTGACGCCTATTTTGAGTATAAGCTGGGTGTGCTTGAATACCGCTCGGTCAGATTCGAGACAGAGGTTCTTGATAAGCCGAATTTTCAAGGTAATGCAGCGGTGAATTATACAGATGCGAAGACGCCGTGGACACGGATCATTGAGCACAAGTGGTTTGAATTCGGTACACAGCCAAAGACTGTCATCAGCCGGGAGTACAGTTCGGAGTGGAAGGTTGGGGACGAACCATACTATCCCGTTAATGATAAAAAGAATACGGAATTGTATCAAGAATATAAAGGATTGTCGTCCTCGCAGGAAAAGGTGATCTTTGGGGGGAGGCTTGGGGAATACAGGTATTATGATATGGATGCAGTGATTGCATCGGCGCTTGAGAAATGTAAAGATGAGTTGGGGAATTAGATAGTAATATATATGGTAAATTTGGTAAAAGCATTTGAAATTCTGTATTGTTTATGGTATTCTATAAGCACTTGCTTAATATTATAACAACAGATACGGTAGTAGCGACATTTACTTTTATGGCATCAATGCACAGACATTGTTCATGAAATGAAACATGTAGAAGAACCCCTGCCTCAAGATTTGAGAGCAATTTGCAGTATGGAAATCAAGACAGATATGAATTTATAAGAGCGTGTTTTATTCAGGGACTGTTCGGGAGCAGTGAGACGGAAGAACAAGCTCTTTTTTGTGCAGATTTTGCAGTGTATTAAGGCATATTATCTATCTGGAACAAATATATAAAATGATTAGGAGGATTTGAGATGGGGTATCAATTGACGTGGCAGGAGCGGTTCAATATAGGGGTTGACTATATTGACAAAGAGCATCAGAAACTTTTCGGGATCATGAGCAAGATGATCAGATTTGGCGAACAGCCGGAAAAACATCAGTGGATCTGTGATGAGGGAATTAAATTCTTTAAAGCCCATGCGATGAAACATTTTGTTGAGGAAGAGGAGTATATGAAGTCCGTCGGATATCAGGGATATGAGACGCATAAGCGTCTTCATGCTAATTTCCGGGATGTTACGCTGCCTCAGCTAGAATGGGAGCTGGAGCAGACAGGATATTCTATGGCGGCTGTCAACCACTTTTTGGGCGTGTGTACAGGATGGCTGATCGGGCATACGCTCACGGAGGATCTTGCGATCGTAGGCGAGGGCGAGAGCAAATGGGGAGAGCTTTTGCCGGAAGAAGAGCAGGCGGCTATGGGGGAAGCAATCATACATCTGATCGAAGATATGTTCCGCTTAAAAACACATATTATCAGCAAGCAGTATGGCGGTGAGAAATTTGGAAATGGAATTTATTACCGTCTGGTGTATGAGACAGAGGGGAACAAGGAATGGGAAATCGTCCTTGTCTTTGAGGAGAAGCTGTTGCTGAATACTGTTGGAAAGATGATAGGCTCGAAGGCAGACAAAGTAAATTCTATGATCATTAACGCAACGAGATATACAGCAAAGCAGTTTGTTGAGAAGCTTAAGAGGTATTTCCCGTCTGCGGATCTGCGTAAAGTAAAGGGAGAAAATCTTTTGAATTACGAGCAGTTCCAGCAGGTCCTTGAAAAGAAGAAGATGCAGTTCAGTCTCCTGTTCGACACGGGTGCGGGATATTTTGCTTTCTGTGTGAGCGCGCCGCATCTGTTAGAGAAAGGCGTGGGAACGAATATTAAGGTTGAGAACGCTATGTCGGAGATTGAAAAATATCTTAAAAAAACTATGGAGGAAAATGAGGCGGCGCTTAGGAAAAAAGTACTTGTAGTAGATGATTCCGGTCTTATGCGTCAGGCAATAAAACAGCTTCTGGAGAAAGATTACGAGGTTGGACTTGCACAGTCTGGAATGGCGGCGATCAGAAGTATCACCCTCGACAGACCGGATCTTGTACTTCTTGATTATGAGATGCCTGTCTGTGACGGAAGACAGGTGCTTGATATGATTCGTGCGGAGAAGGAGACCGCAGATATACCGGTGATTTTCCTGACGGGAAGAGGCGATAAGGAGAGTATCCAAAAGATCGTTCCGTTAAAGCCGGCGGGATATCTTCTTAAGACAATGAAACCGGAAGAGATAAAGAAGAGCATCGATTTGTTTTTTGAAAAACAGAACAGTTAAGGAATTGCAGAGAAAACAGATGAAAACGTAACAAAAGTCCTTGACAACACCGAAAAATCGTAATAAACTAATCTAGCGTGCATGGGGATGCATTGTATCTCCATGCACTGATTCATACAGATGAAAGCAACTTATTATTATCGTAGGAGGTGAAAAGAATGCCAACATTTAACCAGTTAGTAAAAAAAGGACGTCAGACAGCAGTAAAGAAGTCTACAGCTCCGGCACTCCAGAAAGGCTATAACTCTTTGAGGAAGAGAGCGACAGATGAATCCGCTCCGCAGAAGAGAGGTGTGTGTACAGCAGTTAAGACGGCTACGCCGAAGAAGCCTAACTCAGCGCTGAGAAAGATTGCCAGAGTACGTCTTTCTAACGGTATCGAGGTAACAAGCTATATCCCGGGCGAAGGTCACAACCTTCAGGAGCATAGCGTTGTCCTGATTCGCGGAGGAAGAGTAAAAGATCTTCCGGGTACACGTTACCATATCGTTAGGGGAACACTTGATACAGCAGGTGTTGCGAAGAGAAGACAGGCACGTTCAAAATACGGTGCAAAGAAGCCGAAAAAGTAAAAGTAAGCTCATAGTATGCGCAAGTCGTTAGGCGCCGCGCGAACTTAGAGATTACTTTGTTCTCCCGAGCGCAGTGAGGAAGAACTTCCACAGAAAGTGGTGAGAAGTGAAAAAGAACTTCAATATTAAAATGATGTAATCACAAACAGAACTATGATGAAAGTAAGTTGCAGGGAATTATACATTGTGAGTAATCCTTTGCACTACACAGTATCATTAGAACGACACATGTGAGTACCGATGAATTAATCAAAATGTTTAAGGAGGGAAGGACCGTGCCACGTAAAGGACATACTCAGAAAAGAGACGTATTAGCAGATCCATTATACAATAATAAAGTGGTAACAAAGCTTATCAATAACATTATGTTAGACGGTAAGAAAGGTGTTGCTCAGAAGATTGTATATGGAGCGTTTGACAGAGTTGCAGAAAAGACCGATAAGCCGGCCATTGAAGTATTTGAGGAGGCTATGAACAATATCATGCCGCAGCTCGAGGTTAAGGCAAGACGTATCGGCGGTGCGACATATCAGGTGCCGATCGAAGTAAGAGCGGACAGGAGACAGGCGCTTGCACTTCGCTGGCTGACATTGTTTTCGCGCAAAAGAGGCGAGAAGACAATGCAGGAAAGATTGGCGAATGAGATTATGGATGCTGCCAATAATACAGGAGCAGCCGTAAAGCGTAAAGAAGACATGCATAAGATGGCTGAAGCAAATAAAGCATTTGCTCACTATAGATTCTAGGAGGCAATAATGGCTGGAAGAGAATATCCATTAGAGAGAACAAGAAATATCGGTATTATGGCTCATATCGATGCTGGTAAGACTACACTTACAGAGCGTATTCTTTACTATACCGGTGTAAATTACAAGATTGGAGATACTCATGAAGGTACTGCTACTATGGACTGGATGGAACAGGAGCAGGAAAGAGGTATCACGATCACTTCCGCAGCTACTACTTGTCACTGGACACTTGAGGAAGACGGGAAACCGAAAGCTGGCGCCCCGGAGCACCGTATCAACATTATTGATACCCCGGGACACGTTGACTTTACCGTAGAGGTTGAGCGTTCTCTTCGTGTACTTGACGGAGCAGTAGGTGTGTTCTGTGCTAAGGGTGGTGTCGAGCCGCAGTCAGAAAATGTATGGCGTCAGGCAGACACTTACAATGTACCGAGAATGGCCTTTATCAATAAGATGGACATTCTGGGCGCAGATTTCTACAATGCTGTTGAGCAGATCAAGACAAGGCTTGGAAAGAACGCCATCTGTCTGCAGCTGCCAATCGGCAAAGAAGATGATTTTAAAGGAATCATTGATTTGATGGAGATGAGAGCTTACATCTATAATGATGATAAGGGTGATGACATTTCTATCACAGAGATTCCGGATGATATGAAAGATGACGCAGAGCTTTACCGCTCCGAGCTGGTAGAGAAGATCTGCGATTTAGATGATGATTTGATGATGCAGTATCTTGAGGGTGAGGAGCCTTCTGTAGAAGATATGAAAGCTGCTCTCAGAAAAGCAACATGCGAATGTACGGCGGTTCCGGTTTGCTGTGGCTCTGCTTACAGAAACAAGGGCGTACAGAAACTTCTCGACGCTGTGCTGGAGTACATGCCTGCACCGACAGACATTCCTCCGATTCAGGGTGTTGATGCAGACGGTAATGATGTAGTAAGACATTCTTCCGATGAGGAGCCATTCTCGGCTTTGGCATTCAAGATCATGACAGATCCGTTTGTTGGTAAGCTGGCGTATTTCAGAGTTTATTCCGGTACGATGAACTCTGGTTCTTATGTGCTGAATGCAACAAAGGGCAAGAAGGAGCGTGTAGGACGTATCCTTCAGATGCATGCGAATAAGAGACAGGAACTCGATAAAGTATATTCCGGTGATATCGCGGCAGCGATCGGATTCAAGTTTACAACAACTGGTGATACACTTTGTGCCGACCAGCACCCGGTAATCTTAGAGTCCATGGAGTTCCCGGAGCCGGTTATCGAGCTTGCGATTGAGCCTAAGACAAAAGCTTCTCAGGGCAAACTTGGCGAGTCTCTCGCGAAGCTTGCAGAAGAAGACCCGACATTCCGTGCGCATACTGATCAGGAGACTGGTCAGACGATCATCGCGGGAATGGGCGAGCTTCACCTTGAGATTATCGTAGACAGACTTCTCCGTGAGTTTAAGGTAGAGGCGAATGTAGGCGCACCTCAGGTTGCTTACAAAGAGGCATTTACGAAAGCTGTGGATGTTGACAGCAAGTATGCGAAGCAGTCCGGTGGACGTGGACAGTACGGACATTGTAAAGTTAAATTCGAGCCGATGGATGCCAACGGCGAAGAGCTGTTCAAGTTTGAATCAAGCGTTGTCGGCGGAGCAATTCCGAAAGAGTATATTCCGAAGATCGGAGAAGGTATTGAGGAAGCTATGCAGGCAGGTATCCTTGGAGGATTCCCGGTAGTCGGTATCAAGGCGAACGTCTATGATGGTTCCTATCATGAGGTAGACTCCAGTGAGATGGCGTTCCATATTGCGGGATCCCTTGCGTTTAAGGACGCTATGAGGAAGGCAGATCCGATACTTCTTGAGCCTATCATGAAGGTTGAGGTAACGATGCCGGAAGAATATATGGGAGATGTTATTGGTGATATCAACTCCCGGCGCGGACGTATCGAAGGTATGGACGACTTGGGCGGAGGAAAGATCGTACGCGGATATGTACCGCTTTCCGAGATGTTCGGATATTCTACAGACCTTCGTTCCAGGACACAGGGACGCGGCAATTACTCAATGTTCTTTGAGAAATATGAGCCGGTACCGAAATCTGTTCAGGAAAAAGTATTGTCCAATAAAAATGCTTAATAAGTAAGAAAAGGCTTGAAAAACTGTATGATTTGAAATATAATCAAAATTAGCCGAGTAAACGTAAATTTAAAAAGTATGCCATAAAGGCATTGAAATTAAGGAGGATATTCATAATGGCAAAAGCTAAATTTGAAAGAACTAAACCACATTGTAATATTGGTACCATTGGCCACGTTGACCATGGTAAGACAACGCTTACAGCAGCGATCACAAAGGTTCTGTCTGAGAGAGTAGAAGGAAATGCAGCAGTTGCATTTGATAACATCGATAAGGCTCCGGAAGAGAGAGAGCGTGGAATCACAATCTCTACAGCTCACGTTGAGTATGAGACAGCTAATCGTCACTATGCTCACGTTGACTGTCCGGGACATGCTGACTATGTTAAGAACATGATCACTGGTGCTGCTCAGATGGACGGCGCTATCCTTGTCGTAGCTGCAACAGACGGTGTTATGGCTCAGACAAAAGAGCACATTCTTCTGTCCCGTCAGGTAGGTGTTCCTTACATCGTAGTATTCATGAACAAGTGCGATATGGTAGATGATGAGGAGCTTCTTGAGTTAGTAGAGATGGAGATTACAGAGGTTCTTGAGGAGTATGAGTTCGAAGGATGCCCGATCATTCAGGGTTCCGCTCTTAAGGCTCTTGAGGATCCGAAGAGTGAGTGGGGCGACAAGATCATGGAGCTTATGGACACGGTAGATTCCTTCGTTCCAGATCCGCAGCGTGCTACAGATCAGCCGTTCCTTATGCCTGTAGAGGACGTATTCTCTATCACAGGACGTGGAACAGTTGCTACAGGTAGAGTAGAGCGTGGTACTCTTCACGTTAATGATGAAGTAGAGATCATCGGTATCCATGAGGATAAGAGAAAGACGGTTGTTACTGGTGTTGAGATGTTCCGTAAACTTCTTGATGAGGCTCAGGCTGGTGATAACATCGGCGCTCTTCTTCGTGGTGTTCAGAGAACAGAGATTGAAAGAGGACAGTGTCTTGTTAAACCAGGTTCTGTAACATGCCATACAAAGTTCACAGGACAGGTTTACGTACTGACAAAAGATGAGGGTGGTCGTCATACGCCATTCTTCAACAACTATCGTCCGCAGTTCTATTTCAGAACAACAGACGTAACAGGTATCTGTAACCTTCCAGAAGGCATTGAGATGTGTATGCCTGGTGATAACGTAGAAATTACAGCAGAGCTGATTCACCCAGTAGCTATGGAGCAGGGGCTTCGTTTCGCTATCCGTGAGGGCGGACGTACTGTAGGTTCCGGTACAGTTGCTAAGATTATTGAGTAATCTGAGCTGATTATAATAGGGACTTTTCGTTTCTTTCGGAAAGTCCCTTTTTGCTTTTGCAATTTGTAAAATTTGATATATCAGGCGGAGCATTTTAAGTCTTTGATACATATGAAAGGTCAGGAGGAACAGAAATGAAAAGAGGAGAAATGCCTAAAGAAAAAAAAGATAAAAAGTACAAAAGTATCGGGACGAAGATTGGCCGTGTTGCGGCGGCTATGCAGGTGATTTCTTTTGTACTGGCGATGATTATCTGTATTTTTATGTTTATGTCTTTGATTACAAAGATGCAGGAGGAGCGTTGCACGAATGGTACAAATATTCTTGCCAGTGAACTGGAACGTATATCTGGAAGTGAAGATATCAATCAGCTTTTAGATGATCTGAAGAGCCGCATGGGCTGTGAATTTACTATTTTCGAGGGAGATACCCGGGCTTATAGTACGGTGACTAAAGACGGTGAACGTGTGGTTGGCACGAAGCTGTCGTCTGAGCTGAATGAGATTGTGCTTCAGCAAGGTAAAGAGTATGTAGGAGAAGCGGATATTCTGGGGGTCGATTATCTTTGTTCCTATGTTCCTACAAAGGGTGATGACGGGAAAGTTAATGGCTTGATCTTTGCCGGGATATCTATGGCAGAGGTAAAGAAGCAGGTTTTCAGCGTTATTGTCTGGGCAACGGGATTGAGTCTGATCGCGATCGTTTTATGCGGTGTATTTTTAGTAGGCTATTTGAAAAAGCGGGTTACCGAGCCTATGGGAGAGATTACACAGATGGCAAGACGTTTGGAGAAGGGAGATCTTGGTCTTGCAAGCGGCAAGGATGTCAAGGGCAGTGTTCATTCTGATGATGAAATAGGCGTGCTGGGCCAGATTTTTGAGGATACTACCCGTCGTTTGAGAGAATATATTGGTGAGATTACGATTGTGCTGGATGCGATTGCGAAAGGTGATCTGACTGAGGGAGCCCGGCAGGAATATCTGGGTGATTTCCAGTCGATCCGAGTATCCTTGGACCGGATTCAGTCCGGATTGAATCATACGATGGGGCAGATTGCCGCAAGCGCCGGACAGGTTTCGGATGGTTCTGATAATGTATCCAGCAGTGCGCAGTCTATGGCTCAAGGCGCAACTGAGCAGGCAAGTTCTATTCAGGAAATTTCCGCCACTATTGCGGATATATCTGAGAGTGCACGAAAAACATCTATAGCTGCTGCGGAGGCAGGCGACTTTGTTAACCGGGCAGGTGCGCAATTGGGTATCAGTATAGATTATGTTAAGGAATTGAATGAAGCTATGGGCCGCATTTCTGAATCGTCGCAGAAAATCAGTACTATTATCGCCACTATTGAAAATATAGCTTTCCAGATAAATGTTCTCGCTCTGAATGCGGCAGTAGAAGCAGCGCGTGCGGGTTCTGCCGGCAAAGGATTTGCCGTTGTTGCTGATGAAGTTAGTAATCTGGCTTCCAAGTCCGAGGAAGCGACCAAAGCAACAAAAGAGCTGATCGAGAGTTCGATTGCCACTGTTGCTGAAGGCGGAGATGCAGTGAACAGAGTTACCGAATCTCTGGAAAAGACAGGTGAACTTGCTGGAAATGTAACAACTAAGATGGCGGTAGTTGTAGAGGCTGTGGAAAAACAGACTAAGTCGATCGAACAGGTTACAGATGGAATTGGACAGATTTCCGATGTTGTTCAGACAAATTCTGCAACCAGTGAAGAGTGTGCGGCTGCCAGTCAGCAATTATCTTCTCAGGCAGGCCTGCTCAAGAATCTGATGAGTTCTTTTGAGCTAAACGGAGGCCGCAGGTAGAGATTATTTATACATATAGGCTGTTTCCGGAGGAGATAATAATCTGTCGGATCAATAAAGGGTATCGCTTAATCATCTGATTTGATGATTAAGCGATACCCTTATTTTAAGCGGTTTCATTTGCAGAACTAAGTCTCCCGGACATTTTATATTTATCTGCGCGGTTTAATGATACACAGTATTCAAAGGGTGTTCCTCCGCTGGTTTTTGTGATTCCCTTGATATAGAAAGCAGCATCCCCCTCCTGCATGCCAAGCAGATGCGCCTCAAATGCTTCTAGCCTTGTAATAGAAATCGTATGTTCCTGATGTGTAAGCTTTATATTGTAAAATTGCTCCAGCGTACTATACAAAGAACAACTATTGAAGTTAAAGCTGTCCAGCTTTGGACAGTATTCAATAGGAATATAAGCTGTCTCCAAAAATAATGGGATGTCATTGAGATATCTCACCCGCTTTAATAGATAGACTGAAGTGCCGATCCGGCATTTTAATGCCTGCGCTACTTTTTTTGGAGCTTCTATTACGTAAAAATCAATTACTTTGCTTCGTGTCTGATAGCCATCGGACTCCCAGCCGGAAGAGTAAGAGATGAAACTTCTTACATCCTCTGTATATTTCGGTTCGGCTATAAAGTTCCCTTTTCCGTGAACCGTATATATGCAGCCTTCATTCTGCATATGCTTCAGAGCTTCCCTCAATGTTATGCGGTTCGCGCTGAACAGCTCGCATAAAGAACGTTCTGAAGGCAGTTTATCATGCGCCTTTAGCTTATGTGTAACAATATATTCTTCAATTTTTTCTCGCAGATCTTCACTTACTAATTGTATTAATTTTCCCATAAGTTCTCCTTTATTCCATAATTGTAGAAAAGACAAATTTTTTCCCGCTGGAGTATGACTTTGTGTATTCCACAATCTTTCCCCGAGTATCGATAATAGTTTCTGTAGTCATAAATACAGGATCATTTTCAGGCAGGTTAAGCAGGCCGGACTGCGGCGGGCAGATTTTAACAATTTCCAGAGTCTGCGTGTCATGTGCAAGCTGTATGCCGTGTTTGTTATAGATGTCATAAAGTGAATAGATACTGAAATCATATTGCTCGATATCAGGTATCAGGCTGTATGGAAGATAAGTATATTCCAGAATATAGGGTTCGCCGTCGCCGAGACGGACACGAAAGATCTGAAAAATGTCATCATCGGGAGAAATCTTAAATATCTGCGCATATTTCCAGTTGGCTTTCCGGCGGCCGGAATAGATTAATCGGTTGGAAGGCGTCAGCCCCATGTCTAACAAAAATGGAGTGGTACTTTGAATTGTGTCAAATGCGGAATCAATCTTTGGACGGTTGACATAGGTGCCTTTTCCGGGTTTTGGGATTAATAACCCTTCGTTGACAAGCAGTGCAATCGCTTTGCGCAGTGTCAGACGATTCACGCCGTATTTGGCAGAAAGTTCCCTCTCGGAAGGGATAAATTGTCCGAACTGATATTCCCCTTTTTCTATTTTTTCACGCAAAAGCTCTGCGATCTGACGATAGAGTGGCTGTTGATGAATCATTTTGTAAAAGCTCCTTTCAATAAAATTGGTATACTATACCGCATCAGTGCTGTTCCACATAAAGATATGATGAGTGGTATGGTTTTTCTGTGAAATTGGTATATATATTCTACGCATAAGTAAATGACATAAATTCAAGAGATAGATAAGTGTGGTATGATAATTTTTTACAATGGTATATAAAATATATTCTCTCTATATTATATATCTTCTGTCAAAAAAAGTAAAGTGGTATATTAAGAATAATATAAAAACAACTCGAAAATAAAGATATATTTTGTGCAAAATAAATAAAAATAGAAGAGAAATATTGTGAAAAAAACGCTATAGTAAAGATATTGACGTAAAAAGCACATAGTGGTATAGTTTAAAGCGTAAAAGATATATATGGTATACCACAAAGCGCTTTAAAAGACAATTAGGAGGAATGAATGACATGATAGGTTTTGATGAGAAGAAATATCTTGAAATTGGCAACAATACAGTAAAGCTAAAAGGAAGAGTGGAAGAAATTACAAAGGAAATCAGTAAAGACGGCTATAAAAATATTTTTCTGATTGGTTCGGGCGGATCTTATGCGATGTTTCTGCCATTTGAGTATTATATGAGAACGAAATCTACGATTTCGGTATACGCGGAAATTGCAGCGGAGTTGATGGCATGCGGACACAATCAGTTTGGAAAGGATTCGGTATGTATCTTTACCTCGACTTCCGGGACAACACAGGAAACTGTAGAGGCGGCCGCTTATTGCCGTGAGAAGGGAGCCAGAACAATCTGCATTTCGGGAAATGCAGATGTACCGTATGCAAAGGAAGCGGATTATCCAATTATTAATACAATGGACGACTTCTCGGCGGCGGATGCGGACTACATCCTTTTATATATGCTGACGTTCTCTTTCATGCATGAACATGGTGATTTCCCTGAGTATGAGGAATTCTGTGAAAATCTTGGGAAATTACCGGCAGCGCTTGTTAACGTAAAGAAGCAGTGTGAGAACAAGGCGGAGGCATTTGCAGAAAAATACAAAGATGAAACATACCATCTGCTGACAGGAGCGGGTACTGTGTGGGGAGAAACCTATTCTTATGCGATGTGTGTTATGGAGGAAATGCAGTGGATCCGTACGAAGTCTGTAAAAGCTGCTGAATTTTTCCATGGGACGCTGGAGCTGTTAGAAAAGGATGTAAGCCTTATGGTTATCATGGGAGAGGATGAGCTTCGCCCCCAGTGCGAGCGAGTAGTTAATTTTGCCAAAAAGCTTGGCTTCACAGAAAACCTGAATGTCTTTGATACAGCGGACTATTCATTGCCGGGAGTTGAAGATAAATACAGAGGTCTTCTCTCACCGATCGTAATGACTGCAGTTTTAGACAGATTAAGTATACAGCTTGAGGCAAAAAGGGGACATTCATTGGATATCCGCAGATATTACAAGCAGATGGAATATTAAGAGGAGAAGAACATGGAAGGGCATGCAAGTTTAATCATCCGTTCGGATCTGATATTTACAGGGCGGACAAAAGATGAGATTATTGATGGGTTTCTCGCAGTAGACGGCAGCCGGATCTGCTGTGTGGAAGAAGGGTTAGATTTTAAAAAATATACAGGTGAGCATACGAAAGTGCTGGATATGACAGGAAAGGTTGTGACGCCGGGGTTTGTGGATAATCATGTTTTCTTCATGGGATATATGTGGGAGCGCGTGGGCTTGGATGTATCGCATGTTGGTAATGAGCAAGAATTGCTGAATGCACTGAAGGAATATGAGGTGTTATTAAAGATTGATGCTCCTATGCTGGCACACGGACTTTCAGAAGACACAGAAATCAGCAAAGATATTTTGGAGGAAGTCTTTCCTGACCGTGCGGCAGTTGTCTTCAGAGAAAGCCGGGAAGAATGTTGTATGAATCAGAAAGCAAGAGAACGGTTCGGATTTGATGAGGAGAGCTGTTATGCGGAAAGCTGTTACAGAATGTTCCGGGAGTTGGCAGGAGATCAGGAATACGCCAAAGAGCAGTATATGAATTTTCAGAAAATGCTTGCGAGGCAGGGGGTTACTTCTATCAAGGAGATAGGCTTTGATGACTATTATGGATTTACAGATGTGCTTAAGGAGCTTGAGGAGGAAGGCAGTCTGCAGCATAGAGTCAACCTTGTCAGTCAGCCGGTAGGCAAGGGTGTGGACCTTGAATATGGTCAGGCAATGAAGGAAAAGTTTGGAGGTGATTTTGTAAAATTCATGGGATATAACATCATGGTGGACGGAGATATTGAGTCCTATGGCGGAGATATCCTTGATCGGTATCCGGATGAAGAAAGAGCGGCAGAGGATTTTGAAGAGCCGGACTATAAAGGGCTCGAACAGGCGGTGTTAGAAGCGGACAAAAAAGGCTTCCGTTGCGCGCTTCACGCGGAAGGAGACAAAGCGGTCAGAAAGGTGATAGATATCTTTGAAAAATGCCGGGAAGAAAACGGAGTAAGAGACGCAAGACATGTCATTATCGATATGGAGCTGATTGACAGGGAGGATATAGGAAGACTGAAGAGCAATGGCATTACGGCAATTAATTATGTGCAGATCATGAATTGCTATCCGCAGTATGAGAATTATTATGGTTTGAAATATTTCTCAGAGGAGAGACAGAAGACAATCTGGCCATACCGCTCACTGTTAGATTCCGGTGTAACACTCTGCTGGGGGACGGATCTTCCTCTTGATGTTCCCGATATTCCGATGTCGGTCTGCTTTGCTTCGGAAAGGAGATTCCCTGACGGGGAGCCGGAAGGAGGATACAATGCACAAGAAGCAATTACGCCCGGAGAGGTTCTGGCAGGGTGGACATATAACGGACAGAAAGCGAATTTTGATGAGGACAGGCTCGGAACTTTGGAGAAAGGAAAGTTGGCAGATATCGCAGTATTGAACCGTAATATCTTCAAGGAACATGGAGACAGATTGAAAGAAACAAAAGTATGCATGACGATCTGTGATGGAAAGATCGTGTATCAGGAATAGGGGAATACAAGACATGAAAGTAATAGGATATGGTGACAACGTAGTAGACAGGTATCTGAACCAGAATGTGAGATATCCGGGTGGTAACTGTATAAATTTTGCGGCATATGCCAGAAGAATGGGAATTGAGGCGGCATATCTGGGATACTGGGGGGAAGATGAGGAGGCACAGATGATTCGGGATGCGATGGAGGATATGAATGTAGATATCTCACATTGCAGGATTCAGGAGGGTACGGTTACAGAGCGGTGCGATGTGAATCTGATAGACGGCGAGCGCGTGTTTCAGGCGGATGATGAGAGAGAGAATCTTCATGAAGCGCTACCCCTTGGGGAGAGCGAGCTTTTGTACCTGAATAAATTTGACCTGATCCACTGCAGCTGTTATGCGGAGGAAGAGGAGGAACTTGTAAAGTTTAAAGGTGTGTCAGGTCTTGTGACCTTTGATTTTGCGGTGGAAGATGAATTTCGCACAGAGGAATATCTTGATACCGTGTGTCCCTATATTGATTTTGCCCTGTTTTCTTGTGAACATATGGCGGATCAGGAAATCAGGGGGCTTCTAAAAAAGGTAAGTGTGAAAGGAGTAAGCTATGTGCTTGCGACGATGGGGACGAAAGGTCAGCTTCTTTTTGACGGGGAAAACTTTTACGAGGGTACGGTTCATCTGAAGAAAGCAGTGGATACAATGGGAGCCGGGGACAGCTATTTTACATCGTTTCTAATGTGTCTTTTGAAGAGCGGATGGAAAAAGGGTATGAAGGTAGATGAAAAAGCAATTCGGGAGGCATTCGAATACGCGGCAGAATTTTCTGCCGAAAACTGCCTGATCAAAGGAGCTTTTGGGTACGGACAGCCGATAGAATGAGAGGAGGCATTTTAATGAAAACATTTTTAAGTGACAGAAAAAGAGCGGCAGCTTATTTGATGATGATCGTGGTATTCATAATTGTTGGGCTATTTGCGCCGAGAGAGAAGCTTGAGTATTTTGAATATCAGGAGGTTGCGGAGACGATTGATTTTGACGCGGGCGAAACGATGCCGGCGGAGACGATAGTTGATTTTGGAGCATGGACGCTTTTGGTTCCGGTTGTAATGTTTGTATTCGTTCTTTTGACAAAAGGATTTTTAGAAGCTTTTATATGGGCATCTTTTCTTACGGTATTTATGCGGTTTCGGATGGATACGGTTGTGGCGTTTACGGAGGAGCAGATATCGGCAATCCTTAATTATGATAATGCCAGGATGCTACTTCTGTATCTTGGCATAGGAAGTGTGCTGGCGGCCGTATCGAAGGGCGGCGGCGCAAAGGCATTTGCAAACTGGGCGCAGAAGAAGGCTAAGAGTCCAAAGACATCTTTGGTTATTATGTGGCTGATGGATGTGGTGCTTTCTGTGGATGATGAGCTTAGTGCTTTTACGACGGGGACGGCAATGACGCCTCTTGCTGACAGTTATGGAATCCCAAGAGAGAAATCAGCGTTTATGATCCGCGCGTCGGCAGTAGCGCCCGCTACATTATGGCCTCTCGGAGCCTGGACTGTATTTGTGGCAGTGCTTCTTGAGACTTCTGGATTTGCGGAGTCAGGAAAAGGCGTTGCGGAATACATGAAATGCGTACCGTTCATGTTCTTTCCGATCATAGTTCTGGTCATCGGTATGTTGGTAGCATTGGGTGTGATCCCTGATTTCGGAAAGATGAAAGCGGCAGTGCAGAGAGTGAAAGACGGGGGCTCTGTAGAGCCGTCTGCAAGCGGAAAAGAGATGGGCGATGATGCGGATGTAGGATCTGATGATATTACAGAGGGAATGCCTCACAGAATGGTGAATTTTTTTATTCCCGTTATTGTGCTCGTTGGCGGCGCATGGCTGGCAGGTTTAGACATTATGGTTGGTATTATCGCTTCCCTGGTGGTTACTTTCTTCTTGTTTGTATTTCAGGGCTTGTGTACACCGAGACAGTTTATCAATGATATTCTGATTGAAGGATTTAAAGATATGATGATGCTGACGATGCTGTTCGGAGTATCTCTGGTATTGGTTAACCAATTGGATGCGATGGGATTTGCGCCGTATATTGTAGGAATCACATCACACATACTTTCGCCAAAGATCCTTCCGTTCGTTGTGTTTGTGGTATTTGCATGCACGGAGTTTTTAGTTAGTTTTAACTGGTCGCTGTATATGATGGCACTGCCGATCATTATTCCGCTTACAGCAGCTACTGGAGCGAATCCGTATCTTACAATCGCAGCATTGATCTGTGCAGGCATCTGGGGAAGTCAGGGTTGTCTTTACTCCGACGGTGCGCTGGTGGCGGCTGCGGCGACAAAGACCGATGCATATGAAGCCTCGACTGCTTCTGTACAGTATATGGTAATCGCTGTAGTTTTATCGGCCGTAGCATTCTTAGCGGCAGGATTTATTGTATAGATTGGAGTGATAATATGAAGATTGCAGCAATTGGCGACAACTGTGTGGATGTTTATCCGAAGCTTGACAGATATTACTGCACGGGCAATTCAGTTGATTTCGCAGTCCATATGAAACGGCTTGGGGCAGAAGTTTCGCTCATAAGCACTACGGGAAATGATGAGTATGGACGTCAGATGATTGCGGAACTTAATGAAGAAGAGATAGATATCACGCACCTGAAAGTTGGAGAAGGAGAGACGGCAATTTCCTATATGGATCTCGTGGACAGGGAAAGAACCTATGGGGATTACATCGAAGGCGTGATGGAAAATGTGGAATTTTCTAAAGAAGACATAGAGTTCGCAGCTTCCCACGACTTGATTCATACTGCTTTTTGGGGAAATGCGCATATGCACCTTCCAGAGCTAAAGAAAAAGGGTGCCAAAATATGTTTTGACTATGCGACAGAAGTTGAAGATCCGTTGGTGGAGGAGACTGTTCCTTATGTAGATTATGCGTTTTTCTCGTTTGAAGACTGTAATCTGAAAGTGAAAGATTTTTTGAAGAAAATAGTTGAAAAAGGAAGTCTGGTCGCGGTTGCAACTTTCGGAGAAGGAGGCAGCATGGCATATGACGGCAAAGAATATTATCAGTGCGGGATTTGTCCGGCGGCAGTAGTGAATACGGTTGGAGCGGGAGATTCTTACATGGCAGGTTTCATGTATGGGATCATGAGCGGAAAGGAGATGCCTGAGTGTCAGAAGCTTGGCGCAAAAATCGCGGCTAAGGTAGTAGGCTTCTTTGAACCGTGGGAGAAGGGTAGTGAACAGGATGGTAATTGATATGCATGTCCATCCGGCTTTTATAAAAGAGATTGGGCTTTCCAAGGAAAAGCTTGAGAAGAACAGACAGGTTCTTGGACTTTACAAGACAGAAGAATTTGGTTTGGAACAGTGGAGGCGGGATTGTCAGGTGTCAGAGCTTGACAGGCTATGCATCCTGCCTCTGGCCCTCCCTGAGGAAGCCGGGGGAGATATCGTAACAAATGAACAGACGGCAGAGCTGGTAAAAATATGCCCGGATATGCTGACAGGCTTTGCAAGTGTCGATCCGTCAGAGGAAAATGCGGCGGATGTTCTGGAATACGCATTTACGGAGCTTGGCCTAAAGGGGTTAAAGCTTCATCCGTCAAAACAGCAGTTTTTTCCGGGCGATCATTTTATGGAACCAATATATCGGGTTTGTGAAAAATATGAGAAACCGATTATCTTTCACTGCGGTGTCTCGATGGAGCCGGGGACGCTTGTAAAATATTCGCATCCGTTGGTATTTGAAGAAACAGCGTACAGGCATCCGAAACTTAAGATATGTCTTGCTCATTTCGGATGGCCGTGGGTAAAAGAGGTCTGTATGCTGATGTTAAAGTACCGGAATATCTATACAGATACTGCCTTGCTCTACTTTGATAATCCGAGAGAATTCTATCATCAGTGTCTGGAGGTGGATATCGGCCCCCGGTGGATCGACAGAAGCTTAAGGCATCAGGTGATGTTCGGCTCTGATGATCCGAGACTTGAGCAAAGACGTATGATACAGGCAATCCGTCAGATGGATATGCGCGAGTCCACAAAGGAGCTGATATTAGGGGAAAATGCAGTGGAGTTTATGGGAGGTATTTAAATGGTAGCGACAAAGAGGCTGGAGTATTTTACAGCAAAGTACAACGAGATGATTCCCATAAAGAAAGAGGTTGCGCAGATCGTAGAGGATTCGCCGGTAAAACAGGGCGTTGTATATGTGATCACTCATCATACGACCACAGGAATTATGGTAAATGAGAATCTGGAATGTCTGGAAGACGATATCCTTACACAGCTTGGAAGATGCTTTCCGGAGGACGGGGACTATTATCATGCGAGATTTTTGGATGACTACGGCGCCATGGCAGGGAATCCTACCGGACATCTCAAAGCGATGGTTTCTGGCAACCACTGTGTCATGCCTGTTGAGGGCGGGAAACTTGTGAGCGGGAGCGCGCAGGAAATCTATCTTGCAGAATTTGACGGTCCGCAGGAGCGGACGGTATCTGTTATTGTCATGGGTGAATAAGAGAAAGAGGGTGTGTAGTAATGGATTTTGAAAATCAGGTCTGTATCAATAATATGACATACCGCAGATACAGCTTTGACTATTTCTTGGAGTCAGCGAGGCGGCTTGGGATCAGAAACATTGAATTATCAGGTTGCCATCCTCACTATACAGTTTACGAGGGTGAGGAGATCGATGTGAATAGTCTGGCTAAAAAGATAAAAAATGCGGGAATACGAGTGCTGGCAATCGAGCCGGAACAGAATTTCCTGCCGGTAAATATTGCTTCGCACAATGAATATCTGCGTAAGGAAAGCGTGAGACAGCTTCAGTTTTACATAGAAAATGCTGCTGCCTTTGACTGTAATCAGGTAATCGTGTATCCCGGAAAGGGAATCATGGATTATCCGAAGGAGGAAGCAAGAAAGTATTGCTGTGAATCATTGTGTGAGCTGGAGCGTATTGCCGAAAAGTGCGGGGTATCGCTGCTTTTGCAGAATGTATCGCATTGTATTTCGGGACTCACACCAAGCAGCGATGCGGTGGCAGACATTATAGGCGAGGTGGGAGGAAAGAATCTTGGCATCAGCGTGAATACCAGTGCAGTATATGCAGGAGGAGAGATGCTTAACGACTATTTTAACCGCTTTGGCGAAAAGATTAAGGCGGTTCAGATTTCTGACAGTGACGAGGAAGACGAGCAGCTTGTATTAGGCGAGGGGAATCAGGATATAAGACAGCATATAGATACGCTTGCCGCATATGCATATGAAGGTCCTGTGGTATTGGAGATTACAATGGAAGAATATGCGGACGGCGCAGAGGAGTTCTATGCAAAGTCCATAGAGGTATTAAAGGAAGCCTTAAAAGGGGGTGCAGGGCATGAATAAGCTTACGTTTGGACAGTTTGGAATTATGAGTGTCAATTATCAGCAGTACAGTCTCGGATACTGTCTGGACTCGATTGCGAAAAATGGCTTCAATTATATAGATTTCTGGGGCGGCGCCCCGCATTACTGTGCATTTGATACACCTGTCAGTAAGCGGCAGAAACGGGTTTTGGATATCCGGAGAATGTTAGACGAGAGAGGACTTAAGATGTCCGTGTTCACGGCAGAGCAGATATGCCTGTATCCTATTAATGTGGCATCTTCCAATCCATATGTAAGGAAGAAAAGCCTTGAGATCGTAAAGAACTATATTGAGGATACGAAAGAGTTTGGAGCGGATTACTATTTTGCTCAGATGGGCTACGGATTGTTTGACGAGGATTGGGATGAAGCATATAAACGATCAGTGGAAGCGTTGCAGGAGATGGCCGAATATGCTCAAAAGATTGGGGTAAAGATGGTGATGGAGCAGCTTCAGAGATATGAGTCGAATCTGTGCTATGATACAAAAACATTGCGAGATTTGATCAAGGCAGTAGATTCTCCTTATCTGACGGCATGTGTGGATTGTGTTGCCGCTGCGGTGGGAGGAGAGACCGTGGAAGATTATTATGAAACGTTCGGTGAGATCCATCATGCGCATCTTGCGGATGGGGCGCCGGCGGGACATCTCGTTCCGGGTGAAGGTGAGAATCCGATAGAATCTTATCTTCAGTCGTTTGCAGATCACGGTTATAAAGGCTCTATTACGATGGAGATTAACAACCAGATCTATTTTGATGATCCGGATGAGGCAACAAAGAATACAGCCAGATGGCTTAAGAATTGTCCGATTGTCGAAGGATAGATGTATTACGAGTTGGACAGGAACCAACGGGAGGTGTGATGGGAGCAGCGAAGAAAAAAGGAATGCTGGCGCTGGACTTGGACGGAACGGCTGTGTGCGATGATTATCATATGGGTGAGGCCACAAAAAGAGCGATTCTGCTTGCCAGAGAAGCGGGATATGTAACGGCATTCGTCACAGGAAGAAGAGATATGGACATGCTGACGCTTGATGAGGACAGCCTTTGCGTTGATTACCTGATATTGAATAACGGAGGTAAAATCGTCTGTTGTGAAACAAAGGAGATATTGTATAATCATCGGATCTGTCAGGAGGATTGTCTGAAGCTGATGGGATATTGTCTGGAGCGGGAGTTGGAGCTTCATGTCTGTGATGGGATCCGATGGTTTGTGAATATGATTACGGACAGTACACGGGAATATGCCGAAGAATTAAACACATGGCCAAAGCTCTACGGCCGGACAGGAGAAATATTCTGCGGCGAAAGAGTGGAAGGCTTCATGGCGATGCGTGACTGGCGGCAGGTGGGAGATTATATTGAGAAAAATCTTTCGGATGTTACATACATTCTCTCAGAGCCGGATTGTATTGATATTATGGCGGCGGGGATATCCAAATGGGACGGCATAAAGAAGCTTGCGGCAATCGAGCAGTTAACAGAGGATGGCATTATCGCTGTTGGAAATTTTTATAATGATGTGGACATGCTAAGGCATGCCGCCATAGGAGTGGCAGCAGCTAACTCGCCGGAAGAAGTCAAAGCGCAGGCGGACTATGTAACAGACAGGACAAATAATCAGGACTGTGTAGCGGAGGTAGTAGAGAAATTTTTACGCATTCCCGTTTTGGCGGGAGAAGGCAGTGAGAGCGGACGAGACAAGAATTGACAGGAATTGATAATGGAGGAAAGAGGCTTTTCCTGATAGTAAAAATGAATGAAGGGAAGTAAATATATGGGATGGTTAAAAGAAATGTTCGGTACGGATAAACCGATTATCGCATTGCTGCATTTGAATGCATTTCCGGGGGATCCGTTGTTTAAAAAGGGAGATTCCATGAAAAAGACAGTGGAGGATGCGAGGAGAGATTTGAAAGCGCTCCAGGACGGGGGTGTGGACGGAGTGCTTTTCTCCAACGAATTCAGTCTTCCGTACCAGCAGAAGATCGATTATGTGGGACCTGCCGCTATGGCGAGAGTGATCGGGGAGTTGATGGATGATATCAGGTTACCCTTTGGGATTGACTGTGAAGCGGATCCGATGGCGGCGATTGATCTGGCGGCCGCTGTGGATGCGGATTTTATCCGGGGACTTTTTACGGGGGTATATGCAGGAGACGATGGAATCACGATGCCGGATATCGCGGCGATACTTCGCAGAAAGAAGGCTTTAGGGCTGGATGATTTGAAAATGCTCTATTTTATTAATAATGAATCGGACGAGTATGTAGTTGAGAGAAGGCTTGTGGATATCGCGAATTCTACAATATTTGACTGCCATCCGGATGCATTCCTCATTATGGGACAGTACGCGGGACAGGATGCAGATTCAGGCTCTATCACCGAACTTCGGGAGGCAATTGACGTGCCGGTGCTTTGCGGGACAGGCTGCAATGTGGGAAATATTAAAGAAAAACTGGATATTTCTGACGGAGCGACAGTCGGTACAACTTTCAAGAAGGATGGGAAGTTTGAGAATCATATAGAATATGAGCGTGTGAAAGAGCTGATGGATCAGGTGCGGGAATACCGCGAAAGTCACGAAAAGCTGGAAATATAAGGGAGATGATCTGGTGAAAAATTATTATATGGGAATTGATATCGGAACCAATGAGAGTAAAGGAGTTCTGATAGATGAGACTTGTAAGATTATAGAGACGGCCACGGCATCGCACGAGGTAGAGAATCCAAAACCGAATTATTTTGAACATGACGCGGAAAAAGTCTGGTGGGGTGATTTCTGTAAAATATCCAACCAGTTGATCAGGAAATCGGGTATTGCACCGGAAGTGATACAGGGAGTGGGCGCCAGCGCCCTGAGCGCGGACGTCGTGCCGGTGGATGAAAACTGTAAGCCGCTTCGTAAGGCGATTTTATATGGAATTGATGCAAGGGCTGAAAAGGAAATAGAATATCTTCAGGAGTATTACGGAGAAGAGAGGCTTGAAAAGCTTTTTAATGATCCACTATGTTCTTCTGACTGTATGCCGAAGATTTTGTGGATTAAAAATAATGAACCGGAGATTCACGAAAAAGCGTATAAGTTTCTAACGGCCTCTTCTTATCTTACCGCAAAGCTGACCGGAGTGTATGTCATAGACCGGTATCTTGCTATCTCATCTTTTGCCCCTTGTTATCGAAATGATCTGGCAATTGATAGGGAGCTTACGGAAGAACTATACTGCAGGGCCGATCAATTAGCGGAGGGAAGAGAGACCGCGGAGACAGTAGGTTATGTGACAGAAAGCGCGGCAAAAGAGACCGGGCTTAAGGCAGGAACACCTGTTGTGACCGGAACCGACGATTCCGGTGCGGAAGCAATCAGCACGGGAGTGCTAAAACCGGGAAATCTGATGGTGCAGCTTGGATCTACCTGTTATCTTATGTATTGTTCAGATAAAATGTTAGATGACGGTCGTATCTGGGCGGGAGATTATCTGATTCCGGGTATGTTCTGTATCGACGGAGGGACGAATGCGGCGGGTGCGCTGACTAAGTGGATTCGTGATACCATGTATACAGAGGTTGTGAAAGAGCAGGAGAGCGGCGGCGAAAACGCATTTGGAGTAATGGCGGAGTTGTCTTCTCATATACCCGCCGGAAGCGGCGGACTTGTGGTTCTTCCGTATTTTGCCGGAGAGCGGACACCGATCAATGATGCGAACGCCAAAGGAGTGTTCTTCGGCCTGCAGCTTCACCATACCAGAGAGCATATGTACCGTGCCGCGCTTGAAGGGGTTGCATATTCTATTGCGCAGCATATCGATATTCTCGAAGAAAACGGCCTTACAATCGACAGCTTTTTGTGCGTCGGAGGAGGTACAAAGAATAAAGAGTGGCTTCAGATTATCGCGGATGTTACCGGACATACAGTAAAGACTGCGAAAGTGACCATAGGCGCCGCCTACGGAGATGCGATGATAGCGGCAGTGGGGACCGGGGGTTTTAAAGGATATGATGAACTGGAGCAGTATATCGAACCGGGGATCAGAATTGAGCCAAGAAAAGAGAATCAAAAAATATATGGGCCGTTGAAAAAGATATATCATGAGCTGTATCAGAAAACGAAAGATTTGATGCATCAATTGTAGTTTTATATTGTTTTTTGCAGGATGCAGAATGTAAAAAATGAGACCTAGGAAATCTTTCTGCCGTAAAATAAGCATATCCGCCAGAGCTTTGCGCATACCAGCGCATGCGCTCTCAGGGGATATGCTTATTATTGTTATATGGCACTTAAAAATTCAGGCTTTCTCAATTTACGCAAAAATCTGCTTTGCTGATATTGTCTTAATATAGCTTTCCTGTTTTACTGCATGTAAGGCTGACGGAACGTTTTATAGTTTTGGTAGTAGGAACATTTGTATATCTTTTTGCAACGACTGAGGCAGTTGCAGTTGCGCCCGATTTACTTGAAGATTTATTACTTAATTTCCAAAGTTTACTGGGGCAGGTAGTAGAAATTGTGGAGGATGTACATTTGGAGGAAGAACCATTATAGGAAAAATTACCGTTTACAGTTACGGACCAGTAAATTTCCCCAGAACTGCCTTTATGAACGCTGGTTTTTTTCCCGCTTTTGGTAGATGTAGCGGCAAACAAATTGATGGAAGAGACAGTCTCAATTGTAGTTTCGATATAGCTTTCGTCATCCAGAATTTCTATAGTGGTGGAGCTATCAGTGTAATCGGAAGCAAGAACAGCAGGGCTATAACAGATACTTAGGATTATACATAGAAATAAATAACGTAATCGTTTCATAATGAATCTCTCCTTTTTATTTGTATTCAATGTACTCAACCGTTTCAGCGGGAATAATGGTGGTATTTTGTACAGCTAACATTATTTGATGAAAGATATATACTTTGTAGCATAAAAATATGAACAGCAGACTGAGTAATATAACTGCGAAAGTACGGCAGAGTCCTTTGAAATTCACTCTTTTTAGCAGGTAGTCATTGTCTACGGTGTCGTAATATTCAGCGGCAACTTCGGCAGGAGTACCAAATTGTTCTACCAGATCGTCATAAGTACAATGTACGTGTTCTGATTGATATTCTTGAATATGGCATTTTAACCGTTCTAAATATTCTCGTTCACATTTCCCATATATCGGGAATAATCGTCTGCAGTCTTTCAAATATTTTTTCATAACAGATTCCTTCATAATAAACAGCAGTAATGTAATACAAAGTTGCTAAAGGTTCAGGTACTCAGACCTATTGTTATTGTGGCCCCAAGTCTTCAATTGTTATTTCTTCGTAAAGAGTACTGGCATCTTTTTCCATCAGGTACTCTTGATAAAGAGCATAGGATTTATAACCTAAAAACAGAAGGACAGCGCTGACAACGATTACCATAAAAAGCCGGGCATATCTTACAAAGTTTATTTTTTTAATTAAACTATTGTTGTCTGTACTTCTATAATAGCTGCCGACAATTTCAGAAGGGGATCCGAATTCTGTTACCAAATCGTCATAAGTGCAGTTATCGTGTTCCGCCAGATATTCCTGAATATGGCATTCTAAATGTTTTATATATTGGCGTTCATGTTTGCCATAGACTGGAAACAGGCATTTACAGTTCTTTAAATATTTTTTCATAATTTTATTTCTCACGTTATTGCTTTCGGTGGACAAAGTAACAGCTACTTTTTTTCCTGATAGACATCTCCGGTCTTTGAATCAAGCAGAAAAGAGATAACGTCAAGAAATTGATTGTAATTTGTAAGAAGCTGTTTTAAATATTCAATGCCTTTTTCTTCCAGATGATAGTATACCCGTGACTGCCTTTGGGTAATTTTTTGCTCATAAAAGCTAATATATCCCTGATCAGACAGACGGTATAGAATTGGATACATAGAACCTTCTAATAATGTGTAGATGCCTGTGCTGCGATGATACGTTAAACAAGAGATAGACAAAGGGGGAATATAAGAGTTCTTGCATTTTTCAAATACTTAAAATATTATTATCGTATAAGGAGAATCCAAATGAGTAAGAAATTATTAAGTTCTATATTAATTATTGTATTTTTATTCAATGCAATTTTTGTAAATTGTGAAACAGTTTATGCAGATGATTCAGACATACAACAATTAACACAGTTAACAGATCCTGTGTATGTAGACGGGGTTGAAAGTGATATCGATATTGATTTTAGTACAGGAAACATTATTGTGACTGGTAAAACAGAAGTAAGTGAAGGAACTTTGGTTCTTGAACCAGATGGAGAAGCGGCTATTGAGATTGAAAATAATAATCTTGAAGATGAATCATATACTCTTGATATTGATGAACTTTCGGTTGACAATGTTGATGTCGAAATATACGACGACGGAGAATTAGTTGCCAATTACGATGAATACGACGAAATAATTGAAGATGCATATGAAGGTCAGACAGCGATACAAGTTGGAGTATATGTTGGTGCAACATTATTACTTTATATTGTAACATCTTATGTAATAGTGAAATCTGGGATTACATATTGTATGGCTAAACATTTCACAAAAGCAATTGAAAAAGCGAAAGCAGCCGTAAAAGAGAAAGCTCGTTCATATTATTATCCAACTTTAATAACAAAAGTAAAAGGAAAAAACATGGTATATATTGATCCTTATGGGGTTAACCTTAACAGAGCAGCAGCAATTGTCAAAGCAAATGGAAATATATATTCGTATACAGCTAGTATGGCCAAAAAGGCAATTAATAAGGCTGGTTATGCTGCAGTAAATACAAAGGGTGTTAAAAATTCTTATGACCTACATACTGCATCAGGATATCAGTTTAAACACTATCATAGAGGAAAAACAGCTTCCTCTGGTGTTCTTAAGAAAAATGGTAGTTGCCATTCATTATTTGGTGCTTGCAAATATTATAAATAAAAGTTAAATTCTAAAGAATTTAATAAATATATTGTTTGATTTTAGTATTTATATATGTTCTGTCATTCTTATGAATGAAATCGCCAATCCCCCAGCTATGCTGGGGAGAATAGAGTAAGTTGTGGCGAAGCGGATGTTATAAAGAGCCTCCTATGTTATTATGAGAAAGGTGTCGCAAGCCAATCTCAAGAATAGGAGGCGGTCCAAATGGACAGTAAAAATTTAGCACATACGAGATGGAAATGCCAGTACCATATTGTATTCATATCCAAATATAGAAAAAAGAAGTTGTTCGGTCGATTGAGGCTCGATGTACGGGAAATACTGAGAGTATTGTGCAAATACAAGAGAGTGGACATTATAGAAGGAGCGGTGTGCGCCGACCAAGTGCATATGTGTGTGAGCATTACGCCGAAGATAAGGATTTCATATTTTATGGGATCCCTGAAAGGGAAGAGTACGCTGGTGATATATGACAGGCATCCGGAGCAGCAGAGTAAATGGAGCAAGGCATTTTGGGCAAGAGGGTATTATGTGGCGACGGTGGGAAATGTAACGGAGGATGCCATAAAGAAATACAATACATCCGGGAACAATCAGAAGAGGCCCGGAAGGAAGAAAGTGAAGGGACCGTTTTTTAGCAGCAGCAAGTAATATATGCTTGCGACACCCGCCTTTTAGGCGAGCAGTAACAGAGCCCTTGGGGGCGTTTTCACACCCCCCACTTGAAGTGGGGATTGGTGATTTATAAAAAAATGACACTCCTTTCTATAAAAATTTGGAAAGAGGATACATTAATCTCAGAAACAAATCATATTAAAAAAGTATTATTTGATTCACACAGATGTGGATCGGAGACGGTTATGAAGAATGTAAATAAAAAAAATACTAAATATTTGTATTTAGATACTAAAACGCGCAAAGAATATCAGGATTTTATTAATTTAGTAATGAAAAATACGGATAAAGTATGTTTTACTGTAAGACCTTTTTTGGATAATATTGAAGAGTTTAATAATAGTATTTGGTCTTTTTTGAGTGAAAATGTTATTTGCACTACTATTGATAGACCAATTACTGGTGATTTTGATGAAGTAGATCATTTGATTGTTTTAAAAAAGGATTATTTTTTATATGAATTTTTTTTGAATAAAAAAAATATATTTGATTTTCAGCAAGCAGATAAGAAATCGGGTATAACACTTGAAGATCCAGTATTTATAAAAGACGGGAAGGTAGTGTGCTATACTATTACTCATGAAAAATATTGTTGCATAGAAGAAGACCTATATTTACAATTAGTAAAATAAGTCCATTCCTGATTGCAAAGGAGTATATAGATTAAAATGAAAAAAAAGAAAAATATTTTATTAGTTTTTGTTTTACTTATAGTATTGATTATTAGTCTKTATGCAAACAATATATTTATTGTTCCAATAAATAAAAATTCTAATAGATCTCTTAGAATTATAGATGGAAGCTTGTTTAATAAGCACAATAATATTACTGAGATTCATTCTACAATAAGTAATGTGGTTTCTTCCAAACAACATGGAGATTATATTCTTGAATTTTTAAGCAATGTTGCACCTAATATTTCTTTTTTCTATTATAATGCAGAAATAGGTGGAGAAATAACAAGTGATAATATTATTGATGGTCTTCAATGGATGGCTGACTTAAATGTAGATTGTGTCACAATAAGTTTGAGTAGTAAACATTATTCTGAAGAATTAGAAAACTGGATTTCGAATAATTCTGATAAAATTGAAATATATGCAAGCTACAACAATACCTTGAATTCTTTTGATTATCCAGCACAATATGAAAGTGTAATAGGAATAGGTACATTTGAAGTTGTGAACAGCAAAAACATTGATATTTTATATAAATCAAACAATATTATAGTTATATCTTCTGGATTAAAAAGATATAGTGGCAATTCATATTTGACACCATACACTATGTTAAAAAGTGGAAAAAATTTTAGAAACTGTGTATCGTTGTAAATTGGTATGTAAAATTATGTTATTTCAACATTGCCAAAATCAATTTTTGTGCCGATTTTTTATAATACATACAATATACTGTTTATAAAATATAAATGCATGCAGAGCTATAATAATGACAAGTAAAATGATTCATCGAAGAAGATGAGTATTCTTGCACCAAGAAACCATGATTCCGGTAATATGGAAACCGGTATTCCGGAGCGGAAACCACCATTGATTGGCTTGATTAAAATTCATAAGAAATTGAGCGAATGTCAAGCTCAGAGCCGCTTTGCGGGACGTAAGCTGGCTTTACATTGGTGAGGTTTCTTATATCCTGTATAACTGCCAGTCGGTATCCTAATTACCGGACAGTATGGACTTCGAGACCGGAATATTCAATTATGTGAAGCAAATGGGATAATATGGGGAGCAGGCTATGAGCAAATATAGAAAATTAAGTGATGGAATAGTTTTAGTAGTGTGTAGAAAGGAAGAACAGAAGTTATGAAATTTGAAGAAGTGGTATATAAGGTGATCATGGTAGTTTTATTGGCGGTAATAATTTTATCGGCGATATGCTTCTTTAATCCTATATTGACGGGCGGTTATGAGGGAGTAATAGAAACTGATGGAATGGCTCTTGTATCTATGTATGGCATCAGCGTACTTGGTTTTGCAATACTTTATTTAAAGAAAAAATAGAAATGACAATAATAAAAGGTAGATTTGAAAGTGCTTCCGGGATTACAGGAAGCACTTTTTGCCGTATGCCGGATTATATGATATTGAGAAACTCTTTAACCCTATAGCATGGCTGAAGACGGGCTTGACAAATGAATAGGGGGGGGGGTATTATAGACATGGATGAAGCTATGAGGAAAGGAGAGAATTATGAAGTTACAAAAAAAAGCAGGTCTGCGGATAGTTTTGACAATCTGTATTCTGGCGGGGCTCTGTCTGGCGGCCCGTCCGATAAGAGCCGAAGCTGCCGCGTACAAGAGAGTTGCCCAATATTGGGAAGAGAATGAACGGAATAAAGCAGGAGGGTATTATCTTTGGAACTCCAAAGGCAGGATTTATGCTTCCAAATCGAAGACGGGAGCAGGAAAGGCAATTGCCAAAGCTTCTAAGGGAGGACAGATTTTAGGAGCATTATCCGACGGTTCCGCAGTTTATTATGAGGAAAGCCGTTCAAATTCAAAATATCTGTATATTTATTCTGTAAAAATCAACGGGAAGAACCGTAAGCTCATTGGTAAAGTGAAAGAGGGAGCCTATATTAATGCCTACTACAACGGGAATTTATATGTTCCGGGCGGTCTTGCTTCTGCCGGCAAGCATACTTATCGCTTGAATGTAAAAACGAAAAAGGTAAAATGTATTATAAAAAATGCAGTTCCATTTGAACAATATAAGCAATATATGCTATTTTGCGATAACCAGTTGGGCGGCAAAGCATATATCTATAACTGCAAGACCGGAAAGTTTATTAAATTCAGCAATAAATGTATGTGCGGCCTGAATTTTTCTGCAGGGAAGGTATATTATGCAGAAAAAGTCAATAATACGTCTGTGAGAATCATGAGCTGCAGCATAAATGGAAAGAATAAAAGGACTCTTGTGAAAAAACTTTCTGCGGATCCATATAACGTAAGGAAAATCACTTCCAGATATGTGTATTATATAAAATATAAGGGGAATAATTACAAATGCTATCGTTATGATATGAAAATGAAATCATCAAAGGAAATCAGTGAAAAAACTTACTTGAAAATTGTGTCAGGATAAGAAGAATCCCTCTGGAAAAAGATGCGCAAATGCACCTGATTCCAGAGGGGTTTTATTGAGTCTAAAAAGCAGCTGTCTTGAAATATTATTTTCAGACAGCGCCTTGCAGTAATTTATTATTCGGCAATGTCATCTGTGCCGTTATCTGCAGTATCTGTATTGTCTGAATTATCGTCATCGTCGGCATCGCCGTCATGCCCGTTTTGCAATGGATCATCATCGTCAGCATCGCCGTCGTGCCCGTTTTGCAATGGATCATCGTCATCTGCGCTGATCGGAGCTTCCGGGTCGTCAGAATTGTTATCAAGTGTTTCCGGGGTATCTTCGCTTTGAGGCGCTATGGAGTCTTCCGGTGCGGACTCATCAGATTCACTTTCGGGTGCAGTTTCATCCTCTGAAGCATCCTCCGTTTCATTTCCTCCGAAAATACCCTTGAAGAAATTAGCGACTTTATCAAAGAATCCGTCCTCTTTGTCGGAGTTCATCTTGTCTTTCATTTCATCTAAAGTACTGTCAACTACTGCATTATCGCCAAGAATATTGTCATTCGTACTATTGATGATACCGCCCTTGTCGTCCCCACCGCCAAAGAATCCGGTGAATGTGCTGACAAGCTTTGAGAAAAAGCCTTCTTCTTTTCCACCCAGATTATCCAGTGTCTCTTTCAATGCCTTTACATCGTAATCATATTGAGCGATGTTCTGCATGAGGGAAACGATCTGCGCAATCTGCTCATCTGTCAGGTCAACGCCTGCTTTTTTCGCAGCAGAGTTGATGGTATCTGTAATTTCGCCTTCGTCGCTAAGGCCTTCTTCGATGACTTCCTGCTTTACCTGATTCATCAGATCAGAAGCTTCCTGCTGTCCAATTTCGTCAGCGAGTTCGCCGGTAGTGACAAGCTCTTCTGTCGCCGCTGCCTTCTGGTCTTCACTTAATTCCTCGCCGCTGGCAGATTCATAAGCCATCATAATACCTGTCAAGGCGCCCGTTCCGGACACCTCGGTCGGAGAGGCGGCAACGACGTTGCAATTCTCCACGCCGGATGTGAGAAGAGTGCTGGCGATCATAGAACTTGTTACAAATGTAAGATTCGCAACCTTTACCTGAATCCCGCCATCATCCGTTGGCTCTACATAAGAACAGCTAAAGGTTTTCTTCCCGATCTGAGCTTCGGAGGCAATGCCTTCCATATATTTGCGTTCGTCTTGATTGGTTACTTCAATCGTATCAACTTCATCAGCAGTTGTCCCGAAATATTCGTACATAGAAGCCTTCTGTTTGTCTGACAGATTGGCTCCAAGTGTAACAACTTTTGAATTGTCGGCTCTTGCTACCATTGGCAGGCTTGCGCATACCATAGCGGCTGCGACAAAAACGGGTAAGGTCCGTTTGATGCAGCGCAAGGTGCGCTGCGGTACTTTCATCTGAAATTTTTCCATATTACAACTCCCCTTTATTAATAGTACTTTTATAGTTATTCTTTCATAATATATCACAGGGATACTGATTTGAAAAGAAAAACCATCTTAACAATTTCTGAATATTTTTTGTAGATGTCTCTCAAAAGTGGTGTCTTCCATTACTCCCTGCAGTTCTCCAAGCAGCCTTCCTTTTTGAAAAAAGGCAAAGGTAGGAACGATGGATGCGTCATATCTGTCGGCCAGCCCCGGTGATTCCTCCACCTCAACTTCGCAGAACCGGATACGGTCTTTGTATACTGGTTCTATATCTTCTACGAGCGGCTTCATCATAGCGCATTTGCCGCACCACGCAGCATAAAACATGACGACAACGGGCAATGAGCTGGTCTTTATTTCCGTTACAAAATTATTTGCTGTCAAATGGAGCATGTATCTCAACCTTTCTTATTTGTTCCGGAAGTTTATATTTGAATTTAATATCTCACAGACTTCACGGAGAGAATTATAGATACAGCAGGATATTCTGCTCCGGTGTTTTTTGAAATAGGCAGATTTATAACGTTTTCTGCGCCACTGTTTTACAAATCCGAGTTTCATAAAAGCCTCCGGAATCATTTATTCCCTATTAGTATATGATACTAAAGGCCAAAAGGTCCTGCGATTCATGCTCGCATGAATAAGCAAGACCTTGGGGCCTGCCAAACATGAGAAAGGAGCCTTGTCCAAGGCGGATTTCGAATGTTTTAGAATTGCGGGAGCACGAAGTGCGGAACAATTCGTAGTATCATAAGCAGCCAGAATAAAAGGTCCTGCGATTCATGCTCGCATGAATAAGCAAGACCTTGGGCTTCGCACTGCAATTAATTTGCAGATTGGATTTCCGAGGGAAGAGAATTTCGCTTCGTATTCCGTCATAATATTGCCGCTGTTCATCGAGGTGTCGTGATGCAGATCATAAGTGCAGGCGGCAATCTCCCACATGTCAGAGCTTTCAAGCTGTTCTATGGAGAAATCAAAAAGTTCCCGATTATCAGTTTTAAATTCAATTCGTCCCTCCGGCGCCAGAATGGTATCGTAGCGGGCAAAGTATTCCTTTGAGGTAAGCCTTCTTCTGGCATGGCGTGCCTTTGGCCATGGATCAGAGAAATTCAGGTAAATGCGGGATATCTCATTGTCCGCGAAGATTTGGGATATCTCGCGGGCATCGATACAGAGAAAACGCAGGTTTTCAGTGACCCTTGTGCAGACGGCGGTTTCATCCAGCTTTTCAACAGCTCTAAGTAGTACGCTGGAATACCGCTCGATACCGATATAGTTTATCTGGGGATTCTGTGCGGCATTAGTCAGAAGAAACTGTCCCTTTCCCATGCCGATCTCGATATGTATGGGATGTTCATTCCGGAAAATGCAGTCGTTCCATTTCCCACGGTATTCGCAGGGATTTTTAATAACGAAGGGGCTGGAATTTAAGACATGCTCAGCCCTTGGGATATTTCTAAGTCTCATAAAAATACGGCTCTCTTTCATAATATTAGTATGGATATTATATGCGATAAGGCGGTAGTTGGCAATATGCTTTAAAAGCAAAAAGGAAGGAGAAAAACAGCGCCTGTAAAAAGGCACAAAATCATATAAAATAAATAAAAAATTTATTAAATTTTACTATGGAAATTTGCGAAAAAAGGTGTATTATGTAAAGCGAAGGTTTTTAACCATTTATACATAATAAATGAAAGTGGATGGGGGTGTAGTATGGACTCGATTATTAAGAGACTTGCAGAGATTGAGGAGACAGCAGTGGCGATCGTTGACAATGCTGAAAAGCAGAAGTTCGAGGAAGAAAAAAAGATTCAGGCTGAAAGAGATGAATTTGACCGGAAGCTTAATGAGGAAGTGAATCAGCGGTTAGAGACCATCCGTGCAGAAGGAAATAAGAAGATGGAGCAGGTGCTTGATGAAGAAAGAAAGAAGCATCGGAATACGATTGACAATCTGGAAGCTGAATTTGCAGAGCACCATACAGAATATGCGAAAGAAATATTGAAGCAGATATTAGAGGTGTAAGCGTATGGGTAATCTTAGGACGTATAGCGGCATTACCACAAAGATACGTGCCATGCAGGCAAAGCTTCTGACAGAAGCGGATTACGAGAATATCGCGAATCTTAAGACTGTTCCGGAAGTGATCGAATATCTGAAGGAAAAGCCCGCATATACGAAATATATTAATCGGATGGATACGTCACTTTACCACAGAGGGGATGTGGAGAAGGTTCTGACACAATCGTTTTATGATGATTATACAAGAATTTTCCGGTTTGTGGGTATGGAGCAGAAGAAGTTCCTGAAAGCATACTGGAAAAGATATGAGATAGATTTGATCAATTACTGTCTTAGGATCGTATTTAACCACTATGATGTTCCGTTCGATATTGATTATAAAAAAGAGATTTTTGACAAATATTCTCAGTTATCGGTTAGCAAGCTTGTATTGTCAAAGAATGTTGAAGAGCTGATCGATAATCTGAAAGGCACGGAATATTATTCTCCGCTTCAGACGTTGCGGGAATCGGGTGCGGCCACTCTATATGATTATGACCTGACTTTGGAATTATATTATTTTTCTGTGATGTGGAAAGAGGAGAAGCGCCTTCTTAAGGGTAAAGAGAGAGACATTTTCATCAAAGATTATGGCATGAGGATCGATCTTACGAATATACGATGGATCTACCGGGCTAAGAAATATTATAATATGCTTCCGCCGGATATTTATATGATGATGATCCCGATTCAGTATCGGTTCAGTAAGGAAGAGTTTAAAGCAATGGTGGAAGCTCCGACTGTTGAAGAATTTATAAAGCAGGTAGGACTTACAAGATATGGGAATAAGCTCACGTTTGAAGAAGGCCACATGTTAGAGCAGCAGTCCAGAGAGATACTGAAAGCGGCTTATCTGTCTGACAGACGGCACAATCCTTATTCGGTGGCAACGATGAATGCATATCTGTTTTTAAAAGAGGAAGAGATAAGGAAAATAGTAAGTGCGCTTGAATGTATTCGCTACGGCTTATCATCTAGAGACATATTAGGATACTTAGGAGGTGTGATTTAATGATTGTAAAGATGAAGTTTCTTAGCATCAGCGGCCCAAGGACAGACATCGACCGCGTATGCGATGTATATTTATCTAAATATGCAATGCAGCTTGAAAATGCGATTACAGAGCTTCGGACAACAGACAATCTTCTCCCGTTTGTTGAGGTGAATCCATACAAAGAGCCGCTGGCAAGAACGGAGCAGTTTGTATCGATTCTGGAGGGAGGGGGCTACGATGTAGACCGTACGCTTTCAAAGGAGGATATGCTGGCGCTTGTCCGTGACATTAACAGCAGTTATGTGGATTTGCAGGAGAAAAAGGAACTGTTGAAGAAGAAAAAGGATCTGCTGACAGAGAAATTCAGTGTTTTGGAACCGTTTGGTTCCATGAAGCTGGAGCTGCAGAAGGTTCTGCATTACAAATATATGCAGGTGCGGTTCGGAAGGATGGCGGTAGATTACTACCAGCGGCTGGGAAAGTACCTGTATGATGATCTGGATGCTGTCTTTATTGAAGCGGCACAGAACGACAATTATGTGTACGGCTGTTATTTTGCGGCGAATGCAGATGTGGGCAAAGCAGATTCGATCTTCCGGTCCCTTCATTTTGAGAGAATCAGGATACCGATGGAATATATCGGTACACCGCAGGAGGCATGTACGAATCTGCAGAATGATATAAAAGAGACGACAAAAAGAATTGAGGATGCCAAAGAAAAGATCAAGAAGCTGATGACAGATCATGCTCCGCAGCTTTTAGGAACGCAGAAACGTCTGCAGGAGCTGGCCAATAACTTTGATGTTCGAAGGTCCGCCGCAAGGATCAGCAACGACGAGCAGGAGGATAATTATATTCTCTGCGGCTGGATGAGCGAGGAGAACGTAGAGAAATTCCTGAAAGAAACAAAGAATGATGACAAGGTATTCATCATGGTGGAGGAAGACAGAGAGAAGTTTTTTGGGGAGCCGCCGACAGAGCTTAAAAATCCGAAGCTTTTCAAGCCTTTCGAGATGTTTATCCGGATGTATGGACTTCCTGCTCACAATGAGATGGATCCGACAATTTTTGTGGCGTTGACATACACATTTATATTCGGCGCGATGTTCGGAGATGTGGGACAGGGACTTTGCCTGTTTGCAGGGGGAGGATTATTATACCTTACGAAAAAGATGAACCTTGCAGGGATTATATCAGTGGCCGGATTGTTTTCCACATTTTTCGGATTTATGTTCGGAAGTATCTTTGGATTTGAAGATGTCATAGAGGCGCATTGGCTGAGACCGACAGAGGCGATGACGAACCTGCCGTTTATCGGACAGCTCAATACAGTGTTTGTAATAGCGATTGCATTCGGTATGGGGCTTAATATACTGGTTATGATCTTCCAGATCATCAATGCCGTGCGCGCCCGTGATACAGGCAATATATGGTTCTCCCATAATGGAATTGCGGGACTTGTGTTCTATGGATTTTTGATTGCTACGATTGTGTTGTTTATGACAGGGCATAAGATGCCGGGCAATATCATGTTAGTTTTGTTTCTGGGCGTACCGGTATTATTGTTCCTGTTTAAAGAGCCTCTTACCAATCTGGTGGAGAGAAATCACAAGAAGATGGAAGAGAGCAGGGGGATGTTTCTGATACAGGGATTTTTCGAGTTGTTTGAGACGATGTTAAGCTATTTTTCCAACACAATTTCGTATGTGCGTATCGGCGCGTTTGCTGTCAGCCATGCGGCTATGATGGAGGTAGTGCTGATGCTTTCGGGGGCAACGGCGGGACATACGAACTGGATTGGAGTTATTATCGGAAATATCATTGTATGCGCTCTGGAAGGATTAGTTGTAGGGATACAGGTGCTGAGACTTGAATATTACGAACTGTTCAGCCGCTTCTACAATGGTTCCGGACGAGAGTTTAAACCATTTAACAATCAGAGCAAAGAATAGGTATGAGAAAGACGTAGGAGTCAAATATAAGGAGGATTAAGATCATGACACTGACAGTAAAATTTTTATTAATTGCAGCTTTAATACTTAGCATTATTATTCCATTCGGTTATTTCCTGATCGGAGAAAAGAATAAAAAGCGTTATAAAATGACGCTGGCAACAAATGTGTTTTTCTTCTTCGGCGCATTTTTGGTTGCAGGGATCATGCTGTTTACAGGCGCTCCGGTGCAGGCGGCAGAGGCGGCGGGAGCCGCGTCTAATGCTACTGGCTTTGGATACCTGGCAGCAGCGCTTTCAACGGGACTTTCCTGTGTGGGCGGCGGTATTGCCGTAGCAAGTGCGGCAAGCGCTGCGCTCGGTGCGATCAGTGAAGATCCAAGTGCACTTGGTAAATCTTTGATATTTGTAGGTCTTGCAGAAGGTGTATGTCTGTACGGACTTATCATTTCTTTCATGATTATAGGTAGGTTGTAGAATGAGAATGTATCTGATTAGTGATAATGTCGATACACTGACGGGAATGCGTCTTGCAGGAGTTGACGGCGTGGTCGTACACGAAAGGGAGGAGCTTAGAAAGGCGATTGAGACAGCAATGGATGATAAAAATGTAGGAATCATCCTGCTGACCGAGAAGTTTGGAAGAGAGTTTCCTGATCTTCTTGATGAGATAAAGCTTGAGAGAGCTTTTCCGTTGTTGATTGAGATTCCTGACAGACACGGTACCGGCCGTAAGAAAGATTTTATCACGTCTTATGTAAATGAAGCTATCGGATTAAAACTGTAAAAAAGAGGGTGACACGCGTGACTATAGAAGAAAAAATAGCGCGTCTGCAGTCGTCTGCCATGACAGAAGCCAGAGCGCAGGGCAATGCGATCATCTGGCAGCATAAGAAAGCTCTGATGACGATATATGAACAGCATGTAGAAGAAGCGAAGAGACAGGCGGAGATCAGAATCAAAGCGGAGCAGACGAATATCAGACATCAGCTTAATATGTCTGCATCCAAAGCGCAGCTTGATATAAAGCAGGAATTTGGAAAGACGCAAAAGAGGCTGAAAAAGCAATTATTCAAGGAAGTAGAAGAGATACTTCAAGATTATATGAAAACAGAAGAGTATAAGCATCTTCTTGTAGAATATATTGAAAATGCTGCAAAGTTTGCCAATGGCGCTGCCATGACAATCTACATTAACCCAACAGATGCTAAGCTGAAAGATTATCTGGAGGAGCATACAGGGGTTACGATCACGGTCAGCAAGGAAGATTTTATCGGAGGTATCCGTACGGTGGTCCATGAGAGAAACATTTTGATTGACCATGCGTTTAAGGGGGCCATCGAACGGGAATACCATAAGTTTGTATTCAGGGGAGGTACGGGAATTGGATAGCAGAAGAATTGAAGCAATTTACGGCATTAATGGTCCCGTTATTTACCTGAAGGGAAAGACTGGATTTAAGATGTCTGAGATGGTTCATGTCGGAAAGGAAAAGCTGGTCGGAGAAGTGATTTCCCTCGATAAGGATATGACTACGATTCAGGTCTACGAGGAGACTTCCGGACTGAGACCAGGAGAAGAGGTTGAGGCAACAGGTGATGCGGTCTCTGTCACACTGGCGCCGGGTATTCTGAACAATATATTTGACGGTATCGAGCGGCCGTTAGAGAAGATTGGTGAGAGCGCCGGAGCATTTATTTCAAGAGGCGTCAGCGTGGATTCACTGGATACCGGTAAGCTTTGGGATACTCATATGGTAGTAGCTGAGGGAGAATTCCTGCACGGCGGGGCGATTTTTGCTGAGGTGCCTGAGACACGCGCCATTGTACACAAATGCATGATTCCTCCGGAGATAGAAGGAACGGTTGCGGAAGTAAAGCCTGACGGGCAGTATACGATTAATGATACCTTGCTCGTTCTGGAGCTTGCGGACGGAACAAGGAAAGAGATTACTATGACGCAGCACTGGCCTATTCGTGTGCCGAGACCGGTGCATAAAAGGTATCCTGCAAGTATTCCGCTTGTTACCGGACAACGTATTCTGGATACGATGTTCCCTATCGCAAAGGGCGGAACAGCGGCGATTCCGGGAGGTTTCGGAACGGGAAAGACCATGACGCAGCACCAGATAGCAAAATGGTCGGATGCAGATATTATTGTCTATATCGGCTGCGGAGAGCGCGGTAATGAGATGACACAGGTTTTGGAAGAGTTTGGAGAACTGGTAGATCCGAAGTCCGGGAATCCTTTGATGGACCGGACGACGCTGATTGCCAATACCTCCAACATGCCTGTGGCTGCCCGTGAAGCGTCTATCTATACAGGTCTTACTTTGGCAGAGTATTACAGAGATATGGGTTATGACGTAGCGATCATGGCGGATTCTACTTCCAGATGGGCAGAGGCGCTCCGCGAGCTTTCAGGACGTTTGGAGGAGATGCCTGCAGAGGAAGGCTTCCCGGCATATCTGGCTTCCCGCCTGTCGGCCTTTTATGAGCGTGCCGGAATGATGCAGACATTAAACGGCGAGACGGGTTCCGTATCGATCATCGGTGCGGTGTCCCCGCAGGGCGGTGATTTCTCCGAGCCTGTCACACAGAATACGAAGCGTTTTGTTCGGTGTTTCTGGGGACTTGATAAGTCTCTGGCATATGCAAGACATTTCCCGGCGATTCACTGGCTCACAAGTTATAGCGAATATTTGAATGATTTAAGCGGATGGTATTCGGATAATGTGTCTCCAAAGTTTCTGGACTACAGAAACCGTATTATGTCAATCTTAAGTCAGGAAAGCAGTCTGATGGAGATTGTTAAGCTGATCGGCGCGGATGTACTTCCGGACGATCAGAAGCTCACACTTGAGATTGCAAAGGTAATACGTCTGGGATTCTTGCAGCAGAATGCGTTTCACAAGGACGATACCTGTGTGTCGATGGAAAAGCAGTTCAAGATGATGGATGTCATTTTGTACCTGTATAAGACCTGCCGCAAGCTGATTGCGATGGGAATGCCCATGTCCATATTGAAATCAGAAGGTATCTTTGAGAAAGTGATTGCTATCAAATACGATGTTCCGAATGATAACCTTCAGATGCTTGATATGTACAAGTTAAATATTGATGACTTTTATAATAAAATAATTGAGAAAAATGCGTAAAGGAGGTAGGTTAATATGGCAATAGAATATCTTGGACTCAGCAATATTAACGGGCCTCTTGTAGTGCTGGAAGGTGTACAGGAAGCATTTTTTGATGAGATTGTTGAGTTTGTCGTAGAAGGAAATATGAAAAAGATGGGGCGTATCGTGGAGCTTGACAATGAAAGAGCCGTCATTCAGGTATTTGAAGGAACGGAGAACATGTCGCTTCAGAATACCCATACCAAGCTGACAGGACATCCGATGGAGGTTCCGGTGTCCGCGGATATGCTTGGACGCACCTTTAATGGAGTAGGTGTTCCGGTTGACGGCCTTGGGCCTATTCTGGCGGATGAGCGCCGCAATGTAAATGGACTGCCGCTGAATCCGGTTAAGAGAGAATATCCAAGGAACTATATTCGGACGGGAATTTCGGCAATTGATGGTCTGACAACACTGATCCGCGGCCAGAAACTGCCCATTTTCTCAGGAAATGGACTGCCGCATGACCAACTGGCGGCTCAGATCGTAAAGCAGGCTTCTTTGGGAGACGACTCGGACGAAGAATTTGCTATTGTATTCGGAGCTATGGGCGTCAAGCACGACGTGGCGGAATTCTTTAGAAAGACCTTCGAGGAGAGCGGTGTTTCCGACCATGTGTGTATGTTTCTTAATCTTGCCAATGATCCGGTCGTAGAGCGTCTGATTACGCCGAAGGTGGCGCTTACTGTAGCAGAGTATCTTGCATTTGAATGTAATATGCATATTCTTGTGATCCTGACGGATATGACGTCTTTTGCGGAGGCGATGCGTGAGGTGTCGTCATCAAAAGGGGAGATACCATCAAGAAAAGGCTATCCGGGATATTTGTACAGTGAGCTGGCTACGATTTATGAGCGTGCCGGTATCGTAGAGAACGCGCTTGGTTCCGTGACACAGCTTCCGATCCTTACCATGCCGAATGATGATATCACGCATCCGATTCCTGACCTGACCGGTTATATTACAGAAGGTCAGATTGTACTGGACAGGAACCTGCATGGTCAGTCCATATATCCGCCGATTAGTATCCTGCCTTCTCTGTCCAGACTTATGAAGGACGGAATCGGCGCGGGTTATACAAGAGACGATCACCAGAGCCTTGCCAACCAGTTATTCTCCGCTTATGCGAAGGTAGGAGAAGCAAGAAACTTGGCATCTGTTATCGGTGAGGATGAATTATCACCGCTGGATAAGAAATATCTGAAATTCGGTATAGAATTCGAGAAGCGGTATGTCGGTCAGGGACCGACAGAAAACCGTACGATAGAACAGACACTTGATCTCGGCTGGGAACTTCTGCACCTTCTTCCAAGAGAAGAACTCGACAGAATAGATACGAAGCTTTTGGATGTTTACTACCCAAGTGAAGAGCCGAAGGATCGTGGGTTCTGAATGAAATAAAAGAAAGGAAGGTGTCGTATGGATCCGCGGGAGTTTCCGACAAAAGGCAATTTAATGCTCGCAAAGAACTCGCTGGTGCTTGCCCGTCAGGGATACGATCTGATGGATAAGAAGAGAAACATTCTTCTGAAAGAGCTGATGAGTTTGATCAACGAAGCAAAAGACATACAGGAACAGATTGATACAACATTTACCCGTGCATATGCGTGCCTGCAGCACGCCAATATCGATATGGGGATCAGCAAAGTCCAGGAACTTGCGTTTACGGTGCCGATTGAGGATTCCATCGTCATTCAGACGAGAAGTATCATGGGAACGGAGATTCCGCATGTCAAGTATGATTCAAAGCAGAATAAGCTGACTTATTCCTTCGGAAGTACAGGGGAGTCCATTGATATAGCGAGAGAGGCTTTCCGTGAGGTGAAGGAATTGACGATGAAGCTGTCCACGGTAGAAAATTCAGCGTACCGTCTGGCAGCTAATATCAAGAAGACACAGAAGCGTGCCAATGCCCTTAAAAATATCACCATTCCGATGTATACTAATCTGGTTTATACGATCAATAACGCTTTGGAAGAAAAAGAACGTGAAGAATTTACCAGATTAAAGGTCATCAAGAAAATGCAGGGGAAATAAAGAAAAGCAAAAGAATCTTACGGCTGCTGCCGCAGGAACCATGTTGTTGATGGTGATGGTTCCTGTGACAGTAGCCGCAATTATTTGCTAACAGCTCATTTCCTGTTATAGTATATAGCGGAATGCTTATAATTTCTTTGACTTTTCTGTCGCTACATTTATGCAGTCAATAACTGCCGCTCTCATGCCGCCCCGTTCCAGAGCTTCGCATCCTTCTATCGTAGTTCCGCCCGGTGATGTTACCATATCTTTAAGCTCTCCCGGGTGGATACCCATCTCAAGGATCATTTTAGCCGTTCCAAGGCAGGTCTGTGCTGCCAGACGATATGCAGTGGCTCTTGGAAGCCCCTGCTTTACACCGCCGTCGGACAAGGCTTCGATAAACATGGCTGCATAAGCGGGACCGCCGCCGCTGAGTCCGCATACGGTATCGATCAGGTGCTCTGGAATCATTTCTACTACACCGATTTTTTCATAGATGGATCTTGCGTCCGCGAGTTCTTCCTCCGTAAAATCGTTATCTGAGCATAGCGCAAATGCCCCCTCATAAACCATAGCCGGTGTATTGGGCATAATACGGAGAATCCGGGGCGTTCCGCAGATCATGTTCTGCAGGCGTTCTACCGTAACTCCCGCTACGATGGACATCATTGCTTTGCCATCTAACGCCTGCTTGCACATTCCCAGTGCCTCTGACGCGTTCTGCGGTTTTACGGCAAGCAGGATGATATCTGCATTTTTGCATACATCTTCATCGTCCGCTGCCAGATTGACGCCCCATTCTTTCGCTTTTTCCATCATTGCCGGACTGATGTCATAGACATAAGCGTTTTCCTTTGGGAGAACGCCGCTTTTCAGCGCACCGTAGAGAATGGCGCCGCCCATATTTCCGCATCCGATGATCCCGATTTTCTTTGTAACCATAGTGAATTCCTCCTTAGATTTGATATTTTATTTAAGTGTTCAATATGCATGAAGTTTTTAACATAATTTTATTCTGTATATTTGCTGTATCAGTGTGTACGGTGGTAGGTCCAGACAGCGTCTAAGTTCTTAGGAGCTTCAAGCAGGAGCTTTGTACCCTCTGCCATGCATCTTGCGGCATACAGCATTCCCTTATGCCCGATGCTCATACCTGCCTGCTCTGCCGCCGCCCGGTGGTGGAGCGGGGTGCCCTTGCACATCGTTGCGGCGCTGATGGTGATCAGGGGTACGGTATGACTGACCTCAGAGGCGTCTGTTCCGATGGAAATGGGTACGGGTTCATCTTCAAGAGGTTCTAATCCGGAAAAATAGTTCCCGTTATTTAAAAAGCCTGCTTCTTTTGATATTCTGGCAGCGAAATTAAGCTCATCCTGCGTGTATTCAGGGGTTGGAATCTGAGTCATAGCTTTGTAATAGATTTCTGCAAGAGGCCGGTTTATCTTCATCTCCTTGCAGCATTTAACCAGCTCTATATCCACGGTTGTTCCAGTCATCAAAGCCGCGCCGCGGGCGCAGTCGTCCACTCGTCTGCTTGCGTCTTCCGTGCGGGAGCGTTTGCTGGAGCGGATAAAATAATTGGTCTTTGCAATGTCTGGAACAACATTTGCCGAAATATGGTTATCAATATAGGCATAATGCATACGCACATCTCCCGGCACATGTTCGCGGAGATAATTAACACCGATATTCATAAGCTCTGCTGCATCCAGAGCGCTTCGTCCCTCTTCTGGAGATTTGGAGGCATGAGCGCTTATGCCGTGAAATGTGTAGTTTTTAATATCTTGCGACTGCCAGATATCATTACTGATTCGATTCCTGTCAAACGGATGCCATGTGACCGCCGTGTCCAGATCATTGAAAACCCCGGCCCTTTCCATCACAATCTTGCCCGACATGATCTCCTCTGCCGGACATCCATACACCCGGATTGTTCCGCTGGTACCCGAACATTCCATATCAGCCTTCAAAGCACAGGCAGCAGCGCACACCGCAGTTCCCAGCAGGTTATGCCCGCAGGCGTGTCCGACTCCCGCAAGCGCATCATATTCTGCAAGAAACCCGATAACGGGCTTCCCTCCTCCCCATTTTGCAGTAAAGGCAGTATCGATCCCAGCCGTTTTCGCAGAGACAGAAAAACCTTTATTTCTAAGATAATCCGCTAGATACTTAGAAGACAGGACCTCCTCATAAGCCAGCTCCGGATGTTCAAAAATAAATTCAGCCGCCCGGATAAGCTCTCTCTCATGAGAGAAAATCCAATCAGCAATTACGTTATGTTTTGTTTGTAGATTATTCATCATAAATCCTTTCTTGTCTCTTCTTAAAATAGTCCGGTATCTATATCGTCCAGTACTTTAAGATACTCTTCCCCAAAGGTTTCAGCATACTCTTCCAATGCCAGTGTGACCGCCTTTGCCCCGTTTTCTCCCAACGCTTCAGTCAGTGTCTTGCTCAGCGTATATTTTAGATGCGCCGTATGAAAATTAAAGTCTTTCATACAGGAGCTGCCAAGTTCTTTTTTCTTGTCTGCAAGAGTCTTTACTTCTTCGGGCGACAACGGATAACCCCAGTCAAATTCACATCGGTTTCCGCCCCAGCTTAAAGAAGTTGTAGTGGGGGTACAGACAAAATCAGAACGGAATCCCTGATAGACCGCATTATCAACATTTACGCAGTAATATTTTCCGTATTCCGTGATGTTGTGCTTCTTCCATGCGTCGCACCATGCACATTTTGATATATATGTCTGGAGCGTAGGTTCCGTGCGAAGCTGTCCAAACTCCATCTGTCCGTCATAGTCAGGTTTCCATTCGCCGTAAGCCTGATTGGTCATAGTCGTTAATTCGTCGCCATGAGCCAATGCATTGGCTGCCATACGTGCTCCGCGTTCCTTTCCGTATGTAGTCATGCCCTTAAGAATGGCTTCTTTTCCCGCTTCGCCGCATAGTTCAATGGCATGTTTTGCGAGAAATGCGAACATCATAGCGTGGTGCTCTATCTTACAATCTGCCGAAATTTTTGCCATAATTTAAAATCACTCCTTTACTTTATCGAACTGACTGACGTTATCTGATTATACTATATTTTTCTTTGAAATGCATTATTTCGGCGGAAAAGATATGCATAAAGATGAAATAAATGCAAATAGTAACGAAAGAAAGAGGTGTACTATGAGTAATAGATTAAAATATGAAAAAAGCCCGTATCTTTTACAGCATGCCGATAATCCGGTTGACTGGTATCCGTGGTGTCAGGAAGGCTTTGAACGGGCAGAGCGGGAGGACAAACCAGTATTTTTAAGTATTGGTTACAGCACGTGTCACTGGTGTCATGTGATGGAACGGGAAAGCTTTGAAAATGAGGAGATCGCGGATATCCTCAACAAATATTTTGTATCCATCAAGGTGGACAGGGAAGAGCGGCCGGATATTGACAGCGTGTATATGTCTGTCTGTCAGACGCTTACCGGGGGCGGAGGATGGCCGATGAGTATCTTTATGACGCCACTTCAAAAGCCGTTTTTTGCGGGAACCTATTTTCCGCCGGAATCAGATCGGGGAATGACAGGCTTCAAGGAGCTTCTTCTTGCCATCGCCCATAAATGGCAGCAGGATAAAGAAGGACTGATTCAGTCGGCAGACAAGATTCTTTCCTATATAAAAGATATGCCGGAGGAAGAAGTGCATGATGATATAGACAGGAGCCAGCCAGAGAAAGCGGCAAAGCTGCTTTCCCAGAGTTTTGATGCAGTAAACGGCGGATTTGGGGATGCGCCGAAATTTCCTATGCCTTTTAACCTGATCTTCCTCACAACGTATTCAAAGTATTCGGTTAAAAGAGGAGGAGACGGTTCATTTTCCTGTAATGCGGATGGAGTCTGCTCGCTGGACTACGAAGAATCAGTGTTTGAGCAAGTAAAGATTACTTTAGAGAAAATGCGCCGGGGAGGGATATTTGACCATATCGGCTATGGGTTTTCCAGGTATTCAACGGATGAATATTTTCTTGTGCCTCATTTTGAAAAAATGTTGTATGACAATGCTCTATTGATCATTGCATATGCTGCGGCTTACGAAATGTCAGGAGATAAAGACCTTTTGGATACGGCAGAAAAGACGGCGGAATATGTTCTGCGTGAGATGACAGGCCCTGACGGGGAATTTTATTCCGCGCAGGATGCGGACAGCGAAGGGGAAGAAGGGAAGTTTTACGTCTGGGACTACGGAGAGGTATGCAAGGTTCTTGGCAGAGAGAGGGGAAAGAGGTTTTGTGAATATTTCGGGATTACGAAGAGCGGTAATTTTGAGGGCAGGAACATACCCAATCTCCTTAATGGCCGCAATGTGTGCGACAATTTTACGGAAGAAAAAAGAATCCTGTATGAATACAGGAAATCCCGGACAAAGCTTCATCTTGACGATAAGGTGCTCGCTATGTGGAATGCCTTAATGATCAGCGGACTTGCAAGCTTATATAAGGTGACAGGGGAGGAGAAATATTTTTTGGCGGCTGAGAGGGCGCTGGAATTTATCGAAAGTCATCTTTTTGAGGAAGGTATCCTTTATGTGAGCTGGCGGGGCGAGAGGGGCGCAGTCAAGGGATTTTTAGATGATTATGCCTGCTACAGCGCAGCGCTGATAAATATGTATGAGGTGTCTTTAGAGGAAGAATATCTGGAGCGTGCAAGACAGATCTGCAATGAGGCGACGGAGCAGTTTGCAGATGACAGAAACGGAGGGTATTTTCTGTGCGGAACGGAAAACGGTCGGCTTATCACAAAGCCGAAAGAAGTTTATGACAATGCACTTCCGAGCGGAAATTCGGTTATGGCATACTGTCTTGTGAGACTTTCGCAAATCACGGGGCAGAAAGATTATGAGGAAAAAGCAAAGAAGCAGCTTGCGTATATGTCAGGGGAGGCAGAGCATTATCCGGCGGGCTGCTGTATGTTTCTGACAGCGCTGTTATTATATATGAATCCGCGAAGGAAACTGCCCGACAGACAGATTTAGACACAAGATCAGAAAAGTTGAATTGCTTGAATTTTTTTGCCGCGCAATTGTGAGGGAATACAATTTATGATAAACTTATCATGTGGCTTATGGTGACGTGAAAAATGAGGTACGGCATGAATAATACATTTGGGAAAATATTGAGAGCACAGGTGGAGAAGGCGGGGATAAAGGAAAGCGAACTGGCGAATGCACTTGGCTATGATCCGACATACATCAGCAAATGGATGAATGGAAGCAAGCTGCCCTCAGCTAGAAATGCGGAGCGGATCATTGGTCAGATCGCAGATTTTTTATCCGGGGAAACAGCCGGGGCATCTGACAGAGATGCAGAGCGCCAGAATGTGTACAGGGAATTAAAGTCCGCCTATGACTGTGACGGAAGTTCAAAAGTCTTTCAAAGCTATCAGAAAATGGCCAGATGTCATTTCTTAACAGTCAGAAGGAGCTTGTGAGTCTGACTCATGCCGCCTGTCATCAGGCTTTCAGTTTGTGTGACGGAGATATATCCATTATGGCGACCTTTGACCTTTTCCAGTTATATGGAAAAGGTTTTCAGAGATTAATGGAAGAGCTGCACGATATGGGAGCAAAGTGCATAAAGCTTAAACTGGCGATCAGTCTGGAAGCTCTTGAAAAAAATTACTATTTTTATACAACAACAATCTTAAATATTATTGGATGTCTTGACTTTGTAGAGATGTCAATTGCCTGCCTGAAACCGGAAAGTCCGAAGCTTTTGGTGATTGACCGCCTGTTCTGTCTGCAGGTTCTGTGGGCATTTGACGGAGATATAGGAGCAGCCTTTTCCATGCAGGAGCGGGTGATCAAAAAGTTTACCGATATATGTTGTCAGGTTACGGACTCTTCAGAAAAGCTTTTGGATTCTGCAGAGCCGGAAAGTTTAAAACGGACCAATGTACAGCTTGATTCTTATTCCGACCGCAGACAATGGCTGTTTTTCAACGAATCACCGGCACTGCTGTTTCCGGCGGATATTATGGACGTATTCGTAGAGCGGGCAGAAGATAAAGATTATGGAAGATATCTGGAAAAGCTGAAAAACGTCTTTGAAAAGCGGACCTGCCGGTCGCACATTGATCTTGTGATATATTCTTCCATGCTGAATAAGTATCTGACAGACGGTAAGGTCAGTGTGGGGAATTGCTTTTGGCAGTTGAGTCAGGAGCAGGTCTATGACCATCTGAGGCACATCAGTGACATCATGAAGTCGAATCAGCAGTTTCGGTTGTATCTGATTCGGGATACGGTTGTTCTGAGCGAAGAATTAAGAAAAGCGCCGTCTATTTTTCTGGATACATATTCCGTGAATATAGAGAATTCAAAAAACCGGGCAAATGCGAATTATCACATTTCCACATATCCGAAAATGCGGGATGCGTTTCAGAAATTTTATGAGGATATGGTACGCCAGTCTTATTGCATGGAGCTTACAGCGGAGGATCTGCTGAGATATCTGTAAGGTGTGTTGTCTTAAGATAAATAATAGAATATCCAGAGCGGGACATGAATTTCATGAATTCAAGCCCCGCTTTTTTTAATATCAGGCAGTCAGGAGTGAATTTTTTGACGGCCAGGTATTCAGACGAGTTCAATTACTAACCAGAGGAAACAGGAGTAAACTGGACATAAACAAAAACATAAAAGGAGGGATTCGACATGGAAGACAAAAAGATGAACATTGGTCAGATCATAGCTATCGGCGGTGCGTTCATGGGCTTTGTTATCGGCTCAAGCTTTGCGTCAGGTCAGGAGTGTATGCAGTATTTCACCGGGTTTGGGCTGCTTGGAAGTATTGGCGCGGGGATCATAGCATTAATCCTTTACGTATGGTTTGTCAGTGTGATCGTCGAAGACGGAAGAAAACTGAAACTGGATAACTCGGGGAAGATGTTCAATTTCTATCTGGGGAAATATCTTGGATTTGCTTTGGAATGGTTTACACCCATTATGCTGTTTTTTGTTTATTCCATGATGATCTCGGGAGCGGGTTCAACATTTGAAGAGTATTACGGGATGAACGGAAATATAGGGCGCGCTATCATGATCATCGCATCACTGGGAACAGTTCTTCTGGGACTTGATAAGCTGGTTAAGATCGTAGGCTATATCGCGCCGGTGCTTCTGGCAGTAACGATGGTGATCGGAGTTGTATCCATCGTGAGCAATCCGGAAGGAATCGCCGTTGCGGATCAGAGCCTTACAAAAGTGCAGGTGAACACCAATTTTAGCAACTGGGCACTGTCAGGACTTATGTATGGAGCATACACGGTTACGGGTGTTGTACCGTATCTGGCAGATATCGGGAAATCTACTGCCACTAACAAGAAAAACTCTTTTTGGGGCGGAGTATTTGGAGGAGGTGCATTCCTGATCGCAGTTATGATCCTTAATTTTGGACTGCTGGCGAATATTAAAGATGTTTACAATCTGGAAATCCCCTCTCTGTTTGTTGCGGCATCCATAAGCCCGGTATTTGGAAACATCTTTTCTGTCCTGCTGCTTCTTGGAATCTACACAACAGCAGTTCCTATGCTTTATACGGTCTGCAATAAGATATCTTCCGATTCAAAGAGCAAAGCATACAAGGTTGCGGCGATCGTTACGGCAATTGTCAGTATCTTTGGCGGACAGTTATCATTCTCAACAATGATAAGTATCATCTATCCGATTTCAGGATATGCGGGGATTGTGATCTTTGCGGGAATGATCTATACAAAATATATTAAGAGAAGAAAATATGAAGAGTTTGATGAAAAGGATGTTCTGATCAAAAACATTTAAAGAGGAGGATTTGGTATGAAAAAGGTATTAGTGACTGGCGGTACACAGGGGGTTGGGCTGGAGACAGTGAAATTACTATTAGAGCAGGGTTATGAAGTTCATATTACATACCGCCGTTCCGCCAAAAAAGCAGAGGAGCTTATGAAGGAGAATCCGGGAAGAGTATTTGCTTATAAGCTGGATCAGGGGAAACTTAATGAGATTGAGAAGGCCGATTTCCTGACGGAGCATGAATGGTACGGCGTTATCTTTAACGCGGCGTTGGGCTCTGGGACTGTAAAAGAATACGCAGAGCAGGGAGATCCATTAAAGGCAGCGAATGATATCGCCATGATGACAGTAAATGCGTTAGGACCGCTCTGGATCTACAAAAAGATCTTGCCGGTTCTGGAGGCAAAGACAGAGAAATCAAAGCTTATCTTTATCTCATCTGTAGGCGGAGGAATCGCATGTTTCCCGAAGTTTACACTGAGCGACGGTATGAGCAAGTGTGCGGTTGCGTATCTGGCAAAGCAGGTGGCGGCGGAAAATACCCATACACTGATCGATGTATTCTGTATCAGTCCGGGGGCAATAGAGACACCGATGTTCTATTCCAGCACATTAAAGAATATGTCGCCGGAAGAGAGGGCAGCGTTTGATGCGGCGCAGGCAAAGAAACGTCTGATCCAGCCGAAGGAGATCGCATTCTGGATGGGAGAGCTCTTAAGGGACGAGTCAACGATTATGCACGGATGTAATATTGACGCGACAATGGGACTTGGCGTACGGCCCGGAATCCAGACGGAAGCAGGTCTTGAGCATAATTAATGGGAGGGGTGAGTTAAAGATGCTTGAATACTTATCCGAACGCGGAAAAAAATGGGTGAGGACATTGCCGCCTTTAGTAAAAGCCCATTTTGACAATTTTTACAATATGTATGATAAGGAGACAAATCCGAAGGGATTAGTCAATATGGGGACGGCGGAGAGCCACCTTGTGAATAAGGAAGTCTGTGATCTGCTGAGAAAGTCAGCAGATCATATGGACCTGACTGGATATAATATCCATTATAATAAATTCGAAGGCAGCGATGAGTTTCGGACAGCGATAGCGGATCATTGGCAGAAGATCATCTTCGGAGAAGACAGTGAGGTTGTTCTGGGAAAAGAAAATGTTGCAACCTGTGCGGGATGTACAGTTGCGTTGGAAACACTGGCAACTCTTCTTGCGGAACCAGGCGATGCATTTTTAATTCCGGCGCCGTATTACTCAAGCTTTGTGGATGATATTAATGAGCGGGCAGGAGTCATTGCCGTTGGTGTGCCGTGTGATGAGACCCTTTCACGCGATGCGTTTGAGGAAGCATATGAAAAAGTGACAAAAGAGGGCACAAGGGTACGGGCTATACTTTTTTCAGCACCTAATAATCCGATCGGAACCGTATATAAGGAAGAGGCAATCCGCGGCCTGCTGGAATTTGCAATAGAGCATGATCTGGAAGTGATTTCAGATGAAATCTACGCGCAGACAGTATTTGACCCAGAAGCTTCTTTTGTGAGCACCATGAAGCTGGCGCCGGAGTCATACCGTCATAGAGTGCATATCACCAGCAGCTTTGCAAAAGACTTTGTATTGTCAGGTTTCCGGACAGGTATGTGTTTTTCCTTTAATCCGAATATCATACAGGGATTTGCGTCTATTACGTACTATTCCAGTGTTTCGTCCCATACGCAGTCGCTTTTGACTGCAATGTTAAAGGAGCCGGAGCTTGCGGGAATCATGGAATTATCAAGACAGCGCCTTGCAAAAGCATATCAGATCTTCAGCAGGGGATTAAAAGAACTGGATATTCCTATGATGAAGGCACAGGCGGGAATCTTTGTGATGGCAGATTTTTCTGCTTATCTGGAAAAACAAGAATTCGCTGCAGAGCAGATATTGTGGGACAAAATATATCATGAGCTGATGATCAATATATCTCCGGGTCAGCTTTTTGGCTGTGACAGACCGGGATGGTTTCGGGCATGTTATGCATTTGATGAAGATACGGTAGAAGAAGCATGCAGGAGACTTGCTACATTGAAGAGATAGATGAAGAAGTCAGCCTGGCCGGATCATATTTCCGGCCGGACTGACACTTTCTAAAAAAAATATTAAAATAATCGGGAGAAAATGAAAAAAATACTTGCATTTGAAAAAAAAATGTTATATAATATCACTTGCGTTAAGGAATTAGTAAAAAAAACTTAAGAATTATGCGCGATTAGCTCAGTTGGTAGAGCACCTGACTCTTAATCAGGGTGTCCAGGGTTCGAGCCCCTGATCGCGCAGTTGAAATCACTGTTTTTGATGTTTAGAGCATCGGGGATGGTGATTTTTTTTGTGTTTTTACGGTTTTTCATCAGATCCGTATCATTATCGGCAATTTTTTTTGTCAGGAGAAAGATCATTGAAATATTTCTTTCTACCCTGAATTTTTATCTGTATAAATTTCACAGTTCTTTTTCAAAGGTTTTTATATGAATTTGTCAAGAAGTGAACTTCCGATCGTGCCCTTTGGCATGTCAACCTTAAAGTTATCAGCGATTGTCGCTCCGACAACTGCAAAGGTCTGTGCATCCTCAAGCTTTCCGAAGCCTTCCATAGACGGCGAGTAAGCAAGAAAAGGAACTTTTTCTCTTGTGTGGTCGGTTCCGGTATGTGTCGGATCGTTTCCATGATCCGCTGTAATGATCAACAGATCATCATCTTTCAGCAGATCTAATAGTTCCCCTATCCTGACATCAAAGCGTTCCAGCTCCTTTGCATAGCCCCTTACGTTCCGGCGATGTCCCCATAAAGCGTCAAAGTCTACCAGATTTACGAAGCAAAGTCCGGTAAAGTCTCTTTTTGCGATTTCGATCGTCTGCTCCATCCCATGTACAGAGCTTTTGGATTTATTGGATTCTGTTAAGCCTTCACCGTCAAAAATGTCAAAGATCTTCCCTACGGAGATGACGCTAAAGCCCGCATCCTTTAAAGCGTTGAGCGCTGTCCGGCCGTACGGTTTCAAGGCATAGTCGTGACGGTTGCTGGTTCTTTTGAATTCTCCTTTTTTCTTGCCGACATAAGGTCTTGCAATGACGCGTCCTACCTTCCACTCATCCTTTAGTGTGATCTCACGGGCAATCTCACAGCAGCGGTACAATTCGTCAAGACCGAAGGTTTCCTCATTTCCGCAGATCTGAAGAACGGAGTCCGCCGATGTGTAGACGATCATGTGGCCTGTGGCGATCTCTTCTTCTGCCAGTTCCTCCAGAATCTCTGTTCCGCTGGCGCTTTTGTTTCCGATGATGACTCGTCCGGTCTTCTCAGACAATTCATTTAGAAGCTCCTTGGGGAATCCGGTTTCTGTAAATGTCAAAAAGGGCTTTGTGATATGGAGTCCCATCATTTCCCAATGTCCGGTCATCGTATCTTTTCCGGTGCTTGCTTCATACAGATATGTGTAATATCCAAGCGGTTTCTCTGCCGGGGCTACCTGCTTTAGCGGGTGCAGATTTGCGATACCAAGCCTTTGAAGATTCGGAATGGAGAATTCATCCATGGACTGGGAAATATGACCGAGCGTATCGGTTCCTTCATCACCGTAATCGGCGGCGTCGGGCAACGCGCCTGCGCCAAGGGAATCCACAACGATTGTAAATATGCGTTTATAGTTTTTCATGATCTTAGACCCTCCTTTTAGATTCGTTACAGGTTTATCATAGTTTTTGCAGACAGCACTTATTAAACTTATTATACATGATTTACAGTTTTCTATCTTCAATTAATTTTATATTTTTACACAAATCTTTTTGTTATATTGTAAACCTTTGTTGTAATTATAATAGCTTTTCGTTATAATATATGGAACGCTTTTCAGACGATAAAATATTATGTAAGATACTTTGTATAGAAGGATGTGATGATGATGAACGGATTAAAAAAATTATTTGCTCCGGTGGATATGACTGTGGGAAAGCCGTGGGAGGATATCGTGATCTTTACTGTCCCGATGCTGATCGGCAATATTGCGCAGCAGCTTTATAATACGGTGGACAGTGTGGTAGTCGGACAGTTTGTGGGGGACAACGCTCTGGCGGCGGTCGGAAGCGCCGGTCCGATCCTAAACCTTTTGATCGTGCTGTTTGTAGGGATCAGTGTGGGAGCCAGTATCATGGTATCTCAGTATCTTGGCGCCCGCAACCGTGAAGCGTTATCTATGACGATAGGAACCTGTATTGTGCTGACAGGGGTTGCCTCGCTTCTGGTTATGATATTTGCGACAGTGACGGCACGGCCTTTGCTGGAGATTCTTAATACACCGGAATCGATCATTGACTGGTGCACCTCTTATCTTAGGATTCTCTTTATTGGAGTGGCAGGCTGCGCTTACTATAATATTCTCAGCGGCATTTTAAGAGGACTGGGAGATTCTATGTCGGCACTCTTATATTTGCTGGTTGCAAGTGGTTTGAATATCGTGCTGGATTTGTTTTTTGTTGTTCAGATGGATATGGGGGTATCCGGAGTGGCTCTGGCGACAGCGCTGGCACAGGCGGTCTCAGCGCTTTTGTGTCTTAGAAGGCTTACAAAGCTTACAGACCTTTTTGAACTGAAATGGGAATATATCCGCCCGTTTAAAAGCCATATGAAGAACATCATCCGGCTTGGAGTACCGTCAGGCGTAACTCAGGCGATCATGTCTATGTCTATGCTGGTAGTGCAGTCGTTGACCAACAGCTTCGGAGAGATGTTCATTGCTGCAAATGTTATCGTTATGCGTGTGGATGGATTTGCCATGATGCCTAATTTTTCTTTCGGTACAGCTATGACAACCTATGCCGGGCAGAATGTAGGCGCCGGGAAATACGACCGTGTAACAAAAGGAGCCAGACAGGGAACGGCGATCGCTATGGGAACCTCGACAGTGATCGTCGCGCTGATTCTTGTGTTTGGCAGGCAGTTAATGCAGATTTTTACCGATACGCCGGAGCTTGTAACTCTTAGTATGGATATGATGCGTATTCTGGCAGTCGGTTACATAGCTGTAGCGGTGACGCAGACGCTATCTGGTGTGATGCGCGGGGCAGGGGATACGCTGACGCCCATGTGGATTTCCATGGTTTCTACCGTGCTGATCCGTGTTCCGCTGGCTTACGGACTGGTATATCTTACAAAGACACCAGAGCTTCCTCAGGGAAACAGGGCCTGTCTCTTTGTTTCGTTGTTATTTTCATGGGTACTGGGGGCAGTCATTACAGGGATTTTCTACGGAAGAGGGAAGTGGAAAAAGAAAGCTGTTAAATGATTTTATTAAAATAATCTGCGGTAGTTTGAACGGTCATCTATTAAATAATCTATATACACGGTAAAGTTATCATGATCGACTTGATATACCAACCATAGATGCTTCCAAAAAGTAATAATATGGTATTTTGCGGGAATATATTGAAGCTTTTTAATACCTCTTTTTGGAAGCGTTTCTAATGAATTTATTGCTTTGTCGAATGAGTCTACTAAGTTCGTTGCGCATTCTATACCATTATCTATCGCGCACTTTTGTGCATATCCTATTAAAATATCTGTTACTTCGGGGGTGACAACTACATTATACATTTACACTCTCCTTAATAGCCATTCTCATACGACGGCTTACTTCACTTGCTGGAATATCCTGAACACCTCGTTTTCTCTGTTCGTCAACTTCAGTTAGTTGTTCTCTTAAATCAAGTGCTGCCTCTCTTTTGTTATAAGTTTCTATGTCCATCACAACCAGATCGCCTTCCCCATTGTTGGTCAGAAATACTGGTTCATGTGTGTTTTTACAGATTTCAACAATCTCGTTATAATTATTCTTTATCGCTTTATATGGTTTGATCGTCATTAAGATTCCTCCTTTTAATATCAGAATTCATGGTAATATTGTATCTATATATTACTATTATAAGCATATAAAGTAAAGATTTTAATAGTTGTGATAGAACAATTTTTTGTGTATACTTATATCTGTCATTATAAGTTTGGATTTGTATATAATTAAGGAAAGAAAATGGAAATTGGGAACAGGGCAGCAAGAACGCTGTTATATGAAGAAGTAGTAAAAGATTTATATCAATTAATTGATGAGGAACATCTGAAGCCAGGGGACAAGCTTCCGCCGGAGAGAGAACTGATGGAGCAGTTGGATGTCAGCAGAAATGTTCTGAGAGAGGCTTTCCGGGTATTGGAGAGCAGGGGAGTGATCGTTTCGCATCAGGGAAAGGGGAGATTCTTACGAACCCAGTCACAGCTCAGTGAAAGTACGGAAAGCCTGAGTAAAAATCTGGAACGTTGTTCTATGATGGAAGCCTATGAGGTGAGACAGGTTCTGGAAGTAAAAGGAGTAGAGTTGATTATCCGCAACGCCACGGAGAAGGATATCGATGAACTGGAAAGTGCGTACAAGGCGCTTGAGAGGCGTTTTCAGGAAACAGGAAAGACAGAAGGAGAATTTAAACTTCATAAATTATATGCTGCGAAAACGGGAAGTATATTTATGACACAGACTTTGGAAATTGTATTGGATGCAATTTTTGATATGATGTATGGAAAGTTTTCGGATGTATTAGAGGAAGTATCCGGTGAGGAAGAATTAGAGTCGCACCGCCAGATCATCCGTGCGATCCGGAGAAGAGATGAAGAGGGGGCTGCAAAATTGATGTATGAACATCTTCAGGCGTCTATTGATAATTTAAAATAGACAGTAAAATGCTTGGAATGCTTATGCTTTTTGTCACTACTGCCAATGAGGTATGTGAATAATGGACAAAAATTGCCGTATAATTTGTATCTGACAGTTTAAATTGCCGAAAGATATTGACGTAATAACAAGAATAGTTTATAAATAACTTAGAGACTAAGTGACTAAGCGGATGTGAAGGCGGAGAAAAGGAGTAGAGCATGGGAATTGCAGAAGAGAGTTTAGCGTTTCATTACGAGAAGAAAGGTAAGATTGAAGTTGTATCGACAGTTCCGGTAAATGATGAGAGAGATTTATCTTTAGCGTATACACCGGGAGTCGCCAGCCCTTGCCTGGAGATTCAAAAGGATGTGGACAGGTCCTATGAATTGACCAGAAGACACAACATGTGTCTGGTGGTCACAGATGGTACGGCTGTACTGGGACTCGGCGATATCGGACCGGAAGCGGGTATGCCGGTTATGGAAGGGAAATGTGTGTTGTTCAAGGAGTTCGGAGGAGTAGATGCATTTCCTCTTTGTATCAAGTCTAAAGATGTGGATGAAATCGTGAGGACGATCTATCTCATCTCCGGAAGCTTCGGAGGGATTAACCTGGAAGATATCGCAGCGCCGAGGTGCTTTGAGATTGAAGACCGCTTAAAAGAGTTGTGTGATATTCCAGTATTCCATGATGACCAGCATGGCACGGCAGTGATCACGCTTGCGGGACTGATCAATGCGCTGAAGGTGGTCGGCAAGAAGAAAGAAGATGTGAGAATCGTTGTAAATGGGGCAGGCGCGGCGGCAACCTCTATCACAAAGCTTCTTTTGAATTACGGATTTGCGGATATTACTATGTGTGACCGTACCGGAGCGATCTATGACGGCAGAGAAGCCGGGATGAATCCTGTGAAGGAGAAGATGGCTAAATTTACCAATCCGCAGAAGCTTCAGGGTAAACTGGAAACCATTGTGAAGGGAGCAGATATCTTTATCGGAGTCTCTGCACCGGGAGCCCTGACAACAGAGATGGTAAAAACAATGGCCAGGGACGCCATCATCTTTGCCTGTGCGAATCCGACACCAGAGATTTTCCCGGAAGATGCGAAGGCAGGCGGGGCGGCAATTGTGGCGACAGGAAGAAGTGATTTTCCGAATCAGATCAATAATGTGCTGGCATTTCCGGGGATATTCAGAGGTGCATTTGACGTAAGAGCAAAAGAGATCAACGAAGAGATGAAAATGGCTGCCTCCAGAGCGCTGGCAGAATTAATCACGCCGGATGAGCTGAATGCGGATTATATCATACCTGCGGCTTTTGATAAGAGAGTCGGAAAGGCTGTGGCAGCGGCTGTGGCGGAAGCGGCAAGGAATACAGGAGCAGCAAGAATATAAAAAATACGTAGTGAAAAGAAAGGAGCGAGAAAAAAGATGGAAAGAGTTAAGTGGCCGGAGGGCAAAAGAAGCGCGGTCATGTTCAGCTTCGATCTGGACGGCGATGTGATCTGGCGGAACATGTCAGCAGACGAGCCAAACGCCGAAAAGCTGATACGCGCCCGTTCCATCGGACAGTATGGTCCTAACCGTTGTGTGGATATGATACTGGATCTGATGGACAAATACGGAGTAAAGGCAACCTTTTATGTACCCGGCTTTGTAGCAGAGTGCAACCCTGACGTGGTGAAAAGGATTGCCGGAGCTGGGCATGAGATTGGCAACCACGGGTATACCCATGAGAGATTCGTGGAAAAGACCGTGGAGGAACAGAGGGAGATTATCGAAAAGACCCAGAGGATCATTAAGGAGCTTACGGGAAAAGAGCCGGTCGGCTTTCGTACGCCGTCAGGAGACTGGCATGTGCGGACACCTTACATCTTATCAGAGATGGGATTTTCTTATTCCAGTTCCATGCGGGGAGATGATAAGCCGTATTACACGGTTCTTGACGGAGAGGAGTCCGATCTGGTTGAGATTCCGTCAAAATGGGAGTTAGACGACTATGTGGCGCAGGCGTACAGTGTCTATCCGGCGGAGCCGTCGGGGCTTGACCGGATCAGTTGCTACAGGAATGTACAGGACAATGATATCCGGGAGTTCAGAGGCTATTATGACATGGGGATGTGCATTTCATTCTTGATGCACCCGCAGATTTCCGGAGCGCCGGGAAGAAACCTGGTGCTGGAGGAAGTGCTAAAGGAAGTAACTTCCCATAAGGATGTGTGGGTGGCAACCGGAAGTGAGATCGCGGAGTACTGGAAAAAAGCATATCCGAGAAAGAACAGTAAGGGAGAGGAGGAGTAAAGCGATGTATGCAAAAGGTATGAAACTGCCGGAAGGCAAAAGATGTGCGGCATTTATAACGGTAAATCTCTCGGCTGAGTTCTTCTGGCTTTCTTTAGATAAGAAAGCGGCGGATATGCCAAAGACGCTTTCTCTCGGTCAGTACGGGATGTCTCATGGGCTGCCGAGGCTCCTTGACCTTTTTGATGAGTTTGGGATCAGAGCGACATTTTTTACTCCGGGAAAGACGGCGGAGACCTATCCGGAAGCGCTGAAGGAGATTGCAGACAGAGGGCATGAGATTGCGTGTCATGGTTATGAATATGAGAATTTTTCATTGCTTAGCTATGAGGAACAGAAGCGACGGATTGAAAAAGCAGTAGAAGCGATCGAGAAAGCATGCGGAAAGAAACCAAAGGGATTTCGCGCGCCGATCGGTGATCTTATGCTGGAGACACTGAATATAGCGAGAGAAAACGGGATGGAATATTCCAGCGATCTCTTTGATGATGACAGACCGTATTTTATGAGTGTCAATGAGACCGGGGATGAGGTGCTTCAGATCCCGATGCAGTGGGCGAATTTTGATCTTCCGTATTTTGCGTTCAATTACCGCCCGGCATTCCCTTTCGGACAGGGGCGTATCGCGAATTACAGTAATGTTCTTTCCAACTGGAAGGATGAATTTACAGGACACTATAATCATAATCTGTGCTACACTATGCAGCTTGATCCGCAGACAACGGGAAGTCCGGGGCGGACGGCTCTGGTCAAAGAATTTTTACAGTTCATGACAGAGCATGAAGGCGTGTGGTTTGCGACAGGAAGTGAAATTTATGATTATTGTCTGAACAACAAAACGCAGCTCTAAAGGGAAAGCAAAGAAAGGAGAATGAGAAAATGGCAGGAAGTTTATGGGGAGGCAGATTTGAAAAAGAGATGGACGACATCGTAAAGAAGTTCAATGCCTCCATCGGGTTCGACCAGAGAATGTACAACGACGATATTGATGGAAGTATCGCACATGTGACGATGCTGGGCGAGCAGGGAATTGTCTCTATGGAAGAGAAGGATGCGATCATCGCAGGGCTTGAGGATATCCGCAAAGATATCGAGAGCGGCAAGATCGTATTTAGCGTGGACGACGAGGATATCCACATGGGCATTGAGAGCCGGCTGATCCAGAGAATCGGTGACGTGGGCAAGAAGCTTCATACAGCGAGAAGCAGAAACGACCAGTGCCAGGTTGACGGAAGGCTCTATGTCAGAAGAGAGATTAAGGAGATTATGGACCGTCTGTGTTATCTGGAATCTGTGATCTTAGAAAAAGCGGAAAAATACGCAGATGAGATCACGATCGGGTTCACACATCTGCAGCATGCGCAGCCGATCACACTGGGCTTTGTATTCATGGCATATTTCCAGATGTTCAAAAGGGACCTGCAGAGGCTGCAGGATACGTATGAGAGGATGAACTACTGTCCGTTAGGAGCATGTGCGCTGGCAGGGACGACATTGCCGACGAACCGTCATAGAACTGCTGAGCTTTTAGGTTTTACTGCTCCGACGGAAAATGCGATGGATAGTGTCAGCGACCGTGATTACAGTCTTGAATTCTTAAGCGATGCGGCAATCTCTATGATGCATCTGTCAAGATGGGCAGAGGAATTTACATGGTGGAATACATCAGAGTTTTCCTATATTGCGATTGATGACAGTTTCTGTACGGGCAGCAGTATCATGCCGCAGAAAAAGAATCCTGATATGGCAGAGCTCTTAAGAGGAAAGGTCGGACGTGTATACGGTGACTTAATGCAGCTTCTGACAGTTATGAAGGGAACGCCGCTCGCTTACAACAAGGATTTCCAGGAGGATAAAGAGAGTCTGTTCGACGCGATCGACACATGGAAGGCAAGTATCACTATTTTTGCGAAGATGCTTGAGAATACGGAGTTTCGGATGGATCAGATTGAAAAGCAGATGGGAAAAGGTTTCTTAAATGCCACAGATATCGCAGAACATTTTGCAAAGCAGGGGATTCCTTTCAGGGAGGCTCACTCTATCGTGGGGCGTATGGTAAAGGCATGTGAGAACAATAACTGTGACTTTGAAGACCTGACAGACGAGCAGCTTCAGGAGATTGACGGCAGAGTTACGAAGGAGACTTTGGGCGATATCAGTATTCCGGCCTGCGTGAATGCAAGAGTATCCTACGGCGGAACGGCTCCGTCCGAGGTGAGGAGGCAGATTGCAAAAGAAAAGGAATGGATGGATAACTTTTAGAGTAAGACGAGAATGAGGAGGAAGAGAATATGGATGCTGTGGAAACGGTTGTTAATTACGGAATACTTTCATTAGTTCCCCCGGTGCTTGCCATTGCGCTGGCACTTATAACAAAAAATATTATTGTGTCATTGTTTGTGACAGTATATGTAAGCGCTACGATCGTGGCAGGATTTAATCCTTTGATGGGCTTTACCACGATGATTCACGATTATATCTTCGGCGCTTTATTAGACGAGGTAAATGTGCAGGGGCTTATTATGATGACGATCATCGGAGGGTTTGTTGCGTTGCTGACAAAATCAGGCGGCGCCTATGCGTTTACAAATAAGGTAACAAAGTGGGTAAATTCCCGTGTGAAATGTGAGACGGGAATCTGGATCGGCGGTCTGATCGTATGGTTTACGGATAACGGAAACTCCCTGATGGTAGGACCGATCTTTGAAGCGCTGGCAGAAAAGCTCCGGGTTTCCAGAGAGAAGTTCGCGTACATACTGGATTGTACTACGACGCCGATCTGTGCGCTGGTTCCCATTATCGGATGGGGTGTGTACACGCAGGGACTGATCGATACGGAGCTTCAGAACGCAGCGATCACCAATACCAATGGTTTTGAGATATTTACGCAGTGTATACCGTTTAATTTCTATGCGATCCTGACACTGATCATGGCTGGGATTATGGCGGTTACATCCTGGGATTACGGCCCGATGTTAAAGGCGCAGAACAGAGCTATGAAGACTGGACAGACGATCAGGGAGGGCGGTCAGCCGATGCGTGGTGAGGCAAAGGGCGGCCCGGAGGTCGATCCGGAAAAAGCAAAGGTAAGCACGATGGTAATTCCGTTAGTTGTACTTTTGGTTGTGATCTTTGCTTATCTGACAAAATTAGGTATCTGGCATACAAAGGTTGCAGGAAGTGACATCAGAACGGCCATTGCGTCTGGTTTCTTAAGCGGTCTGATTGTGCTGATCATCCTGTGTATCAAAAACAAGATATATACATTCGGCGAATGTATGAAGATTGTGGAAGGCGGCTGGGCGAACATGATGTTCATGTGCGTGGTGCTGACGCTTGCATGGTCATTATCCGGCGTAAACGGGACGATGGGCACGGCAGATTATCTTGTTAAGATCACACAGGGCTTCCTGAATCCGGGAGTGCTGGCATTTATCTTATACCTGATGGGCGCGGTTATGTCCTTTGCGACAGGTACTTCGTGGGGCACGATGGCGATCCTGTTCCCGATCGGTATGCCGATGGCAATTAACTTAGGCGTATCCTTGCCGGTTATCAGTGCGGCGATCATCAGCGGTTCTGTCGTAGGAGATCATTGCTCGCCGATTTCCGATACTACTATTATGGCGTCGATCGGAGCGGCGTGCGATCATATCGACCACTTTGAGACGCAGATGCCTTATGCGGTAACGGCAGGTATCATCTGCGGAATCCTGTTCCTGATTGCAGGCTGGATCTCAACTCCGGTTACGCTGGTTGGAGGTATCGTGGTATTGGTTCCGGTTATCTATGTATTACATAAGATGTCAGTAAAGAAAAACGGACAGGTGAAGACACCAGAACAAGGATAATTGTAAAAGAAACATCAGAATCATCCTCTTGATAAGACATAGTATTTGTACGGTAAGAACAGAGTATGAATACTATGTCTTTTGTAATATCAGGGGTTGGGGCATAGAGATGGCCGCAGCGTTAAACTGCGGAAAGGATGAGTGACTATGAAGATAAAAGTAATTATGTCTGATAAAGCTATGAGCAGGGAAACAATGGATGCAAGGGAGGAGATGCTTAGCGCAGCGCTTTCTTCTGACGCGTTTGTTTCGGTTGACTGTATTAAGAGAGGCCCGGATGAGCTGGACTGCAATACGGATGAAGCGTTTGCAGCCGCAGAGATGGTAAAGGAGAGCATTCGGGCAGAAAAGGAAGGGTATGATGCGATCGTTATCTATTGCTTCAGCGACGTAGGGATGGATGCGATTCGGGAGAATGTGCGGATTCCGGTGATCGGACCGGGGGAAACATCCCTTGCGGCAGCGTCTATGCTGTGTAACCGTTTTACGGTATTGACATCGGAGAGTATCAATATTCCCAGAACATACCGGAGACTAATGAGAAATGGGATTGCCCGTGAGAAGATGGTTTCTGTGAGGGCTTTGGATATACCGATCGGAGAGCTAAGGAGCAACCCGAAGGCGACGGAAGAGTATCTGAGGGCGGTGTGTGAAAAGGCTGTGGAGGAAGACCGTGCAGATGGAATCATACTCGGCTGTCTTGGCATGGCGGGATATGGAAAAAGGATTGAGAGTGAATTGCCGGTTAAGGTGATCGACCCTGCATTTGTTGCAGTTGCGTATGCAGAAATGTGTGTAAGGACAGGTCTTGTGCATGCAGAAGCGGTGTATCCGGTGTTTACAAATAGCAGTCATGTGGAATTGTAACGATTGTTTAGTTTTTGATATGAGGAGGTATTAGGATGACTCATTTATTTGATATGGTAAACCAGCTTTTTGCAGGAGCAGTTCCGGTAGCGGATTTCCTTTGGGATTTTCCGACTAATTTTGACTGGTATGCAAATATTCCGATCTTAGGTAATTTTTCAGTGGCAATTCTGTTGTTGTTAGGAGGCAGCCTGTTCTTTACTATTAGGTTTGGATTCGTTCAGGTGAAAGAATTTAAGACCAGTATTAAGATGCTGACACAGAAGAGGGAAACGACAGTCGGCACATCGCAGTTGGCGGCATTTCTTATCAGCATGGGCGGCCGTGTGGGAGCCGGTAATATCGTAGGGGTAACAGGGGCAGTAACGATCGGAGGCCCGGGAGCTATATTCTGGATGTGGATATCTGCATTTATGGGGATGGCAACCGCTTTCGGTGAGGCGACGCTGGCGCAGATATTTAAAGAGAGAAAGGGCAATGAATATGTAGGCGGATTTACATTTTATATTCAGAAGATCTGGAAGAATAAAGTGTGGATTGGTACAGGTATGTGTATTTTATACCTGCTTTACAATATGCTTAGTATTCCGGTACATACTTTCCACGTATTTACTGCGGCAAGTTCCATTGCAAATGAGGTTACAGGACGTACGACAGAGGTTACGGAGCCTCTGTATTATGTGATTGCTATTGCGATCGTTGTCATTATCGCGGTCATTACTTTCGGCGGAATCAAGAGCGTTGTAAAATTCTCGGATAAGGTAGTGCCGGTAATGGCGATGGGATATATCGTGATCGTTGTTCTTTTGATCATCTTGAATCTGAATAAGGTTCCGGGTTTCCTTGCAGCAGTATTGGTCGGAGCGTTTAAGCCGCAGGCGATTTTTGGAGGAGCATTTGGCGTAGCGATGGCACAGGGCTTAAAGCGCGGGCTTCTTTCCAATGAGGCAGGTATGGGAACATCCACACAGGCGGCTTCGATCGCAGATGCGAACCATCCGTGTGAGCAGGGCTTCGTGCAGGCGCTCGGTGTATTCGTAGATACGATTGTCATCTGTTCTCTCGCAGGATTCGTAGTTACGGCAGGCGCGATCTGGGAGAATCCGGGGTTAGACTGGGAGACGCTGAAGCTTGATAAGATCGGGACATTTTTAGCTTCTATTAAAGCATTGGTTCCGGGAGAAGGAGCATTAGATACGGTCGTATTTATCTTTGTTGTAGTGGCATTTGGATTGTTTGCATTTACTACGCTGCTCTGTGACCTTACTTATACGGAGATCGCGGCGAATAAGATTTCTAAAAGTAAAGGTTTCATCTCCTTTACAAGAGTTCTGGGAGCGCTTTTCTTTGTACCGCTGGGAACGATTACGGTTCTGGCTGGTCTGCAGTTAGACAATTTGTGGTATGTTTCGGATTTGATCAATGTTATATTGATATTCATCAATATCCCAACTTTGATCGTCGGCAGAAATATTGTGATAAAGGCATACCAGAATTACAAGACAGGCGGCGGAAAGCGGTTTGTTGCGGCGGATATCGGTATAGAAAGCGAAGTATGGAGCAAGGAGCAGTAAGATTGCATAAGGAGGAACAGTATGCAGAAAATATTTGATATAGTAGACAGTTGGTTTATAGCAATGGCTCCGGTTACAGATTTTTTGTGGAGCTTTCCAACGAATTTTGAATGGTACGCTAATATTCCGGTAATCGGCAATTTCCCGTTTGCCATTATATTGCTGGTCGGTATGGGGATTTACTTTACAGTAAGGACAAGGGGAGTTCAGTTCCGTTTTTTTAAGGCGGGAATTAAGAGTCTGACTAAGAAAAAGAAAGGCGATGTGGGTGTAAGTCCGCTGGCTTCTTTTCTGCTGAGTACGGCGATGCGTGTCGGACCGGGAAACCTTACGGGCGTTACCGGAGCGGTAGCGGTCGGCGGTCCGGGAGCCATCTTCTGGATGTGGATATCCGCGTTATTTGGAATGGCAAGCTCATTTATCGAGGCGACACTGTCACAGATCTTTAAGGAGAAGGACGGAGACGAATATGTAGGAGGACTTCCCTACTATGGACAAAAGCTTTTAGGGAATAAAAAAGGTGTTGGAGTTATGCTTGCAGTAGCGTTTATTGCCTATGCGATGTCAAGTATTCCGATTCAGACGTTCCATGTGTTTACGGCAACCGGGAAGGCAGTGGAGACACTGACAGGAGCTGCGACAAACAGAACTTCTCCATTGTATTATGCAATCGCGGTGATCCTGGTTATCGGAGTTGCGGCGGCAGTATTCGGGGGAATCAAGAGAGTTACGGCAATTACAGATAAGATGGTACCGGTTATGGCAGTGATTTACGGCGGGATTATCCTTGTTCTGGTTGTTCTCAACATCCAGTATTTTCCGGCATTTATACAGGCGATCATTACAGGCGCATTCAAGCCGCAGGCAGTATTCGGCGGAGGCTTCGGTATCGTACTGTCACAGGGAATTAAGCGGGGGCTTCTTTCTAATGAGGCCGGTCAGGGAACGATTACAATGTCGGCGGCAGTAGCGGAGCAGGATCATCCGTGCGCACAGGGATTTATACAGGCAATCGGCGTTTTTCTGGATACAATTATTATCTGTACACTGACAGGATATGTTGTGTGCGGCGCTCATCTGTGGGACAATACCGCATATGACTGGGAGACATTGAAATCTTCCACTATTGACGTATTTCTTCAGTCCACGCAGGCTTTGGTGCCCGGTACGGCGGGAGATTCTATAGTGGCATTTATTATCTGTGTGTGTTATGCATTGTTTGCGTTTACTACCTTGCTGGGACTTGTATCCTTCGCGGTTATTGCCGGGACAAGGATCACTAAGTCCGCGAAATGTACGAATCTGGTGCGTGCGCTTGGTTCCCTGATCTTTGTACCGATTGGTATTCTGTGCGTACTTTCCGGACAGGAGCTTGATAATCTCTGGAACGTGACAGACTTTATCAATATTGCGCTCGTATTTGTAAACGCGCCGGTGATTCTCATTGGGGCAAGATATGTATATGCCGCATTGAAGGATTATATTAAGACTGACGGGGCAAGATTTGTTTCTTCTGAAATTGGTGTAGAAAGTGAAATTTGGAGCAAAGAACAAAGGTAAGGAATTAATCGCAGATGAAATTCGATAAAGAAATTTCAAAAAAGATTTTAAAGATAGCGTGGCCGGCGATGTTAGAACAGCTTCTTGCCTGTATGGCATCGCTGGTGGATACTGCAATGGTAGGTTCGCTGGGAGCAGTAGCTACGGCATCTGTTGCGGTAAATGTTTCATTGATCTGGGTGGCAAACGGGCTTATGGGCGCGCTGAGTACAGGGTTTTCCTATATGATCGCGCGCTCCGTAGGCGAAAAGAACCCAAAAAAGACACAAAGTCTGGGATTACAGTCTGTTACATGTGCCATATGCAGCGGACTGTTCCTTTGTGCTTTTATATTTTGCCTGCATAGATGGATTCCGGTCTGGATGGGAGCGGATGCGGATGTTATTCCGTATGCGAGAGTATATCTTAGGATCGTCGGATATGGGATGGTGCCGCAGACACTGGCAGTTGTATTGTCGTCGAATTACAGGTCTACAGGAAATACAAGGCTGCCGCTTATACTCAGTATCATTGCCAATATTGGCAATATCATTGGGAACTTTCTGCTGATCTATCCAGAGAGGAATATGCTTTTTGGAAGCAGGAGCATATATATATGGGGAGCCGGAATGGGAATAAAAGGAGCCGCCGTAGCAACTTGTGCTTCACAGGTTTTGTTAGCTGCTATGCTGCTTTTTGTCATGTGCAGAAAGAAGTCGGCTTTCCAGTTAAGGGCTCCAAAAAAGGAGTATGCCGTCAGCAGGGCTACGTTGGTAACACTGAAAAAAATAGGAATCCCCGTGCTGCTTGAACGTTGGACACTGAACGTTGGACAGGTGGTCTTAACCTCTATTCTTACTTCATTAGGGACGGTTGCATTGTCCGCGCATTATCTCACTGCTCAGATAGAAGGGGTTCTGTATATGCCGGCATTCGGTATGTCCTATACGGCGACAGCATTGATCGGACAGGCTCTGGGAGCAGGCAGGAAGGATCTGACAAAACGCTATATGAAATACATATGCTTCTGGAGCGTGGTTTTCATCGAGCTTTTCTGTATTCCGGTGGCGTGCAGCGCTCATTTTATTATGGGGCTTTTTAGCAGCGATTCTGATGTGGTAATGCTTGGAGCAAAAACGCTTTTAATTGCAGCCCTGACAGAGATATTTTACTCCTTCTTTGTGATCTCGAGCGGTATCTTCAGAGGCGCGGGAGATGTAAGGTTTTCTTTTATTGTAAGTCTGATCGGTATGTGGGGGCTGCGGATCGGCATGGTATGGGCGGCAATTCAAGCTTTTCATGTAGGGATTATTGGCGTATGGGTCATCATAGGGGCAGACTGTATGGTGCGGACATTGCTTTGTATCAGAAGGCTTCGGAGCGGGAAGTGGATTAAGGCGGATGTTTGATAACGTAAATGCAGCTAGGACAGATTGGTATTCGAGAAGCACGGAGATAAGATTCAGATAGCGCATATTCTGGAAATCGTTGACTATCATTAAAATGAAGAGGATAAATCAAGGAGGTAGCGCTATGGTGAGAAGCCGCAGTTATATAGCAACGCCGCCTGGGGCGACAATTAAAGAGCAGTTGAATGACAGAGGTATGAGCCAGAAGGAGTTTGCTGCCAGGATGGATATGTCTGAAAAGCATATCAGCAAGCTTATTAACGGTGACGTACAGCTTACATCTGATGTTGCGGTCAGATTGGAGATGGTTCTTGGTGTTCCGGCTAAGTTTTGGAATAATCTTGAAGCAATTTATAGAGAGAAGATAGTAAAGGCAGAAGCCGAAAATGCTATGGATGCTGACGTTGAATTGGCTAAACAATTTCCGTATAGCGAAATGGCGAAGTTTGGCTGGATTCAGGAAACAAGAGAGGCCAAGGAAAAGGTTGTATATCTAAGAAAATATTTTGAAGTGGTAGAGCTTTCGCTGATTGGTAGCGATCAGATTACAAGAATTGCTTGCAGAAGATTAGCTATTACGGAAAAAAGTGATTTGGCTTTGATGGCATGGGCGCAGGAGGCTAAAATCAAAGCGCGTGATATCCAAACTGCACCTATCAATATAAAGGGCTTAATTGCAGCCATGCCTGATATCCGTAAGATGACAGTACTAAAACCAAAAGAGTTTTGTCCGAGAATCAAAAAGAGTCTTGCGGATTGCGGTATTGCTTTGATTTTTTTGCCGCATCTTAAAGGTTCATTCCTGCAAGGGGCATCATTTCTGGATGGCAATAAGATTGTGGTTGGTCTTACAGCGAGAGGGAAAGACGCTGACAAATTTTGGTTTAGTCTTTTTCATGAGTTGGCGCATATTGTGCTTGGCCATATAGGGCAAGCGAACGGAACATCCGATGAAGATGAGCAGGATGCAGATGCATGGTCGAGTAATACATTGATCGTTGCGGAAGAATTTGATGAATTCAGATATGAGGGAGACTACTCAGAACAGAATGTCCTTCGGTTTGCGAAAAATCAGGGAATTGCACCAGGAATTGTGGTAGGCAGAATGCAACGTGAAGGAATGATCAAATACAGTATGCTGAATAATTTGAAAGAACAATATGTGATAGTTGTATAGAGACAAATAGGAAACTGAGTGGATTATACGTAAATATACCATCCTGCATTAGAAAAAGTATATCGAATAAGTGTAAGCTGTGGGCCGGGAATCTAAAAAGGAGGTTTCCGGCCAGATTCTTCTATTTGACAGAAGCATACATAATAAAATGTCGCTTTTAAATGTAGGACTTTTTTGATTTTTTTTCTTGTATTTTAAATGGGTTTTTTAGAAAAAATCTGGAAATGGGAACATAGAAACAGCGTGTTTCGATTCGTGAATCTGTAAAAAAGAACCAATTAAAATACTTGTGATTATCTGATATTTGTCCAACAAAATCTGTTAAAAACGGTTATAATGTAATACAGTAAGACGCGAAAGCGAGCGACAGGGAAATAAGGAGGTAAGACATGGCAATCCACGTAAAAAGTGAAATTGGAAAATTAAAAAAAGTCATGCTCCACAGGCCGGGAAAGGAATTGGAACATCTTGTGCCCGGAGATTTGGAGCGTTTGCTTTTTGACGATATTCCATACCTTAAGACGGCGCAGAATGAACACGATCTGTTTGCGGGCATTATGCGGGGCGAGGGAGTCGAAGTCGTATATCTGGAGGATCTGACGGCGGATGTCCTTAAGGGTAATGAGGAACTAAAGAGGCAATTTGTTGAACAGTTTATCGCTGAGGGGAAAGTAGCGGACGAAAAGATGAGAGAGTCTCTTGCTTCTTATCTCATGGAGATCAGGGACGAAAAAGAACTGGTGCTAAAGATGATGTCAGGAGTCAGAGTAGGCGAATTGGACGTAAAGGCGAACCGCCCTCTGGTGAATCTGGTAAAAACAGACAGTCAGTTTATTCTGGACCCGATTCCGAACCTTTACTTTACAAGAGACCCGTTTGCATGTGTGGGGGATGGAGTCAGCCTGAACTGCATGTATTCCAGAACGAGAAGAAGAGAGACTCTTTTTGGAAAATATGTGCTGGAGAACCATCCGGAATTTGCAGGGCATACACCATTTTACTATAAGCGGGAGCTGCCTTACGCAATAGAGGGCGGCGATATCCTGAATCTGAGCAATAAGGTGCTTGCGATCGGTATCTCGCAGAGAACTACAGCAGAAGCGATCGAACTTCTGGCGCAGCGTATTTTCGGGGATGAAAGCGCTGAGATTGAGACGATTCTTGCTCTTGATATTCCGGCAATCCGCGCGTTTATGCATTTGGATACGGTATGTACACAGGTGGATTACGACAAATTTACCATACATCCGGGTATTCTTGGAACGCTCAGAATTTTTGAGATCAGGAAGGGCGATAAAAAGGAAGAGATTAATGTGACGGAGACACACGCTTCGCTGGCAGAGGTTTTGGCAAAGCATCTTGAGCTTGACAAGGTTACACTGATTCAGTGCGGCGGCAAGGATACGATCGCATCGGAACGCGAGCAGTGGAATGACGGTTCCAATACCCTTTGTATCGAGCCGGGAAAAGTTGTTGTATATGACCGCAACTATGTGACGAATCAAATCTTGCGTGAGAATGGAATCCGGGTTTTGGAGATGTCAAGCTCGGAGCTTTCAAGAGGAAGAGGCGGCCCGAGATGTATGAGCATGCCTTTAGAGAGAGAGTCTATTGAGAAGAGGTAACTTCGTCTGGCAGCAGACGTTACATTCGCGGCAGATACCGGTTGAACATGTTCCCATGTCAGTCCGGCTTTTTGCCCGCACAAATAAGAGAAAAGGAGATTATAATCATGGCAACAAATATCAGAGGAAGAAATTATTTAAAACTTTTAGACTATTCATCAAAGGAGATCCGCTATCTCCTTGATCTTGCAAAGAACTTCAAGGATATGAAACGTGCAGGCATACCTCACAGATATCTGGAAGGAAAGAATATCGTATTATTGTTTGAAAAGACATCCACAAGAACACGCTGCTCTTTTGAAGTAGCAGGTATGGATCTTGGGATGGGCGTTACTTACCTTGATCCGGGCAGCAGCCAGATGGGTAAGAAGGAAAGTATCGCTGACACTGCAAGAGTACTCGGCAGAATGTATGACGGCATCGAGTACAGAGGCTTCAGTCAGGAGTTGGTAGAGCAGCTTGCAAAGTATGCGGGAGTTCCGGTATGGAATGGTCTGACTGATCAGTTCCATCCGACACAGATGCTTGCTGACCTTCTGACGATCGAGGAGAATTTCGGAAGACTGAAAGGTCTTAACTTTACCTATTTTGGCGATGCAAGAAACAACATGGGCAACTCTCTTATGATTGCATGTGCGAAGATGGGGCTTAACTTTACAGCCTGCGCCCCGAAGGAACTGTTCCCGGAGGAATCACTTGTACAGACAGCAAGAGAGATCGCGGCAGAGAATGGATGCGAAGTTCGCCTGACAGAGAGTGTGGAAGAAGGAGCAACAGGCGCGGATGTAATCTATACGGATATATGGGTATCCATGGGCGAGCCGGACGAAGTATGGGAGACAAGGATCAACCTTCTTAAGAAATATCAGGTAAACGCTGATGTTATGAAGCTTGCGAAGGATACCGCGATCTTCATGCACTGCCTGCCGTCCTTCCACGATACCAATACAACGATCGGAGCACAGATTGCAGAGAAGTTCGGAATCAATGAGATGGAAGTTACGGACGAAGTATTCGAGTCAAAGCAGTCGGTTGTATTTGATGAGGCTGAGAACCGTATGCACACCATCAAGGCAGTTGTATACGCAACATTGTGCTAGTACAGCGAATATTAAGTAACTGGCAGTTTGGCTTGCCTGTTTTCCTGATAGCACTACTCCCAAGCCTCGACGTAGCCTGGGCGCTACGCCGATTGACGATAACGTAGAAGGGGGAAATTTAGGCAAGTGAAAGGTACGGTTAATTAGTGTTGGTTATACTAGAATTCAGACAAATATAAAAGTGGCGGGCTGCGCAGCAGCCTGTCATATGAGAGGAGAAAGAGTATGTCATTTGAAATGCCTAAATACCATCATCCGGATTTTACAGAAGAAAGATTTGTAAACGCGCCGGATGCCAAATATGAAGTATCAGAAAAAGACGGCGTGGCGCCGGATAATTATCACAGCACATCCATGTATCCGGAATATTTTAAGGTAGACGGTGAGTGGAAGCTGGCAAAGGAGAGCCGTATGGACTCCTGTGTTGTCCTCTGTGATGACGGACATCTTGCGGTTGTAGAAGCAAGAAACCTGAAAAAAGGCGATAAAGTTATGCTCGGCAGAACGGAAAAATGCGAGGACGGCATCTATATGCACTGTCACGGTTTTGAAGATGACAGTGAGGGGATTGACGACCAGTTCGTATTTCGTCAGGGAAGAAGCCGCGAAACATCCTACGCGCGGGATTATGACAAATTATTTGAACTTTTGAGATATGAAAAAGAGCATGGCGGAAAAGTCGTATGGGTTATGGGACCGGCATTTGCATTTGATGCAGATGCAAGGGCAGCTATGTCGGCGTTGTTCGACAATGGCTACGGTCAGGCGTTGTTAGCCGGAAATGCTCTTGCAACCCATGACTTAGAGGGTGCGCTTCTGCACACGGCTCTCGGGCAGGATATTTACACACAAAAATCACAGCCAAATGGACATTACAACCATCTGGATGTGTGCAACAAAGTAAGAAGAAGCGGCTCTATTCCGCAGTTTGTTAAGGACTATAATTTGGATGACGGGATCATCTGCAGCTGTGTAAGAAATAATGTACCGATCGTGCTTGCGGGCTCTATCCGTGATGACGGTCCGCTTCCGGAGGTAATCGGGGATGTATATGAAGCTGCAAATGTGATGAGAGAGCAGATTCGCGGCGCTACGACAGTGATCTGCCTTGCGACTATGCTCCATACCATTGCTACCGGAAATATGACGCCGTCCTTCCGCGTACTTGAGGACGGTACAGTGCGCCCGGTATATCTCTATACCGTTGACGCAGACGAGTTCGTAGTAAATAAGCTGTTAGACAGAGGAAGCTTAAGCGCAACGACAATCGTGACAAATGTACAGGATTTCATCACACTTGTTGCAAAGGGGCTTGGCGTCATTAAGTAGTTTTAGAACTCATTTTCCTGAAATTCAGTAGAGCGGCGGAACTTTCCCGGTGTCATAGAGCGGAAACGCAGGAAATTGCGGGTAAGAGTCTTTTCTGTATTGTATCCTACTTCAAGAGCGATTGTAAGGATGCTCTTGTCGGTCTTAAGGAGAAGCTCAGACGCCCGGTTTACCCGGATATAGTTCAGGTAATCGCTGAAATTCATCTCCACCTGAAAAAGGAGGATGCGGTTTAGCTCCTTCGGAGAGATATGAAAATGTTCACTTACATTTTTCGGCTGCAAGTCCTCGGCATAATTTCTGTATATGTAAGAGACAATCGCATAGAAAACCTGCCGGTCTTTGATACGGCATTGATCCCCGATAGACTGGTAGGTTTTCCGAAAATCGTTGGCTTTCATGCCAATCCGTGCCAGGAATACCTTGCTGATGTGGGCACTATCAACAAAGCCGAGAATCTCGGCCAGTTCTTCCAGAGTAAAATCTGTATATAACAGATAATTCATAGTTTTACCCACACGCATTTCATTCAACAGGTCAAAAAAGGACAATCCGGTTGTCCTTTTAATATAAGAACTGATTGCAGATTCGCTCATATAGAACTGCTGCGACAGCATAGAAAGCGTAATCTTTTGATTTAGATGTGTATACAGATATTGAAAGATCTCGCTTGCGTGCGTAGACGTGTCCTGTGTCGGCAGGGTATGCCGGGTGCGGATAAATGATACGATGATCTCAATGAGCTTGTTAGTAATGTACAGCTTGCTCAGACCAAGGGATTCCGGGGCGGATCCAGAGTCAGAAGAATCAATCTGCGACTGGGTGCGAAGCTCATCCCTGATCTGAAGGAATAGCTGCTGCATCTGTACATAACTTCTTTCGTCAAAAGATACGACCGGAGTTTTGGACATAGCTTGTGATACGGACAGATTCACGCTGTCCGGATTGTAAAATGTCTTTATGATTTCATTGATATTATCAAAATAATATGCCATGACAAAAAATTGAAGCGGAGATTTTACTTCTATAATGTCGGTAATCTGCCACGGAAGTACGGAGACGAGGGTTCCTTTTTTGAGGGGATATTTTTTATCATTCAAAAGGAGAGTACCTTCGCCTTCATTAATTAACCACAATCTTGACATCGGATGTATAAGAGGGGTGGTAGGCTCGGATATGACTTCGATGTCGAAGCTGCACAGCCTTGTTTCATCCTCTTTTGAGCAGTATATACTTTGGATTGGTACGATTTTTGACATATGTAATACCTCCGGATGAATTCTGAATTAATTATAAAGTTTTTCACGAAAAGATACAAGGAGAAAGGTGATAAGTTTATGGAAAAGATTGTAATCGCGCTGGGCGGAAACGCGCTGCAGTCAAAAGGAAGCGCGCCGACGGCGGCAGGGCAGCTTGAGGTAGTAAAACGTACATGTGAAAGGATTGCGGATATCAGCAGTCAGGGATACGAGGTTGCCATCGTACACGGCAACGGACCGCAGGTAGGAAGGATTCTTCTTGCTTCTGAGTCGGCGAAGGATGTGACGCCTGCGATGCCTTTTGATGTGTGCGGAGCCATGAGTCAGGGATATATCGGATATCACATTCAGCAGGCATTAAAATATGCGTTAAGCCTTAGGAACCGGAACTGTCCGGTACTTACAGTGGCAACCCAGATGGTAGTAGATGAGCATGATCCGGGCTTTACAAACCCAACAAAGCCGATCGGCCCGTTTTACAGTGAGGAAGAAGCGAAAGCTTTAACGGAAGAAAAAGGTTACACCATGAAAGAAGATGCCGGAAGGGGCTGGCGCAGAGTCGTTGCATCCCCGATTCCCAGAAGGATCGTAGAGATCGAGGCGATCAAAAAGCTGTGGGATTCCTCCATCGTGATCTCCTGCGGCGGTGGCGGTATTCCGGTGGTTGAAAGAATGGACGGAACACTGGAAGGTGTGGCGGCAGTTATCGATAAGGATTTTGCGGCAGAGCTTCTGGCGGAGCAGGTGGATGCAGATGTACTGATGATTCTGACAGAAGTAGAAAAAGTGGCGATTAACTGGGGTAAGGAAAATCAGCAGGATCTGGATCATATGAGCCTTAAAGAAGCCGTACAATATATCGAAGAAGGACAGTTCGCCCCGGGAAGTATGCTGCCGAAAGTAGAAGCAGCTATGAAATTCGCACGTACTTATCCGGATAAAAAGGCAATCATCACAAGTTTGGATAAAGCGATCGATGCATTGGAAGGGAAGACTGGGACGGTAATAACATTTGCTTAGAGTTGCGAAAGGGAGATTCTGCTGTTTGACTGTCTAAATTTTGTTAATTGTGATATGATAATTAAAATAGGGATTGGAGGACGTTTTAATTATGTTGGCAGCAGTTAAGGGAATTATACAAGGAAATACTGTTATTATCGAAGATGAAGATATGTGTGAATATGATGGGGCAGAGGTTGTTGTTACCTTGCTTGATTATCCAACCGACAGAAAGAAAAAAAAGCCGGTAGATTGGGACAGCTTTGTAATACCAAGTGAACGGGGAAAGAATGTTGATGAATATATGAAGGAGATGCGTGATAGTGACAGACTGTAAAAAAGTATTTATAGATACTGCTCCATTTATATATTACTGATATGTTTGAAAAATTATTAAATACGCTTGGAGTCAGTGTGACCGAAATTAATAGAGATATAGCGAAAAAGGCTGCTAAGATACGAGCCGAATATAAGATGTTTAAATCAATGGACGCATTGCAATTAGCAGCGGCAACACTGACGGGATGTGATTTGTTTTTAACAAATGATAAGCAGTTAAAACAGTTTGCGGATATTAGATGTATTACTGTTGATGAATTGGAATAATGCACAAAAGATTATGTGATCATTTTGCATATTGCAAAGAAAAGGCTCTGTCTGTTATAATTATTTAGCAGATGCTATTATGGATAATGTATTTTTTAAATCTGCAATTATATTTGGATGGAAATGAGGACTTTTCATGAAGATATTGATCATAGACGCTCAGGGAGGCGGCATGGGAAAGCAGCTTGTTATGTCTGTGAAGAAGGAATTCCCGCAGGCGGAGATTGGGGCTGTCGGTACGAATTCTCTGGCGGCATCCAATATGCTGAAGGCCGGAGCAGACTATGCGGCTACCGGGGAGAATGCTGTAGTTGTAGGCTGCAGGAAATCAGACGTCATTATCGGCCCTGTAGGGATTGCCATAGCGGATTCCATGCACGGCGAGATTACGCCGGTTATGGCGGCGGCAGTCGGACAGAGCGAAGCGAAAAAGCTGTTGATTCCGATGAATCAGTGCAACAACGTAATTGTCGGTGTGAAGAACACATCTATGAGCTATATGATAGAGGCTGTAATAGAGCAGCTTAGAGAATGTGTAATGGAAGAATGCAGATAGATATTTGCAGACGTGATATGCTAAAAAGCAGGCGGCAGAAGCCGTTTGAGATGGTACAGCAGCGCCGGGGATACAGCAGTCACATATAAGTTCAAGAGATAAAAAATGTATGCCAGAAGGCGTACGGATTTCAAGAATGGGAATCTGTGCGTCTTTTTTGGCGACACGAAAAGGGTTTTTTATGTATGGATCGGCAATTAAGAAGATATCAGCAGTTAAAATATGGAGGGCTTGCAGATGGAGGCAAGGGAGATTTTAGAACAGGTAAAGACAGGAGAGATATCCGTAAGCGAGGCGGAAAGCTATTTTAGAAGGCAGCCGCTTGAAGAGTTGGGATATGCGAAGCTTGATACTCATAGAAAGCTTCGTTCAGGATTTGCGGAAGTGGTATTCTGCAGCGGAAAAGCGGATGAGCATTTGCTTCGGATATACGAAAGAATCTATGAGGCAGAGGGAGAAGTGCTGGGAACGCGCGCGTCTAAGGAACAGGCGGCGCTGATACAGGATAAGTTTTCAGAGGCAGAGTATGACGCATTGTCGAGAATTCTAAAGATTGAAAAAAAGGACAAAAAAAGAATAGGGCAGATAGCGGTCTGTACGGCCGGAACAGCAGATATTCCGGTGGCGGAGGAGGCCGCTCAGACGGCAGAGTTCTTCGGAAACCGCATAGAGCGTATCTATGATGTAGGGGTGAGCGGGATTCACAGGCTGCTCTCCAGAGTGGAGACTATACAAAGCGCCAACTGTGTTGTGACGGTTGCCGGGATGGAAGGGGCGCTTGCCAGTGTGATCGGCGGTCTGGTAGATAAGCCGGTGATCGCTGTCCCCACATCTATAGGCTATGGGGCGAGCATGAACGGATTGTCAGCGCTGCTTACGATGATCAATTCCTGTGCAAACGGCATAGCAGTGGTCAACATTGACAATGGATACGGCGCAGGATATATGGCGGCGCAGATCAATAAATTAGCAGTACATGAAAAGAATTAGAGGAGGAAGAAATTATGCATATGGCAGATGCGCTGGTATCACCAGCAGTAGCAGGAACAATGTACGCAGTGTCTACAGCAGCGGCTGCGTATTCTGTAAAAGAAGTAAAATTGGAGGATTTGGACAGGAAAGTGCCGGTCATGGGAGTGATGGGGGCATTTGTATTTGCGACCCAGATGATCAACTTTACCATACCGGGGACGGGCTCATCGGGACATCTGTGCGGAGGTATGCTTCTCAGCGCGATATTAGGACCGTGCGCAGGTTTCCTGACAATGATAGCTATACTGGCGATTCAATGCCTGCTTTTTGCGGACGGGGGGCTATTGGCATTGGGTTGTAATGTATGGAACATGGCGTTTTATGGGTGCTTTATCGGCGGCTTTCTCATCTGGCGGATGATGAACAAAAAAAGGATGACGAAAGGAACCATTACGGCAGCCTCTATTACAGGTTGTATTGTGGGCTTGCAGTTGGGCGCGTTTTCCGTTACGATAGAGACATTACTTTCCGGAATCACAGAGCTGCCTTTCACAGTATTTTTAGGAATGATGCAGCCGATCCATCTGGCGATCGGGCTTGTAGAAGGGCTGATCACGGCGGCAGTGCTGGTATTTATCTATGAAGCGCGGCCGGAGATTCTGTACGGCTATGAACAGGCCGATGAAAAGGCGGCAGGGCGCATGAGCAGAAAAGGTACGGTTACGGCTCTGGCGGTGCTGGCGCTTGTGATCGGCGGTGTAGTATCTTTGTTCGCCTCCGGTTATCCGGACGGGCTTGAGTGGTCTATGGAAAAGGTTGCGGGAACGACAGAGCTAACGGCAAGCGGCGGCGTATACCAGATTGCAGAGAAACTCCAGAGTATGACCGCGTTCCTGCCGGACTATGCGTTCAAAGCGTCCGACAGCGCAGCAGGGACATCTGTCTCAGGAATTGCGGGCGGAATAGTCGTACTGGCAGTGTGCTTCGGAGTCTGTGTGCTGATAAAGAAAGTAAAACGCACAGAAGGATAGATGAACTGTGTAAAAGTGTAGGAGAAACTTTGAAAATGAGCAGGATAAGTGATGCGATTACTGATTTGCACAAAATGGATATGGAAGCGGGAAAGGCAGGATGGCTGCAGGGGATTCATCCCCTGCCGAAGCTCCTTGTGACGCTCATTTTTATTCTGTTAACTGTTTCCTTTGGGAAATATGATCTGTCCGGCCTTCTAAAAATGGGGATATACCTGATCGTGCTTTTTGTGATGGGAGACATCTCTGTAAAGCTTTTACTGAAACGTATGAAGGTTGTGCTTCTTTTTGTCTGTCTGGTGGGAATCGCCAATCCGTTTTTCGACAGGAAGCTGATGTTCTTGTTGGGAGAACTGGAGGTTACAGGAGGCATGATTTCTGCGGTAACATTAATGTTCAAAGGGATTTTTGCGGTATCCGCTTCCTATGCGCTGATGGTTACGACCTCTATGGAGGATATCTGCTATGCGCTTCGGAAGCTTTGTATACCGAAGATGTTTGTGACGATCCTTATGCTGGTATACCGTTATATCATTCTCTTTCTGAAAGAAACAGAGCGGATGACAGATGCCTATATGCTGCGGGCGCCGGGACAAAAAGGGGTTCACTATAAAGCGTGGGGTACGATGATAGGGCAGCTTCTCCTTCGCAGTATGGACAGGGCGCAGACTGTTTATGACAGTATGATGCTGCGCGGGTATAACGGAGAGTTTTATCTGCGGTGCAAACACAAAGCAGGGAACGGCGATTATCTGTACATGTTGGTCTGGACTGCAGTATTGACCTTTATAAGGGCGATGTGAAATAATAGCTTGCGAAGATTGTAAAAACAGAGGGGATATGAAAATGAATATACTGGAAATTGAAAATCTTTCTTTCGCATATGGAAATTTGCGGGGAAATTCTCAGAAGTCTGTTCTGAACAATATGAACCTTTCTATTGAGAACGGAGAAAGTGTAGGCCTGATCGGAGAAAACGGGGCCGGCAAATCGACATTTTTAAAGCTCCTTACCGGGCTTCTTGACATGCAGGAGGGAAAGGTGCGGGTTTCGGGACTTGAGATGAAGAAAGAAAATTTTAGAAAAATCCGCACGGAGATTGGTTATGTATTTCAGGACTCTGACAGCCAGCTCTTTATGTCAACGGTGTATGAGGACGTGGCATTTGCGCCGAGGAATTATGGGAAAAGCGAGGAAGAGATACAAACGGCGGCAATGTCAGCGCTCAGGCAGGTGCATATGGATGACAAAAAAGACAGGCAGATCTACCGCCTGTCGGGCGGAGAAAAAAAGCTGGCGGCCATAGCTACTGTGCTTGCCGTAGGAACGAAGCTTATGCTCCTTGACGAGCCATCCGTAGCGTTAGATCCGAAAAACAGACGGAATCTTATTCATATACTAAATGAGCTTCCGGGAGCAAAGATCATCGCAAGCCACGATCTGGATTTTGTGTATGATACTTGCAAGAGAGTGATACTTCTGTCGGGCGGGAAGATTGCGGCAGATGGAGGCGCGAAAGAGATTCTGACGGACAGGGAGCTTTTAGAGGGACATGGGCTGGAGCTGCCCCTTTCATTTTCAAGAGTAATTTAGAAGCAAATTATATTTTGAGCAGAGGAGAATTATATCAGTGGAAGAAGAATTGCAGATGACTGCGGAACCTATGAGACATGAGATCGTATCGAGGAATCCTGATTATTGAAGTGAGATTTTATCTGTCAGAAGATATGGGAAGTTATGTTACGCCTCACTGGCACGATGATCTGGAGATTGTATATGTGCTGGAGGGAAGTATCACAGTCACATTCGAGCAGCAGAGGAAGACTATAACGGCAGATGAATTTATTATTGTGAACTCCCGTATCGTACATTCTGTATTAGCTACAAAAAATAAAGCGTTTGTTCTGCAAGTGCCGTTAGAGGTTTTGAAGAAATATGTGCCGGATGTGGAACAATATTGTTTTGATGTAAATATGAACCCAGGCAATGCAATAGAAGAGACGAAGCTAGAAAAAATCAAAAAAATATTCCGTGATATGTATGTTATCTATGATGTGCGTCCAGAAGGATATTTATTAAAATTTAACAGTCTGCTATACGACCTTTTATTCACGCTGGTACATTCTTATGCGGCTCAGACTGGCGGAAGTCATGCGGATAAAAGCGAGCGTTATCTGGAAAAATTGAGTGAGATTATCGTATATCTCAAAGAAAACCATGAGAAAAAATGTTCGGTCGGCGAGGTTGCAAAGCGTTTTGGATACAATGAAATATTTGACCGGCATGGATGTACGAATTACCGTGTTGCCATGCGTGTGTTCAAAGAAAAGTATGGCTGTACGCCGAAAGAGAAGAGAGATTCTTTAAGGACGGTTCCGTAAACAGGTCGGAATCGTCCTATAATTATATCGTGAAAACACATAACAAAAATATAGGAAAATGTTTAGTATATTTTTAGAAAGTAGTTAGACAAATGAGGTCAGATAAAGGAGGAATAATTACAATGAATCAAAACAACAACTTAACTTTCGGAAAGATTGCTGAACGGTTTTCCTATGGCTGCGGTGATTTCGGGTGCAATATCATTTACACGGCCATGTCCGCGTTTCTGATGTTTTATTATTCGGATTACGCGGGAGTCAATACTCTTGCGGTTGGTACGATCATGTTAGTGTCGAGAGTGTTTGACGGTGTCAGTGATATTATTATGGGAGTGATTGTTGACCGCACAAAGTCCCGTTTCGGGAAGGCCCGCCCATGGCTGCTTCGAATGTGTATCCCGTTTGCTGTGTCAGGTATCCTGCTGTTTTCTGTGCCTGCCGGGATGTCAGAGACGGCGAAGCTGGTGTATGTATTCGTTACATATAATCTTACCTCTACCGTGATCTATACGGCGATCAATGTACCGTATTCGTCACTAAATGCCCTGATGACGCAGGATCCTTACGAGTGCTCGGTTCTCAGTATCTTCCGCAATGTACTGGCGACCTGCGGTACACTGCTGATTAATCTGGTGACGCTGCCGTTAGTAAGAGCGTTCGGAGATAATGCTTCTGCGTGGACAAAGGCATTTGTGGTACTTGGAGTTTTATCGGTTGCGGCATTTTTGATTAATTTTGCCGGAACGAAGGAAAGAGTAAAGCCAGCAGCGGGAGATGCAGAGACACAGAATGTCCCTGTCAAAGAAGGGATCCTTGCGCTGTTTATGAACAAATACTGGATCATGATGACCTGTGTGCTGGCGCTTTTCTTTCTGTATTATGCGATTAACGGAGGAACAACAGTTTATTATGCAAAAGAGGTTTTAGGCGATGCGGATCTTGTCAGTACGATTAATGGTATCTACAATGCGATTCAGATTATCGGTATGTTCCTGATCGCGAAATTGGTGAAAAAATATGGAAAGCGCAATGTATTTTCGCTCGGTCTTATTCTTGCTGCCGTGGGTATGCTGATTCTGGAATTTGGCGGCGGTTCTATACCGGTCATCATAATCACAAGCCTGATACGCGGTATTGGAAATGCCTGCGGCGGCGCAACTATGTGGGCGATGGTTTCTGATACGATTGATTATGGCGAGTGGAAAACAGGATACCGCACAGAGGGACTTGTTAACAGCGCATGCAGCTTTGGATATAAGATAGGAAATGGCATAGGTTCTGCTCTTTTGGGACTGATCTTAGAAATTGGCGGATATGTAGGCACAGCGTCCGTGCAGACAGCTTCAGCAGTGACATCGATCCGCATATGTTTTGTGTGGATTCCGATCGTGGTATTTGCAGGCTGTTTTATTATCCTTCGCTTTTACCGTTTAGATGATGAATTCTCTGATATTATTGACGATTTGCAGAAACGTGCGGCAAACGCTGACAGATAAAGATATATTGTGGTCGAAAGGAGTACATACGTTATGATTCATAATCCAATATTTAAAGGTTTTAATCCGGATCCCTGCATTTGCAGAAAAGGGGATGATTATTATGTTGCGGTATCTTCTTTTGAATGGTTTCCGGGAATTCCGGTCTATCATTCAAAGGATTTGAAAAATTGGGAGTTATATACACATGTTCTGACGGATGATGAGAAGGTAGAATTAAGAAAGCTGCCCAGTGCAAAGGGAATCTGGGCGCCGTGTCTGACTTACTGTGAGCCGGAAGATCTGTTTTATGTGGTCCATGGTGTGATGAATTCCATGAATGCCCGTTATTTCGATGTTGATAATTATGTGATAACAGCGAAGGATATCAGAGGACCGTGGAGTGAGCCGACATATTTGAATTCTGCTGGATTCGACGCTTCCATGTTCCACGATGATGACGGAAGAAAGTACGTTGTGTCTTTGGAATGGGAGACAAGAGAAGGGTATGAGAAGCCGGGCAAGATCTGTATGGTAGAATATGATCCGGAGAAAAAAGAAGTTATGGGCCACGTGAAAAGAATCTGGAGAGGCGGTACGGACAGAGGATGTATCGAGGCTCCTCATCTGACCAGACGGGGGAAATATTATTACATTATGTGCGCAGAGGGCGGTACCGGTTATAATCACTGTGTGACAATGGGGCGTTCTGAGAACGTGTGGGGACCTTATGAAAAGGACCCGGAAAATCCGATCGTCACAAGTCAGCCGGGAGAATCCTATGAAAGACATGATCCGGATCATCTGAAACCGAAATATTTTAATCCCGATTCGATCCTGCAAAAATCCGGACATGCAAGCTATGTGGATCTGCCTGATGGAGAGACTTATCTGGTTCATCTGTGCTCCAGGCCATTCGTACCGGAGTTAAGCTGCAGTCTGGGGCGTGAGACCAGTATTCAGAAAATGATGTGGACAAAAGACGGATGGCTTCGCATGGCAGACGGAAGCAACATGGCGAAGCTCAAGGTGCAGGAGCCTGATCTTTTGGAAGTCAGACTTCCGCAGATACCGGATTTTGACGATTTTGACAGTGAAGAGCTTGGACTACAGTATTATGCTCCCAGAATCATGCCACAGAGTTTTGTGGATCTGAAAGCGCGGCCGGGATATCTGAGGATGAGAGGACAGGAATCAAGAACATCGCTCAATCGTGTTAGTATTCTGGCACGTAAGCTGACCAGTGTGTATGCCACAGTAACGACAAAGATGGAATATAAGCCGGAAGTGTATCAGCACAGCGCCGGGCTGATTCTCTACTATGACAATATGAATTATGTGAATCTGAGAAAATATTACAGTCAGACGCTGAATGGAAGCGCATTGTCCATTACTCATCTGGAAAACGGAGAGAAATATGAAATGCTGGATACGAGAATAGGGGTTGAAGCTGATGTTCCGATTTATCTTCGGCTTCAGATTGAGGGTCGGAACTTCCATTTTGAATGGAGCTATGACGGTGAAACTTATACACCGATCGGAGGAAGCTTTGAGACCGCAAAATTCTCAGATGAATATTGTAAATATGGAGAATTTACAGGGACTTTTGTGGGACTGACCTGTGCGGACAGGGCAATGCATAAGCATTATGCAGATTTTGATTTTTTTGAGTACAGAGCAGATGAATCAAAGATGGTAGATTAGCAGGAAAATAAAAATTGCGGAGGGATGTTATGTATATAAAAGGTGTTAATCTGGGAAATTGGCTGGTTTTGGAAAAATGGATGAGTCCGGCGCTGTTTGAAGACACAACGGCAGAAGATGAATACTATCTGCCGACGCAGTTGCCGCCGGAAGTCTATGAAGCGCGTATTAAGGTTCACCGCAGTGAATATATCTCAGAAAGGGATTTTGCGTGTATTAAACGTATGGGGATGAATGCGGTGCGCATTCCGGTTCCGTATTTTATATTTGGTGACCGTCCTCCTTTTATCGGGTGTGTCAGGGAGCTTGACAAAGCATTTGGCTGGGCGGAAAAATATGGTATAAAAATATTGATTGATCTGCACACTGCGCCTATGAGTCAGAACGGATTTGATAACGGCGGTATCTGTGGTGTCTGCAAATGGAGCCAGATGCCAAAGGAAGTAGATTTTGTGTTAGATGTATTGGAAAAACTTGCAAAGAGATACGGCACACGTGAAGGATTATTGGGTATTACTCCTATCAATGAACCTATTACAGAGGAGATGTGGGAAATGATGGACGTGCCGAACCGCTATCCTCCTGTGGATAAGGAGATGGCGAAGGGAAGCGCTCCTAATAGTCTTGAGTTTTTTAAAGATTTTTATAAAAAGGCATATGACCGTATGCGGCCAAATATGAAGAAAGAAGCTTATGTTATATTTCACGATGGCTTTTTGCTTGGGGCATGGAAAGAATTTGTGACCCGTCCGGAGTTTTCCGGGATTATGCTGGATACTCATCAATATCTGATGTTTGCGGAAAGCATGGGATGTGAGCAGACATTGAATGGATATATAGAATACATACAGGAGCATTATGCCAAAGATATTGCAGAGGTTCAGGAGTATGTTCCGGTTATATGCGGTGAGTGGTGCCTGTTTAATTCTTATGCGGTGGGTACAGACACAAAGGGCGGACAGAGCGTATTGAACGGAATGGATTTTGGCGGGGCGGAAGAGATGGGCGCTGTTGCCAAAAAGAATCTTTACGGTCAGCTTGCAGATGCGCAACTGGCGGCATGGAGAAAAGGAAGCGGGTATTTTTACTGGAATTATAAGTTGCTGCTTGACACGGTAACCGAGCCGCAATGGCGTGGATGGGATTGCTGGGATTTGGGAAAGAGTGTGGATCAGGGATGGTTTCCGACTGAAAGATGATTCCAAAAACAAAGCTTTAGAGGGTGAATAGCAGAATCAGCAGTAATAAGTTGCCGGACAGAGTATGAATGGATTGGAAAATATTTGACATAAATTCAGAGATTGCATATAATATACTTAACAAGAGAACCGAAAGCTAGAGTACACCTAGCCGCCGGAAAATAATTTGTTACATGAAGTAGCGCCTTATCTTACCAGGACGAGGGCGCTACTTTTTGCGTTTGATATTAATAACAAGAGTTATAACAGCGCAAAGCATAATTACAAATGTGAACAGATCAGTATATGTAACCATAGCACCAGCCCCTTTCCAATCAATGTCCAGCGGCTGACGTAATCGCCCCTTCGGCTCCCTGGGTAAGTAGATTATATCGATTCCAAAAATATCACTTTTTTAAATTGAGAATATCATATCATACAATCAAATTCAATATATTTGCTATGTTTGTATTGATAACAAGAATTTAATTGTATATACCATGAAAACATCAGGCTCTTATACATCATATCGGGATAGAAAGCTTCAAGAGAACACACATGGGTTCAGTGGGGTGGGAAATATTGGAGTAGTGAAAATAGTATCATTTTAATATCATTAGAAACGACGAGAGCCCCACATCCTTGCGGAATGTGGGGCCTCGTTGTTGTTATAGTTATCTAAAAGGAATGAGAGTAAAGTGTTGCACAATTCTTTGTGCATACTTTTATGAGGGGGAGATAGTGATAAGTTCTTTATCAACTATCTGACATTAAGTATAAGAGATAAATGTGTCCAAAATATGTTAAATATCTAAAACAAATCGAAAATTCCTTAAAAACAACTTAAGATATGATTTTGGATGCATAGTTTTATCGATTTATGCACTGATTTACGGAGGAATGAATATTCTATATCGAAAAAATTTATGATAGAGGTGTGAATTTTATGGCAAAATCTAAATTTACTGTAATAGATGTATCTTATTATCAGGGAAAGATTGATTGGAAGAAAGTGAAAAAGAGTGGTATCGGTGGTGCGATCATCCGGGTATCGGACAGTATTAATAACATGGACAGCAGATGTGACAGGAACATTGCGCAATGTGAAAAATATGGAATCCCGTTCGGTCTGTACATTTATTCTAGAGCAAAGGATAAGAAGACGGCAAAGAAAGAAGCAGACCTTATTTTGAAAAAGGCAAAGGGACATAAGATACAGTTTCCGCTGTATATCGATCTGGAACAGCCAGGATGTGAGAAATTTGCAAAGACTGTCGCAAAGGAATTTGGCAGGATCGTGGAAAAGAAAGGATATCGCTGCGGTGTGTATGCGAACCAGAACTGGTGGAAGAATTATCTTAAGGGACTGAAGCAGTATTCCAGATGGGTTGCCCGTTACGGTAAAAAGCCTACGGTGTCCGATGTAGATATGTGGCAGTACACCATGGAAGGAAAAGTGTCTGGAATCTCTGGTTACTGTGATAAGAGTAAATGCTATGTGGATTTCTTGAAAAAGCCCTAAAGGAGCAAGAGACAATACTTGACAAAATTCAGGGGGGGGGGGGTATGATTATAATAAATCAAGATATATTACAGGAGGAAAAAGTATGCAAAAGAAATGTAACAAAAAAATCAGATTGGTATCTATAATGCTGGCGGTAGTTATGGTACTGTCGGTGCTTGTTCCGGCGCCTGCAGTTGAGGCGGCGGGCAAGCCGAGCGCGCCAAAGAGCCTTAATTGCAGGGTGTGTTTTGTTGGAAACATGGCGATAACAAATTATGCCACCATACAGGTTAAAAATTTCCCCAAAGGGGCAAAAATCAAAAATCAAAAATCCAGCAATAAAAAGGTTTTGGCGGTTACGAATGCACGGGATAACTATGTTGGATTAGAACTGCTGAAAGCGGGCAAAACAGTTGTATCTTTTGACGTTGTATATAAAGGGAAGACCACGTCGCTGAAGACAAGGGTTACTGTTAGAAAGTACGAGAGGCCTTGCTCCAGCTTTAAGGTGGGAAACAGGGAATATGCTTCAAAAGTCAAAAAGTCGTCTTTCTTTCATCAAGGCTACAAAGGGAAAAAAAGAACGAAAGAAAAGGTATCTATAAAAGCGGCAAAGGGATGGAAGCTTATTAATATAAGATACTATGATTCTAAAGGGAAAGAAAAAAAGATTAAGAACAAAAGCTATGTCAAATATCATAATGGGGACGTATATATGATCGCTTACTTCCAAAATAAAAAGACAAAAGAGATACAGACGGTACAGATGAATTTTTACCCCGCGTTCAGATTAGCGAATTAGAAATTATTGTTCGATTAAGAGGCTTTTAAAGGAGCCGCTGCAAAATGGATGAGCAATCATTTATGTTGCGGCGGCTCTTGATATTTTCAGAGATTACAGGATGATTCCTCCGTCATTGATTGCGATGATCCTGCACGGGCAGGCTTCAATGCCGACGATCTTAAGAGGCAGCATAAATACAAGCGCTCTTCCGTTTTCAATCTTGTCAAGATTAGTCAGAGATTCTACCATTGCCAGATTATTTTTAAATGCCAGATTGTGGTTCGGCTGATCCGGAATGTTGAAGTTCTCCAGAGAGGTCGCATCGGTTCCGATCGCTATGATCTTCTTTTTCTTGACCAGCCATTCCATAGCGTCGCAGGCTACATAAGGATATGGTTCCCAGTCCTTAGTGCGCCATTTTGCATCAAGTCCGGTGTGAAGGAATACAATGTCTCCTTCTTTGATCTTGTCATCGTAAGATTTGAACTCCTCAAGCGACATACAGTCGCCGGCTTGTTTGTCTGTGAAATCCAGAACAACAGCTTCTCCGATCAGGCTTGTGAGCGGGAAGGTAGCGGCGTTCATGCCGCCTTCTACATGGTGAAGCGGGAATTCTACATGGGTTCCGCAGTGGGTAGAGAAATTCACGTCGCCGGACACATACCATGTGCCTGGGCTGTGAGGCTCTCCGCGCTCTCCTAAAAAGTCCACGTCATACACCCATGTCTGCAGGTTAAAAGGCTCCTCTCTCGGAATCATACGGTGGCTCAGTTCCACAACTTTGCTGAAATCAACTTTCATAGCTTATCTCTCCTTTTCTTTTTGAAATTTGTATAACATATCCGCCCGCTCTGACATGATATCTTTCAAGGCTGGATACAGTTTCTTATATAATGCAAAATGCTTCTTATATCGTTCATGGTTTTCCTTATCGGGAAGAACCGGCGGATTCATAGTGATCCATGATCTGATATCCTCATATTCTGTGATAAATCCTGCTCCGACAGCCGCCAGAAAAGCGTCTCCAAGCGGAGCTTCGATTTCCTGAACAGGCGTCACTATCGGGAGGTTCGTAACATCTGCAAATATCTGCTTCCAGATGGCAGAACGAGCGCCGCCCCCTACAAGGATGATTTCCTCGATTGCCATATCGGAATCGGTCATGGATTCCATAATGTGGAGGAGCGAATAGGCAACGGCCTCCAGGACTGCGCGGTAAATATGCGCTTTCGTGTGTGCAAGCGTCAGACCGAACAGGACCCCGGCAGCCTTCTCGTCCCAGATGGGAGTGCGTTCGCCCATAAAATAAGGGAGTGCGACCAGTCCGCCGCTGCCGGGACCAATCTTATCTTTGCAAATCATCTGTTCCAGTTCATCGTAAGTCTCGCTGGAATCACCGCCCATAAAATTCAAGACGAACCATCTCGGGAGGGCTCCGGCGGTAGAAGCGCCGCCGTAGGTGTAACTGAACCGTGTTGGCTCAATGCAATATGGCATGGAGACAAGATTCGGATTATCCGGCTTTTTTTCATGTATATATCCCCAGTTGAGGGAAGTCCCAAGAACTGCCGCGTTATCTCCGGGACGGACGATGGAGGCGCTCAGCATGGAGGCGATGCAGTCAACCGTACCGGCACAGAGAGGAACTGGATGGTCAAGCCCTAATCTCTTCTGATAAACTTCGTTCAGCGAACCGATAAGATCACTTGGATTGTGGAAGCTGTGAGGAAGTGTCTCGTATGGGATTTCCATCTTTCTGCACATGTCCTGAGACCATGAGTGAGTATTATAGTCATAGATGCCGCCCACATTGCCGGCAGAACAGTAATCAACGCTTAAGACTCCGGTCATTTTATATATGATATAGCTGTGAATCGGAATAATATGCCGGATCTTTGCCCAGTTTTCCGGCTCGTGTTTTTTCACCCACAAAAGCTTTGTGTAACCAAAATAAGAATCGATCCCGTTGCCGGAGACGTCAAGGAGAAGGTTTTCTCCAAGCTTCTGTCTCATCTCGGCGCTTTCTGCCTCGGCGCGGCGGTCCATCCAGATGATGACCGGACGTATAGAGTGCATCTGTGCATCGCACATAACGCCCGTTCCGCCGTACAGTGCGCTGATACAGATGGAAGCGATCTCTTCTTTTGCGGGGATTTTCGCGATGACCTGACTGAGCGTGCGGACGGCGGCTTCAAGCCATACTTCCGGGTTTTGCTCCGCCCAGTTATTCTGCGGTTTTAGGATATCATAGGCGGCAGAGCTCTGGGAGAGGACTTCTCCCTTCGCATTTACTGCTACAGCCTTTGTGTGGGAGGTTCCGATATCGCAGCCTATAAAAATTGGTGTGCTCATATTCATTTCCTCCTATATCGCATTTTCCAGTTCTGCCATTCCATGCTCGTATTCTTCCTTTGTCGGAGTTTTCCCGTGGAAAGCGACTACGTTTTCCATAAAGGACACCCCTTTGCCCTTGATGGTGTGAGAAATGACGGCGGTTGGCATACCTTTGCAATTGCGGGCCGCGTCGAGGGCGGCGAAGATCTCGCCAAAGTCATGACCGTTTATCTCGATAGTGTTAAAACCGAAGGCTTTCCATTTCGCGGCGATATCAAGCATATCTTTGACTTTTTTCGTCTCGGCATCATTCTGGAGACCGTTGACGTCTGTGAATGCCACCAGATTATCCAAATGATAATGTGAGGCGGTGGCAGCGGCCTCCCAGATCTGTCCTTCGTTGATCTCGCCGTCTCCGATCATACAGTAAACTCTTGCATCGATGCCCTGATAACGGTTTCCGAGAACCATGCCGTTTGCGGCGGACAGTCCGATTCCGAGAGAACCGCTTGTCATCTCTACGCCTGGGGTTTTTTTCATGTCAGGATGTCCCTGCATCATAGAATCAATCCGGCGGAAGGATGTCATTAGCTTCTCCTTTGGAAAATATCCCGCATTCGCGAGAGTTGCATAGAGGGCGGGAGCAGTGTGCCCTTTGGAGAGTACAAAACGGTCGCGGTCTTTTAAGTAAGGATTTTCCGGATCGTAATGCATCTCATCAAAATAGAGTGCAGTCAGGACTTCAACCATAGAAAAAGAGCCGCCGAGGTGACCGGACTGTATATTGCAGATCATCTTAAGGATATCTTTTCGGATTGTATTTGCCTGTATTTTTAATTCATCAATATTTCTGGACATATCTTATACCTATCCTTTCATGTTCATCGTTTTCATGCTGATAGCCTGTTTTGCTGCTTTTACGATATGGTCTGCGGTCAGACCGTATTTCTTATAAAGCTCATCCTGTGTGCCGGACTCACCAAAATGATCCGGGACGCCTACGCGGATGACGGGCACGGGACAATTTCCTGAGAGATATTCACACACAGCGCCTCCTAGTCCGCCGATTATGGTATGGTCTTCTGCAGTGACAAAGGCGCCGGTCTTTTTCGCCTTCTCAAGAAGAAGCTGTTCTGGAAGAGGTTTGATGGAATAGGTATTCATTACCGTAGCGTGGATACCTTCTGATCGGAGGGAGCATGCTGCCATTAACGCCTGCTCTACCATCAGTCCGCATGCTGCGATTGTTACATCCTCTCCTTCTCTTAGAATATCTGCGCCTCCTGAAGTGAAGTTCTTATGGCCTTCAAAGATATCTTCCGCAAGATCCCGCCCTAAACGGAGATATGCGGGGCCGTCATGCTTTAGCATGGCCTCAAGGGCGGCCTCTGTCTCGGTCACATCTGCAGCGGCGAATACTTTGAAATTCGGCAGCGAACGAATGACGGCCATGTCCTCCAAAGCCTGATGGGTGGCGCCGTCCTGCCCTACACACAATCCGCTGTGGGTGGCAACGATTTTAACATTCAGGTTCGGATAAGCGATTGCCTGCCGGATCTGCTCGAAGGGCTTCTCGGATACGAACATAGAAAAACCGACTACTACAGGAATCAGCCCGGTTGTAGCCAGACCGGCAGCAGTGCTGATGAGATCAGCTTCGCTGATTCCTACGCCGATCATGCGGTCGGGATAAGCTTCGGAAAAATCGGTCAGTTTAAGGGCTCTCGCTGAGTCTGCATTTAAAACAATCATATCGGGATAATTTTCTGCGTTTTTTGTAATAGCGTTAATGAGTGAGGAACGAAATGATTTTTTCATGAAGTATGAATTCCTTTCTAAAGAATGTTTTGTAAAATTAAGTGCATACTCCAATTATAGTTTGGAGAAAATGGATTATCAATATGCAAAAATGCACAAATAATTTGTGATAAAATGAAAAAAATATTGTATATCAACTACAAAAACTCCAAAAATTGTAAAAAATAACTCCAAAAATAATTTATTGAAACTGGAGTAAAAAATGCGATAATATAGGATGTGAAAAAGAGAAAAGAGAGTGAAAAAATGCGAAGAACAGAAAGCGTAAGGAATATCCTCGCGACGACGCAATTTTTGCTGCCAAGCCTTACTCCGGCAGAAAAAAAGGTTGCAGAATTTGTATTGAAAGCGCCGCACGAGACGGCGGGCATGTCTCTCCAGAAGATGGCGAAGCGCTGCGGCTGCGGCGAGGCGACGGTTGTGCGCCTGTGCAGGACGGTCGGCGTATCCGGTTATGCACAGTTCAAAAGGCTTTTGTCCGAACAGCTCCGCAATCCTCCGGCGAAAGATGAGATGGATGAGATAACATCGGGGCGCAGTATGGGAGAGGTTGTGGAAAGCGTATTTAAGCTTAATATACTGAATCTCAGGAAGACGCTGGAGGTGGCGGCGATTGAGGAATACGATCATGCGTGCGAGGCGATTGTGAATGCGGGCAAGATTTGCTTCTTCGCGGTCGGCGATGCCATGCTCCCGTGCAGTTATGCGAGTCTGAGACTGAAAAGAATCGGTTATGACTGCTATGCGGACAGTGATGCGGATGTGCAGATCGTGAATGCCTGCAATATGAAAAAGAAAGACGTTGCCATTGCGATTTCTCACAGCGGACGGACGAAGCAGGTTGTGGAGGCGATGCGGATCGCAAAAGAGCGCGGCGCGGTTACGATCTGTATCACAAAAGCGGGGAAGTCGGAATTGACAAGATATTCGGATATCGTATTGTATAATGTGACGACGGATACTACGGTGGATAAGGAAGTGATTGCCAGAAGGGTTGCGGAGCAGGCCATGCTGGATGCTATTTATATGGGAGTGCTCCAGAGAATGGAGATTAATTCATTTGAAAAACTGCAGGAAGTATCAGACAACCTGAAAGTCAATAAACTGCCTGAGAAAAATGTGTAAGGTCGGATGACGGGGCACGAGACGGCGGAAAGGGAAGGAAAAAGACATGAGATATAAGGCGAAGGATATTGCACGTGAATTGGGGGTATCTCCGGCGGCGGTATCACTGGTTCTGAATAATAAGCCGGGAGTGGGGGAAGAAAAGCGGCAGGAAATTATAAAAAAGGTTGTGGAACTGGGATGTGAATACCTTTTGAAAGATAATAGTGTTGCAAAAGGGGATATTGGGTTCGTGATCTATAAGTGCGGCGGTGAAGTGATTGAAGAGTACCCCTTTTTCAATTATCTGTCGGAGGCCATCATCGGTGCGATTGAAGAAAATAATTATAAGATGACAATGATGTATCTGGATAAAAATATGCCAATGAACGAAAGGTATCTGGCGATGGAAGATTTTCGGTATGCGGGGTACATTATCTATGCGGTTGAGATGTATCCGGAAGATATGGAGTTTTTTACGAGACTCAGCGCACCTTGCGTGTTTTTGGATAATCCGCTGCCGACGCTGGATGTGGATGCTGTTACGGTAGACAACTATATGGGGATATATAAGGGGTTTGAGTATCTGTACCGTATGGGGCATAGAGAGTTCGGATATATTAAGAGCAAGTTTCCGATTATCTGTTTTGATGAGCGGTATCGGTCGTTTAAACAATGTTTGAAGCAGGCAGGGCTGGTTTTTCATGAGGATTATGTTATGAGAGTCGGTTATCTGGAAGTGGAGACAGAGAAAGATGTGGAAAAATATTTGAATGGATGCCAAAAGCTTCCGTCGGCGTTTTTGGCGGATAATGACCTTTTGGCATGCCGCGCGGTGCAGGCATTTAAGCGGCGCGGAATCAAGGTTCCGGATGAGGTGTCTTTTGTTGGTTTTGACAACCGCCCCATCTGTTCGTTCATTGAACCGAAAGTGACGACGGTGCAGCTTCCCGGGAATGAGATGGGAGAACTTGCGGTGAAAGCGCTTGTAGAGAAGATAGAAAAGACGAGAGGGTATAACGTAAAGTATAAGATTGAACCTGAATTGATTGAGAATGAAAGCGTCAGGAAGCTTGTGTAAAGTTTTGTGAATTCAATGGATATAGTAAAATCGAGAATTGCACTAAAATTAATTTAGTATAATTCTCGATTTTTTATTTAAAATTTAGTTGACGTGTGATTGTAAATATGATATAACTTAGTCATAAAGCCAAAAAGACATAAAGAATTCTGTTAAGAAATAGTCAAAGTGCTACAAAAAGACAAAAATATTATAAATTTTCGCGATTCTCTTGAAAAATAAATTTAGTGAAAAATTTATCTATTTTGTTACGCAGAAATTCTGAATGACTGGAAAAACTTAAGGGAAAGGAGGAGAATTTCACAAAAGCCGGATGAGAACAAAAACAAAAGGTTTAAAATGAAAGGAGAACATTATGAAAAGGAAATTAGTTAGTTTGTTATTAGTTGGAGCTATGGTATTAACTATGGTTGGCTGCAGTAACGGCGGAAGCAGTGACAGCGGCAGCGGAGATGATGCAGGTTCTGCGGATACAAAGACAGAAGAGCCCGCGGCAGATGAAGGCAATACTGCAACAGAGACTGCAGATACTTCAGGACTTGCAGACAAGGATTATGATACAGGTTATCAGCCAAAGAAAGATACATATAAGATTTATTGTACATACAAATTAGTGCATGACTGGTATGACGCAATTGAAGTTGGCGTTAAGGGCGCAGTAGAAGATATGAAGGCAAAGGGCGTTACCATTGATTATGAGTGGTATGCACCGGTAGGAGCTGACGCAAATGATCAGGTTAACTCCATTGAGACGGCAGTTGGACAAGGATATGACATGATTCTTGTTGACGTTAATCAGGAGTCACTTACAGAGCCGGCTGTTAAGACAGCAATCGACAACGGTGTAAAAGTTGGTCTGTTCGCATCTGCTGACCTTCCGAATTCAGGAAGATCATTCTTCGTAGGAAACAATGACAACTACGGCGACGGCGCATCCATCGCAGAGGCAGTCTGTGAGAAGATGAAAGAAGATGGCAAAAAGCAGATTGCTTTCTTATCAGGAACGATCGGAGCAACATCTCATGAAGACAGACTTCAGGCTTTCAAAGACACCGTTGAGAAATATCCGGACATCGAAGTTGTAGATGAGCAGAGAGACGACGATATGGTTGAGAATGCTATTTCCATCACAGAAGCATGGCTGCAGGCATATCCGGATCTTGGCGGTATCCTTTGCAACAATATGTCTAACCCGGTTGGCGCATGTCAGGCAGTAGCTGATGCTGGAAAAGCCGGACAGATCGTGATCGGCGGTATGGATCATGACCTCCGTACACTGAACTACCTTGCAGACGGAACATTATATGTTGCTTGTATCCAGAACTGCTATGACATGGGTTACAAGGCTATCTATGAGGCTGTAAGAGTGATCGACGGCGAGGCTCCGACACAGGACGTTACAGACGTTGGTTCTTCATTGGCATTCAAGGATGACGCACAGACATATATTGACCTGCTTTTCAGCAAATAATATATAAAAACTAAACAGAAACTAAAGTGGAATCATTTGTCTAAGTGACTAAAAGACGAAGCAATAAGGAATCCACGTGATTATGCGATACATAGTCACGTGGATTTTTTAAAAACGGCACTTGATACTTGTATTAGAAAAAAGAAGTAGAGGAAGTGAAGAAAGTTGAGCGAATTCGTAATTGAAATGAAGGGAGTTACAAAGATATTCCCGGGAACCAGAGCTTTGGATAAGGTTGATCTAAGTATCAAGCCGGGGGAAATCCATGCGCTGCTGGGTGAGAACGGAGCTGGGAAAAGTACTCTTATGAATTGTCTGGTAGGACAGTATATTATGGATGAGGGTGAGATTCTGATGGACGGCAAGCCGATCAGGATATCGTCTCCGCAGGAAGCGTCATCCAATCACATCGTAATCGTGCCGCAGGAATTGAACCTGATTCCGGAAGCATCGATCGCGGAAAATATCTTTCTTGGAAATGAGAGAGTGAACGGGGTAAAGATTAGTTGGAAAACTGCAGAAAAAGAAGCGGCGGAACTCTTAAAGCTTCTGAATGTAGAAATAGATGTTACGCAGAAGGTAAAACATTTGTCTGCTGCATATCAGCAGTTGGTGTCAATTGCCAGAGCGCTGGCGTACTCGCCGAGAGTTTTGATCCTTGATGAACCGACAGCCGTGCTGACGAATAAAGAGGCAGATTCTTTGTTTGCATCTATGCAGAGACTGAAAAAAGCGGGAACCTCCATGATATTCATTACGCACCATCTGGACGAGGTTATGGCTCAGGCAGACAGGGCTACGATCATGAGAGATGGACGGCTTGTAAAGGTAACGGAGATCAAGGACATCACAAAAGAAGAGATTGTCACGAACATGGCCGGTAAAAAGGTTACGGAATCACAGCACGTAATCCGTAAGGTATCGGATGAGGTGTTCTTTGAGGCGAAGAATCTGACCCGTGAGGGCGAGTTTGAAAATGTCAGCTTTACAGTAAGAAAGGGAGAGATCCTTGCGGTATCCGGACTGGTAGGAGCCGGACGTACAGAGGTCTTCAAGAGTGTATTTGGAATCACACGTCCGGAGCCGGGCGGAAAGATGTATATAGAAGGAAAAGAAGTGGATATTGCCGATCCGAGGGTGGCGATCAAGCTTGGTATGGGATATGTGTCAGAGGAGCGGAGGCATGACGGTATCACTCCTGGTATGTCGGTTATGGAGAATATGGTGCTTCCTTCCTATGACCAACTGAAAAAGAATGGGCTGATCGATTACAAAAAAGCAAGCGAGATCACAGATCAGTATATCAACAGATTTCGTATTAAGACGGCAGGACGGGATGCTCTTATTAAGAATCTGTCAGGAGGTAACCAGCAGAAGGTTATTGTTGCCCGCTGGATGGCAAAGGGAATCCGGATGCTGATCATGGATGAGCCGACCCGTGGTATTGATGTCAATGCAAAAGCTGAGATCCATGCGCTTGTCAGAGAGCTGGCGGACAATGGAGTTGCGGTTGTAGTTATCTCTTCGGAGATGGAAGAGGTGCTGGCGCTGGGAGACCGTATCATGGTTATGCATCAGGGTCATACGAAAGGCTTTATAGACGACGTAGAATATACCACAGAGGAAGATGTTCTTCAGATGGCATTTAAGTAGAGGAGGTAATTGAATTATGAAAAAAGTAGTAGAGTTTTTAAAATCCACTGCGGGAATGGTATTGATCGTAACAATCCTTGTAGGAATTGCCGTACATCTTTTTACCGGGAATTTCTTTACCGCATACAATATCAGTACATTGACGAGAGCGGCGTCATTTATCATCATCGTAGCATTTGGTCAGACAATTGTTCTTCTGACAGGGGGTATCGACCTGTCGGTTGCGGCAGTCGGTTCCGTGGCGAGTATGTGCGCGGCAAAGCTGATGGTTGAGCAGGGCGTGAATCCGTGGCTTTCTATCCTTGTCTCGTGCCTGATCGGTATTGCTCTTGGTATGATCAACGGGCTGTTTATCGCATACTTACGTCTGACGCCATTTATCGTAACGCTGGCGACGGCGGAAATTTACAAAGGTGTTGTATATATCGTAACAAAGGGTTCGCCGATCGTAGGTATGCCTGCTAGTGCACAATTTGTGGCAAATGGAGTGTTAGGCGGATTCCTTCCGACGATCGTGATCATTATGGCAATTATCTGCCTGATTCTTACCATGATGCTGAAATATACAAAGCTCGGCCGTCATATCTACGCACTGGGCGGTAACAGGAACTGTGCGAAGATAGTTGGTATCAAGACGGAGAGAGTAGAAGTAATCGTATACGCTATGAGCGGGCTTCTTGCGGCGATCGCAGGTACGATGATGGCCTGTAAGCTGGCATCTTTTCAGGCGACGATCGGTGAGAACTGGGTAAACCCGACGATCGCGGCTTCCGTACTCGGCGGTACGTCTATGACAGGCGGTATCGGCGGAGTAATCGGTACTGTAATCGGTGGTCTGCTGCAGCAGACAGTTTCGACATCCATCACACTTCTTCGTGTATCCTCCTACTGGGAGACCGTTGTTACCGGCGGCGTTGTGCTGATTGCTGTAACTGTCGATGCAATTAAGGAGAATCCGGTAATGCGTGATAAGGTTACACGTGTGTTTAAGAAAAAATAGGCTGTGACAAGCGGCGGAAAGGATATGGATAATGGAAAATTTAAAAGCATTGGCTTATGAATTAAGAGAAAATGTAATTGACATGATTGTCGAAGGAAAGGCCGGACACATCGGCGGCGACATGAGTGTTATGGAGATCCTGACAGAGATTTACTTTGATCAGATGAATATCAGTCCTGAGAATATGGATGATCCTGACAGGGATAAGTTCATTATGAGTAAGGGGCACTCTGTGGAGGCGTATTATGCAGTTCTGGCTGCAAAGGGATTCTTTGACATCAAGGATGTGATTGCTCAGTTTAGTAAATTCGGTTCCAAGTTCATCGGACATCCGAATAACAAGCTTCCGGGTATCGAGATGAATTCGGGTTCATTGGGACACGGGCTTCCGGTCAGCGTAGGCATGGCTCTTGCAGGTAAGATGGACAAGAAAGATTACAGAGTATATACCGTTATGGGAGACGGCGAGATTGCAGAAGGTTCCGTATGGGAGGGAGCTATGGCGGCAAGCCATTACAAGCTTGACAATCTCTGTGCGGTTGTTGACAGGAACCGTCTTCAGATTTCCGGTAATACGGAGGATGTTATGGCGCATGACGATCTTCATGAGAGATGGAAATCCTTTGGCTGGCATGTGATCGACGTAGCCGACGGCAATGACATCGACCAGTTGAAGGGTGCATTTGACGCGGCAAAGGAAGTAAAAGGAAGGCCGACCGTGCTGATCGCCAATACAGTAAAGGGCAAAGGCTCTTCTGTTATGGAGAACAAGGCAAACTGGCATCATAAGGTACCGAATGCGGAGGAGCTTGAGCAGATTAAAAAAGATCTGAAAGCAGGAAAGGAGGCGGCGCTTCATGGCTAAGATTGCAAACAAACAGGTAATTTGTGATGTATTGATAGAGGCGGGAAAACAGGATAAGGATGTTGTGGCTCTGTGCAGTGATTCTAGAGGCAGCGCTTCATTTACGCCTTTTGCGAATGAGCTTCCAGACCAGTTCGTAGAGACAGGTATCGCGGAGCAGAATCTGGTAAGCATCTCCGCCGGACTTGCAAAATGCGGCAAGAAACCGTACGCGGCGTCTCCGGCATGTTTCCTGTCCACAAGAAGCTACGAGCAGTGCAAGGTTGATGTGGCATACTCCAATACGAATGTGAAACTGATCGGTATCAGCGGCGGCGTCAGCTACGGCGCGCTGGGAATGAGCCACCATTCCGCACAGGATATTGCGGCAATGTGCGCAGTTCCGAATATGAGAGTCTATCTTCCAAGCGACAGACTTCAGACAGAACTTTTGATAAAAGAGCTCCTTAAGGATGACAAGCCGGCTTACATACGTGTAGGAAGAAATGCGGTTGACGATGTCTACGAAGAAGGCAATGTGCCGTTTGAGATGGATAAGGCGACGGTTGTCACAGAAGGAACCGATATTGCGATCATCGCGTGCGGCGAGATGGTAAAACCCTCTGTAGATGCGGCGGCCATTTTAAAAGAAAAAGGAATCAGCGCAACAGTTGTTGATATGTACTGCCTGAAACCATTAGATATAGAAGCAATCGTAAAAGCAGCATCGAATGCAAAAGCAGTTATTACTGTGGAAGAGCATGCTCCATTCGGCGGACTAGGCTCTATGGTAAGCCAGGTAGTAGGAAGCGAATGCCCGAAGAAGGTGGTTAATATCGCGCTGCCGGATGCGCCGGTTATTACCGGGACATCTAAGGAAGTGTTCGATTATTATGAGATGAACGCAGAGGGTATCGCGAAGAAAGCACTGGAGTTGGGATAGATGGCGGAGAAATATATTATCAGTATCGATCAGAGTACGCAGGGTACAAAGGCGCTGCTCTTTGATGAAAGCGGAAGCCTTATAAAGCGTACCGACAAGGCACACAAGCAGATCATCAATGAAAAAGGCTGGGTTTCTCATGACTCAGCCGAGATATATAAGAATACAGTCGAGGTTGTAAAGAGACTGGTGGAAGAGTCCGGCATCGATAAAGACAAGGTCGTAGGTATCGGGATCAGTAACCAGAGAGAGACCTCTCTCGCGTGGGATAGAGTGACAGGAGAGCCTCTCGGACATGCGATTGTATGGCAGTGTGCAAGGGCTGTGGACATCTGCGAACGCGTGGGAAAAATGGGCAAGGCGGAAAATATCCGTAAGCGAACGGGCATTAACCTGTCCCCATATTTCCCCGCATCGAAGATTGCGTGGATTCTGGAAAATGTTGAGGGTGCAAAGGAAAAGGCAGAAAAGAAAGAAATCTGCCACGGGACAGTGGATAGCTGGCTTGTCTATAAGCTGACCGGAGGAAGATCCTACAAAACAGACTACTCCAATGCATCAAGAACCCAGCTTTTCAATATCTTTGAGCTTAGATGGGATGAGGATATCTGTAAGTTGTTTGGAATCGATCCGGCGAATCTTGCGGAAGTAGTGGATTCAGATTCCAATTTCGGAGAGACAGATTTTGAAGGTCTGTTCCGGAAGCCGATTCCAATCCATGGAGTGTTGGGAGATTCTCACGGCTCTTTGTTCGGGCAGGGATGCCTTAAGAGTGGTATGATCAAATCTACATACGGTACAGGTTCATCAATTATGATGAATATCGGAGAAAAGCCGGTACTCAGCACACACGGAGTAGTGACTTCGCTGGCATGGAGCATGGGCGGCAAGGTGAATTATGTGCTGGAAGGCAATCTCAATTATACCGGAGCAACTATTACGTGGCTGAAGGATGATCTGAAGCTGATTGATTCTCCGGCGGAGACGGAAAAACTTGCAGAAGAAGCGGTATCTGATGATTCGCTTTATCTCATACCGGCGTTTTCCGGACTTGGGGCGCCTTACTGGGACAGCCATGCATCTGCTGCTATTGTTGGAATGACGAGAACTACCGGGAAAGCGGAAGTTGTGAGAGCCGGCGTTGAGTGTATCGCATATCAGATCACGGATATTGTGAAGGCGATGAGCGAGGATGCAGGCGTAACGGTCAGTGAGCTTCGCGTAGACGGAGGGCCTACAAGGAACGCTTATCTGATGCAGTTCCAGAGCGATATTGCCGAGGCGAATGTACAAGTGCCGGATTCCGAAGAGCTTTCAGGGATCGGTCCGGCATACGCGGCTGGTCTTGCGCTTGGCGTCTGGGACGAGAGGATATTTGAAAAATTAAAGCGAGTAAAATATGAGCCGAAGATGGATAGAGAGCTTAGGGATAGCAAGTATCAGGGGTGGCTTTCGGCGGTTCACAGAGTATTAACAAAATAAATTTTAGAAAAGAGGTAATGCGAAATGGAAGGAAAGATGAAAGTTTGTGTATTAACCGGGAAACAAAAACTAGAATGGGTGGAGCGCGATATTCCACAGCCTGCGGCAGGGGAGCTTCAGATTAAGCTTGAATATGTAGGAATCTGCGGTTCTGACCTTCATTTTTATCAGGAAGGGCAGCTTGCGAACTGGACGCTTGACGGACCTCTTGCGCTTGGGCATGAGCCGGGCGGAGTAGTTACTGCGATTGGAGAAGGAGTAACCGGGTTTGAGATCGGCGACAAGGTATCTATCGAGCCTGCTGTTCCGTGCGGAGAATGTGAAGAGTGCAGAAAAGGACTTTACAATCTGTGTACAAACATTAAGATGCTTGCGATTCCTCATGAAAGAGACGGCGTAAATGCGGAATACTGCGTGCATGATGCGTCTATGTGCTATAAGCTTCCGGAGAATGTAAGCACATTAGAGGGCGCGATGATCGAGCCTCTGGCTGTAGGTATGCATGGAACAGAGCTTTCCGATGCAAGGGTTGGCGAGACGGCTATCGTACTGGGAAGCGGATGTATCGGACTCTGCACTCTTATCTCTCTTAAAGCGCGCGGCGTCAGCGAGGTCTATGTTGCCGATGTTATGGACAAACGTCTGGAAAAAGCGATGGAGCTTGGCGCGACGAGAGTATTCAACAGTAAGAGAGAGAGCATTGAAGAGTTTGCGAAGACATTGCCGGGCGGCGGCGTTGATCAGGTATACGAATGTGCAGGAAACCGTGTTACGACACTGCAGGCTGGCCGTCTGATCAAGCGCGGCGGAAAAGTTACGCTGACAGGCGTATCGCCGGAGCCGATTCTTGAGCTTGACATTGCAACACTGAATGCAATGGAGGGAACTATTTATAACGTATACCGCTACAGGAATCTGTGGCCAAAGGCAATTGCGGCGGTAGCATCCGGTATGCTTCCGGTAAAGGAAATCGTTTCCCATGAGTTTCCGTTCGAGGATTGTATTCATGCAATTGAGTACAGTCTGAACCATAAGGACGAGGTAATTAAGGGCGTTATAAAGATGGTATAAAGAGAGAATTCGCTCTTACTTTATACGGGGCAGTCTCTTAGCTTGACGGGAGGCTGCCCCATTATGTTGTGGTTATTGCAGCAAGCGTTGAGAGTTTCTTATAATGCATAATCATTACCCGGGGCAATCAGGAGGCGAGGTATTATGAAAAGAAAAACTTTAAGAATAGTTTTATCGATAGTTTTGCTGGTGATAGTTTTTTTGACAACGGCCTGTGCGGGGACAGGGCCGAAGAAATTATCGAATGAATATGTGACAGTTGAAAATTATCAGGGAGTTGAGATAGAGAAAGTTGAAGCAGATGAGGCAACAGAGGAGGATGTTGATAAAGTTGTAAATCATATGATGAGCAGCTATATCAGGCAGAATGAGCTGCCAGAGGATACTCAGATCACAGATGAGATCGTGAAAGAATCTATGTCAGATACAGCGGACACAGTGGAAGCCTATCGTGCGGAGTTGAAAAAACAGATCAACGATACGAAAAAGGAATCGGCGCGCAAAGAAGAAGAAACCCGTGTGTGGGAGACGGTCATGGATAACAGTGAAGTAAAGGAGTATCCGAAGGACCGCCTGAAAGAAGTAAAGCAGAATCTGATTGATCTGTATGAGTCATATGCCTTACAGGAAAATATGGAGTATGAAGAATATATGAAGGCCATTAAGCTGGAGGATAAGGATCTTGACGAGGCGGCAAAAGCCTCCTTAAAGCAGGAGCTTGTGGCTGATGTCATTGCAGAGAAATACGGCTTGAAACCTTCTGAACAGGATTTTCAGAAAGCGTTGGAGAAATATGCCGAAGAGTATAAATTTACAAATGTTGAGCTTCTGTTAAAAGCGGTTTCAGAGGATGAGATGCGCCAGATGGTCATACAGGATAATGTGAAGTCGTGGCTTACTGACCGGTGCAGGTATGTGGAGAAGGCAGACGAAGCGGGCAAAGCGGAGGAAACAGATGGAGCAGGCAAAGCAAAGAAGGCAGACGAAGCAGATGAAGAGTAAGGAGATTTGAGTGATGAATACAAAAGTAATTATGGTGCGCCACGGAGAGACAGAGTGGAACGTGCTCTGCAAGTTTTTGGGGAGCGCGGATATCCCCCTCAATGAAAAGGGACGCCGTCAGGCAGGATATGCGAAAGAAGCTTTGAAGGACACGCAGATTGACGTGATCTATTCAAGCCCTATGCTCCGCGCTTATGAAACTGGAGTGATCATAAAAGGAGACAGAGACGTTGCGGTCATGAAAGATGATGAGCTTCGAGAGATTGGCTGCGGAAAGTGGGAGGGTCTTGACGGGAATGAGGTTGAAGAACGTTTCCCAGGACAGATATATCTGTGGGGCAACCGCCCGGAAGACTGCCGGATCGAAGGAGGGGATACCTTTCAGGAAGTGTCGGACCGGATTATTCAGGCATTTTGGAGGATTGTGAGGGAGAACCGGGGCAAGACGATCCTGATCACTTCCCATATGATCTGCCTGACACTTCTTATGTTGCATTTTGAAGGAAAACGGATCAATGAGATGTGGAATGTAAAACCAATCGGCAATGCGGCGCTTAATATGATAGAAGTATCTGGTGATGATAAGGTAACGATCACCGTATGGAGCGATGACAGCTTTGTGCCGGAGGAAGATAAAAAAGGAAGCGCGCTTGTGGCAGGGCGGGATTATGTAGAAGAATAAGGACCTCTTGGAAGAGGTCCTGTCTTATTAAGTCGAGGCTGTAAAAAATCCTGTGTCTATGGAAAGCAAGACTTTCTGATATGAATTAGATATGTAAAGAATTACTTGTCGGTTTAACATTTTTATTGTTGTCGATTTGCTGTCGAAGAGTTCCTTGTATTTATAGTATAACCATATCAGGAAAATATATACAATTCTTTCTGTTTTTTTGCATGACTATTAAGACCCTGTATGGTTGCCTTTTTGTGGGCGCTGCCCACACCTGGCCTCCGGAATAAGTCTGGAGATTTTGGGCAATAATACAGAGGCCGATGGAATAGGAGTGGGATGGAGTGGGATG
>VIQU02000059.1 GCA_010206225.2 Lachnospiraceae bacterium MD308 | reverse complement strand
CTTATGGAAATACGTAGGGAGTTTCCCTTATAAAATATAAGGAGGTGGATATCTATGAAGATGACATTTCAGCCTAAGAAAAGACAGAGAGCTAAAGTTCATGGTTTCAGATCAAGGATGAGTACTGCAGGCGGAAGAAAAGTACTTGCGAACAGAAGAGCTAAAGGAAGAAAAGTATTATCCGCTTAGGCCGCATATATGTGGCCTTTTCTTCTATTAAAATTAGGAGAATCAAGTTATGAAATATTCCGAATCATTAAAAAAGTATTCAGATTTTGGATTAGTGTATAGAGAAGGCAGATCGCTGGCTAATAAGTATCTGGTTATGTATGTCAGGGAAAATGGGCTTAAAAAGAACAGATTAGGAATATCCGTAAGTAAAAAAGTAGGAAACAGTGTTGTCAGACATCGATTAACAAGGTTGATAAGAGAGATTTATCGGCTACAGGAAGATTGTTTCAGATGCGGAATTGATATCGTTATTATAGTAAGAAACAGCGCAAAAGAAAAAAATTACCATGAAATAGAAAGTGCGGTGCTTCATCTGGGAAATCTTCATAATATTATAGATTAGATTTGAGGTAATAGGGTGTGAAAAAGATTTTGCTTGCATGTATTATTTTTTATCGTAAGCATCTTTCTTCTATGAAGGGATATTCATCCTGTAAGTATTATCCTACATGTTCTACCTACGCGTTAGAAGCGATTGGGAAGTATGGAGCGGCAAAAGGAGGATATCTTGCGGTAAGGCGCGTATTGAGGTGTAATCCGTTTTCAAAGGGAGGATATGACCCTGTTCCATAAGAAAAGATTACGATGGAGGAAAAGAGATGGCTTTTAGTTTATTAACGGCAGCAAACTGGCCGATTGTAGGACAGCTATGCTGGCTATTAGGTAAAGTTATGAACTTTATCTATACGATGTTGACGGATACGTTCGGTCTGCAGAATGGAGTAGTTGGATTATCTATTATCATTTATACGATTATTGTATATACCTGTATGCTTCCGATGACGATTAACCAACAGAGAACATCAAAGATGTCTTCTGTTATGAATCCGGAGATTCAATCGATTCAGAAAAAGTACAGGAACAAAAAGGATCAGGCTTCTATGATGAAGCAGCAGGAAGAGATACAGCAGGTATATGATAAATATGGTACTTCTATGATGGGAGGATGTCTTCCTCTTTTGATTCAGATGCCGTTCCTGTTTGCATTATATCCTGTAATATATAATATTGAGGCATATGTACCGGCAATCAAGACGGCTTCAGACACTGTTCAAAGATTTTTGACAATTCCGAATCTGAAAGAAGCACCTGCACATATGATCAGAAACAGCGGAGGTTATTCAATGCCTGCTGCTGCAGTAATTATTACGGCTATCCTTCTTCCTGTTTTATCAGGAGCAACTCAAATGCTGAATATCCGTCTTAATCAGGCAGTTTCCGGACAGCAGATTGATAAAGATAATCCGATGGCAGGTACGATGAAGACGATGAATACTACAATGCCTTTATTATCTGTGTTTATGGTATTTACATTGCCGACAGGTATTGGTCTTTACTGGATTGTCAGTGCAGTTGTGCGTACGGTTCAGCAGATTGTGATCAATCGTTATCTTTCTAAAATATCTGTTGAGGATTTAATTGAAAAAAACAGGGAAAAAGCGCAGCAAAAAGCGAAAAAGCGTGGGGAAAGAGCTGAGAGAATTAATGAGATGGCTCAGACAAATACGAAGACGTTAAAGGATTCAGCAAATCATAAGACAAGTAAAATGTCAGAAAAGGAAAGAGAAGCAAAGGTAGAGCAGGCAAAGCAGAGAGCAAGAAATGCAAAGCCAGGAAGCCTTGCAGATAAAGCAAATATGGTTAATAAGTTTAATAGGAATAATTAGGGGGCAAATTATTATGGATTATATTACAGTATCTGCTAAAACACTTGACGATGCAATTACAGAAGCGTTAGTTCAGTTGGGAGTAACAAGTGATAAATTAGATTACGAAGTAATTGAAAAGGGAAGCGCTGGATTTTTTGGGATTGGTATGAAACAGGCTGTAATTAAAGCAAGAAGAAAAAAAGAAGAGCCTGTGAAAGATGATATTAAAAAAGAAGAAAAGATTTCAGAGGTAAAGGAAATAAAAACGGCAGAAGAAAATCCGGTAAAAGAAAAATTTGAAAGACAGCCGAAGAAAGATTATAATCGCAGATATAATAAGAAAGATCATAAAAAAGATAATCGCAGGGAGCCAAAGAAAGAAAGAAAGGAAGAAATAAAAGAAGAAGTGAAAGCTCCTGAAAAGAAAGAGCTTGTACTTGCTTCGGTTGAAGATAATACTGTTGTTACTTGTAAAAAGTTTATTGAGGATGTTCTTGCATGTATAGATATGAAGGATGTAGTAATAACAACAAGTATTGATGATGAGGGAGCTCTCAATATTAATCTGGACGGACCGAATATGGGATTGTTGATCGGAAAGCGCGGACAGACTTTGGATTCACTTCAATATCTGACAAATCGTGTCGCTAATAAGATGCAGGATGGATATGTAAGAGTGAAACTTGACACGGAAGATTATAGAAGAAGAAGAAAACAGACTCTTGAGAATCTTGCTAAAAATATTGCAAGTAAAGTAAAGAGAACAAGAAGAAATGTATCTCTTGAACCGATGAATCCTTATGAGAGAAGAATTATACATTCTGTACTTCAGTCAGATCCGGCTGTATCTACTCATAGTGAGGGGGAAGAACCATATAGGAGAGTAGTCGTAACATTAGTTCGCAACAGGTAATTAATAGAAACAGGGGTTGAGAATACCTCTGTTTTTTTATATGATAATCCAAAGAACATATCACAATACATGTTCCAGCAGGGCGGATGGACTTCGTACGATGAAATGTGATAAAGTGAATTACACAAAATTGGAGGATATGATGAATCAAAAATATTCTGATACAATAGCTGCTATTTCTACTGCTGTAAGTAGTTCTGGAATAGGGATTGTAAGAATGACAGGAAAAGAAGCATTTGAAATTGCAGATAAGATATATGTTGGAAAAAAAGAGAAGCATTTAGGTGATCAGAAATCTCATACAATTCATTATGGATTTATAGAAGACAGTGGAAGGACAATTGATGAAGTTCTTGTGATGCTTATGCGTGCTCCTCATAGTTATACGGGTGAGGATACGGTAGAAATCAATTGTCATGGCGGTGTGTATGTTGTAAAAAAAGTACTTGAGATATTGATTAAATATGGTGCGAGACCTGCAGAACCTGGAGAATTTACAAAGCGTGCATTTTTGAACGGGAAACTTGATTTATCTCAGGCAGAAGCTGTAGGTGACTTAATATCTTCACAAAATGAGTATGCACGACAAAGTTCTGTAAATCAGTTAAAGGGAAGTGTTAAGAAAGAAATAAATGAAATCAGAAAAGAAATCATCTATCATACGGCATTTATAGAAACTGCTCTTGATGATCCGGAACACATTAATGTAGATGGATACGGCGAGACATTAAAAGAGGTGGTTGATCATTTACTTGCAAAGATAAAGAAACTATTGTCTACCTGTGATAATGGAAGGATTATAAAAGAGGGGATCAGTACGGTTATTGTGGGAAAGCCTAATGCTGGAAAGTCATCTTTGTTAAATGCACTGTTGGGTGAGGAACGTGCGATAGTAACGGATATTGCTGGTACTACAAGGGATGTGCTTGAAGAACATATTAATCTGCAAGGAATATCTTTGAATATTATGGATACGGCAGGTATCCGGAATACGGAAGATATTATTGAACGTATAGGAGTAGATAAGGCGCGGGATCATATTGAAAAGGCTGATCTGATTTTATATGTGATTGATGCCTCCTGTGCTCTGGATGAAAATGACAGAGAAATCTTTGAGATGATCTGTAATAAGAGGTCAATTATTCTTTTAAATAAGTCTGATCTAAAAACTATTGTGAAAAGGAAGGATGTAATAGATGAATTAGAACTTGCAAAAAATAAAATAATTATATATGAAAATGAATTTAATTATGCAATTAGAATAGCAGAGATATCAGCAAAAAATGAAAGTGGTATTAAGGAACTTGAAGAAATTGTAAAGGAAATGTTTTTTGGAGGAGAAATTTCTTTTAATGATGAAATATATATTACAAATGTAAGACATAAGGCTGCATTAAAAAGTGCATATGAATCTTTATGTAAAGTCAATGAGAGTATTGAAATGAATATGCCAGAAGATTTCTATTCTATTGATTTGATGGATGCATATGAATCATTGGGAAATATTACAGGTGAAACAATAGGAGAAGATTTGGTAAATGAAATATTCAGTAAATTCTGTATGGGAAAATAAAGATAAATATGATGTGGTTGTAATTGGCGCGGGACATGCGGGCTGTGAGGCGGCGCTTGCCTGTGCAAGACTTGGACATAGGACAATTGTTTTTACAGTTAGTGTGGATAGTATTGCTTTGATGCCATGCAATCCCAACATCGGAGGGAGTTCTAAAGGACATCTTGTAAGAGAAATTGATGCTTTAGGAGGCGAGATGGGAAAAATAATAGACCGTACTTTTATTCAATCTAAAATGTTGAATAAATCGAAAGGGCCGGCAGTGCATTCCCTTCGTGCACAAGCGGATAAGGCTCTTTATAGCCGTACTATGCGGCAGGTTTTAGAAAATGAGAAGAATCTTGAAGTAAAGCAGACAGAAGTTGTAAAAATATTAGTTGATAAAAACAGGATTACGGGCGTGCAGACTTTATCAGGAGCTGTCTATCGCTGTCAGGCGATTATTTTATGTACAGGCACATATCTAAAAGCCCGCTGTATCTATGGAGATGTAAGTACGTATACAGGACCTAATGGGCTTCAGGCTGCAAATTATCTTACAGATAGTTTAAAGGAGCTTGGGATTAAGATGTATCGTTTTAAAACAGGAACTCCCGCAAGAATTGATAAGAATACAGTAGATTTTTCTAAGATGGAAGAACAACTTGGCGATGAGAAGGTTATACCATTTTCTTTTGCAACAAATCCTGATGATGTACAGATAGATCAAGTATCCTGTTGGCTTACTTATACGAATAAAGAGACACATGATATTATAAGAAGAAATCTTGATAGGTCTCCTCTGTTTTCAGGAATGATAGAAGGTACTGGCCCCAGATACTGTCCGTCAATTGAAGATAAAGTTGTAAAATTTGCAGACAAGGAGAGACATCAGGTATTTATAGAACCAGAAGGACTTGAAACGAATGAAATGTATATTGGCGGTATGTCCAGTTCTCTTCCTGAAGATGTCCAGTATGAGATGTACCGGACTGTGCCGGGACTTGAGAATGTTAGGATTGTGAGAAATGCTTATGCAATTGAATATGATTGTATTGATGCAAGGCAGCTAAAGCCTTCTCTGGAATTTAAAAATATAGAAGGGTTATTTAGCAGCGGTCAGTTCAATGGAAGTTCAGGATACGAAGAGGCAGCAGCGCAAGGGTTGATTGCAGGTATTAATGCTTCGAGAAAAATCAATGATCTGTCTCCTGTTATACTGGATCGTTCGGAAGCATATATCGGTGTTCTTATTGATGATCTGGTAACAAAGGAAAGTCATGAACCTTATCGTATGATGACGTCAAGAGCAGAATATCGTCTTTTGCTTCGTCAGGATAATGCAGATCAACGATTATCGGAAAAGGGATATGAGATTGGATTAATATCTAAGGAAAGATATGAAAAACTTAAATTCAAAGAAAAACTTATTGAAAATGAAATAAAAAGACTTGAACATGTGACAGTCGGAACAACTGGAAATGTACAAGCGTTATTAGAAAAGTGTGGAAGTACACCCCTATTGTCTGGAAGCACTATTATAGATTTAATTAAACGTCCAGAATTATCTTATGAATTATTAGAGGAAATTGATACAGGCAGACCGGAATTTCCAACAGAGCTTAAAGATGAAGTGATTGAACAGATTAATATAGCTATTAAATATGACGGATATATTAAGCGGCAGAAAAAGCAGGTAGAACATTTTAAAAAGCTGGAAAATAAGAAAATACCAGAAAATATTAATTATGATGAAGTTAAAAGCTTAAGGATTGAAGCGGTTCAGAAATTGAAGGAATATTGTCCGATTTCTATAGGCCAGGCATCAAGAATATCTGGAGTTTCGCCTGCAGATATCTCTGTATTATTAGTATATTTGGAGGAAAAAACAAGATGTAATAATTAGTTTAAGCAAGATATTCAGGTAGAACGATATTTTGATATCAGTATTAATGAAATTCAATAAGAGGATACTTAAATATGAAGGATATTTTAAAAGAAGAAATAAATAAAATAGGCATACAGTTGGATGATGAACAGATGAATCAATTTTTAAAGTATTATGATTTACTTACAGAATGGAATAGATTTATGAATCTTACGGCTATAACTGATTATAAAGAAGTTATACAGAAACATTTTGTAGATAGTCTTTCTATAATAAAGGCTATTGATATTGAATATCTGCAGGAAGATAAACATCTTATAGATATCGGTACGGGAGCAGGATTTCCAGGAATTCCGATAAAGATTGTATTTCCAAAACTAAAGATAACACTATTGGACTCATTAAATAAGCGTATTAAGTTTTTAAATGAAGTGATAGGTGGATTGAAACTGAAAGATATTGAAGCAATACATGGCAGAGCGGAAGACTATGCAAGACATGAAAAATACAGAGAACAATATGATGTATGTGTATCAAGGGCGGTTGCGAATCTGTCTACTCTTTCAGAATATTCTTTGCCTTTTGTAAAAACTGGAGGATATTTTACTTCTTATAAAGCGGAAAACATAGAGGAAGAGATTAAAAATTCAAAGAACGCTGTTACATTACTTGGAGGGAATATTGATAAAATAGTAAGATTTAATCTTCCTGATACAGATATAAAAAGAGCATTTATAATAATTAGAAAAGAAAAACCGACTAATAAGAAATATCCTCGAAAGTCTGGAATTCCATCAAAGGAACCTCTTAAGTAATAGGAGGTTCCTTTAATGTTTCACGTGAAACATTTTTGTAAATGGCTTTAGAGTGAACAATAACTATTTTCTGGTAAAAAAGATGTTTCACGTGAAACATTTTGTGGATATATAGAATAAAAAGTGTTATACTAGTAATACACGAAAAAGAAAGGTGATTAATATGGGAAAAATAATAGCCATTGCAAATCAAAAGGGTGGCGTAGGAAAAACTACTACAGCTATTAATTTATCCGCATGTCTTGCTGAAAAAGGTAAGAAAGTTCTTTCAGTGGATATGGACCCACAGGGCAATATGACAAGTGGACTTGGTTTGGATAAGAATTCTGTAGAAAATACAATTTATGATTTGATAATAGGGGAAGTAAGTATTGATGAAGCAGTAAAAAAAGATGTTCATGGTAATTTGGATATAATACCAACTAGCATTGATTTATCAGGTGCTGAAATTGAACTATTGGATGAAGATAATAAAGAATATATTCTTAAAAATGCTTTATACAAAATAAAAGATGATTATGATTTTATAATTATTGATTGTCCACCATCTTTGAGCATACTTACTATTAATGCAATGACTACAGCAGATTCCGTTCTTGTACCAATTCAATGTGAGTATTATGCATTGGAGGGACTGAGTCAATTGATACATACGGTAGAACTTGTACGGGACAGGCTGAATCAAAATCTTATCATAGAGGGCGTTGTATTTACAATGTATGATGCCAGAACAAATCTTTCTTTGCAAGTTGTTGAAAACGTTAAAGATAATTTGGAACAGAATATATATAAAACAATTATTCCGAGAAATATAAGACTTGCGGAAGCGCCGAGTTATGGGATGCCAATTAATCATTATGATGCAAAATCAGCGGGGGCAGAAAGTTATATGAGATTAGCAGATGAAGTAATATCTCAGGAATAAATATAAAGGAGGAATAAAAATATGGCCGCTAGAAAAAAGGGGCTTGGAAAAGGTTTGGACAGTTTGATACCTGACAATAAATCTGTTAAAATAAATCAAACAGAAAAGGTTTTAAAGTCATTAGAAAACGGTGATGTTCAAGTTGAATCAGAATCCGGTGAACAAATGATTAGTATTAATAAAGTAGAACCAAATAGAGATCAGCCGCGTAAGAAATTTGAAGAGGATGCTTTAATGGAATTGTCTGATTCAATTAAACAATTTGGTGTACTTCAACCACTTCTTGTAAGAAAGAGAAAAGATTATTACGAAATTATTGCCGGTGAACGCAGATGGCGTGCAGCTAAGATGGCAGGAATAAAAGAGATTCCAGTAATCATAAAGGATTATACAGAGCAGGAAATTATAGAAATTGGATTAATTGAGAATATACAAAGAGAAAATCTTAATCCAATAGAAGAAGCTGCAGCATATAAAAGATTGTTAGAAGAATTTAATTTGAAACAGGATGAAGTAGCAGAACGTGTTTCTAAAAGCAGAACAGCAGTTACAAATTCAATGCGTCTTTTAAAATTATGCGAAAAAGTACAGCAGATGGTAATTGATGATATGATATCTACCGGACATGCCAGAGCACTTCTTGCAATTGAAGACGCAGATTCACAGTATGAATTGGCAGTAAAGATATTTGATGAAAAGCTAAGTGTAAGAGATGTAGAAAAACTTGTCAAAGACATAAAAAATCCGAAACGGCCAAAAGTAAAAAAGATAATTGAAAATGAATTTTTATATAATGATCTTGCAAACAGAATGAAAGATGTAATGGGAACAAAGGTAAATATAGCTGCAAAAGGGAATGGAAAAGGGAAGATAGAGATAGAATATTATTCAGATGACGAGTTAGAACGAATGTTCGATATGATTATGAGTCTTGGAAGGAGAGAATAAATACTTATGGAAAGCAGAATATTAAATGCATTGGGAATAGATCCAGCATTTATCTTTATCTTTATGCTTGTATTATTTGTAATATTGTTTATATTATATGTAAATGTAACTGTAAAATATAACCGCTTAAAAACTAGTTATCAGACGTTCATGAGGGGAAAAGACGGAAAAAGTTTAGAAGAAAGTATGATGGAAAAATTTCAAGAGGCGGAAACTATTATAAAAGTTACAAAGCAAAATCGAGCGGACATTCGAGATATGAGAAAAATACTGGACCAGAATTTCCAAAAGGTTGGAATAGTAAAGTATGATGCTTTTAATGAGATGGGCGGAAAGTTAAGCTTTGCAGTAGCAATGCTTGACGGAAAAAATAATGGATGGATTATGAACGCCATGCATAGCCGTGAAGGATGTTACACTTATGTAAAAGAAATTGTTAATGCAGAGAGTTATGTAGAACTTGCTGAAGAAGAGGCAGAAGCATTGGACAAGGCTATCTTTTCAGATATTTATAGTAAAGAAACAAAATAAATAAAAACAGGAGGAAAATAAAATGTTAGATATAAAGTTTGTAAGAAATAATCCGGATGCAGTGAAGGAAAATATTAAGAAAAAATTTCAGGACGATAAACTTCCGCTGGTAGATGAGGTATTAGAACTGGATAAAAAGAATAGAGATATTAAACAGGAAGTTGAAGCCCTGCGTGCAGAGAGAAATAAAATATCCAAACAAATCGGCGCATGTATGGCGCAGGGCAAAAAAGAAGAGGCAGAAGAACTGAAGAAGAGAGTTCAGGCAAATGCTGACCGTGTAGAGGCTCTTTCCAGCGAAGAAAAAAAGGTAGAGGAAAGAATAAAAAAAATTATGATGACAATCCCAAATATCATTGATCCTTCCGTACCGATTGGAAGAGATGACAGTGAAAATGTCGAGATTGAGAAATTCGGTGAGCCGGTAGTACCGGATTATGAAATTCCATATCATACAGAAATTATGGAAAGCTTTAAAGGAATTGATCTTGAAAGTGCTGGAAGAGTTGCAGGAAATGGTTTTTACTATCTGATGGGAGATATTGCAAGACTTCATTCTGCTGTTATTACTTATGCACGTGATTTTATGATTAATAGAGGATTCACATACTGCATCCCACCGTTTATGATTCGAAGCAATGTAGTTACAGGAGTAATGAGTTTTGCAGAAATGGATGCAATGATGTACAAAATTGAAGGAGAAGATTTATATCTCATTGGAACGAGCGAACATTCTATGATTGGAAAGTTTATTGACAACATGCTTGATGAAAGCCAGCTTCCTCAGACACTTACCAGTTATTCTCCATGTTTCCGGAAAGAAAAAGGTGCACATGGAATTGAGGAAAGAGGAGTATACCGTATCCATCAATTTGAAAAGCAGGAAATGATCGTTGTATGTAAACCAGAGGAAAGCCCATACTGGTACGATCAGCTATGGAAGAACACGGTAGATTTGTTCCGCTCTCTTGATATTCCGGTTCGTACATTGGAATGCTGTTCTGGAGATCTGGCAGACTTGAAGGTAAAATCCTGTGATGTTGAAGCATGGTCTCCAAGACAGAAAAAGTATTTTGAAGTAGGAAGTTGTTCTAATCTAAGTGATGCGCAGGCAAGAAGACTTGGAATCCGGGTAAAAGGTGCGGATGGAAGCAAATATTTTGCACATACATTGAATAATACAGTTGTAGCACCGCCGAGAATGCTGATTGCATTTCTGGAAAATAATCTTCAGGCAGATGGAAGCGTGAGGATTCCAGAAGTTCTTAAGCCATATATGGGTGGAATGACTGAGATTAAGAGGAAATAATTATGAATCAATACCTGACAGCCATTGGATTTGGCGATATAGAATCAAAAAAAGAATTATACGAAATCCTGACTCAGGTAGAACGAAATTTTACGCATCATGAATTAATTTTACAGGATGAGGAGATGGATTTCTGTGAATTTCAAAAAGAATACGCTGACGGAATCGGAATCTCTTTATTTGGCGATATGGACATGGCTTCGCGATTCGAAAAGCGGTATTATTTTCCGTACATTAATGGAAAAGGGATTACATCATATGCTGATGTTGCAATTGAACGGAGAAGTGACAGAGAAGCATATATTGGAATATGCGAGGATTCAAAGATTGCAATTAATCTGATCTTTCATGTTCAGAATACTTTGGAATATTTAAAAATATGTCAGCTCAGCAGACATGACAGGGTGCAGTATATGTCTGTAACCCTGTCTGCACTGAGCAATGAAGGAATGATACTTTTTCCTGTTTTGAAAAACAAGAATCAGGAAAAACAGCAGCAAGAAGAGGTCCATAACCGGATGAAGTTAGTGAATGCTGCGAAATCAGGAGATCCTGTGGCAATTGAAAGTCTGACTTTGGATGATATAGATACATATTCAAAAGTATCCAGAAGACTTATTACAGAAGATATTTTTAGCATTGTTGATACCAGTATTATGCCTTATGGAATTGAATGCGATAAATATTCAATACTTGGAACAATTTTAGAGTTTACAACAAAAAAAAATATATTAACAGAGGAAGAGCTATATATTATGGACTTGGAAGTGAATGATCTGAAATTTTCACTTTGTGTTCCAAAAGCAAAAGTAGTTGGAGAACCTGCAAAGGGCCGAAGGTTTAAGGGAAATATATGGCTGCAGGGAAAGATAAATTTTAGTTAATGGATCTGAAAGATTTTTACGATAACAAAAGAAATATTATACATTCGGATATCCGGATCTGTATCGAGGGAATATAAAAGATCCAAATGAAAGCTATAACCATCCGGTATATATATGGGACATTATGGCATCTGCACCATATAGAATTCCGTATCCTCTCACATATCTTAGGATGAAATATACAAACTGGCTGGATATTGAAACTGTGACAGAAAGCACAAGCCTTACACTCGATACTCAGGATAAAGCGGATGGGAATCAGGTATATATACTGAAGTCCCCGCTTAATGAGCACGAGCTATTTGTAATAGAATACAAAAAAGCAGGCGAAAGAAATTATACCGGAGAATTTGGAGACTCGCAGAAAGGACAAAATGGATATTCAGAGAATTCAGATGGATCATATAATGAAAATATGACTGTAATGAATGCTGCATTGTCAGATGTGATTAGATGGAAAGATATATGTATCGCTTGGCAGTTCAGATTTGAAGTTGATATCTTATGACGGGAAAAACTGGAAGATGGGAAAAAGCTCTGGGATATCTTCATCAAGGCAGTTGGAAGCAGGAACATATGATATAAAGAATTTTGATACAAGTGAAGTTGAACAGAGAATCGCAATAGTAAGTTATGGTGGAAAAGAAAATATTTTCTATTATGAAGTGATGGAAGAAAGTGAAGGTTCAGAACAACCAGCAGAGCCGGTGGAACCAGTAAATCGACAGGTCCAAAAGAGCAAGAAAAACCAACGGAATCAGAGAAACCGATAAAGCCAGAAGAGTCAGAAAAAACAACGGAATCAGAAAAGCTATATCAGATTCAGTATAGTACAAAAAAGAATTTTAAAAGCAGCGTAAAAACAAAGAACATAAGCAAAACAAAGTCATCCGCACAAATTTCAAAATTAGAATCAAAAAAGAAGTACTCAGGATGGTCCAAAAGTAAAACTGCTAAAGAGAAATAGAACTATTTTTGAAAATTATAAAACATCTATGTTTAAACTTGATTTTTTCTATACTCAGTGTTAGAATAAATAAGCATAAACGTTACTATAGCTCGGCAGACAGAGCGACACCTCCTAAGAAAGTGTTATAACACTCGCCTGAAAGGAGAAGGGAAAAGGTAACAAGTAAAAATGTATATAAATTTTTTGAATGTCGCTATAGCTCAGTTGGATAGAGCGACCGCCTCCTAAGCGGTAGGCCGGAGGTTCGAATCCTCTTAGCGACGTCTTGAGAAATGCCGAGAATACTGGGGTTCCAGAGTTCTCGGTATTTTACTATATCTGAGATTGCTAATCAAAATGGTGTTTCTGCTAATTATCCGAAAAATTTTGTTGAAAAGCTTGCTAATTGAAAAGGTGAGAGTTTCAGGTTCAAAGTTATTAACTTTGTCACAAGTTGGGACGAAGTTATAACATCTACGTAGATGCTTCTTTGAAAAATTGTAGAAAAATGTATGATATACTGTAAAAACAAACAATGAGTGTACATAAAATATCGAATTTGGAGTTTAAGAATAGGCGGTTCTCAAGATTGCCCGTTTTCTTTTTGGATTTGATGTGGTAAAAAATTTGTCGTATGGTATAATGAGTGCGACGTAAGAGATTGAGGTCGCAATTTGCGACCTCAAAGCAAATGATACATAGAAACTTGAAATGCCAAATTGGCATAGCAAGTTTTGAAGGATAAGAACTTGAAGTCACAGTTTGTGATTTCAAGTCAGACATAGCAATGATATTTTTGAAGTTCCAATTTTGCATTTCAAGTTTAGGAGGATATGATGGCAACACAAGAGAAAACAGAAGTTTTGTCACAAATAGAGGTAGAAGTACCCGCCATAGAAAATGTACAGCCTACCATTGAAAAACTGATATATATAATTCGTGATAAACAGGTTATGGTAGACAGTGATTTAGCAATGCTTTATCAAGTCGAAACAGGAGCATTAAACAGAGCTGTAAAAAGAAATATAAAGAGATTTCCAGAAGATTTTAGATTTCAACTTACCGCAGAGGAATATGAGAACTTGAAATGCCAATCTGGCATTTCAAGTTTGAACGAAAATGGATATGGTGGACGAAGAACTCTACCTTATGTATTTACCGAACAAGGAATATCTATGCTTGCAAGCGTACTTCATAGTGATGCTGCCGTAAATGTGAGCATTGGTATTATGAGAGCGTTTGTAGAGATGCGGCGTTTTATTGCCAACAATGCCCTGCTCTTTGAGCGTATCAGCAATGTGGAATTGAAGCAGTTGGAATACCAGAAGCAGACGGACGAGAAACTGGAGCAAATATTTGAATACATATCTGAACACGAAGAAACCAGTCAAAAGGTATTCTTTGACGGACAGATATATGATGCTTTCAGTTTGATAGTTAGCTTGATACAGAAAGCAGAGAAAGAGATTATGTTGATAGACGGGTATGTGGATGTAGGAACGCTTAACTTGTTAGCGAAGAAAAATGATGGTGTATTCGTTACAGTTTACACGCATCAGCGAACACGATTAAGCAATATGGATGTGCAAAATTTCAATGCACAGTACCCAACATTGAAAATAAAATATACTAAAGTATTCCATGACAGGTTTTTGGTTATTGACCGAATGACAGCCTATCATATAGGAGCGTCTTTGAAAGATGCAGGAAAAAAGTGTTTTGGCATTAATCTAATTCAAGATGCAGGCATTATCAAAGACATCCTGCAAAGGTTGGAACTGGAAACAGAGGAATGAGAAACTCTTTGAGGTCACAATTTGTGACCTTAGAAAAGTGCAAACAGCTTAAACTATTCTAGGATTAGTTGTGAAATGCAGGTATCAATCGGGAAAGTTTTTACAGCATAACATTTTCCTAAATTCAAGCCCCTTGCTAATCGCCTGCTAAGAGGAGCATCTAAAACACCTTAAAACTAGCAGCCACAGGTCGGTACGAGATAACATTTTGAATCCGTTAAAGCTAAGGAAATACAGGGATTAGATAACATTAAGAGGGAGCTGCCTACTAGCAAATGGTTCTACTCCTAAGCGGTAGGCCGGAGGTTCAAATCCTATTAGCGACGCTGAAAACATCGCCGAAAACATTGATTTTTCGCAATGTCATTAACTTAAGGAATCTTTTACATTTTAAATTGTAAAAGGTTCCTTTTTTCTGTATCTTTATTGTATAATAAAAGTAAATAGCTGATGTATTTCTCTTAAGGCAGGTGATTTTATGAAAAACTCTCAAAAACGTACCTGTTATGATATCAGTTTGATCCATCAGGATGAATTCCATGATTTTTGCAGAAATGGGAATCCGTCCTCTTTTATAAGAAACAGAAAAATGCCGCTGAAAGATCTTCTGTTTACCATGATCAACCGGAGGGGGATTACTTTGAGCTTGGAATTACGAAATTATATGAAAACCGCACATCCGGGAATGGAAATATCAAAGCCCGGTTATCTGAAACAGCGTATGAAGCTGAACCCGCTGGCTTTTTATGAGCTCTGCCGTCATCATAACAGGAACTTTTACGCCGATGGTACTATGTCAAGAAAAAGTACAAGTTAAAAGTGAACTTTTCTTACAACCTTCCATTTTTTATCCAGCCAATCTTTCCATCTTATTCAATTTCTGTTCATACACATTCTCGTATTCATTTGGTGATAGATATCCACAATGACTGTGGATTCTTACCGTATTATAAAATGTCTCTATGTATTCAAATACCAATTTATAGGCATGTTCATAATTTTTTATTTTAAATCGATTCAGCCATTCTCTTTTGATCAATGCATGAAAGGATTCAATACAGGCATTATCCCATGGATACGCTTT
>VIQU02000058.1 GCA_010206225.2 Lachnospiraceae bacterium MD308 | reverse complement strand
GAACGCAGGGGACCTTTCCGTACCGGATTCCGATCTTTAAGCTTTTAGAACATACAGCGGAAGAATTGAGCAGCCGGAAGATGGTGATACTGATCCCGTTTATGATGTTAAAACTGCGGGATAGTATAAGAAAGGAGCGGACACCGGAGAATATGGAAGCCTTGCGGACACTGATCCTTGATGATATAATAAACGCAATTAATAAGAATCAGGCGCTTGGGAATATAACATCGGGAGATGCCAATAAGCTTCGCAGCCTGATCCAGAAACTATATAATCATCTATATTCTCATTATGAAGAGTTTATCGAAGGGGGATTCAATGATATGATGGAAGACGGACTTGTATTAGAAGCAGATATTCTGGAGGCAGAATTGACAAAAAAGATAACAGAAAGGGTAACTAAGGAAGTAACAGAACAAGTAACACAGCAAGTAACAGAACAGGTAACACAGCAAGTAACAGAACAAGTGACACAGCAAGTGACAGAACAGGTAACACAGCAAGTGACAGAACAGGTAACACAGCAAGTGACAGAACAGGTAACGGAACAAGTAACACAGGATGTTATGCGGCGGAGTCAGAGGGATACAGTTTGCAAGTTATATTCTAAATTAAAGGATGAAAAGCAGGTGTCGGAGCTTCTGGAGCTTCCACTGGATACGGTTCGGGAAATGGTTTGATGCCGCGGCGGGGTATTCATACGAAAACTGGCAGAGGAATTTTCTCTGCCAATTTATCTTTGAAATCTTATTTGCTGGAAACAGCTTTTAGTGCCTGCGCAAGCTGGTCCGGGCAGGATGTGGACTTAAAGCCGCATTTGATTCCTTCCAGACGAGAAATCGCTTCATCCACTTGCATTCCTTGTACGAGACGGGCTACGCCCTGAGTGTTGCCGCTGCATCCTCCGACAAATTCGGCATTTTTGATTACATTATCTTCTACGTCTACACGGATTAACTGTGAGCAGACACCGACTGGTTTATATTCCATATGATTTCCTCCTTTGGTTTTGCTTACAAGAAAAGTATAGCAGAGAATAAGAAGGAATGCTATACTATCTCTAATATTATAATATTTATATGGAGGAACAGACAGATGATAGGTATTATTGGAGCTATGGAAGAGGAAGTTACGGCTTTGAAGGAAGCGATGAAGATTCAGGAAACGAAGGAAATTGCGGGTATGGCTTTTTGCAGAGGCGTACTTTGCGGAAAAGATACGGTGGTGGTGAGGAGCGGCATTGGGAAGGTGAACGCGGGGATCTGCGCACAGGTCCTTGTGGACCATTTTCGGGTGGATACGCTGATTAATACAGGAATTGCGGGCTCTTTGGATGCAAGGATTGATATCGGGGACATGGTCATTTCGACAGATGCTGTTCATCATGATATGGATGCGACGATTTTCGGAGATCCTGCAGGGCAGGTGCCGAGGATGGACACGCTGGCATTTCCGGCGGACGCAGCGCTTGTTAAGAAGGCGAAGGCGGCTAATGAAAAAGCTAATCCCGAGATTCATACATTTACCGGAAGGGTGGCAAGCGGCGATCAGTTTATTTCTTCCGCCGAGGCGAAGGAACGGATTGTGAATCAGTTTCATCCGCTCTGTACAGAGATGGAGGGTGCGGGGATTGCCCATGCGGCTTATCTGAACAAAGTTTCGTATGTCATAATTCGGGCGATTTCGGACAAAGCCGACAATAGTGCAGTCATGGATTATCCGGAGTTTGAAAAGCAGGCAATCGCCCACAGCGTGCGTCTTGTGAAGGAACTTCTGCCTTTATTGTAATACTTTTAAGAAAGTTGTATATTATAAAGCGACAGGAAATGACAGGCAGATGTCGTTTTATGGAGAACGGATTTCATCGCCCTCTGAGGGAATATCAAGTATAATTCCCATGAAAGGAGGGCTTAATCTATGTCGAGGATAATAGTAGATAAGCAGATAGTAGTTATAGCGCTGGGGATTTTTACGGCGGTCGGTATTCTGAGCAAATGTATGGTGAATGGAATTCTTTCACGTTTGGTGCGGGCGGCAGGCAATATGAATAAAAGTACACATCCGCTAATGCGTCTGGTGCGCGCAAAATTTGAGCATGCCTGTATGGTCAGTGAAAAGGTGGAGAATGTAGAAGTGTTTGTGGACAAGTACCTGTACGGATATAAAGTGTTTGGGATACGGCTTCACAGCTTAAGGAGATTAGAGAAGGCGGCGGCTCTTTTGTGTATCGTAACAGGCCTTCTTGGGGCAGTTCTTACATACAGCATCTACGGAATGAATGATCTGGTGCTGCAGACAGGAGTCATCGGCGCAGGGCTTGGGATTCTTGTGTATGTGTTCCATCTGACGACGGATGAAAATTATCGGATGCAGATGGTGAGGAATTATATGGTTGATTATCTGCAGAATGTATGTCTCCATCGTTATGAGAAAGCGCACCAGAAAGAGATGGATGAGAAAAGAAACACGGAATGGGAGGCGGATGAAGAAGCACGGATGATTACGGAATTTGACGAGGATGAGTTCGAAGAAACAGATATCGCAGTAAAGACAGACACAGCAATCAAAACGAATGCCGCAATGAAGAAAGATCCTGTACAGAAGATGAATCATACAGGGAAGACAGCGGAACCGGCAAGACCCAAGCCGGGAAAAGAGGTTCCGTCACCTCAGACACCTCCGGAGATTCTTCCGCCGTCGATGCCAGAGCCGTATCCTGTCCCGGACATGATGAAAGGGGAAGATAAGAGCGGCAGAGTAAAAGCAATCCGTGAAAAAGAAGAGAAAGAGGAACTGGAGGGAACGGAGCAAAAGTCTGTAGAAAGAGAAATTCTTATCCGTCAGATCTTGGAGGAGTTTATGGCTTGATTAAAGCGCATTGATTTGATAAAATATATTATATATGTAAAAATATAAATATATTTTGAAGGAAGGACGGATTTGCGCTATGGCAAAAGTAACATTTGACTATTCAAAAGCGGCAGGATTTATCAGTGATCACGAGGTGGAGTCCATGAAGAAAATCGCCCTGCAGGCGAAGGACACGCTTCTTTCCAAAGAAGGAGCGGGAAATGACTTTCTGGGCTGGGTTGATCTTCCGATAGATTATGATAAAGATGAATTTGCCCGGATCAAAGCCGCAGCAGAAAGAATTAAAGAGGATTCCGAAGTTCTGGTGGTTATCGGTATCGGAGGATCTTATCTTGGAGCGAGAGCTGCCATTGAATTTTTACGTCACAATTTTTATAACATGGTTTCTAAGGAGGTACGCAAGACCCCGGAAATCTACTATGCAGGGAACAGCATCAGCAGTACATATCTGAAACATCTGATCGATGTAATCGGAGACAGGGATTTCTCTGTAAATGTAATTTCTAAATCCGGTACGACGACAGAGCCGGCAATTGCTTTCCGCGTATTCAAGGCTATGCTTGAAGAGAAATACGGAAAAGAGGGTGCTGCCAAAAGAATCTACGCGACAACTGACAAGGCAAGAGGAGCGCTTAAGAGCCTTGCTGACGAGGAAGGTTATGAGGAATTTGTAGTGCCGGATGATGTAGGCGGACGTTTCTCGGTGCTGACAGCGGTAGGACTTCTCCCGATCGCAGTCAGCGGAGCAGACATTGACAAGCTGATGGAGGGCGCTGCGTCTGGAAGAGAGATGGCGATCAACAATGAATTTGAAGATAACGACGCGTTGAAATATGCTGCAATCCGTAATATCCTTCACAGAAAAGGGAAATCTGTTGAGATTTTGGCGAATTATGAGCCAAGCCTTCACTATGTATCTGAGTGGTGGAAACAGCTCTACGGCGAGAGTGAAGGGAAAGACCAGAAGGGTATCTTCCCGGCATCGGTAGATCTTACGACGGATCTTCACTCTATGGGACAGTTTATTCAGGACGGAAGCCGTATCATGTACGAGACGGTGCTGAATGTAGAGACATCGCAGGAAGAGATTATTATTGGCGAGGAGCCGGTAGATCTTGACGGGTTAAACTACCTTGCAGGAAAGAACGTTGATTTTGTAAATAAGAGCGCTATGAACGGAACGATTCTTGCTCATACGGACGGCAATGTTCCAAACTTGATGGTTAATGTTCCGGCACAGGATGAATATTCACTTGGACAGTTGTTCTATATGTTTGAGTTTGCATGCGGCGTGAGCGGATATATTTCGGGTGTGAATCCGTTCAATCAGCCGGGAGTTGAGAGCTATAAGAAGAATATGTTTGCACTGCTCGGCAAACCGGGATTTGAGGAAGAAAGAGAGAAACTTCTGAAAAGATTATAATAAAAGATTACAGAATGTGAAGAGCGTGTAATGAGCACACTATATGATAAGTTAAAAAGTTACAGCAGTTCGGATCACTATGGCTTCCACATGCCGGGGCATAAAAGGTGTGGTATATGGAGACTGGCCGGGGAGGTAAGTCTTCCGTATGATATAGATATTACCGAGATTGAAGGATTTGACGATCTGCATCATGCGCATGGAATTCTGAAAAGTGCGCAGAAGCGGGCGGCAGAGGTTTACCATGCGGATGAGACTCATTTTCTCGTTAATGGGAGTACGGCCGGAATACTAAGCGCCGTCTGCGGTGTAACTGAAAAAGGAGATACGATACTTGTGGCAAGAAATTGCCACAAGTCTGTGTATCATGCTATATATTTAAATGAATTGAATCCGGTCTATCTGTATCCGTGCTTTGACAGCCGAGTTGGACTGAATACACAGATCAGACCACAGGATGTGATAGAGGCCCTTGAGCGTCATCCGAAGATCAGTGCAGTTGTGATTGTATCGCCGACTTATGACGGGGTGGTGTCGGATGTGACAGCCATCGCAGAGGCGGTACATGCGAAGGGACTGCCTTTGATCGTAGATGAGGCGCATGGGGCTCATTTTGGTTTTCACAGTGCATTTCCGCAAAATGCGAACAGGTGCGGCGCGGATATTGTTATTCACAGCATACACAAAACTTTGCCGTCGCTGACACAGACGGCTCTTCTTCATATAAATGGTGAAAGGGTTCGCAGGGATGACGTAAGAAAGTATCTGGATATGCTGCAGACCTCCAGTCCGTCTTATGTACTGATGGCAAGTATTGATCTGTGTATACATGCGCTTCAGGATCATGCAGAGGAGATGTTTGAAGAATATGTTAAGAATCTTTGTGAGGTCCGAAAGAGACTTTCAGAACTTAAGTGTCTTGAGTTAATCCGTACAGAATGTTATGATATATCTAAGCTTATTATTTCGACGGAAAATTCAGGAATTACGGGGCGGGAGCTGTACAGCCGGCTGCTTTCCCGGGATCATTTGCAGATGGAGATGGCGGCAGGAAATTATATTCTTGCCATGACTTCTGTATCGGATACAAAAGAAGGCTTTGAACGGTTGACAAATGCATTGTTTAGGATTGATAATAAGATAGATTATAATACAAAAGGTAGATTATGTCCGAGGATGGGAGGACTCCCTCGTATGGAGGCAGTATATGATATTGCCGGGACGGAAGCGCTGATCAGAATGGGCAAGGCAGGGACGGCGTCTATTCCCTGCGTGGCGGCGATTGGGCATGTCTCTGCGGAGTATGCGTATCTGTATCCGCCGGGAAGTCCTTTGATCGTTCCGGGGGAGAGGATCACAGAGGAAGTGGTCCGTCTGCTCGGCTGGTATCTGGCAGAAGGATATTCCGTTGAGGGATTAAAAAGGGAAGGATACATTGACGTTTTGATCAATGAGAGTATATAGATTACAGTATTTAGAAAAGATAAAAGGGAGATACAACATGGGAAGCTTTAAGGATGTAGTGGGACACAAAGATATAATACAGTATATCAGAAATGCGGTATCGATGGAGAAGGTGTCACATGCCTATATTATGAACGGTGCGAGAGGCTCTGGTAAGAAGATGCTGGCGAGCTTATTTGCCATGACGCTGCTTTGTGAGAAAAAAGGTCCGGATCCGTGCAATACCTGTCATTCCTGTAAGCAGGCAGAAAGCAATAACCATCCGGATATCATCTGGGTTGCGCATGAAAAACCGAATACGATCAGTGTGGACGATATCCGTGATCAGGTGAACAATACGGTTATGATCAAGCCGTATCAGGGACCGTATAAGGTCTATATCATCGATCGGGCGGAGCTTATGACGGCGCAGGCGCAGAATGCACTGCTTAAGACTATCGAAGAGCCGCCGGAGTACGCGGTTATTATATTGTTGACGGAGAATGCAGAAGTTTTGCTTCCTACCATTAACTCAAGGTGCGTGATGCTTAAGCTCCGCAATATCAGAAATACGCTGATTAAAAAATATCTGATGGAGAGGCTTGAGGTTCCGGATTATAAGGCGGATGTCTGCACGGCATTTGCACAGGGAAATATGGGACGGGCTATTATGCTTGCGCATTCGGAGCATTTTAATGAGATTAAGGATGAAGCCCTTAAGCTTCTGAAGTATATTCGTGAGATGGAATTTTCAGAGGTTGTTGCGGCGGTAAATAATGTTACGGCATACAAACTGGAGATTACGGATTACTTTGATATTATCATGATCTGGTATCGGGATGTCCTCTTGTATAAGGCGACAAAGGAAATTGATAAGATTGTTTTTAAAGATCAGATAAAATACATCAAAGAACAGGCTAAGACAAGCTCTTATGAAGGAATTCAAAATATTATCGCCGGTCTCGAAAAAGCGAAGTCGAGACTTAGGGCGAATGTCAATTTTGAACTTGTAATGGAGCTTTTATTCCTGACAATAAAGGAGAATTAATTTATGACCAGAGTTATAGGCGTAAGGTTCCGTACGGCGGGGAAGATCTATTTCTTTGCGCCGGGAAAGCATGATATTAAAACCGGAGATCAGGTGATCGTGGAGACTGCCAGAGGGGTGGAGTTCGGTTCTGTTGTGACAGGGCCGAAGGATGTAGAAGATGAGAGGATTACCCAGCCTCTCAAGCAGGTGATCCGGATCGCGACAGAAGAAGATAAGAAGAAAGAAGCAAAAAACCATGAGAAAGAAAAGGAAGCATTTGAGATATGTCTGGAAAAGATTCGTAAGCACGGACTTGAGATGAAGCTGATTGATGCGGAATATACTTTTGACAATAATAAAGTGCTTTTTTATTTTACGGCTGATGGAAGGATCGATTTCCGGGAGCTTGTAAAGGACTTGGCGAGCGTGTTTCGAACAAGGATCGAATTGCGGCAGATCGGGGTGCGTGACGAGACGAAGATCCGCGGCGGAATAGGAATCTGTGGACGGCCGCTCTGCTGCCATACGTATCTGTCTGAATTTGCACCGGTGTCTATCAAGATGGCGAAGGAACAAAATCTGTCGCTGAATCCGACAAAGATCTCCGGTGTGTGCGGCAGGCTGATGTGTTGCCTGACGAATGAGGAGGAGATATACGAAGAACTTAACAGCCATCTGCCAGGTAACGGCGACCATGTGACGACACCTGATGGGCTGAAGGGCGATGTACAGTCGGTGAATGTACTGCGCCAGCTTGTAAAGGTAATTGTGACATTGGATAATGATGAGAAGGAAATACGGGAATATAAGGCTTCGGAGCTTAAGTTTAAGCCGAAGCGCCGAAAAAAGGACACAAAGCTTTCCAAAGAAGAGATGGAGGAGCTTAGACGTCTGGAAGAGAAAAACAGCGGCTCCAGACTGGATGATAATTAAGCGTAAGGTGTAGGATCATGGAAAAAGAGAGGTTGGTTCATGCGGGGGAGCGGCTGGACGACTTGCAGATTAAGGGATATGAGATCATTCAGCACCCGGGACGGTTTTGCTTCGGGATGGATGCGGTGCTCCTTTCTTCGTTTGTGAGGGTGAAGAGGGGAGAGAGGGCTCTGGATCTGGGAACAGGAACAGGTATCCTTCCGATTCTTTTGGAGGCGAAAACGGACGGCGAACACTACACGGGACTTGAGATTCAGAAGGCGAGTGCGGACATGGCAAGAAGGAGTGTAGCATACAATGGGCTGGAATCAAAGATAGATATCGTAACAGGAGACATTAAAGAGGCGGCTCTTAAGTTTGGAGCGGCCTCTTTTGAGGTGGTCACGACGAACCCGCCTTATATGATAGGAGAGCACGGTCTCCCAAACAACAATGAGGCATTATATATTGCCAGACATGAAGTTTTATGCACATTAGACGATATTTTGCGGGAAAGCGCTAAGATATTGAAGGTAAAAGGGAGATTCTACATGGTGCACAGGCCGTTCAGATTGCCGGAGATACTTGTTAAGATGTGTGCTTATGGAATTGAGCCGAAGGAGATGCGGCTTGTGTACCCGTTTGCAGATAAAGAACCGAATATGGTTCTGGTTGGCGGGATCAAAGGCGGAAATCCAAGAATGAAAGTAGGATCGCCATTGATCGTATATGAAAGAGAAGGGAAGTATACGGATGAAGTAATGCGGATACATCATGGATGGGAAGAGAAGGAACATGCGAAAGGAGAATCTGTATGACAGGTACTTTGTACTTATGCGCCACCCCGATCGGCAATCTTGAGGATATGACCTTTCGCTGTGTGCGCATATTAAAGGAAGCAGATTTGATCGCGGCAGAGGATACCCGCAACAGCATCAAGCTTCTGAATCACTTTGGGATTAAAACGCCTATGACCAGTTATCATGAATATAATAAAGTTGAAAAAGGGCATAAATTGGTGGAACGACTGCTTGGCGGAGCAAATATCGCTCTTATTACGGATGCGGGAACTCCCGGAATCTCTGATCCCGGGGAGGAACTGGTAGCGATGTGTCATGAAGCGGGTATTCCGGTAACGGCGGCTCCGGGAGCGGCGGCATGCATCACGGCGCTGACGATATCAGGAATTTCTACAAGAAGATTTGTCTTTGAAGCATTTCTCCCGACGGACAAAAAAGAGCGAAAACGAGTGCTTGTTTCTCTAAAGGAGGAAACCCGCACAATTGTTATGTATGAAGCGCCTCATAGGCTTCTTCGTACATTGATATTATTAAGAGAAACACTTGGAAACCGTAAGATCAGTATTTGCAAGGAACTGACAAAGAGACATGAAACTGTATTTGGTACGACGATAGATGAAGCGGCTGCTTATTATGAAGAGCATGAAGCCCGGGGCGAGTATGTACTTATAATAGAGGGAAGATCCGAGGCGGAGATGATACAAAAAGAGCGCGCTCGATGGGAAGAGTTTTCAATTGAAGAACATATGCAGCAATATTTTGATAAAGGAATGAGTAAAAAGGAGGCCATGAAGCAAGTGGCAAAAGATAGGGGCGTGGGGAAAAGAGACATTTATCAGATGATTTTAAAGCAGGAATGAGCGGTGTTTTGCCGGTATAGGGATTAATTGTTCAATTTGTATAGAATCAGTTAGAAAAATTGTTCAACTTGGGTATACCCCGAATCATTCTTTTTTTATATACTCTTTACTAGTAAATGAAATGTTAAAACTTATTTGAAAGAATATCAGGAGGAAATTTAAAATGGCAAGTTTATCTTTACGTCACATTAACAAAACTTATCCGAATGGATATGTAGCAGTTAAAGATTTCAATCTCGAGATTGAAGACAAAGAATTTATCATCTTCGTAGGAGCATCAGGATGTGGTAAATCTACAACACTTCGTATGGTAGCTGGTCTGGAAGAGATCACCAGCGGAGAATTATACATTGGCGACAAGTTAGTGAACGATGTAGAGCCTAAGGATAGAGATATTGCGATGGTATTCCAGAACTACGCTCTGTATCCGCATATGACAGTATATGATAACATGGCATTCGGTCTTAAGCTGAGAAAAGTACCGAAGGATGAGATTGATAAGATGGTTCGCGAGGCGGCTAGAATCCTTGACCTTGAAGCTTTGCTTGAGCGTAAGCCGAAGGCTCTTTCCGGTGGTCAGAGACAGCGTGTTGCTATGGGTCGTGCAATCGTACGTAATCCTAAGGTATTCCTTATGGATGAGCCTCTTTCTAACTTGGATGCGAAACTCCGTGGACAGATGCGTATTGAGATTTCCAAGCTTCACCAGAGACTTGGTACAACGATCATCTACGTAACACATGACCAGACAGAGGCTATGACGCTTGGTACAAGAATCGTAGTTATGAACGCTGGTATCGTTCAGCAGGTAGATACGCCTCAGGTACTTTACGATTCACCGTGTAACCTGTTCGTTGCTGGATTTATCGGATCACCTCAGATGAACTTTGTTGATGCAACATGTAAGGTAAAAGGCAATGATGTATATCTTGTGGCAGGGCCTTCTGAGATTAAGCTTTCTGCTGATAAAGCTAAGAAGCTTATTGATGGCGGATATAATGGAAAGACGGTTGTTCTTGGTATTCGTCCGGAAGATGTTCATGATGAGCCAGAATTCCTTGCGAAATCTCCTGATACCGTTCTGGAAGCTAAGATCCGTGTATACGAGATGCTTGGTGCAGAAGTATTCTTATACTTTGATTATGAAGGCGCAAGCATGACAGCAAGAGTTGAGCCTAGCACAAAGGCAAGAACAGGCGATACAGTTAAATTCGCACTTGATGCATCTAAGATTCATGTATTTGATAAAGAGACAGAAGAGGCAATTGCAAACTAGTTTATAACCATGAGCTAGAACCGGCTTTCGTAAAACGAGAGCCGGTTTTTTTCAGAATTAAAATAATTAGACACAATTTCTTCTATATGGTAGAATGGGAGAATATAGGAGGTGGCCAATTGTTATCGAATCAGATTTTGCATAAAACAGTGCAGGATATAAAAGAAATAACCGGGTTTGAATGCGCAGTGTGGGATCTGCGGGGTATCTGTCTTGTGATGACCAGTGAAAAGATGATCGGACTGGACAAGAGGATTTTAACATTCTGTGAGACAGTCGTAGGAGAACCAATGAGAATTGGAGACGGTGTAGGTATGTTCCTTGTGTGTGATGAGGAAAAGCCAACTTATATACTGGCGCTTGCAGGGGAAGGAGAGTCTCTTGCGTTGGCAGGGGAGATGGGAGCGAGCCAGCTTTCCAATCTTCTGTTTGTCTATAAAGAAAAGATGGATAAGAATCGATTTATCCAAAATCTGATTTTAGATAATCTGTTGTTAGTGGATATCTATAATCAGGCAAAGAAGATGAAGATTCCCGTAGAGCTTCGGCGGGCAGTATTTTTAGTAGAAGCAAGAAATGAAGGCGAAAACCTGATTTTAGATACACTGAAAGGGCTGTATGCGACCGGCACGAGAGATTTTGTTACGGCCGTTGACGAAAAGCATGTCATTGTTGTAAAAGCAGTGGAAAATACGGAAGATTATACACATCTGGCTAAAATAGCGAGGACAATTGCCGATACGCTGAATATGGAAGCAATGGTTAGCGTGCGCGTATCTTACGGAACGATCGTAGAGGAACTTAAGGATGTATCCAAATCTTACAAAGAGGCGGATATGGCCTTGGAGGTGGGAAGAGTATTCTATGAGGAAAAAACGATTCTCGCGTATAATGAACTTGGTATCGGCAGACTGATCCATCAGCTTCCGGAATCTCTGTGCAATATGTTTCTTAAGGAAGTTTTTGAAGGTGATGTTGAGGTGATGTTTGAGGATGAAGAGCTGCAGACAGTGTTTACCTTTTTTGACAATAATCTGAATATATCTGAGACAGCAAGACAACTCTATATTCACCGTAATACGCTGGTGTATCGCCTGGAGAAGATACAGAAGCGGACAGGGCTTGATGTGAGAGTGTTTGACGATGCGCTGACATTCAAGATTGCCATGATGGTGGCGGACCATATGAGGTCCGTGAGAGAGTAGGGGGGCTTTTTGCGGATTCCAAGGCATGTATCGACATGCAGGCATGTCCTATATATTCTTTTGACCTTTGCATCATGGTATTGTAATATGAAGAAAATGTGATAAAATGGGTGATGTAAAAAAGAGGGACAGAAAGAACAGGAGGAATTAGGTAACATGGTAAAGCTTTATGACAAAGGCATATATTTGATAAACGGAACAGAGATTGCAGAAAGTTCCGAGGAAGTAAAAGCAAAGACGGGGCAGAAGATTTCAAAGACGGAGGCCGCAGAACAGACAATCGGCTATCGCATCTTAGAGGAACACAATACTTCGGCAAATATGGACAGGCTCCAGATTAAGTTTGATAAATTAACCTCCCACGACATTACATTCGTGGGCATCATCCAGACGGCAAGGGCATCGGGGCTTGAGAAATTCCCGATTCCCTATGTGCTGACCAATTGCCACAATTCCCTTTGTGCGGTGGGCGGTACCATCAATGAGGACGACCACATGTTTGGCCTTAGCTGTGCGAAGAAATACGGCGGCGTCTATGTTCCGCCTCATCAGGCGGTCATCCATCAGTTTGCAAGGGAGATGCTTGCAGGCGGCGGCAAGATGATTCTCGGCTCGGACAGCCACACCCGGTACGGCGCCCTTGGAACTATGGCCATGGGCGAAGGCGGGCCGGAGCTTGTAAAGCAGCTCTTAAATAAGACTTACGATATCAAGATGCCGGAGGTGGTGGCAATCTATCTGGACGGCGAGCCTATGAAGGGAGTAGGTCCTCAGGACGTGGCGCTTGCCATTATCGGGGCGACTTTTGGAAACGGCTATGTGAATAACAAGGTGATGGAGTTCGTAGGACCGGGCGTTGACAAGCTGAGTGCGGACTTCCGTATCGGCATCGATGTGATGACGACGGAGACGACCTGCCTTTCTTCTATCTGGAAAACGGATGATACGATCAAAGAATTTTACGAGATCCACAAGCGGCCGGAGGATTATAAGGAGTTAAATCCGGGAGCGGTAGCTTACTATGACGGCATGGTATACGTGAACTTAAGCGAGATCAGGCCGATGATCGCGATGCCTTTCCATCCGTCTAATGTATACACCATCGACGAGGTAAATGAAAATCTCACGGACATTCTCCATGATGTGGAGCAGAAAGCGTTAGTCAGCCTTGACGGCGCGGTAGAGTATTCGCTTCAGGATAAGATTCGGAACGGAAAGCTCTATGTTGATCAGGGGCTTATCGCAGGCTGCGCGGGCGGTGGCTTTGAAAATATCTGCGCGGCGGCGGATATTATAAAAGGACATTATATTGGTGCGGATGAATTTACCTTCAGTGTATATCCGGCCAGCACGCCGATCTACATGGAGCTGGTCAAAAACGGCGCGGTTGCGGCACTGATGGAGGCGGGAGCCATCGTGAAGACGGCATTCTGTGGACCTTGCTTTGGTGCGGGAGACACTCCGGCGAACAATGCATTTTCCATCCGCCATTCCACGAGGAATTTCCCGAACCGGGAGGGCTCGAAGCTCCAGAATGGACAGATTTCTTCCGTTGCCCTTATGGACGCCCGATCTATTGCGGCGACGGCGGCGAACAAGGGCTTCCTTATGCCGGCGACGGCGATGGATGTAGAGTATACAGGGAAGAAATATCATTTTGATGAAAAGATATATGCGAACCGTGTGTTTGACAGCCACGGCGAGGCAGACCCGGCGGCGGAGATTAAGTTCGGGCCGAACATCAAGGACTGGCCGGCGATGCCTGCACTGCCTGAGAATCTCCTGTTGAAAGTGGTATCGGAGATTCACGACCCGGTTACGACGACGGACGAGCTGATCCCGTCCGGAGAGACGTCCTCCTATCGTTCGAATCCGCTGGGGCTTTCGGAGTTCACTCTGTCGAGAAAAGATCCGGCATATGTAGGAAGGGCTAAGGAAATACAGAAGGCGCAGAAGGCGATAGAGGCAGAACGCTGCCCGGCAGAGGCCTTCGAGGAATTAAAGCCGGTAATTGGGAAGATTACAGAAACTTATACAGAGATAGACCGGACAAATCTTGGCATCGGCAGCGCCATCTTTGCGGTGAAGCCAGGTGATGGTTCGGCGAGAGAGCAGGCGGCGTCCTGCCAGAAGGTGCTTGGCGGCTGGGCGAATATTGCCAATGAGTATGCCACAAAGCGCTATCGCTCTAATCTGATCAATTGGGGTATGCTTCCATTTATTACAGAGGAGGACCATAAGGCGTTGAGTTTTAAAAACGGAGATTACATCTTTGTGCCGAAGATCCGGAAAGCAATCGAAGAAAAAGCGGAAGAGATAAAAGCATATGTAGTGGGCGATACATTAAAAGAAGTTACGTGGAAGCTCGGCGATATGACAGAGGCTGAGCGAGAGATCATCCTGAAAGGCTGCCTTATCAATTATTACCGTGGATAGATATGGAAATAGCGATATTTTAGAGTAAAAAGTGAAAGGAACATATATATTCAATACGGATATATATGTTCTTTTGATGTAGAATTATGTATTTTTCATAATTTGTAGATATGTCGGAAGAAATCTCTGTGATGCGGCGGCAGTAGGAAAAATCTGCTCATCTCCAATGGCAGCAGCATTTTTAGATGCGTTTAAGGCGGCGGATCAGGGAAAAGGTGTTGCCTGCCTGTACGGGAATTATTCCGGAGACAACATGAATGTAAAAATGGCAGTCAAGATGGCAAAGCGCAGGGATCGGACTTTCGCCGTGTACCCTTCCGACAGTAGGGCATCCGAATTTTGAGATAAAAGAAGGAACTATGGAAGTGGGAATCGGGCATCACGGTGAGCCGGGGATTGAGGTGTGCCAGTTAGAGAGCGCGAAAGGCATGGCAAAGGGGATGGTTGATGTTGTGCTGCCGGATTATCCGTTTGAAAAGGGTGATGAAGTCGCGGTGCTTGTGTCCGGACTTGGGGCTGCACCGGTTATGGAACTGTATGTGTTATATGATGAGATTGAGATGAACTGGGAACTATCCTGCAGAATGAAATCGGCGGCTCTATGGGACCTATATATGGTACGATTTTCATGGATATGGCGGAAGCGGGAGAAGAGGCAGAGGAAATTACTTTAGAAGTTCTTACTGACATGATGACAGCAGGCTTCGCGGGATTGTGCGATATCATAGAGGCGAAAGTCGGGGATAAAACCTTGGTAGATACATTATCGCCTGCAGTGGATGTCTTAAAGGAAGCGACGGAATCCGGCAAGGATTTTCAGGTAGCTCTTGAAGAGATGAAGGCAGCGGCTAAAAAGGGAAGAGATTCTACAAAAGATATTGTGGCAAAATTCGGACGTTCCAGCAGGCTTGGAGAACGTTCAAGGGGTGTGCTGGATGCCGGAGCTACATCTTGCTGCATTATTTTACAGACGATGGCAGACGGGATAATCGAACTGCTGTCAGAATAGTATGTCTGATATGATCAAATAAAAGTACGGCCTGGAGAATTCCGGGCCAAATTTCTTTAAATCCAATTTTCTTTATTTTTCTTGCAACATTTTCTCCATTTTTTTACTCTTATATTATAATGATGTTGGGGTCAAAAGCCCCCTAATATAGCACCTTGAAAACTTCACACAGATTCCCATCAACCGCCAAATGTGGTATACTATATCTATCAGAGAAAGGCGGTTGATAAATATGTCATTTAGAGCAAATTCCAGCCAACAGATATCTTTCACCGACAGCTTTAACGGACTTACTTCCCGGGAGCAGAAAGCCCTGGAGAACTCCTGGGCAAAGACATTTGCTGAAGACATCTTTCCTTCCATAAATGAGGAGCCTTTCCGTGCGCTGTATTCAGACAGCGCTTCTAGGCCGAATAC
>VIQU02000057.1 GCA_010206225.2 Lachnospiraceae bacterium MD308 | reverse complement strand
ACTTCCTCAGATGCCGCACTGTCTGCCGCCGCTTCCTTACCTTCGGCACTTTCCGGCGCTGTCTCTCCGGATATCTTTGAGGCATACTCCGCCATGATGACGTTATCTTCAAGCCCCAGCAGATTCTGTATTGCTTTCGTATCCCCGCTTCCTTCTGTTGTATAGGACACCACGCCGTCCTGATAGAAGTAATTGGTTTCCTTCGCGCCTTCACTCTTTTTAATCCGCTGTCCGTTCCCATTATACAGGTTTTCCTGCGTAACCGTCTTAATCTGATCTTTCTTATCAGCGCTCTCTGTTCCCTGTGCCGCCTCAGAAGCCGGTTCCTGAACCGGTTCCGGCAAAGCCTCCGCTGACGGCATCGTGATCACTGCCTTACTCATACGGTTGTCTGCATCGTACTCATTCACCGTCGTCACATGGTTTTTCGTATCGGATTCCTTCACCTGATTCCCGTTCACGTCATACTCATAGGTGATGGTATTCTCTTTCTCACCGTCCCGCTCTGTCACGGCCATAAGCAGCTGGTCAAGGCCGTTATAGGTATAGGACGTCTGCGCGCTTCCCTCTCCCTTCTTCGTCCGGTTTCCGGCTTTATCGTATTCGTAGGTGATCGTTTCTTTTTTATCTCCGTCCTTATGGTCGGTGACTTCCGTCTTTGTAAGCTGCCCTAATGCATTGTAGGTGTATGCCTTTGTAATATTGACCTTATCCTGCTCTGTCTTTGGCGTATTGTTGATTTCCGTCTTTTCCGTGATCTGGTTGTTCTTATCATATTTGCAGGCATAGGATTCCAACACCTCAGAACCTTTTTTATAAACTATGGANTCAAGGCCGTTATAGGTATAGGACGTCTGCGCGCTTCCCTCTCCCTTCTTCGTCCGGTTTCCGGCTTTATCGTATTCGTAGGTGATCGTTTCTTTTTTATCTCCGTCCTTATGGTCGGTGACTTCCGTCTTTGTAAGCTGCCCTAATGCATTGTAGGTGTATGCCTTTGTAATATTGACCTTATCCTGCTCTGTCTTTGGCGTATTGTTGATTTCCGTCTTTTCCGTGATCTGGTTGTTCTTATCATATTTGCAGGCATAGGATTCCAACACCTCAGAACCTTTTTTATAAACTATGGATGTTACCCGGTCAAGGCTGTCATAGCGGTAGGTCTTGGTGATACAGACATTTTCCGCCGCATCCGCTGTCTCTGTATCGGCTGTGGTTTCTCCTGCCGCTGCTTTTCCTGCAAGTCCCGGATATTCCTTAATCTCCACCACTTTCCCCTGTGCGTCATAGGCATACTCCCGGATATAAGGTTTTTCATCCCTTCCCTTTATCACTGCTCTGACGCCTGTCAGCCAGCGGTTGCCGTCGTAGACGTATTCCAGTCCCGCCACGCCGCCGTCCTTTACCAGCGCATAGCGTATGCCTGTTACCTTATCCTCCGCATCGTAGGAGTACGTGATCTTGTGGGCAGCCACGGTCTCTTCTGACGGCTCGCTCTCGGCGTTCACTTCCGCGCTCCATGCCGTCCTTCCGAATCCGTCATATCCGGTCAGGGTATAGCGGTAAGGCGTAAGCTTCCCGTCCTTCATCCGGGAATCAGTCATCTTTGTCTGGCGGTACTGGTCGTCATAGGAGTAATCCGTCTGCAGCGTCTGCTTTCCGTCACTGCCGTACAGTTCTGTCTTTGTCAGGAGGTTTCGCTCATCATAAGTGAAGATCTTATATGCGTCATTTTCATACGTGGCCTTTGTCTGGTTTCCTCTGGAGTCATACTCGTAAGCTGTGGCGATACTCTCCTGCGCGTTGTCTCCGTGGTCTGCCGCAGACCGGAGCAGCCCTGCCGCGTCCCTTACTTCCACGCTGGTATGCCCTTTTGCGTCTGTAATGGTTATAGAGGTAGTTCCCCCTGCCGCATCTGTTGTATATTCCGCTTTTGTGGCGATCTTTTCTCCGCCTGCATCCTGCATAACCTGCGTGACTCTGCCGGAGTCGTCATAAGTATATTCTGTCGCCGTACCTTTGGCATCCGTTTCTTTTACGACATTTCCCTTGTCGTCATACTGCTTCTTTGCGACGATGGTATCTTTGCCGATTGCATAGCTTCCGTTCTCCACGGAAGGGTTGATGACAGTGGCTGTCTGGTTCCCCTTTTCATCATATAAGGTCAGCGTTACTTTACCGTCTGCTTTTCCTGCCTCCGTGCCGCCGCTGTACGCCGCCGTCTGATTGCCGCTCTTATCATAAGTATAATCTGTATAGAGTCCGCCTGCCTTCTCCTTTACCACTTTGCCGTCTTTGTCATAGTATTTTTCTGAAGAAGTGGTGCCGTCCGGATAGCTCTCTTTTTCTATCGAGGCATTTTTGATGGTGCGCTCTTTCAGCCCGTCTCGTACCGTCACATCCCCGTAGGAATATGCTGTCTTGTAGGTGATGGAATCCCCCTTTGTCACCCTGCGCTCTGTTACGCGGTTGATGGAGTCATACTGGTACTCCGTGGTGATCCCTGCCGTATCGGTCTCTTTTACGACTGTGCCGTTGCCGTCGTAGGAAGCGGTGCTTGTCTGTGTCTTTCCATTCAGCGTTACCGCTGTCTTTATGGTCCTTCCCAGATAGTCGTAGGTATACTCCGTCACCTGCCCGGTCGCCTCGTCCGTCGTCTTAAGTGGACGCCCCATCCGGTCATAGGTATTCTTCTCCTCGCTGACGGTGTCTGCGCTTACCTCTTTTTCGTAGAGGATATTGCCGTCGTCATCATAGGTACATACGGACTTTGACACCTCCATCCCGTCTTCCGTGACCGTAGACTCTAAGAGATTGCCGTCATCGTCATAGACGTTGACCGTGATGCTCTTATTTGACGCGTCGGTAGCGTCCGTCTCTTTCAGTGCGTTGCCTTTGGCATCATACTCTGTGGTCTCCTTGCTTATGGCAGTTCCGTTGATCTCTGCATTCACCGCTCCCGGAGAATCCTTCGTCCATTCGCTGGTGGTATCATAATTGTAAGTCGTGACCGTCCCGTCTTCCGCCGTCTCGCTTGTTACATTCTCATCGGCGTTGTAGGTTGTCTCTGTAACCTTCTCCTCGGTTTTAAACTCTACTTTTCCGTCGGTGATAGTCTCATAACCGACGGTTTTCTTTGTCTTTGTCACCAGATAAGGATTATCGGCGAAGCCGTACTCATAAGCGGTTACATCCCCGCCTGCATCTGTTTCCTTAAGCGTCTTCCCCGTCTGAGCGTCATACTCCGTGACGGTGGTACAGATCTCTGCGCCGGATTCATTCTTCTTCGTCACAGAAGTGCTTCCCGTCTGGTATGTCAACTGATCACTTTCCTGATTGGGGTAGGTGATCTTCTCCGCCTTTTCTCCCTGATAGCCGATCGTATACGCATGCCCTTTCCCGTCTGTGACAGAGGACAGATACCCGCCCGTATATCCGTACCGGAAGGTCTGGCTTTCCTTTTTATCTTTTGAAAGATGCGCCGCCTGTGTGAGCGTACCTCCCCCGTACGTATAGGACAGCGCCGTGCCGTCCGGCAGGGATACACTCTGCAGCAATCCGTTTTCCGAAGAATAAGTGAGGGAGATCTTTTTTCCCGCACCCGTCTGAACAGAAGAAAGTCTCCCGTCCGGTCCGTAGTCATAGAGAAGGAAAGTTCCGTTCGGCTCGATCGCCGCGATCAACTGTCCGTCCTTGTCAAAGCGGTATAATACGCCGTCCTTCGTCTTAACGGTATAGGCGTGGGCTTTTACCTCGATGATCTCTGCTGCTCCGCCCATCTCCCCGATATTGCCGGAACCCGGCTTACTTCCTGCGGACTCTCCTTTGACCACATATGCGGACTCCCCCATATAACTGCTGCTCAAACCGCCCTTGGCATCCTCTTTTGCCGGCCCGGAAGCGGTCACCTCGCGCACTGCCCTCACCATAAGAGGAACCGCCGTCTCTTCGGACTGCAGCGTATAATCCTTTGTCTCCTTACACCGATAAGCGCCGCCGCTTTTCTCAAACCCATAGACGCTCCCGTCACTGTCGAGAAAATATATTTTTCCAGAGCTGTCCAAAATCAACTCCTTGTGCAGGGAATCCATCCAGCCTGTACCGAACATTCCCGTAAGGCTTAGCTGGCTGTTATAGTTCCTTGTCACGTCAAAGACAAGCTGGTTCGACGGCAGCGTCACATCCTCCTGACTGTAAGAAAGATTCCCCCCGCTGGTTTCTATACTGCCGTTCCCCGCCGGGGTGCTGAATTCATGATATCCCAGATAGTTCTTGCTCCCGGTCTTTTTCGTAAGCGCTTCCGACCTCGTGCCCTCTATAGAGAGGACGGGAGTGAGGAATGTCCTGCCCTCTATCTCGTCTTCCGTATTGACCCTTACTACCTCTGCCTTATAGTAATATTTCTTATCTGACACGCTGCGGATATCAACCCAGTAACTATCCTCTACGTTATCTGCCGCCAGCGTGGAGGCATCTGCTTTGAAGTTCTCGCTCTCTCCCCGGTAGATTCGGTAATAGACGCTGTCAGACAACTCTGACTTCGTCTTCCACGACAGGATATTCTTCCCGTATTCCTTGCGGATCTTAAGGCTTCCGCTTTCCGGAATATAGCCCTCGAATCCAAGCCCGTATTTATTGAGATAGTATTTCAGCGTATATGATTTGACATTGCCTGCCTTATCCACCGCGCGCAGTGTGATGGTATGCTCGCCGTTGCCCGTGATCTTCCCTGACGGAATCTGGTAGCTCCCGGAGGCTGCAGTTCCCAGTGATACAAATGCGCCGTTATTGACACTGCAGATACATAGTAATGCTGATCTTTGTCACTTCGCCTGACGTCCCTTTTACCCTTATAGATGCCGCCGCAGTTCCTGACGTAACATTAAGGGAAACTGTTTTGCCAGCATCAATGGTCATAGGCATGATTTCTGATCCTTCATAATCAACAGCCAAAGGCGGGGCTTCTGTACTCTCTGCTTCTATATTCCCGGCTTTTGCCTCTCCCGCATAACCGGTCATACATATGGCCGCTGACATGCACAGGGCAGCTCCCATTCTTCCAATCCCCCTTAAGATCCTTTTCTTTCGCTTTTTCATCTCTTTCTGCCTCCTTTCATTTATGTCTCTGCACTCTATAACGCATGGAAACCGTGAAATGTGACATGAAATCGGAAATTTATACAAAAAAGTTTTTCAGACACAAAAAAAGAACATTTACAGTCCATCCCCACTGCAAATGTTCTTTTACTTACTTTTTCGGCTTCAGCGACTCACATACCTTTAACAATTCTTCCTTGTCAAGGGAGTCCGCGCCCACACAGTAAAGTGTGTCCTCTGATTCCCACCAGATATGTATGACGCCGTTTTCCTTATAACAGATTCTCCCTTCATATTCCAGAATCTTAGTTTTTTCTTCCCTTACATACTCATTATCCTCTCCGACTGCCATGCCGTCCTTTACCTGCTCCTGATCAATGATGAGGCCGTCATACTCCGATCTTTCATAACTTAAAAATAAAAACGTCTCATCCTCATCCTGAATCATGAGCTTATATCCATCCGGTATATAAGCCGGGTAAAGCGGCACGAATTCCCCGGCCTTTTCTTTTGTCGCATAATATCTCTTCTCTGTCTCTTTCTCACGTACTACCTGCGTATATTCATAGAGCTTCGTCCTGATCCGCTCCATGCTCAAGGCATATGTACGGAATGACACCACTACGGCGCTTGTAATGATAAGCGCAAATGCCGCCGCGATCCGGGCTCCGTTCCTTATAGGAACACCATACTTTTCTTTCTGCCGCACACGTTTTAAATACTTCTCCATCGCTTTTTCAAAGCTTTCAGAGAACTCATGCGCAAGCTCACTGTCATCCGGATATGCCCTCACAAGTTTTTCTTCCAGCCCCGGCATATGCCTGTAAAGGAATTCATCATCCACCCGTATCTTACCCATGGGTATCCACCTCCATTTCATCAAGGATATCCTGCAAGATCTTCTTTCCTCTTGCAATCCGCTGTCTGAGCGCACTCTGGCGTATCCCTAAAAGCTCCCCGATCTCTTGATTGGAATATCCCCACACATATTTCATGCGGAAGATCTTCCGGTATACGCCGGGCATCTCCATGATCGCCCTCTCCACATCTGTAAGTTCCGATACGGCTTTTACTCTCTCCGCCTGCGGGAAATCATAGTTTTCCCCGATCTCTTCCCACGAGATGCTCTTCTGCCTTTTTTCCCTGCGGTAGATATCTTTACTTGCGCTCTCAACAATAATAACGATGAAATGTTTCGTTTTGTGACACTCTACTTCATTAATTTTTTTTAAATATTTTGTAAGCTTGATCAAAGCCTCCTGAACCGCATCCTCCGCCAGACCGTCATCCTTAAGTATCTCTTTGGCACAGAAGAACATTAAATTACGATATTTATCATACAGCTGTTTGAATTTACTTTTTTCCTCCGGCGTATCCACCAGATTCAGGTACATCATCAGCATTGCCCAATATTCCTCTTTAAGAACTCGATAAGATAATATCTATCATTTCTCTTGGAGTGACGATAAACGGTTTTACTGGAAAATGCTTAATATTACCTGTCACCAGATAGGCAGCCTCCGCTTTTCGCTCCTCCATTACAACCTCATAAAACACTCTGTCCTTAGAATCTGGAAGCTCTATATCAATAGATTCAGTATCTACATAAATGCCCTGCCTCTCAATATTATCCAGAACATCGTTAATGATGTCTTCCGTAAAATGAAATTTAGGCCGTGATAGAACTTCCCGATATTCTTTAACAATACATTCATTCACTACTGGAATAATAGGGCCCTCAAAAACCATCTCCATAATGCAGCCCGGAATAGACTCCCACTTTAGCATCGCAGAAACAAGCACATTGGTATCGATAACAACATAATAACTCACAAAGCCACCTTACTTTCTTGCTTCTGCTATTTCAGCATTGATTTCGTCCAGTGTCATATCAGATACTCCATTTTCTTCCGCAATACGGCTGGCAGTTTTCATTGCCTTTAGTGCACGGCTTTCCGATCCTGTCTCCAGTTTCATACTAAATGGAATTCCGTTTTCCTGAATTAATCTTGATATACACATACGCATATACGTCGGCAGATCAATGCCAAGACGCTCGCAAATAACAGATGCCTTAATTTTCGATGTATCATCTGTACGGAACTGAACCAATGAGTTTGCCATAATATCATCTCCTTAATTGTTTTATATGATGTTGGGTTCAAAAGGTATTTTGCCCCCATGATGCCACGGATTGTTCCGCACTTCGTGCTCCCACAATCCTTTATATTAATATTATAACTCATTTGTAAGCATTTGTAATCATCTGTTTTCAAATGTTCCAGTTTTTATGTAATATCATACATAGAATCACACTATCTCTCCATCATACTGATGGATTCGATTCCGACGCTTCCCCCTCTTACCACTTCGATCGTCCTGAATTCCTCTTTCATAAGTTTCACGACGGCATCGTTTTTTGTAGCAGTCTGCACGAATTCCAGAAGCAGGCTGTCTTTGCCGTAATCGATCACCTTTGCCTTAAATGTCTCTGCAATCTGGAAGCACTCTACCTTATCCTCCGGCGTACATTTTTTCACCTTGATGTACATAATCTCCTTCATCCGCACGAAAATATTCGTAAAGTCGATTACTTTAACGACCTCCACCAAACGGTTTAATTGTTTCTTGATCTGTTCAAAGGTCTCATCATCACTGACGGTCGCTATGGTCATTCTTGAGATTGTTGGATCTTCTGTTGTCCCGACAGTCAGACTGTCGATATTATAGGATTTTCCGGAAAACAGTCCGGAGATCTTTGACAGGACGCCGTCCTGATTCTCTACATACAGCGAAAGCCAGCGTTTTTTCATTCCATTTCCATTCATTTCCATTCCCTCCTTAACAATCCATGATCATATCTTCCAGCGTTCCGCCGGGCTTAAGCATCGGATACACCAAATCCTCCGAATCGATGTCAAACTCTAAGATATATGGTGTCTTCACACTCTTCATCGCCTCCGAAAATGCAGGCTCTATTTCTTCCTTCTTTGTGACATGGATTCCCTTTGCCCCGTAACTTTCTGCAAGTTTGATGAAGTCCGGCGTATAGGGCGGACATGGAACCTCCCCGCACTTCCCCCTGCATGCCGCGCCGGAACGCAGGCAAGTCATAGAATAACGCTTTCCGTAGAACAGCTTCTGCCACTGACGCACCATTCCCAGATTATTATTATTGAAAATACAGGAAATAATCGGAAGCTCCTCAAGAACCGCCGTGGCAAGTTCCTGAATATTCATCTGCATACCGCCGTCGCCGGATATGGAGATGACAGGCTTATCAGGATTTCCAAGCTTTGCGCCGATGGCTCCCGGCAGACCGTAGCCCATCGTTCCAAGCCCTCCCGACATAATCAGGCGCTTTTTCTCCGTAATCTCAGCAAACTGCGCGGTAAACATCTGATGCTGTCCAACATCTGTAATAATAATCGCCTCATCAAACAGGCGGTTGATCGCTCCGATAACATCCTGCGGCGTCATGATCGGCTTTTCCTTCATCACAAGCGGATGCTCTGCTTTCCATGCCCCGATCTGGTCCATCCATTTTTCCGTATCACAGTTGTCTACATACTCCAGCAGCTTTTCAACGGCCTCCTTTGCATCCGCAACGATGGGAACATCTACCTGAACATTCTTGGAGATCGCCGCCGTATCGATATCAATATGGACGATCTTTGCCTTCGGTGCAAAAGAGTGGAGCTTTCCTGTGATCCTGTCATTGAATCTTGTCCCGATGGAAAACAGAAGGTCACACTCATTGACCGCCATATTGGAAGCATAAGCGCCGTGCATCCCAAGATTACCGATGTAGAGCGGATGATTGGTCGATATGGCTCCCCGCCCCATCACCGTCGTAACTACCGGAACCTTTGTCCTTTCTGCAAGTTCAGTAAATTCCTTTCTCGCGCCTGAGATAATCACTCCGCCTCCTGCAAGAAACAGCGGCCTCTTCGCCTTCCCAAGCATCTTGATCGCACGCTTGAGCTGCCCGATATGTACGCCTGTGCTGGGCTTGTAGCCGCGGATATTTACCTCTGACGGATATTCCGGGCTCCCAAGCTCCGCCATCACATCCTTTGGAAGATCGATCAGCACCGGTCCCGGCCTTCCTGTTCTGGCGATATAGAAGGCCTCTTTCACAACCCTTCCCAAGTCCTCTCTCTTTTTCACCACTACGCCGTATTTTGTAATGCTTCTCGTAATTCCTACGATATCTACCTCCTGAAAGGCATCATTCCCAATCAGATGTCTCGCCACCTGCCCGGTAAAACACACTAAGGGAACGCTGTCATAATAAGCTGTTGCAAGTCCCGTCACAAGATTGGTCGCTCCCGGACCGCTGGTCACAAGACACACGCCTGTCTTTCCCGTGGAGCGCGCATAGGCATCCGCCTCATGGACGAGGGCTACTTCCTGCCTTGGCAGAATCACCCTTGTAAAGTCCTGTTTATAAAGCTCGTCACTGATATCAATGGTACACGCTCCCGGATAGCCGAAGATCGTGTCCACTCCCTCCTCCCGAAGAGCCTTTACCAGTAATTTGTTCCCGCTGATTTTTTTCATATTCTATAACCTCCTTCTCCAACCAAAACGCCCTAAGCAAAACGCTTAGGGCGAATAAATCATCCGTGTTACCACCTAAATTCAGGGAAATTCCCTGCACTCCGCCGGTACGGGAGAAACCTCTGATACAGGGCAACAAATCCTGCCCTTATGCTTTTCTCCGATACCGCTCTCCGTTAACGCTGAGACTGCGTTGAAATCTACTGACACCTGATACAGCACATATAAAGATACATCCTGCCGAATACCGTGCGTTCGGTCCACTGCTCGAGGGCTACTTCCTTAAATCCTTCACGGAGACTTACACCCGCCGTCTCCTCTCTTTGCTTCAGGAATCTATCTACTCCTCCCTGTCATAGCATTTGTCTGATAATTGTATTTAATTATAGTGGATAAAGGCATGGGTTGTCAACAGGTTATTTTTTGTAAATCTAACGGATATTTACTATATCAGACCAGATGTGAGAAACGTTCCAAATATTCTATTTTTTTATCACTTCTTTTGCTATCCTCTCCCATGATATGCCACTGACATCTGCTGTCCCGCCTGATCCCTTAGCAATACTTTCCATAAGCGCCCCCGCAAGTCTCTTTTCAAACTCCGGCAGTTCTTCTTCAAGCGGCTCATCCGTATTCTTCATAGCAGGCAGCGACACATATCGAACGTCTGCTCCCGGCGCCGTCTCCAAAAGCCATTCACGGATTCCTGGCAGATCTGTCATGACCACCCGGTCCCCGCAGGCTAGAGCCTCGATCACCGTCAGAGGAATTCCCTCAAAAAAGGACGGCAACACAAAGATATCGCAGTTATTATAGACTTTCGAAAGCTCTGGCTGCAGCAGTCTTCCAAGAAATACAGCCTCGTAAGGACACTCTCTGGCAAGCCGTAGAATCTCTTCATATTCCTCCTGATTCCCTGTGCTTCCTGCCAGATATATCTTTAGCTTCCCCTTATCATAATCCAGAATACTAAGCGCCCGAAAAAGGCTGATCACACCCTTTTTCTTTGCAATCTTTCCGGCAAATACGATTCTTACAACATCATCTTTTTTCTTTTCGCCTGTTATATGGAAAATCTTACTGTTATATCCCATCCCGGCTCTCGTGATCTTCTCAGGATCAACGCCATAGATTTCCCTTACCCCTTGCTCCTGCGCCCTCTGAGGCACAAAGATCCGGTCAAGCTTTCGGATCTGTTCCTTGATAAATGCCCGCTCAAGGTCCGTCTTTTGCATCTGTCTAAGGTCTGTATTGTGACAGAACCCATATACCGTGTACTCTGGAAATGCTTCCCGCACTGCCGCGGTCAGAAGGTACAGATGATGGCAGTAAATCACATCCGGCTTAAGCCGTTTTACCGCTCTTTCAACCGTTTTTAAAAAAGCTTTCTTAAACTCCTTTGCCATATCCGGAGTCATATCACCATATCTCGTACTCTTATAAGGCATCTCGTCCGACATTCCCGCAATCGGAAACCAAAGCTTTTCTGCCCCATCCTTTACCGTTCCCGATTTCCTTCCTGCCTCACCCTCTGCCATTCCCGATTTCTTTTCTTCACAGGCGGCTTCGTTCCTCTCCTCGCAAAAATACACCGGATAAAATCCTACGCCATCCGGCAATTCCACCTCATCGTCCTCATACACTCCCGCAACTACCGCCTGCTCATATCCCCATGCCGCATATTCCTTCACAAGCTCTGTCAGATAAACGCCGCTCCCGGTACTGTTTGGCTTCTGTGCCGTAATGCTTAATATCTTCATCTTACCCTCTCATAAACCGTAAAATAATATTCCAGATCAAAGCAAGTCTGCTCCTCACTGATCGTTATCATCTGCCACTCCTTGTCCTCATCCAGATTCGGGAAATACGTATCTGCGTCAAAGGCATGGTCGATCTTCGTAACATATGCCGTATCGCAATATGCAAGCATAGCGCGGTAAATACTCTCGCCGCCGATCACAAACAACTCGCCTTCGTACTTTTTTGCCTCTTTTACCGCTTCCTCCACGCTGTGTACGATCACCGCACCTTTTACTTTATAATCCTTCTTCCTTGTGATCACAATATTCACCCGGTTCTTTAAGGGCTGCCCCTGCGGGAAACTCTCCAGCGTCTTCCGCCCCATAATGACGATATTTCCCTTTGTCGTCTCCCGGAAGAACTTCATATCCGCCGGAATGCTCCACATCATCCGGTTATCCTTCCCGATCGCCCAGTTTTTGTCTACCGCAACGATTACATTCATAACTTCTGCTCCCTCCCGTATTTTCTAAAAACTGCTCCGAAACAAATGATTCTTTTCCCCGTGACAATCTTAAATTGCCACTGGAATATTCCTGATCTGCTCATGGCTTTCATAATCGAGAAGTTTTACATCCTCTCTTGTAAAATCATAAAAATCCTTCACCTCAGGATTCAGCCAGAACTTCGGCGCCGGAAGCGGCTTGCGGTTTATCAGCTCTTCTATAAGAGGAATATGTCTGTCATAGATGTGGGCATCCGCGATTACATGTACAAACTCGCCCACTTCCATATCACATACCTGTGCCAGCATGTGAAGAAGTACGGAATACTGGCATACGTTCCAGCTATTTGCCGTTAAGACATCATTGGATCGCTGGTTTAAGATTCCATTCAGCGTAAGTTTCCCATGCCCTTTCTTTTTTGTCACATTGAATGTCATGCTGTAAGCGCACGGGTACAGATTCATCTCATGAAGATCCTCATGGACATATAGATTTGTCATAATCCGGCGACTGTAGGGATTGTGCTTCAGATCATAGATCACCCGGTCCACCTGATCGAACATTCCTTCTTTATACTGATGCTTCACGCCCATCTGATAGCCGTAAGCTTTTCCGATAGAACCGTCCTCATCCGCCCAGCTATCCCAGATATGGCTGTGAAGGTCATTTACATTGTTCGACTTCTTCTGCCAGATCCACAAAAGCTCGTCCGTGCAGCTCTTAATCGGAGTCTTTCTTAATGTCAGCGCCGGAAATTCCCTGCTTAAATCATAGCGGTTGACTACCCCGAACCTCTTGACCGTATAGGCCGGAGCGCCGTCCTCCCACACCGGACGCACCTTCTCACCCCTCGTATCCGTACCATGATCAATAATATCCCGGCACATATCAATAAAAATCTGATCTGCGTAGCTCATATAGCAATATCCTCCTTACCTGCCTGAAATCCATAGCAAAACCGCATAGCACATTATAGCACAATCTGAATGGACTGTGTGAATGAATTGAATTCCCAGATAGAAAATACTGCGATACTACACTGCCGTCACAACTTTTTCCAGCACACTCTCAAGCGCACAGGCACTGCTTGAATGCGCCCGCTCTACCGGAATGCTGTGCCGTTCCGCCTCTTTCAGCGCACAGTATACCATCTTATGAGCCACCGTAGAGGTAAACAGAATGATCAAATCCGGATGCCCGATCTGTGTCTTAAGATTGCCCGACATTCTTGTAAATACTTTCGCTTTGCAGCGATGTTTTTTACAAATTTGTTTGTACTGCTGCTCCATTCTCTCATTTCCGCCTATAATCACAACACTCATGCCAAAACTTCCTCCTATGCGCTTATTTTCGCAATCTCACTGACAGCCTTCCCGATCAGGAACTCATTCACCGCACTGTCCCTAGCCTTATCGTAGGCAAGAAATGTAAGCTTCGCCTGTTTTGGGTTGTGGTACACCTTCCAGTATCCGGTAAACAGACTCTCTTTCCCATTATTTTGAATAAAAGCCTTCACATCCTCCAGCGGATAATCCAAGAACACACCGATCTCGTGCGGAAATGTGATCTCATCTCTGGAATACCGGTTCATTCTCACAGAAAGCCTTGTGATATCCTGATCAAGCTCCTCATCCTCATAGCCATATTCCAAAAGAAACTGGCGGACTCCCTGCTTCAAAAGCACTTCCCTTAATCCTTCTTTTCTATAAAACAACGCAAGACACCGGTTCCCCCTCACAACTAAAATCCTGCAGGAAATGTCTGTCGGTCCGATCAGACGGTAAAGCTCCCGCACCCATTCCTTCTCAATATTCAGGACACTGGCCCTTCGCATTCCCTTAAGAAATGGGGCGCACTGCGCCACAAGCTCAAATTGCAAACGCTTACCTCTATTCTGGTCTAATGCCATGCAAGTTACAATCTCCGCTGTCATACTTCTTCCCTCTGCTTTTATTACTGTAATTGATTATGATTATCATTTGCATTTAAAGTATATCATTTCATTCAAAAAAAAGCAATCCTTCTTTTACTATCTTTTCCCTGTTTTTACAAAAATATATTACAAGTTCACATGTCATCCGCAAAAATAGCCGAACCGCAATTCACGGCTCGGCTATATTATATAACACCCTGTTTAACATCTTATAAAGTGCGTCTATCTCCTTTTTTGTCATTCCGAGAGTCAGCATTTTATCAAGCTTCTTCCTCTCCATCTCCATGCGTCTCTGTATATCATAGGCTTTTTCTGTCAGGTAGATATTCTTGCAGCGCTTATCCTTCCCGCTGGGAACCGACAGGATGAATCCTTTCTCATCCAACCGCTTTAAAAGCCCTGTAACAGTCGGATTCTTAAGGTTCAGCGCCCGCTCGATATCCCTCTGGGTGACCTCGTCCTTACTGCTCTGCAGAAGGAAATCCAGCACCTCACACTGAGAGGACGTAATCCCAAGTCTCTTAAGCCGGTTGTTAAACTCCTTTTCATACACATTATTGATCTGTTTGAACAAAAAACCTATGGTCTTTCTCTCCCGCATGGAATTCATTCCTTTCTATGCTGCTTTTGTCCCGCGCATCATCGCAAATACATTCGCCTTTGTAAGCACTTTCGCCACTGTGTAGAACAGCGCGGTCTCAATCGGCAGCATGACCGCCTGCTTCAATATTCTCACCGGGAGCAAGGCAAGATATGCATCTCCGTAGAGCAATGTCAGCCAGTATGTATTGAGAAGAATATTGACAAGCACCATAACAAGGAAATTAGCAAACACTACTCTCTTCACCGTCAAAGGCTTCTTATACAGGACGATCCCGTAGATGATGCCTCCGCAGATGCCGCTGATGGTAAACCCCGGAAAAAACGGTCCTGTCGGCTTCACAAGATATTTCAAAAGATCCGCCAGTCCTCCCATAATCCCTCCAACAGCAGGCCCGAACAGCATACCTGTCGTCTCATTTGCGATATACGCAAATCCGATCTTAATATAGTCCGTAAGCTGCAGGGTATAAAACCCCAGTACAACCGCGATTGCCAGCAGCATAGCTGTAACCGCCAGAGTCCTTAAGTCCTTAAGTTCCTGAATGGAATCAGCAAACAATGCTTTTATTCCTTTCATAAAAAAACACCTCCTTTGCAGTAGTCCTTACTACGCATAAGCAGGTATCTCTAACTGTTTATGTGTAGCAGCGGGATGCGGAATGTACACCGCGGCCGAAACCTTCGTCCGGCTGGCAACTCCCCGTCCATCCGGCACTTGACGCATACATTCCTACTCTGCTTTCTTTTTTATTTTTTACAAAAAGATAATAGCATACATTGCCTGAAAGGTCAATCAATACCTTCCGGATTTACTGACATAGCCTTAAGTTCCTTCACAGCAAATCCAATCGCAACCGCCGCCGCTGCCCCGTCTGCGATCGGTCCGGCATACATCACTCCGTCAATTCCCATAAAAATTGGAAAGATAAGTATCAGCGGAAGAAGGAATATCACCTGCCTCGTCAGCGACACTACGATGCCAAGCTTCGCCTTTCCGATGGAGGTAAAGAATCCCGAACACATAGGCTGTATCCCGTTTATAAATGTCAGAAGCATAAATATCTTAAAATACCGCTCCGCAAACTGGAAATACTCTTCTGTTCCCGTCCCGAATATACATACAATCTGTCTCGGGAAAATCTGGAAGCACAGAAAAAATATAATTCCCACAGTCAGGGATATCTGAAATGCCTTCTTATATGCCTTTCGCACTCTGTCATAATTTTTCGCACCGTAATTGAATCCCCACAGCGGCTGACACCCCTGAGAAGTCCCGATGCAGATCGACATAAATACCATATTCACCTTCGAGATCACACCTACGCAGGCAAGAGGAATATCCGTTCCATATACGGAAGAAGCTCCGTAACGCCTCAGCGTATTATTCATAGTAATCTGAACCGCTGCCATAGCAATCTGATTGACACAGGATGCCATGCCAAGAGATACGATCGCGCTCAGATACTCGGTCCGCGGCTTTAACATCCCCGCTTCAAGCTCCAGATGACGGAATTTAGAAAAATACACGATCACAAGAATCCCTGAAACCACCTGCCCGATCACTGTTGCCCATGCCGCCCCTCTGATTCCCCAGTGAAACACAAAGATAAACGTGGGATCTAAGACCGTATTGATGACCGCCCCCGTCAGCATACATGCCATAGAATAAGTAGGACTCCTGTCCGCGCGGATTAGATGATTCCCTCCGGTGGTCAGTACAAGAAAAGGGATTCCATATGCTGTAATCCCAAGATAGTCCTGCGCAAAGGGCAGAATATCCGGAGTTACCCCGAAGATATAAAGCAATGGATTTAAGAACAAAAGCACTGCCGCCGCTATGACAATGCCGCAGATTACGAGCGTGGAAAGCCCTGTTCCCACAATCCGGTTCGCCCTGTCCTGATTCCTGGCTCCCGACTCCAGATTAAAATTAGACGCACTGCCGATTCCAAGCAAAAGCGCCGTCGCCGTACAGATGATCGACACCGGAAACGCAATATTCGTCGCAGCATTTCCAAGCATCCCCACACCCTGTCCGATAAAAATCTGATCCACAATATTGTAAAGGGAGCTTACAAGCATACTGATGATCGCCGGTATTGCAAATTTCGCAATCAATTTTCCCACCTTTTCATATGCCAGAGGATTTCCTTTTGATTCCGCTGAAGGCTTTATAGCGCTCCCCGCCTTATATTCTGTCTCCTGTCTCATTTCCTGATTCTCCTTATTCGTAGATTTCTTACTATTCCGAATATATTTTTCTGCAAACTGACATTTCTGTATTTATGTAAGTAAAAAGACTTTTCGATTACTCGAAAAGCCTCTTTCACAGAGCGACAGACGGGGTTCGAACCCTGTTCACCTTCGCCCAAAAAATCATTAAAACCCTTGTATTTACTGCATTTAAAGGCATTAGTTATTTTCGTGTTTTTTGATTACACTTGATTACACTTTTGATTACATTGAAAAGTCACAAAACGTTTTGTAAAAAATCTGCTTTATTCAATTGTTCTCGTTTATAATCTCGTGTTCTTGTGGAAAAATCATAATACCTATGTGTTGTTGTTTTGTCTCTATGTCGCATTTGGCTTTGCACAATGTTTTCATCCACATTGCTTGCAAACAAATTTGATGCGTATGTCTTCCTGAGTTTATGCATTGATCTAACAGGAATATTGACAGCTTTACATATTTTTCTTATTTGTTTGTCGAAGGCTCTTGATTTAATGCGTCCATAGTTTTTATCATAAAACAAATATTCGCTTTGGATATTATTTCTAAAGTTCCATTTTTTGATCCACAATAGTACAATCATTGCAGACTTAGACAATTCAACACCAGCAGCACTTGCTTCGGTTTTTGGGTATTCCCTTACTTTAATTTGAGTTCTTCCATTTTCATCTTTTTCTTTTATTTCTGTTCTTTTGATATAAAGTACATTATTCACTATATCAGAAGTTTTTATAGTACATAATTCACCGACTCGAACTCCCGTTAAGAGAGCAAATAATACACCTAGTTGCCTTGTGTTATTATAGTTCTTAGATACATATTGTGCAATCTTCATTACTTCTACATCATTAAAAACCTGTTCTGAGTCTATTACTATATGAG
>VIQU02000056.1 GCA_010206225.2 Lachnospiraceae bacterium MD308 | reverse complement strand
GCTGCACTGATCCAGTATCCGGATCAAGATGTCCAATACACTTACGTTTTGATTTCGGTTTTTTTGACTTTTTATCCCAGTATGAGACGTTTTCATAAACGTATGTGGTGCCATTTTTGTGTTTTAGATAGACCAGAGATGCCATGTTGATTCCCTCCAACATATGTATAATTTTCTGCTTTTATTATACCATTTATACATATGTTTGTAAAGGCAAAACACGGGTTAAACACCGATTTTATAAGGAATCTGGGGAATAAGCTTAAAACCTATGTATAACAATTTCGGGAGATTAGGTTTTCATAAGGACGTTCTCACCAAATTTACTTTATTATTCTACTCCCAAAATCTTGCTTACTAATTCCATATGCGGCTTGCCAGGATTCTTCTGATAGACATTCACATGGTTCAGATCCCCACACCGGTCTGTAAATGCGGGAAACAGGAATCCACATTCCGGTTCTCCCGGTTCATATTCCCCGGAAAGCGGGCAGATTATGCAGATCAGGTATTCAAACACTTCCTCCGATTCTCCCAGCCGCTCTTTATCCGATGCCTTCGCCGGAATGTCATAGCGGTCATGGAATACTAGAACCGCATACTCTGAATCTGCGTGATAACGCTCCATCACCACATCATAAAAGGTATCCATCAACGCGTCATTCTTCAGCCCACATTCCTTCATGGCCATAAGTAACTGCCACATGCTTCCCGACTTCTGGGCTTTCGGTGCGAACTCATATTTTTTCAGATTCTTATTGGTATCAGAAAACGGCACCGTCTTTGACAGTTTCAGATTCTTCGCTCTGTCGGAACCGGACAGCTTCAGGAAATTGGTATTAAAGCTCCCTTCAAACTCCCCCTCCCGGTCTATGTAACACCCGGCAATCCTCGTCATGGATGTCCGGGCCGGCGTCATCCGCCTGGTCAGTTCCAACATGTCTTCCCGGTTAATCAAACTCATGCCCCCTTTTTACTTCATCAATGTCTTTATCTGTTTTTCTGTCGCGTCCGGATAATGTTCCTGCACATGTCCGTAAATACGTTCCCTGGATGCTTCCGGCGTCTCTTTGTATGCAGATGTTACCAGATCATATCCCCACAATTCTTCCGGTGTCATGTAGACGGATACTGCCATGCCGTATTCCGCGCCCTTCTTATTGCGTTTCTGCCGGAAATCGCGGATGACGAGATAGGTCTGCATCTGAAGTTCAGTAATTATACCACTGAAATTCTTTTCGCCGCCTTTATAGAAGCCTGCCTGCTTTTTCAGCTCATGGCTCATCCATTCTTCCCGGTTTTCAAATTCATCCATAATCTTCTTGCAACGCATACTTGCCAGACCATCTTCCCACCTTGCGTCAAAATCATAACCATCTCTCCGGTAATTTGCAAAATAGGGAAACCACTCTTTTGAAATAAAGCCCGCCTTTTTGTGAAAGAACTTCCCATATGCCACTTCACCGCTCCTCGCTATGATTTCACGCCATTCCCAGGGATCCTGCTCTTTATTCCCTGTCCACCAGTAACGGTTGGAGGTATGCTCCTCTGCCGAGAACCCTTCAATCTCATTTTTAAAGAAGGGCAGAAAGCCAATCTCATTGATCCAGTTTATTAATTCCCTGCAGGAACGGATCCGGTATGGATCGTCCCAGTCCATGCCATACATTGTCCATACTCCATGTTCCACTGCCATAACCTGTTTCTCCTAATCTTTTTTGCTTCTCTGAATCGTACAGAATCTACTTTTTACCAGAAAAGACAGCCGCCTCTTTGATCCATCCCATCAGTTCATTATCAATCTCATTTCTATCGGATACAAGAACATGGTGTGTCCACCGATTCGGATACGGCTCTGATACCGCTTCAATCCTTGGTGATTCCAATTTATGATTCAGCCCAAACGTGATGACAATATAGTTATCCGGACAGTCTTTCTTCTTCCTGACTCTTGCAAAGGAAACACATGCGAACAAATGTCTGTTATAAAAGGATATCTGTGTCTTCTGGACTTTTATCCGTATATCCGTAATCTCTTTTCTTACACTGCTTTCAAATGCTTCATAGAGCGGCAGCGAATCCATATGTTGATTAAAAAAATGTAAAATATCCTGATCCATCATCGGCCATACTCCTTTTCACACCATTTTGCAATCTCTTCAATTAATTCAAGCGGCAGGGGCTTATCATACGGAAGCTGTATAGCTCCTTTGCTTGTCTTATATTCTTTCAGCCTGTCGGCAAATGTATTCACTGCTTCCGGGCCGGGATACAGGCCTATGTGCTTTTTAAAAGCCGCAAACTGTATCAGGTTATGTTTTTTCCAATAAGTCGGCATACTCCATGATATCTTTTCCACCACATCTGGTATTGCAGATTTTATTGTGTTATTTACCTGCCGCAGAAAGGACTGTGCCTGCTCAGGCTGGCGTTCTATATATTCTTCAATTGTTTTCGGAGCTTCGCCGCAGTAATGATCCTGATTTGTATTCTTAAATGTACGGTCGCATTTCGGACACTCCCACATTTTGTTCGCCTCTCTTCCTGTTCATCTGCGGAGGATTTTATCCATAGATTTTCCTTTGGCCAGCTCATCAATCAGCTTGTCCAGATATCTGATTTCCTGCATAAGCGGCTCATCGATTGTCTCTACACGAATCCCGCAGACCACACCTTTGATTGCTTTCCGGTTTGGATTGGGAAACGGTGCATTTTGAAAAAAATCACCACAAGTGACGGAACTATTTCTGGCATTCTCTATTTCTTCTGTACTATATCCGGTCAGCCAACAGATAATTTCATTTACTTCATCTACTGTCCGTCCCTTCTTTTCTGCTTTAGCAGTCAATAGCGGATATACTTTTGCAAAGCTCATCGCATACACTTTTTTATTGTCCATATTTTTATTCTCCTTCATTTCCCGCACAATCAGAGACACTACTTCTTCCAGGCCAATATTTTCGCAAAGAAAATATGGTCCACATCCGGGATAATCTGTGTCTGCACAGATATATTATATTCGTGGGAACACTCCCGGATTAATCCCGACAGTCTGCCGGAATTAGGTACTGGCGCATCTAAATAAAAAACAGCTTTTGATATACCCAGAAGTTCTATGTGTCCAAGCAGCAGCCTAACTGAATCTTGTTCTATACGGCTTATTTTATCTCTTTTAAATCTACATTTTTATCTCATTCCTATCATCATCCCAAGAATATAGGGGACAAGCCAGATTGCCCAGACAGCGATGCTAAGTCTATGGAACTTCTTTGCTGAATCTTCGTTATTCTTTATTAAAACAATCGTAGCCCATATCGCATGTACAATCATTAAAATAATAGCAAGCATACCCGTTACACCATGCAGTGATAGTTTTCCTGAAAACATAGGCTGCTCTGCAATCTGTCCCATTAAAATAGTACCTGTTGTATCCATGCAAAGTCCAAGCCAGAAAAAAATCAAATGAATTTTTTTCAACTGCTTACTTCGATGCTCGGACCACACACCGATTGTATAGAAAACTAAAGCTAATGTTATCGTAATAATTGCAGCCATTAATATTCCTGTCATTTTAAACACTCCATTATTTCTAATTTTCAGCTTATAAAAGCTTCACTCACTCATATCAAATTACTCATTTTCTTTTAATTTTCTTTATCCCTATGCTTACGGACTATTTGTCTTCCTTCCATCACTTCCCGGTAGCGGAAGCACTCCTCCGTATGGTCATTGATCATCCCGCAAGCCTGCAGATGGGAGTATACTGTCACAGAGCCAAGGTATTTAAACCCTCTCTTTTTCAAATCTCTGCTGATCACATCCGAAAGTCCGTTCTTTGCCGGAAGCCTTCCTTTTTGATGGCCCATATACAGAATTACCTTTCCTTTCGTAAATCCCCACAAATAATCGCTGAATGTACCAAACTCCTTTTGTATCTTTAAAAAACATTGTGCATTATGGATTACTGCACGAACCTTTCTCTCAGACTTTATCATTCCTTCTGTATCTATAATCCTCTGGACATCTTTCTCTGTATATTCTGCCACGCTCTGATAATCAAAATCATCAAAACATTTACGGAATATCTCCCTTTTCTGAACCATCATGTTCCAGTTCAGTCCGCACTGCATGACTTCCATCATCAGAAACTCAAATTGCTTCCGGTCGTCATACAGCGGAACACCCCATTCCTCATCATGGTATTTTATCATTTTTTCATTGCACTGGCACCAGAAACACCGCTCCATTTTCAATTCTCCCCTTGATTTTTCCTATAAACTCTTTCCTAATTCATATGCCTGCTTCGGATATTCTGAATTTATAACATCATCAAGCACATAACAGCCTTTTGCGGAAATGATTCCCGCATTTTCCCATTCCAGATATTTTATCATGCCCTTAAAGGAAGCAATGGCTCCTTCTGCAGATTCTTCCGTCTCATCGCCATATGTAAGCATTAGGATTGCTTTTTTATCTGCACCCTTTAACACCGAATTATTTGCATAAAACCGGTCAATCACCGCTTTTATCTGCGCATTTATATCATAATAGTAAATCGGTGAAGCAAACACGACTGCCTCCGCTTTTAAAAGTTCCGGATTCAACTCCTGCATATCATCTTTAAATACACAGACACACTCATTCTTTTGACAGAAACCACAGCCAATACAAGGATGCACATTTTTAAATGCTGCGTCAAAACGACAGACTGTATGTCCTGACTCCTCTGCGCCCTTAATAAAGGCATCCGCCAAACAGGATGATGTTCCTTTTTTGTGCGCGCTGCCGGTAATAACTAAAATATTCATCTTACAATTCCCCCAATCCATTTTCGTCATATACATTTAATATTTTTTATTATAACACGGTGCAACTCTCAGAAAAAGACGGATTTTTATAAGCACAATAGTTAAAAAATATCATCTTGAATGCGAAAGCAGCTTACCAGATGGGAAGATTACAATCCGGTAGAGCTTTCAAGTGATGTGATCCGGGGAAATTGCGGAATGCTCTGCCCTTAGTGTGGCTGAAGTTAAGCAACTCGCAAAACTGCATACAGTACAAGAAAGACAACAAATAGACTGAATTTCCAAGCCATCTGATAATATTCTAATCTCCAGATGGCTCTTTTTCATGTCAGGAACAAGCTCTGCTGCTCATATTCCTGTTCCCGCAAAAGCTCTGTCGGAGTTTTCTGAAGCGCATATTCCGTAAATTTATCATCATAAACCCAGTCCTCCAATTCACCATTTCCCAAAACCAGCGGCATACGATTATGAACAGGGCTTACAGAAGCATTCGCCTGTGTCGTAAGAATAATAAAACGCTCCCCATCCTGAAACCGGTTATAGAATCCTGCCATAAATAAAACCGTCCTGTCCTCTTTAAAAAAAGTTACCTTATTCTTATCAGAATCCCACTCATAAAAATGTCTGGCCGGAATCACGCATCGTCTGTGCAATACGCTTTCGCGAAATGTCTTCCGTTCCAGCGCCGTCTCTGCTCTGGCGTTGATCAGCAATCCTTTCTTCTGATACTGCGGAAATCCCCAGTGCATTTCTGTAAGTTCCAATGCCGGTGAATTTTCCGCTGCAGAACCTGCCGATAACGGATTTTTCTGCCGACTGTGGCAAGTCAGAATACCAGCAGACTGTGACGGGTAAATATCTCCTGTACGCATTTTCTGTATCCTCAGATCTACTCTCTGGATTATCTGTTCAATTTCCCTGACTGTCCCCTCATCTACATAGAACCGTCCGCACATAATGTTTCTCTCCTTTTCATGTCGCAAAATATTCATTCATCCAGCGTCAGCGGAGTATATTCAGAATACACACAGAAACAATTAATCATGTTCGACGGAATCGCCCGTCTCTCCCCATCCGGATTCTCACGGATACTGCCCCTTGTGATCTTCTGGAATTGTTCGATCAACCGCTGGTCATAGGTATCATGTACATGGCCATAGCGCATATATACTTTAGGATTCCCATTTCCGTCCAGACGATACTGCCCGTTATAACACATGATAGGGTAGTGGCAGAGAATGACCTTCCGCTTATTATCCTGCAGCTCCTCATAAAGCTTAATCTAGACAAAACGGCTGGCATTGTAGTCCTTATTCTTCAGGAATCGGTCATGGTTTCAAACACATGCAGTTTGTTCTGACGATGATATTTCCCTGTAATATGGTTTCAAAATGATTTCTGCTTCACTCAACCATGAATTCTTCCTCTTCCTGTACAAGAACCTCCGCTGCCGGTCAAAATCCCCAAACTGTACAAAATTGTCCAAATCGGCGCTACAATAGACAATGCCGCCGTACCCTGCGGGCCCTGATACTGACCAACTACGGCAACGTCCACCAGCCCGTATATACAGGAGATCATGGAACCTCCAAAGGCTGCGCCAAGATACCTAAAGTAGTGTTTTTTAATGCTTCCCTGTGTTAAATTCTTTTCCATAATAACTCCTATCTGAACTTACTCATTCGCCGGGACAGGCTGTCTGAGTATTTCGCAAGTAATTTCATTGCAAGTTCTCTTTCAGAGGCATCCATATCCTCAAAGGCCGCAATTTCTTCAGCAAGAACCAGATCAACCGTTTTTCTGGAAAACTCTTCGCCTTTTTCCGTCAGTGTGACATACTTATGACGTTTACCATTGTAATCCCCAACCTCAATCCATCCATCCTTCACCATCTTTTTCAAGGCAGAATGGACAGTCTGCTTTGGCTGGTATATAAAACTGCAGATATCCTTTTGGGTGACTTTTTCTTCCGACTGGCGTATGTAATACAATATCCAAAATGCACAATCAGATAAGCCAAAAGACTTGGCGACACCCCGGTAGATTTCCTCATATCCATTGATGGTTGCATTGAAGGTAACAAGAACTTCTTTTGCAGTAAACACAGATTTTCCCTCCTTTAAGTCTGAAAACAGACTTATTTTATCTTATTTTTCTCAAGTTTTCAAGAGAATTCACAAAAAAATAACATTTACCCACAGAATTTCCTCCCACAGGCGATGTACTGTTCCAGCCTCCCAGAATGCGGTTTATGCCACATATTCTGCAAAAATATGGTCTAAATCTCCTCTCATCTCTTTGTAACCCAGTAGGGAAATATCAGCTTATTTGCACAAACTTTGTGAAAAATGCCCATCTTGACAATTAGTACAGTTATGGACTATACTATCATTAGTACAGAACTGTACTAATTTTTTTGTGTTTAAGGAGGCAGGCTATGATATGCAACACTATTTTTATGGAACAGCTAAGCCAATACTATGATGCATGGCTGCAATATAACAATGTGTACGAAGAATGGGCAAAAGCGCACGGGCTGTCCGTCAACTGCCTGTTAGTATTGTGTGCAATCTACGATAGCGGAGACGGCTGCACACAGAAAAAAATCAGCCAGCAGTGGCTCATACCCAAACAGACAATCAACATGGTTTCCAAAGATTTGCAGCGCAAAGGGTTCGTGGAACTGTCCCCGCTGCAAGAGGATAAAAGAAATAAAGTAATCCATTTTACAAAAGAAGGAAAAGAATATGCAGACACCATTTTGAACGCACTGCGGAAGGTGGAGCTGTCTGTCATAGAGGAAATTGGCGTGGAACGTATGCAGCAGCTAAACGATAGTATGGCATTATTTGCAGAGCTTTTCAGCAAAGCAGGAGGACTGAATGACAATGAAGCAAACCCGTGACATAAAGATTTTCTTTCAATACGTTATCCCGTCCGTACTGTCTTTTGCCCTGTCGGGAGTCTATGCGATTGTGGACGGTTTCTTTATCGGGAACAGCATAGGCGATCTTGGCCTTTCAGCCGTTAATATCGCTTATCCAATCGTTGCGGCACTTCAGGCGCTCGGCACAGGAATCGGAATGGGCGGTGCGATTTACTATTCCATTTATAAGGCGGAGAAAAAAGAAGCGCAGGCAAAAAATTATATAGCAGGCGCATTGCGGGTGCTGATAATTTCAAGCATCCTTGTAACAATCTTGGTTTTCCTTTTGAATGGCACGCTGTTAAAATTGTTAGGCGCAGGCGGGAAACTGCTTGCATTGGGCGAAGAATATATTGCTGTTATCGCTCTGGGGGCTTCTACCCAGGTGATTGGCACAGGATTAGTGCCTTTCATCCGTAACCACGGCGGTTCCTTTTACGCAATGATTTCTATGATTGCGGGCTTTGTCACCAATATCATTCTGGATTACCTGTTCGTATGGATATTGGAACAGGGTGTTTCGGGTGCGGCATGGGCTACGGTCATCGGGCAGGGTGTTACTATGCTGATTGCTCTTGTCTGGCTGTTGCGCAAAAAGCAGTTTATGCTGAGCATTCCTTTCTCCAAATTTGGAAAGGTATCTGTGTCTATACTGAAAATCGGGATTGCCCCTTTTGGGCTTACGATGTCCCCTAATATCTCGCTGATCATCATAAACCGTTTCTCTGTGTCTTATGGCGGAGAGCCGGCGGTCGCTACCTATGCCTGTATTGCCTATGCTATCTGTATTATTTATTTGATATTGCAGGGAGTAGGCGACGGGAGCCAGCCATTGCTCAGCCGGCATTACGGAGAGAAAAAATTGGATAAGCTGAAAAGTACAAGAAGACTGGCGTATGAATTTGCTTTATTCCTGTCCCTGATCGGCTGCATCATCATGTATTTGATTAAAGACAGCCTCGGCGCATTATTTGGGGCATCGAATATTGTGAATGCGGAAATTGCAAAAATAATGCCTGTCTTCCTGATTTCCGTACCCTTTGTTGCGGTTCTCCGTATCACAACCGCAAGTTTTTACGCCACTGAAAAAAGTGTGTTCTCCTATGTCCTGACTTTTATGGAACCGCTGTTTATGTTCGTGCTTATGTTTATTCTGCCGCCTCTATTCGGCGGGCAGATCATGATCTGGTGGAGCACGGTTTTTGCAAGGATTCTATCGGCGGTATTAGCGGTTATCCTGAAACACCATGTGGATAAAAGGGAAATGCCATGATGATAGGATATCCTTTTTGGCAGCAACAGAGCAGCAAAGTTTAAGATTACAGACTGGCCAAAAGATAATACCGTGCTGGAATACAACTTCCCTTGCAAGAAGGATGACGGATTTTTCTTTTTTCCGATTGCAAAAGTTCATGAGCTAATCAGCATGGGCAAGTGCTCGGAGATGGACATGCTTTTGGATATGTGGATTCACGCCATCTATAACGATCCGTCTGTACAGGGTTCCTATTCTGGCCCGGTTGTATATTACCGTAACCACACCAGCAATCCGGTTACCAGTTTTCAGACATTAGATGACCGCTGGAACCATATTATGCCCTGATCCAACAGATCAATGGGACTGCATCTGTATTTGTAAAGGCAGTGCTTACCGACCGTCTTATCCTCAATCCGGATATCTCCGTAGATGAACAGGCGGCTGTCATCAACCAGATGATTGCCGACTCCGGCATGGAAAAACAGCTGAGTTCCTGCATTTCCAGAACTTACAATGTTGACCAGCTTTATCAGATGGCGCTGGAACTCCGGCAGAACATCGAATGTGCCTTATGGCCATACATCGACCTGAAAACCTGTCTGGTATTTGACCTAGACAATCTGGATGCGGAACCTGTCACTTATAATATCCTGACCAGACAGATCTGCAGGAATGGGATTTGGGAGAATCAGGAATTAGATCTTCCATGGAAATTTATCTTTTACCCAAATACAAAGATACATCCAAGCAATGCATTATTTAAAGAAGAAAAGGAGAAGAATGATTATGGCTACTTATATGGAAAAAAAGAAATGCTCACCTGTCAGCTCAGAAAATGGAGGAGATCTACCGCATACGGCAGCGTTTTTACTGGGAAATTGATTTTATCAACCGCTGCAACGAGCGTAAATGGGAAGAAATTGGCTTATGCAACTTTCCTTACAGGAAACTTCCAGATGAGAAAAAGCTTCTTGACCTATAATGTGACGCTTGATCTTGTCATTGATGAGATTGAGCGTCGGATACAGGATAACCGGATTGTCACCGCTTCGGAACCTGTAGGAAATCCACGGGTTGTCATTATCACAGAGGACGGAATTGTCAGTACAGTGCTGGCATCGGATCCGGATATCCAGATTGACATTATTGAGCTAGACCGAAATTATGCGGATTCTGAGCTTCGTTCTTCTACTTATGACGCTGCCCTAAAAGAACCCGGCCTTCAAAACTGCAGTTACTCTCTGCATGTGCCAGATTATGAGCAGGAAATGGAGGTAGATGAGTAATGGCAAATATCTGTTGTGATGATGTCTATTTCCATTCACAATCTTATCCGGAACATCTGGCTACATTGTGGGAAGACCTGAAGACATCCATTGTTTTCTGCCGCAATGAAGATTTGGCAGGGATTGGGAACCTGTTTGAATTAAAGGATATTCCCACAGAAGGTCTGTCCCTCCGGGGAACGGTCATCTTTATGGAACGGAATCCGGATAATATCCTTCTCTGTACTTCTGCAGCATGGTCTCCGCTTTACGAAGCATACCATGCGATTGCCGAAGTTTATTAGGTGGATTTTGTCATGCAGAGTATCGAACCGGGATGTTGCACATATATCAATACCGATCATTCCGGTCAGTATTTCCCAGACCATTATGCAGTATCCATAGAAGACGAAGCTTTCCTGACACCGGCAGGTATTCCGGTGAGTGAGAAACTGGAATATGGGGAACTGTTTACTACGGATGCCGCTCTGCTGGAACGCTTTGCCGAGATGGGATATCCTGCAGATACACTGGAAATACTGGATACACTTTTGGAAGATACGGGAATTGAGGTTCACCGCTTTGAAGATCCTTATTCCCTGAATGACTGACAAACGAGGAGGAATGATGTATGAAGATATACGTATTATGCAGTTCTGGAGACGGATTGAACGATCCCGATGTCTCTACCGATTATCAGGAACTCTATGAAAAGATGGAGAAAGGTTTCCATATGACACTGGATCACATTTCCCAGACCGAAGAAGAACAGGAAAAAATACCTATCTGAGCGGATACAGTGCCAAGGCTGTCATACATGGTGACTGGATGGAATGGTCTATTACGGAGTTGGAATTTCCAATATCCAACCTGTGATAAATCAAAAAAACAAATATATACCGGGCCGCTTGATTTCAGGGCGGCTCATTTCTGTCAGCAAAGCTCCCGAAAACCGTAATTTGCTTTTTTCTATTGGATAGGCGCAAACTTTTTGCTATAATAAATTTACAATTATGGAGGTAACCGTATGAGTATTCAATCTGACGCGGAAATGTTATCTATTCAGGCTTTGGAGTATTATGCAAGGGTTCACAAATTATCTGAAGCCGATACGGTTCATTTATTTCACAAATATCAGGTTTCTTTCCATACGCCGCATGCTTTGAAACATTTGAAATTCGAAATTCGCAAGGAGGTTCGCTCATGATGGAAGGAAAGTATTTTTTTAATGGAAAAGATATTACTATGAATATATGCATCCAGATTCGGGATGTGATTGATATTATTCAGGAAACAACCGGGTTAAATTTTCCGGATGCGACTTTGGCTTTTTATGAATCCCAAACATACAAAGCCCTTCAGAACACGGAGAACACCCTATGGGCAGAATCTGCCGGTTATATTGCAGACCAGTATTTTGAGGAATGTACAGAAACAAACTGTATTTAAGGAAATATTCCGAGCCGCTCATATTGGGCGGCTCTTTTCAGCAGCATACAAAAAGTGGTTTTTACCTGCAAAACTCATGCGCACGACGACCTCATTGCGGTATCTGTCTTATATGCCGCTGCACATCCTTTATGGCTAACAATACCTGATATAATAGTCTTCCAGAGAAATATTACATTCTTCCCTTGCGGCTACAAACTGGTATTCTTTTATCAGTTTCTGTCTCTCTCCGGCATCCTTTTGGATCTTCATGATGATAGATGCAACCTCAAAATCCTCATAGATATGGCAGATTAATACATCCATCAGTTCTTTTAATACCGGCCATTGCTCATATTCTGATTTTAAATCAATCCGTAGAATCCCCATCATTTTCCCATCAACCGCATATTTAAGGGACGGACACGCTTCAATCGTTCCAACCATATTCCTGTTAATAACTTCATAAGCTGTCACAAATTTAACCTCACTCACTGTCACAGATTTACCCATTTTTCTGTCACCAGACCTAACTGCATATACAATAATTATCCCTACTGTCCGAAACACCTTCTCCGGCAGCGTTTCCCACTCTATTTCCAGAAGCTGTCTGTTAATTTCCGGCACCCTGGATTGTCCCCCTGCGTGAAATTGCTCTATAATCATGTACAATTCACAATCATGTACAATTCACGCACACAGGCCGCCTGGAACACCCCGGACGGCCTGTTTTTCTATCCCTTTATATCATTGTCCACGTTTCCCACACACTTCGATAAACCTGTTTTTTGCGTATAGATGACCTCCCATTTTAAAGCCAGTCCCTTCCCGTATACCCGGATAATGCGCGCAGGGCGTACGCAATTGTCACTGCGTCTGTCTCATTCATATGGGCTGACAGTCTCTCCCTGTTCCAAAATATATCTGACAGGCTGCTCAATGGGCATCCTGTATCAATGTCCGGGATACAGATATACTGGCCGCTCATATATTTACCAATGACCGCGTTTATGCAGCTGTACCTGCCATAAATAAGCAGCTCTGCCATGAACATGCTGTGGTTCTTTACCACAACTTCCCCCAGCCATTTCTCTTCCCTTTCCCCTTCTTCTGCCGGGGCGGTACATACAAACTCCATGTGCCCTCCGGCCAGGTCGTCATCCCTTCCTCCCGGTAACTTTTTTCATAGCGGTACAGTACAACAATATGCAACAAACTATTTTCCACGTTCCATTAAAAACATCTGCTCTCTCTTCTCTACAGGAATACCACCCCCTAAAGGCTGGGATATTTATTTTTTAGTATGGAGTAAACTGTAAGCACTCTGCGTAAGTTTCAAAAATGAAATCCCTACCCGTTGTAGGGTCATTCCAATCTTGTATGTGCTTTTTACCTGCCCCACATTTATTACACTCATAAAAATTGACCATAGTAGAGCTAAAAGAACCACAAGAGTTAAAAAAATCCTTAGCCTCCTCAACCTCGAAATGATGGTAAATATCCTCATAATCCATACCATGTTGATTACAGGTAGTTCTTACCTCCTCATGCTTACAGCCCACACCCCAATCATGCTGACAAGTCTTCCAGTCCACCTCCGGCTTGCTAGGTATACTAGGCTCAACAGGCTTTACGGCAGGTTTACTCGGCTTTGTTGTTGCCGGATTCTTAGTTACAGGTTTCTTTACAGTAGACTTAACAACCTTAACTTTCAACCAAGCTTTCTTAGATTTGCCGTTCTTCCCCTTAACTGTCACGGTCATCTTTACAGTGCCGTTCTTCTTTTTCGCTGAGATAACACCGCTCTTGCTGATTGTTGCAATCTTCTTAGACTTGCTACTAAGCTTAGCCCACTTAACCGACTTCTTAGCATTTCCCGGCTTTACAACAACCTGAACCTTTGTCTTAGAACCCTGTTTAACAGTAACAGCCTTACCATTTACTTTCTTACCGCCCACTCTAAGCTCTACCCTCTTAATCGCTGGCTTTCTCTTTTTAGCAGCCCATGCTGTATCCGGCACTGCCAGCGACAATGCCAGCACTAACACCAGCATCAACGCTATCCCTTTACTTCCTCTTCTCTTCATGTCTCCCACCTCTTCCGTTTCTCGTTGTCCGGCATGGCTCATAACGCCGCCCCTGACTTCCTCTCCTGCCTGTCACATCTGGCTTGCCGCAATGCGCTGGAACTTCTTCGCAAGGCTCTTGCCTATCCCCCCGTAATACCCGCTCTCCACCGGGCTTGTCCCGAAGATAGCTCCGTACAGGCAACATGCGTTCAGATACCATCCGTACCTTGACGCATGGTTGTTATCTTTCAGGTACAGGTTCTTCTTTTTCCCACTGCTCTTCCTGTACTTGAGGAACGCATCCCCTGAACGGCACACCTTGCCCCCCGTCTGCCTTGCAACAGTCTGGTAGTTCTGGTTCATGGTCTTCTGCATCCTGCTGAAACTGTACTTTTTCCCGGAAATCTTCTTCCCTTTTTTATAAGCCCATGTGCAGTTATAGATTATCTGCGTCTTAGGGCTTTTCTTATGGATGTATGCCGCCAGCTTTTTGCTCGCTTTTATGAAGGACGGTTTCACGGATGCGTCCGTCTGCTCCTGCAATACGATGTAATCCCATTTTCCGCTCCTGATTTCCCTGTACAGCCGTTTCCCGTTCTTATGCCGTGGATTCGCCCAGTTCGCCAGCTTTTCATTATTATAGGTGAGCCGCTTAATAGATATTTTGCGCTTTGCCTTTTTCGCCAGCTTCTCCAAGTCACTGACCGTACGGTTTTTCGCACAGTATGTCAGGCTGTTCCCCACCATAAGGACGCGTATCTTCTTTGACCTCGGCACTTCCTGCACATTGTCTCCTGTGTTCCGGCTCACACCCATGGAAGCTATCTGCACCTGTACCACATTTTCCCCTGTATCTTCCTGCACTTCCTGCACTGCCGCCACCTCTGGTTCCTGTGCATATGCCGCCGTGCCAAAGCAGAGACAGCAGACTAAGGTCATTGCTATAAATGTAGTAATCCTGTCTTTCATTGACTTTTAGCCCTGTATCTCCCTATTTTTTTCTTTTATCCTCTATCTCCTGCGCCTCTTCCCCGCTGATTGGATAGGAAGAGCCGGGTTTCCATTGGAATCCCTCCAGCTCCCCGCTCAGAACTTCGCCGTCATAGAACGATTCGGTGATTTTAATGATGGCGCAATGTTTCTTTTTCTTGTCATCTTCCCCACGCTTGCCATCTGTCCAATATTTTTTATCACTGTCATCCTTGTCTTTCACTTCGGAAATCACACCCTTGAGGACAAACCTCTTAAAAATCTTTTCAATCATCTTCTTAGAGATTTCTTTCTCTGTTTTCGCATCACTCTCGTTTTTGCCGTCTACCCCTGTAGCAGTCAGGAAGAAATAAACAGTGTCACCCTCCTCGATTTTCTGGCTAATGGGGAAATCCCACGGCAGGGCTTTCCCAAATTCTCTTACTGCTCCGTAAAAATTGTACCTTGTTGGACTTACATTAATTACCCAGTTTGACATAATATCTTCCCTCACATTTCTTTTGTTTTTTGCCCTGTTCAGGCTATATATCTTTCATTACTCATTTTACCCCCCCCCCCCCTATAATTTTTCAATAGGGAAATACAAAATTGGACAAATTCCCTATCCGTTTTGCAGAATGTACGTTCTTTTATTTTCGATATAGTTACATTATTCATGTATATACATTTTTCAGCATGGTCAAGTGGATTTTCCAAAGATACAATAGAAATATATATCAGGTCGGAGAACATTTATGGTTGATTATGCACCCTTATGGGAATTGATGAAACAAAAGAATATATCCACATACACGCTCATAGAAAAGTGCGGCATAAACTCGCGCACTATCAGCAACTTAAAGCATAACCGGGGTATAACGACTACGACTCTTGAAAAGCTCTGCACGATCCTTGACTGCACCCCAAACGACATCTTAATATTCAGAAAATAACTCCTGTCCTTTCGGACAGGTTTTTTCATTATAATAGGCATCCCCTTGGACGCACCAAAGCAAACTGCCAGCCGCCGGCAAGCAAAGCCCCCTTGGGGGATTGGGGGAATCCCATCCCACCTTTCTCCCGCCCCATCCAGGAACAGGGAACAGCGGTCGAGCGACTGTTGCTCGCAAAGCAACCAGCCAGCCAATAATGTTCAGGCAATTCCTTGATAAGTCAGATTTTTCAAAAAAGCTTGCTTTTTTCTTACAACTTCGCGCAGTTCACAAACAACAGTTCAAATTAATATTCCATTTAAATTTAAACAAATTTTTAAGACAGACCATCAATTTGTTTCCCTTGTCTTACATTGAAAATCCCTTTTGTGTATTGTGTAAGCTGTAATCGCGCTTACCAAAAAACAAACAGGAGGACAAGATATCGGCATCGGTATAGAAGAATCTATACAAATGAAATATGAAGAAAAGTTACAGATAGCTAACCGTTTATACCAGCTCCGCGAGGATGCCACGACAAATACAGGCAGAAAGCTGACACAGGCTAAGCTTGCACAATTAATCCGGCAGAAACTTGGAACAAGCACCAGCCGCAATACGGTTGTGAACTACGAGACAGGAGCGACACCACTAAATATAGAAATACTCCGATTTTATAGGGATTATTTTCATACAATATACAATTACATACTTGACGGTGAAGAAGCAGTCCGTTCTGAGATGTACCAAAAGTTCCAGTCCTTAAACCCAAAAGAAAAAAGGATAATCCTGAACCTGATGGACGGTTTAAAGGAACTGCGCTAAATTGCCAAATTCCTTGTGCATATACCATCTTCCTGCATAATTAATTTATCCCACCCCACCTTATACTGGACTTGTACAAAACGAAAGGATTTTCCATAGCTTCACTCATTTTCATATCCTCCATTTTCCTAAATAATCTCTCGAAATCTTTAATCCAGTAAATATCAGGCTTTCAGATTCCTTTTTTATTAAAATCCCCCACTTTTTTGCCAAAAACACTTGACAAATACATCGAAAAATGCGGCGCTTCGCGCCCTTTTTTATAAGACATATTTTTCGATTGGAGGCGATTTTATGTTACCTGTTAATTCTGGCGGTCATTCCGCCTATCAAAACTTTGTTATTGAAAATCTCCGTAAATATTATCCTGACCCTTCCTCTTTTCCCTCTTCCACCCGGGATATTATGGAACGATTCTGGACTCTTGACCTGACTTATACAGANTCAGGCTTTCAGATTCCTTTTTTATTAAAATCCCCCACTTTTTTGCCAAAAACACTTGACAAATACATCGAAAAATGCGGCGCTTCGCGCCCTTTTTTATAAGACATATTTTTCGATTGGAGGCGATTTTATGTTACCTGTTAATTCTGGCGGTCATTCCGCCTATCAAAACTTTGTTATTGAAAATCTCCGTAAATATTATCCTGACCCTTCCTCTTTTCCCTCTTCCACCCGGGATATTATGGAACGATTCTGGACTCTTGACCTGACTTATACAGATGAACTGCTCCGCAGCAAATATTCCGTCTTTGGTCCTAAACCCAGAACTCCTTCCTGTATGCACCGTTCCTATCTGCTGTCTATTGATTTTAAGGTGGATTCCATCACCGACTGGGCTGCCCAGTTAAAGCTCAATCCTCTTTATGCCATCCTTAGCGGCTTTGAGTTTGGTAATACTCCCGGTGTTGGTACTTTCTATGACTTTTTTAACAGGCTTTGGGATTCCGATTCTGACAATCTTTCCCCTCATATGCATCCTGTCAAAAAGAAAAAAGTGAAAAAGCCAACGCAGAAGGGCTCCAAAGCAGCATCTGTCGAAAAAATTTCCGTTGAACAGTTATTAAAACAGCTGGAATCCGAGACCTTTTCCATTGATGACCAGCCATACGGTTCCCTTTTTNAAAAATACAAAGATGACTTTACCATTGGCAAAGACGGAATTCCCATCTGTAAAGCCGGGCGGAAAATGAACCATGACGGTTCTGAGCCTTCCAAAGCCCGCTTAAAATTCCGCTGTCCGCTTGCAAGCCGTAAATATGGCTGTTCCTGTCAGACTCCCTGTTCTGATTCCAAATATGGCAGAACGGTTCATCTTGCCATGAAAGACAATCCGAGACTGATTAATTTTCCACCCCGCAACAGTGAAAAATGGAAACTGGAATACAATGCCAGAACGTCCGTAGAACGTTCCAATAAACGCGAGAAAATAGACTTTAAATTAGAAAGCGGCAGACACCGCTCTACTAAGATGTGGTACTGCCGCCTCTATCACATCCTCATGCTACAGCATCTGGATGCATGGGATTTGCCCTTTGAATCCACCCTGCGAAAGTTGATTTTAGAAGTAGCATAACCCCTTAACCATTATATATCATTTTTCAAAGCATAGCGACAGTTATGTCTATTTTCCATGTCCATTTTTATTTTTTGGGATAATATTTACTTTTCAATGTTCGCTGCCAGTAATAACTGGCTATAATCACTCAGGATTCCGAGAGATTATTACATTATTTGTACATAAACTCTGTTGCTTTTTATCCCATTCGCTTTCCTCCTTATATTTTCCGTCACTTTTGTATATAGTTAAACATCCGATGTTTAATGTATATCATATATCATCGTTTTTGTCAATATTATACTCATTAAAAAGATATTTTTACATTTTATTGTTAATGATTTCCTAAACTATCACATAACTGCTCTTATAAATTGTCATTAGAATAATCAACTTTCTGTTGCATAAATGCCTGATACCAGGAGCGGGAAATCCCCGTCCCCTGGCATCTCGATTTGTAAATGGGAAAGGCCAGAAAAAGCTGTGGAAGCAATATTTATGAGGATGAAAGAGGCAGAATGGATATACACAGAATTTTGAGATGTATGGATGTACAGACTGCAGTGAATGTGAACATAAGGCGAAATGTTTAAAGAAATATAATGCAGGAAAAAAGCAGACCAAAGGTTTTTTGCGCCTTTTGGTCTGCTTTCTTTTTATTCAATATAATGAATCCGGTCCTCTTCATACCTGTCCTGCTGTGTTTGCTCCTTCAGAGGATATCCGCACGCGATCAGTGCAAATGCTTCCAGCTCATCTGGAATACCCACGATCTTTTTTACCAGCTCCATCCGGTCTTTGATCGGGGCAATTCCCATCCACACTGCGCCAAGCCCCTGCTCATCCGCCTCTAACAGAAGATTTTCCACCGAAGCGCTCATATCGATCTGCGCGTACATTGGGCGCAGACATTCTCTGCGGTAACATGCCACAAACACCAGCGGCGCTTCCTTCGCGCACCCCGTATAAGGCGTACTTTCCGATAGTCTTTCAATCATCTCACGTCTTGTCACCACATAATATTCCCATGGCTGCTGATTCATAGCTGACGGAGCCGCCATCGCCGCCCTCAGCATCTGTTCAACCTTCTCCTTCTCTACCAGTTTGTCCTGATATTTTCTGACACTTGTCCTGTGAAAAATACTGTTCATAAATTAAAACTCCTTTCCAATCTCTGTAATTCCATACATATCTTTAAACTCCTTTAGATCCTTTTCATTCCGGATAAGCATGATATCCGAAAACTTTCCGGTGTGCAGATCCTTAAACCCCGCCACCTGCTCACCGGTGCATATACTACAGCGGATGACAGGCTTTTGCGTTGCTTTATCATATGTTAAATGTTTGGGTTCCTTTGTCTTAAATACACGGAACATTGTTGACCTCCTTTCTGGAAATCCTTAATACCTAATTGCCCCTCTTAAGCTCCCAATAAAATATATACTGCTGCATAACTCCCTCATATCCTTGATACCTTCGCTTTGGGAATCCTCTCTTATAATGTGCATCAAGGGCCTGCATAATATGTGTATCTATTGGAAATGCCCGAAGATGATGGAGTCCGAACAGACAGATGCAATCCGCCACCTTTTCCCCTACTCCGAATAATCGCAAAAGTTCTGCTTTCGCTTTTTTATAAGACATACGGCGAATCATTTCTAAATCTGTTTCTCCCCCGGCAATACTTCTCGCTGTACGTACTACATATTTACTGCGATAGCCAAGATTACATTCCTTCAATCCATCTTCCGGCAAAAACGCCAGTTTTTCCGGCTTCGGAAATGTATAATAAGTCTCACCCTGGAAATTGACCTTTGACTCTCCGTAACATTCACAGATATTATGAATGCATCTTCTTATCCTGACGATATTATTCTGCTGTGATATAAGGAAAGATACGATCATCTCCCACAGATCCTGACGCAGAATCCGAATCCCCCTTCCAAACCGCGCAGCCTCCTTAAGATAAGTGTCATTCGGATTGATCTTCGATATGTAAAATTCGTAGTCTTCATCAAGATCAAAATATGTCTTCCAAAAATCTTCATATTCCTCTTCACTGCAGTAGAATAGACATTCCCCTCCGTGCTGCTCTATTTCCAGATACTTTTCCGAAGCTATTACGCTGTATATCTCATTTTCTCTTCGCCTCATTCGGAAGCACTGCCCAGAATCACAGATTTGTGAAATGTTAAAATTATCTATCGTTTTTTTTACCATATTTTCGTCTCTCTAATCCGTAAAATTCAATCAGTCCCATAAATATCCTGTTTTATTAAGAACATTCAAGATAGCTTGGATTCTGATAATATACATCCACCTGAAACTCAGATTATAGCCCACCAATATTGTGGAATCCCGGAATCTTGTATCTGCAATCTGTAATCGTATCAAAATCCTCCCCTTTGATCTGATACTGCTCGATCACTTCATCACTTACCTGCTCAAATGAAAGACAGTGATTTACCTGCGCATCATTCAATTGCTTTCTAACCCCGCTTTTTCCCAAAGCCTCAACAACTGCTCCGCGCTTGTTTTTTGTCCGGCTGGCAATATATTCAATCAAAGAACAGAATCCCCCCTTAATCTTAAATCCCAATACATCTCTGTAAAACCGTACCATAGCCGCCATATCCTTTACAAAGATTCCGAATCCGTCAAGCTTCATCACCATTCCTCCTCACATTAAAATCTTGATTTTTCATAATTATACGGAATACTGGTGCCCTTAACAACGTCCTTGATCTTTTCAATGATAAGCCGGTCGTCCATATTTCCCCGATGATCGAACTCAAGAGGGGCTATCTCCTTCGCACCTTCAAATTCCACAAGATTCCGGCAGCGCCTCGCACCACCATCGTCTTTGTTCCGTCAAGAATCTTATCCAGAACCCGCTCTCCTTTTTGCCTGCATTATCACAATAAACCAAATGAACCATTGCCTTCCCCTCCCTGTAATAAGGGACTGATCCGCATATCCATACTGGAACACCGCATCCTGAACACAAAAATCGGGATTATGCAAAATATCACTCCAAAGATATTGATAGCGGATCAGGTACATTCTCTGTAAGTTCTGTAATTCCCACATTCCCTTTTTTAGAAAGCAGCTCTGCTACAGCATTCTTAATGCAAGGATTATCCCGCCCTTTAAGAATATTTTTCACAAGAAATCTCTCTGCTGCAGCAATGCGCTCCTCTATATTCACCACATAAGACTTTAATGTTCGCATGGCTCGTATTCTGCATATGATATACTTTCTGAAAACGGAGTTGCCGTGATTGGACGGTAAACTGTATGAAAATTTAACATCGCCCTGTCCTTTCATCTATATATGATATAAGTACTTCTCTTACCTTTTCCATCTGCTTTATGGTCTTTGGATTGGAATAGGGTATCCGGTCTATGATTTTTTCCACATATTGTTTCTCCCTCACGATATCCAGTGTCTCATCAAAATTAATATCAAAAAAGTAAGCTAGATAAGAAAGCCAGTAATCCATCTTCGTCTTTCTTGCTGGAGAGTATATAGATTCTCCCCCAAGAAACTGTTCCATCACCTCTTCACTAATTCCTTCCTTTCCCGCTTCTTGCGCCGACACTCCTAAAATAGTCTCGACAGAATCTATGATCTTCACCCGGCAGTTATCCAGCTTGTCCGCATCCCGGATTATCTTCGCATGGAGCAGTTCCCTCTCGTCCGTTATTTCCTCTAGCTTAAAATCACTATGCTTTGCAATTGCAGTATAGATAATGCTATCCCACCTGTCTTCTCTCACAAACCGCCTGATCATGCCTTCTTTAAAAAGAATTTCTACTCCAAATGCAGCGTGATCCATAACTGTCGGTTCAAAGCTGTCAAAGCGTTTCACCTGCTCGAATCTCCCGATATCATGAAGCAGGCCGATCAGCTGCGCAAGCTCCTTGTCTTCCTCAAAGATCCCCAACCGCTCTGCGATCTGGCGGCTGCACTCTACTACGCCGTATGTATGGGCAATTTTTAACCTCACTTTATCGTCTTCCCTGTCATAATTATCAAGATATGATTCAAACTGCTGTTTTGCATGCTGTAAATCCATGTTCTCTCCCCTAAAATCTTTGACTATTTTCACAATATTAAGTATCATGAATAGTGTACTGTACCATTTGCATTTCGTCAAATAAATCAGTAAATTAGAGAATAAAGGAGATATCCGCTATGAATATGAATTTAAACCAGCTTGCCTTGCTGCAGCAATTAAAATCCGGCATGGACCGTTTCCGTGCAAACCACCCCAAATTTCCTATGTTTTTAAAAGCCGTATCACAAGATGGACTAAAAGAAGGCACTATAGTAGAGATAAACGTTACTACCCCGGATGGGAAGAATTATTGTTCCAATGTCAAGCTAACAGTGGATGATATGGAATTTATCGACGTACTGAAAAATATGGGTTCCCGTCAGGCATGATTTTCAAAGAATAACGCCATATAATACTTGAAATAATGCTCCTTTTAAGCTAAAATCTTTTTATCTGTAAAACTGCGGTGCGCCGTAGCCACAAAAATACTTAGAGAGGTGTATAAGATGAAACCTATAAAAGAGGGAAAAGTCCGTGAGATTTATGATAACGGCGACAGCCTGATCATGGTCGCTACTGACCGAATCAGTTGTTTCGATGTGATTTTAAAAAATGAAGTAACGAAAAAAGGAACTGTTCTTACCCAGATGTCTAAATTCTGGTTCGATATGACAAAGGATATCCTGCCGAACCATATGATTTCCGTGGATGTAAAGGATATGCCGGAATTTTTTCGAAAGCCGCAGTTTGACGGCAACAGTATGATGTGCAAAAAGCTAAAGATGCTGCCGATCGAATGTATCGTCCGGGGTTACATTACCGGAAGCGGATGGGCCAGCTACCAGAAGGACGGCACCGTGTGCGGAATCACGCTTCCAAAAGAGCTTAAAGAATCAGATAAACTTCCTGAACCTATCTACACACCGTCCACAAAGGCAGAGATCGGCGACCATGACGAGAACATTTCCTATGAGCAGAGTATAGCTCATCTTGAGAAATATTTCCCGGGAAAGGGAGAAGAGTATGCCGCAAAACTTCGCGACTGCACTCTCGCCCTCTATAAAAAATGTGCGGATTACGCTTTAACCAAAGGCATTATCATTGCAGACACCAAATTTGAATTTGGACTGGATGAGAATGGCAATATCGTGATCGGAGACGAGATGCTCACCCCTGACAGTTCCCGTTTCTGGCCTGCGGACGGATATGAGGCAGGACACGGACAGCCATCCTTTGACAAGCAGTTTGCAAGAGACTGGCTGAAAGCTAATCCGGACAATGACTGGACACTTCCCGGTGATATTGTTGAAAAAACTATTAACAAATATCTGCAAGGCTATGAGATGCTGACAGGTAAGACACTTTAAAAAACCTCTGCAAAAATGAGCGGCTTTTAACATGACAGCCCTTCTGGATTCTCCGGCATTGGAGATTCAGAGGAGCTGCCATAACTGCGACCTCTCAGCTAAAGACTAGAGACTAAACATTCTTTTGCAAATCATCTTGCCGCATTCCGTTTTGAAAATATGATGATATGCATTCAGCGCCGCTTCTTTTGTCAGGCTATTCTCCATAATATTGACAAGGAAATCCGCTTCAACAAGTATTTGATAGTCTGTTCCATCAATATTATCATATGTGTGATGATGCGCGATCAGATACTGAACTCTTTTTGATGCATCGTCTTCAAAACCTAATTCACCAAGCAATCTTCCGGCTATTGCAGGCCCTTCTTTTTCTTGCAGTTTTCCGTTGCAATTCCCATACTTTTCTTCACATAAATGGATTCCGATATCATGCGTAAGAGCCGCAGCTTCAAGAATAAACAGACATTTCTTATCTACATTTTCCGTCTCGGCAATAAGCTTCGCATAACTATGAACCTTGCAGAAATGTTGAATTCTCTCTGCATCCCCACTATATAACTCTATCATTGCCAAGTGTAATTTATTTATCATTCTCGATACTCCTTTATAAAATATTTTTTTCTGTAATCGTACCAGAAATACACATACATTTCCATGATTACAAGCACGAAAATAATGAATTTAGAAATTTCAACCTTCAAAACTCTTTAAATATATGTCTTGTACTGACGGCAATCAGAAACGATACACTGCCTGCAAATAAAATCACTCCGAATTCTGCTCCTCTACAGACTTCAAACAAGATGCCGTACAATGCACTCCCCAGAGGCTGGGCACACATAGCGATGGTAAGAATTACTGCAATTACCTTTCCGATCAGATTCTGCGGAGTCTCAATCTGGACAAAGCTCATCATCTGTACTGTAAAAATAGTTGAAAATACCATGATGGCAAAGCAGCATACAGTAATTACAATATAATTTATCATCCCAGAGGAACACAAAAGTAATGTGATTCCGATCGGAAATACACATACCGCTGCAGCAACAATCAGATTCCCTGCTCTTTTCACTTCAAGCTTATCTGCAAACACACCTGCGCAGATTCCTCCTGCCAGTCCGCCTGCCGCCAATGCCCCTTCCGCGTAGCCGTAAAGCCTGTTTGCCAAGACTCCCCCCAGATCCAGTATCTCCGTCACAAGATAAGGCAGTGCAACGATAATCATCGCAGACAGGAATAAATTGATACCGCTGATTACAAGCACTGCCTTTCCAATGACCGGCTTTTCCTTCTGTATAAATCGCATGCTATCTGTAAAATCGCCTTTAACCACTTTCAATATATTTTTTTCAAACTTACATTTCTCAAATGGTATGTGAATAAATATCTCCATAACTGCTGACATCAAAAAGCATACCATACATAACCAAAGTAGCGGCTTCAACCCGTATGCACTGTATAAAATCCCTCCAAGCACAGGACCTGTCAGAGATGCAAATGAACTGATCGTATTGATAATGGAATTTGCCGCCATGAGATGTTCCTGACTGACCAATACAGGTATACTTGCCTGCACAGAGGGTTGATATGCACCTGCAATGCCGTATAAAAGCATCAATGTGACTGTCAACAAAAGGACGAGATTCCCCCCTTTCATCAGTATGCAAAATATCAAGATGACTGCCGCTGTAAAGAAATCCAATATTACCATAACATTTCTTTTATTTACTCTGTCAGAAACGATACCGCCCACCGGCGACAATAAAACTGCCGGAATAAACGCGCAGGCGGTAACCGTACCATAAAGCGCAGATGATCCCGTCAGATTTAACAGGTACAACGGCAGCGCAAATCGGATTGCAGCGTTGCCAAACAACGAGATGATCTGACCGATTACAACTAATGTAAAATCCTTTGAAAACAGTTTTTGGTTCATAGTTTCATCCTCCATTCTTTTTAATACCGCACGTTGGTATGTATTTAACTCAAAATATATCTGCCCGTTTTTCAGGGCAGATTTTACTTGTTCTTCTGATAAATAACAGCCAGCTCCTGCAGTCTTGCCAGCATTTCATCATCTACGATATCCAGTCCAAAGCCTTCCATCATTTGGCCAAACACCATAAATTTACCATAGCATTCATCCTCCGTACTATCAAACAGCATCGGATTTGTCCAGACATTTGCCACAAATATAATAAGCTCCGCCAGCTGCTCCGGAAAGTCTGTCTGAATGGAACCGTCCGCAATCCCCTGCTTAATGATCGGAAGAATATAATGAGGAGCCGCCTCTTCTATCGTATCATACAAAAGACTAGCAAGCAGCTTTGGATTACTATGAAAATCAGGAGCTACTGTAAAAATATCATTCTGTACAGGCCGATTAATGGACTCTTTAAAAATAGTCTTCAGTTTTTCCTTTCCTGTAATATCCGATCTATCCCGGATAGCGGCAAGCATCTGATTGGATTCTGCCGTCATCCGCTCCGTAACCGCAACCAAAATATCTTCCTTGGATTTAAAATGATGATAAATGGCACCCTTGCTAAGACCGCCCAGATGATCAATAATATCCTGTATGGAAGCATACTCATAGCCCTTTTCCATGAACAATCGGAAAGCAACATCCAATATCCGGTTTACTGTTTCTTCCGGATGCTTATTTCTTGCCACAGCACACTCATCCCCTTAACATACCAACAGTATGTAATAAGAATATCATACTGTTGGTATGTTTGTCAAATATGGTAACGCTTTTTTATGAAAAGTTTTAGCTACAGTACAATTTAAGGCGATTAAAAATGGAATGTATGCAAAATTTAAGGCGCCAATAGCTTTTTCACATACTCAAAGTAACAGGACTTTATGTAGAAGGCGGGGATGCTGCACCATCGTAACGGATCTGCTTCCTAAACATAAAAGAGCGTTTTAATATTCACTTCTAATCGGATGCCTGATAACCGTCTTCCACTTCTCCGGCCAAACCTTCCTTGCATCAGACATATAAATTTCGTTCCATGACAGGAATTGCCTCATCTCATCTCTCCTCAGAAAACAAATTATCTTTTGCCTTCGGATTAATATGCGTCACATTTTTCGCAATCGATACTGCAAAAACCTTATTAAATCCTTCGTGTCATTTTATATGCAAGCTGCCTGCGCAGCAAGTAGTTCTCACGCGCCGGTGATAAACGGGATAATCACATCATAAAACTTCTTCCTCCACTCTGCGTGGAAATGAGCCATTTGCAGCCAATCCACCTCATGTTCTATGCTGACATTGGAAAGCTGTATGTTTTTTTCCTCCTTCCGTAACCATAATATAGTAAAATAACAACGGCTTTTCCTGATATTCTATGCTTTGCTTTGCTAAGTTTCAATTATCCCTGCTTACTTAAATTTTAAATCATGCAGCCTGTTATCGCTGATAAACTTCTTCTTTCTTGGGTCGCCCTCTGCACGGTAAATGGCTAAACTTTCCAAGTCAAATATGGAACTCCAAACGGTCTCAAAGTCTGGCTCATTGTCATATTGGCACATAAATCCATAATCGCCTTTCAAGAGCTGCTCAGTAGTTTCAATATAATCGTCCCTTATCTTCCCCGAAGAAAAGCTGTCTATGACAACCTTATACCGCTTGCGGGAATCATAATCATTCCCATTTGCATCGTCATAGTGCTTCATTTCATCAGAGATAAAGCTATTGACAGTACAAACAATCCTGTTTCCATGAAAGATTTCCGCTTCACGGACTTTTTTGAGAGTCGGCGTACATTCGATTACTACCATATTGCCGCTCTTATCCGCAAGTAAAATGTTACAGTTAGAAGCGATCGGCAGATTCATAAGTAACGAAACCGCCTGCTCTGTATCATTTGCCTTTTCAAGCAAATACCGTACAATAAAACATGAGTTAAACCCTGCCTTTATCTTTTTAAGGTCGGTCATTACAAACGTCATTGCCACGGCAAGCCCGTGTTCGTTCAGTCCCTCTTCCCCGTTGATGAAAGAGGATGTAGTGATTTGAAATCTGTTTCCATTCCTCGGTGCATAAGTTTCACTTTTACAGCCATCACGCAGATAGGGCGGCAAGTCATTATTTCTACCATATACCAATCTGCCATTTTGGGAATAGGCAAAAGCCGTACAGCCCCGAACCTCAATAGGGAAGTTATCTTCCAGATTATACATACAGCATCCCATACACAGCATCCACGAAGCAAAATGCAGATAATCTGCTCCTATGGTGTCACTTACCCCTCTTATTTCCGCACACACTTCTGGAAAAATCTTTCTTAATATCTCCTCACTTTGTTTTCCATGTTCCAGTTGAAAATCATCTAACTGAAGCGGAAAAGAGATTTGGCATTTGTTAAAAATTTTTCCACGCTTCACACCCATTTCATAATGGTCGCCTTTTAGTCTTAGATGATACATTTCCTATCTGTCCTCCTCTTTGATTGCAATCCATACTTTGGAATGCCCATGTGCCGTCTGACTGCCACAAATCGGATACACTTCAATGTCTGGCAGTTCCGCATATTTATATCCAGAGAACGGCAGCCATTCCATATAAAACCGTCTGAATACACTTTGGACATCTTCTTTAAAACGTCCATCATTCTCAAATATAACCCAAGTTGCCGCAGGAATTTCATACTCGTACATATCCGCAGGGGCAGAAGCATTGGTAGCAACGCCGATATAATAATAGATTTCTTTTGGACTTTTATATACACTGATTCCTAAAATCCCATTTGGCTCTTGATTAGATAATTTGCATATTTCCGAAAACTGGTTTCCCTGCAATGTGGTTTTCCAAAAATCGGGAACTATCCTTAAATTTTCTTCCATATCACAGGTCAAAGGAATGCGGATTCCCACAATATGCAGGGATTGCTTTTCCGCAATGTGATACTCCATAGCGCTTCCTCCTGTTATTTCGATCCTAAACTGAATTGACGGATATGCTTGCAGGATACACCCCATAGCTTTCGCTGCTGTTGGCGTAATTCCATGAACATTCTGAAAAGCTCGATTAAAAGAAGTCGGAGAGGAATAGCCATACTTCAAAGCAATATCTATTACTTTCTCGTCGGTCCGCTGCAATTCAAACGCTGCCTGTGTCATTTTTCGGCGGCGTATGTATTCTGCCAATGACATGCCCAAAACATAAGAAAAAATGCGCTGAAAATAATAGGGAGAGCAACTTGCAATGCGGGCTGCTTCGTCATATGATATTTCCTTGTCCAGATTATCTTCTATGTAATCAATGGCTGCTCCAAGTTTTTTCAACCATTCCATCTTCTTACCTCCTCGCAAACAAGCATAGCTTAATCTGCTTTATATTTCCTCTCTTTTTCTGCTATCTTTTGTAAACTTGCATATAGTGTATCTGAATAAAAAATTCGTTTCAATAACTTCCCGAAAAGAAAAACGACAGAGATTTTACTCTCTGCCGCCATGTTGCCTATGCGTATATGATTTCCTCGTTCACAATCTCCCTATTACCTATTATTCAGTTGTTGATAAGTTTTTTCTGTAATAATTGAATTTGTGAACAATAAACTTTTGTGTCCACTCATACGAGTTCCATAACTACGGACACTTTAATCTCGTGAGAAATCTCTTTTTTCTTTCCGATTTCAGGTGTATCATGAAATGTGAATCTTTTTTGACGCTGTTCAAATAGAAATCCTTTTCCTAATTCTAAAAGAAACTTTTGCATCTTCTCTATTACTGCTGATTCCAGATCACTTTCATGATATGAAACCTTATCCTCCAAACCTGCAAACTCTAACACATATGGTGTATGCAAAATATCTTGCGGTTTTTGCGGAACAGCTCCCTCATTTGCCAGCCGCATTACATCATTCTTATCCCGGCTTAGCTCAAGCCGTTCATATAAGCTGGAATAAAATTGTCTTTTTAAAGTATTTACATTCCAATTCGAGCGTATTGCCTCTTTCTCATAAAAATCTCTCTCATCCCTGTCTTCTATACGCATAAGCACCTGATAATGCGTCCAGCTGAGCTTAAAAGGTATACTGTTATATGCCACTTCCAATTGTCCAATTCCCGATTGGATAATTTCAAATGTCTGTCCAATTTTCCATTTGACCCATATTGTTTCTGGCACTATCAATCAGTTTTTTTGATTTATCATATAAAGTCTGAAATTCTTTATTATCTATTAGTTCCATTTTTTCATTCTTCACTCTGATACCTCCAAATGGTTTTTCCAATTTTACATAATCTGCAATATATAACAAATTTAAACACACACATGTACTGGAATTACCTTCTACTGACTGAGATTTCTAAAATCAACTCATAATCACTTACAATTTTGCCCATTTCTTATGTTTTTACGATTTTGCTAGCCTCAGCAAAATCGTAAAATACCATAATACCACATTCACTAGCATTTCTCTCTTTTTCAGTTGTTCGGAAATTCCGAACAACTGAAATTCCATCCCAAATAATTCATTAAACAGATTCTTTTGTATCCCCACACCCCACATCAACCACCGCCGAAACCTCAAAATACTTCTCCATCCTCTTATCCCGATTCCCCTCCTCATCTTTTACAAACACAAAATGCCTATAAAACTGCCTAAAACAAAGCACTTCTACATATGTTTCCTTTGCATTCCCACCACACATTCTGTATGTGTCGGAGCTACTATGTAAACACAATTTTTTATCCTCGTCACTCGTATGGGAACACAATTCTGCATTATTACTTCTTTGCTTTTTTCTTTGCCGTACTATGTATGTTTTTAATGCTTTCTAAATACTCTTCTTCAACTGGAGATAAGTTCTGAACCTGATATTTTCTATATTCTACTGTAGCTTTTTCGATTGCTTGGGCATGACTGATTGTTCCTGCTCCCTGCAATAATTTTTCTCCTGTCGTTTTCAATACATTATCAAGATGCTCCACATAATCAGACATATACATGGGATTATGGCGCATAGCCTGAATTTCTGCAAAGTCAAAATATCCAGACACAATGTTATTTAAAATCTTCAATTCTTCCTCATTTAAATAATTCTTTGCAATACCGATATCTTTTAATGTTGGAAAATCACCAGAAAAATTTCTAAGTCCCATAAATGGTTGTTCTGCATTTGCTCGTTCATATATTACTTCTGCCGCCGTATGCCCATGCGCTGCATAATGCAGCTTATTTTGAACCATTTTAAAAAATGCAATAGATTCACTGCTTTTGGGATTATAATCCACACTAGTAGCATATAGGTCAAGCACCTGCCGATACATTACTTTTTCAGATGAGCGAATATCCCGTATGCGATCTAATAACTCTTTCCAGTAATTTCCTCCACCCAAACTTTTCAATCGCTCATCATCCATTGTAAAGCCTTTTATCATATATTCTTTTAGGCGTTCTGTTGCCCAACGCCGGAAATTAGTCGCTATTCTGGATTTCACTCTATAACCAAGAGAAATAATCATATCAAGATTATAGTAGGGCATCTCCCGTGATACTTCGCGATTTCCTTCCTTACGAACCTGTCGGAATTTCCGACAGGTTGAGTTTTCATCTAGTTCAAATTCTTCATATATATGTGCGATATGCTCTACGACATTTGTTCGCGACGTTTGGAATAAATCTGCCATTTGCTGTTGTGTCAACCATACTGTTTCGTCCTGTATTTTAACTTCAATATTTGTCAAACCGTCTTCGGACTGATATATAAGTATTTCACCATAATTATCCATCTACAAGCCCACTTCCAATCATTTTCATTTCTAAAATAAATCTTTCAAAATTTTCTTTCAAATTTCTTTTTTCATTAAAGACTTTCTTTTTTACTATTCCAGAAATTTTGCCTTCTTGTATAACCTTTTATTTGCGGCAATTATAGATTTTGATCTGTATTTACCGCTTACAAACTGTGTTAAACATCTATCCTCACTTCGTTATTGCACAACAATACTCTTTGTCATTAAATCATCAATAGGCACAATTAAATATTTTCCATTATACTTGAAATTATAAAAAGCCGGATTGCTTATCAAATCGTCTAACCCGATAAATCTATACTCTCGCTGGTTCTCAAATGCTACATCTTTACACAACAAATGCCTGTACCTATTATCATAAGTCATAGAAAGGTACTTGTCCGTTTGAATTTCCTCTGTTCCCATTGTGAGAAACATATACATTTGTATAGGATTCATATCATGATGTAAGGGTCAAAAGAGTTGACAAACAACGCCATAACCCTCCATATAGTACCTTGAAAATTTCACACAACCGTTTTAAAGCCGCTTGCTTTGTATACTTAGGCAACAGTCAGGCTGTCTGTTCCTTAACCATTACGTTAATATCGGATTTTGCGCATAGTGTCCCCTGCCCTTTCTGTAAGAGAAGAGCTTCCTGAAGTTCAATGCTCCGATTTTACAGCCAAAGAAGAACCTGCCCCGCAATAATCCTCTGACCGGCATCCTGTCTGCACGGTACAGCCGTCTGAGGATG
>VIQU02000055.1 GCA_010206225.2 Lachnospiraceae bacterium MD308 | reverse complement strand
CACTCCTATTCCATCGGCCTCTGTATTATTGCCCAAAATCTCCAGACTTATTCCGGAGGCCAGGTGTGGGCAGCGCCCACAAAAAGGCAACCATACAGGGTCTTAATAGTCATGCAAAAAAACAGAAAGAATTGTATATATTTTCCTGATATGGTTATACTATAAATACAAGGAACTCTTCGACAGCAAATCGACAACAATAAAAATGTTAAACCGACAAGTAATTCTTTACATATCTAATTCATATCAGAAAGTCTTGCTTTCCATAGACACAGGATTTTTTACAGCCTCGGTTTTACTAAAGTAACGCTTTACTAATTGTCTTTCTAATACGCTGTGTTGTATCAACAGTAGCATGATACTTTTTTTGCATATTATCCTCCTTTCTTTTCCTGAAAATAAAAAGGCGATAAAACCCATAACAGCTTTACCGCTTGTAATTAACAACTATTATTTAATCCTTTATACAAATTCAGTTTTAATAACAAAACTAAAAACATCCTTTTTACATAAAACACAATCAACCTCATATACTGCTACCACTATTCATTGTTGTCATCTTCTTCTATTTGCGGCAATTCTCCACCACTAATTGCAGACTTAATTCCAATACCAGCCCCAACTATTCCCGTAATAATAGGAATTCCATATATTACTCCTGACCACATCCTTTCCAAAAATTTCTTGTTCTGTCTATCAATCTCTGCTATTTTATCTGCTACCCGAATCATATCCTCCGTTATGTTTTTACGTTCTTCCTCTGTAATATTTTCTCTTTCCATTCTTCTTGATAATGTATCAAGAATAGTCTGGTAACCTTGAACTGCTGCATTTTGTACTTCTTGATTCCTGTTCAAAATATTATCGCACATTTGTACATAACAAGATATCGCTGTCTTTCCAAAATCTGCGAATATCGGAAACTGGTTAATAATTGCTATTGCCACTTCCTTATCCGTGTAAGGAATCATTGATGCAAATTGCATGACCTTGTCCTTTGATAAATTGCGAAAAGAATCTATTTTAAGAGCGCGTTTTACAGCTTTTTCAGATATGTATCTCTTAGGTAACATTTTTGCCATAATTATACCTCCATATATTGTCACTTTATTAGTGTAATAAATTTCAAATTAATCAATTAATTTTTAGTAATATACACTACTTATATTGATAATTCCTCTTATTTTACGTAAAATTTCAATTCTATCATTTATCAAACAATACTCAATAAATTTTTTGTAATATTTCGAAGTTGGCAAAATAATTTCACAATCAGAATATTTAAATCCAAGCGAATTCGGCACCCTCCATTCTCTTTCATGTGTCCAATCTACTAAATTATATTTATTAGATAAATCTAATTTTACAATCCTCCAGTGCTCACTCTCTAACAAATATTGTTCTGCCAAGTCAGTATTGTCATAAATTACTGGTCTTCCGCCTTTTTTATAAATAAATGTCTTTTGAAACCTAACTCCAAACCCTAAGTATCGAATCTTACCATCTTTTTCTTTTCTCATCATATCTTCATATTGCAAATTCTCCGCAATAGCAGTAAGTGGGGTCTCCTGCAAACATACTGCCGGTTTGCTACCACAAATAAATCCTTTTTTAGTAGTACTTCCATAAATTTTCTTCTCTTCAAGAATATTTATCAACCGTCTGAAAGCTTCTTCAGAATTATTACCCTTTGTCAAATGTATAACTCTTGATGATAAATCACCCCTGTATTTAAATCGCTTCCTCCATTCTTTTTCCTTCATTTTTGTCTCCTTGTTCAAATATCCTTTTTAAGTTCTTTCCTCTATTATCCTTTCAAAATGAAGACCTTTTACCGATTTTTGTCTTCCAGAAATACATTTTGCTACACTTCCAGCAGATACTTTAAGTTTTCTATCTGCATCTGACATACATTCATATATTTCTCCAGTCTCAATACACCGAACAACCTTTGCAGCCGGATTATCCTTACCTATAGGTTTTCTTTTTGCGAATTTACCCAATTTTTCTTTTCTTTCAGTAAACACCACCATTTCTTCTCCCACTTCATTTATCTTTTCAAAATGAAATCCTCTTACTGATTTTTGTTTTCCAACAATACACTTTGATACACTTCCCAATGAAACATTTAATTTTCTATCCGCATCTGACATACACTCATAAATTTCTCCTGTTTCTATACACCGAACAGCTTCTGCTATGGGATTATCCTTGCCCATATATCGTCCTTTTCTCGACTCGCTTAATTTTTTTCTATGCTCAACAGATTTACTTTTTCCTTCTAATCCTTTTCTGATTTTGTCTCTAGTTTCTTCACTCATTTCTTTACCAGTATTCACTTCACTAATCTTTTTCCTATGTTCTTCCGTCATATGCAAATGCATTTTTTTACGAATTACACTTATTTTTTTCTTAGTATCCTCTCTCATAGGGACACCTGTTTTCGTTTTTGAGATCTGTATACGTGTCTTTTTTGAAACTACTCTACCTATATTAGCAGAACTTATTCGTTTTCTCCCCTCTTCAGACGCACTATTATATTCACCTCCAGGTGTAATATTATATCCTTTATCACGATTCGTCGAATCATAATATTTAATTAATTCTTTCTCCTTTTCACATGCTTCGTCTTTACTTAAATTGGTATATAAAATTTCATGTTTAAAATTTTCCCAACCATATTTTTTAATTGCTTTTGTAAAATAATCATTATTATTGTATCCTTCACCATTAACCCATCTTTTCTTAGGTTTTCGGGAAGTAATTCCTATATAGACCTTATGAGAAGGGCTTTCATGTTTATAAACGCAAAATTTTTTATTTTTATCCATCAGTCACTCCATTAATTTCATTTCTTCTCTTTTTCTATTTTCCTTAATAGTCGATTCTTTCTATGTAAAAACTCATTTTCATCCGCATTAAATCTACCTATTCGTATATTTTTAATCGCTAAATCACATAATTCTACAGCCTGAGTATATTGGTGCTTTTTTTCTAAAATAATACACGGTCTTACATAATAATCTGTTCCTGGTGGACAATTTTTCAAAATCTTCAGATATATCTCTAAAGCATTATCTAGCTTTCCAGATTTTTCTAATTCTCGTGCTTTTTGATATCTATTAAAAACTTTATTAAAACTTTTCTCTTCTCTCTGACTTTTAGCATCCTGTGCTTTCATATATGAATTAACTTTTTTTAAAGTTCCTTCTCCTTTATACCACTTGGTTAACTCCTCATCAAATTCAGATAATGTCATTTCTTTATTCTGTAAATCTACACATTCTTCGCATAATAAGTCCTTATTTAGTTTAAGAAAATATCCACCTTTACCACAGCCCTTACACACATTCTTCTCAAACATTTTTCTTTCCTTTCCAAATGCTTCTCTAATTCTTCTTTATTTTATTGTACTACTTATCTCATATAATCACAATTCCATATTTCTCCGCTTAGCCCGCATCTGCACCTCTTCTGTCTACATTGCCTACTCTACACATTCCTTAATTGGAGTGCAGCTGTACGCAAAGTATACAAGGGATAGTGCTCGCCCGTAGGGAATGTAGCATCCCTGATGGCTGTTCCTATAACAGCCACGCTCTCTGAAAATTCCTCGGAAAGCGCACACCTGAAAGACGTATAATGCGTCCTTGCTTTTCGTTCCTCATTTCTTCTCTGGTTGATAAGTTATCCATTTCTATTTTGCAATTGCCTGATTTCTTCCTCTGCTTTAGCAATTTTTCACTGATGTCTGTCATCTTAAAATCTCCTTTCCGATTCTCTCCAAAAGAAAAAGCAACCTTTTTTCGGTTGCTCTTTGTCCATTCGCTTATTTTATTTATACCAAATATCTTTCAGAATTACGAAGATATGTTTACCCTTTTTCTCTACTGTAATTATTATCTGTCTATGCTAATGGATTTGATTTAAGCAATTCTAAAATCATGTTTGCCCCCAGTTTCATTCCCAGTTCCGTATAAACCTCCTGATTCGTAATGAGAGCTGTACATATCAATTCATATGCTGCATCTCTTTCTTTTCCATCCGGATAAAGATTCTCTAAAAATTCCCAAAGTGGGGCTTCTCCTTTTTCCAGCCTTGTTTCATAACTCTCTATATCCAGTTCTTCGTCCCATCTTGACGGGTCAATGCCATTTAATACAAAGGAGCATATCTTCTGCATATTGGTACGATGGACTATTTCTTTAAAATTTCTCATTCTTGCAAATTCACCAGCTTTCAAACCCAATCTTTTCCTTATATCATTTATTAAATTTTTCTATGGAATAGTTTCATTCCAATATTACATTATTCCTACGCTAAAATCAATAACGGAATGAATTTATTCCAAAAATATTTGAAGAGGGAAATAACTATGTCGTCTGTTATCAATCAGGATATCTCCATAGGCTCTAATCTGAAAGCTCTTCGCCTGCGGAACAATCTGTCTCAGGAGGAGGTTGCTGCCCGGCTACAGGTAATGGGTTTCACCATGAGCAGAGAGGTTATCTCACAAATGGAGTTAGGTCGCCACAATATCAGGGTAAGTGTTCTCCTAGCACTGAAAGAACTTTACCACGCTACCTTTGATGAAATATTCGCTGATTTATCTTTCCGATAGGTAGTTCAATTTGAGAAGTGACAATACCATATTCTGTTTTTTGAGCGGTTCATGCTATTTTACTCTGTATTTCTCTGCTCTTTCACCCGTTTTTCTGCGTCCGCAAGGCGTTTTCTTACGGAACTATTATACTCTGCCAGTTTACGGTTTCTTGTGGTATCCATCAGCTCTTAATAATTTTCTTCTAACAATACGGACAATTTATGTATTATGCTGCTGGCAGCCTTCTTTTTAAGTTTATCATTGATTTCCGGCACAATAGCTTTTAGCACCTCTATTGTCTCCCGTCTTCCTTCTCCGCTGAACTAAAAAATAAAATTCGTTTCATCTTAACATGATATCTAACTTTATATTTACGCAATGAAATTTCTATATTATTCCTGATTCTGTATAATCTGATGCAATTTTTCCAGTATCCGTTTACGATGACCCCGTATCGTTTCCCTACAGCACCCATAAATCCTTGCCGCTTCTGTAACTGTAACTTCTTTAAAATATAGCAACACTATCAATTCAGCGTCTGTTTCAGATAGTTGCCTCAGTGCTTCCCTCACTTTTTCTCTACAGACATTCCGCAGAGCAACTTCTTCCGGATCATCCTGCACATAAAGCCTCATTCTTGAATAATCACCTTTTTCTTCCAATTCGTTCAAACTACAGACACCATATTTCCTACACTTTTCCTGTTGATAACGCTCCCTTCTCTTCGACTGATACCATTCCAAATAAACATCCCGGCTCACTTCCACCAGCGTTCTATCTTCCATACGAACGACATACCTATCCCGCTCCTTCGATTTCCTGCCCCTCACCGTTTTTCCTCCCTGCTATCTGCACTATGATTATCCTGACCATATTTTAAAGGATATTTCTTGCGGATTCTCCGGACAGCATGGACAAGAGCATCCCTTACTGCCAAGCGGCTGACCCCTAATTCCTTTGAAATCTGCATCTGAGTTTTTCCCTGCATATAGTATCCTAGAACCACAGCTTTTTGTTTATCCGTAAGAAGCCCTAACATCTCCTCCACCATTTCCTGATGCACTAACTGCTCCAGCACAGTTTCAGAAAAATCCCCCATTATTGACCATTCCTCCGATATACCACTATAAGAAATCCCTTGCTCCCTTACATCCTGATTGTGGCTTAAACGGTCCTCGCCCTCCAGCACCAGGCGCAGATACCACTTTTCCTTTTCAAAAAACTTCTCCGTCAAATGAATAATATTTCCACCGCACATATACAGATAATCGCCGCATAAATGAACCGGGAATACCGTAGAATACCCGCATACCTGATAAACGGCATAGCCGCTACGATATACGCATATTCGTGTGTCTGTATCTAATTTTTTACTTATTACCGCCTTACCAGATTTCTTAAGCTCCTTTGCCGTTGGGATTCCTACACCGCTTTGAGGAACCTCTGTCATCTTTTTCAATTCCTGCAATGTCAGCATATATGACCGCCTTTCTGCCCGAAGGCTACGAGCGGCCGATAAACTTCATATCGCAGGAATGATTTTTACAATAACAAGACAGTAAAATACAGCTTCCGGCTCACCCGTTTTTTTTAACGGAAACCAGAAACTCTTTTTTACTGCCTCTGTAATCTATTGCACCTGCCTGGATTTATTAATACTAATAAAAGTTGTTTTTTTTTACATCCATCTCCTTTCATCTGTTTTTCCTGCGACTGCTTTCCTTTGATGTTCCGATGTTTCCAGTCTAGCAATCTTTTTCTGCATATACCTCACCATATTTGTGGAGATTCCTGAAAAGGACACCATATTTGTGGAATCTCCTGTCATCTGCATTGCCGCAGTCCGTCTACTAATGCCTCCATCGTCTGTAACACTACCGTCTGTTCGCTGCGCTTTAAATGCCGGATACGGAAGAACATCTTTTTACACTTCCCATCCTCTTCCGTCACCGGTCTAGCATTACCAAGCAATTCATTTGCATCCACATCAAGGATCTGTACCATTTTTATAAAAATCTCAATGGACATCGCTGACTGCCCGCCTTCAATACGACTGACTGTGTTTGCGCTGATCCCTGCCCTTTCTGCAACTTTCTCCTGTGAGAGCCTGATCTCCTGCCTGCGGTCACGAATACGGTTTCCTAATTCTATCAAGTCCTGCGACTCTGCACGATTGCCCAATATGCACCTCCTTCCCGATTGTAAAATCTTCTCCCCAAACTTTACGACATCGTGTCATAAAGTCTTATTCTCATATCTTTGCGACATCATGTCGTAAAGTTGTCTCTCTTCACTTTGCGACATCGTGTCATAAAGTTTTGCAACAAAAAAACAGCCGTGTATCAAGCTGTTTTTACGGATTGTTATTCTCTTGTTACTTACCTGCCTATAAACCAAAAGTTTTATGAAACTTTACACGGTCTGCCTGTCACTTTTCTTATCATCCACATCATTCCAGAGCCTGCCGCTTTTACCAGATATGCCGCTGCCACAATCAATTTCCACACAAGCGCTACACCGCCGATCGCACCGCCAACAAGTACATTGATGACCAGAACCCCCATTGAACCGCCTATATCATAGTTCTTCGGAATCACCCATACAGACATCCGGTGGATACCAAAAGGAATCCCCATAAAAAACCATAATTTCAAGTAATCGCACTCCCCATTCTCCATGCACAGCGGGCGAAACAATGCTGCCAGGAACATCACTAATAAAACCGGAACCACCACATATTTTACAAATTCACTTACTTTCATAACTTCCTCCGTTCTGTAATAATCTCAGCATATCACACTATAACCTCTAAAACTGTTTCTCTGCAAAATATTTCAAAAAATTTTTCTTATCCACTCCCATACAGGTCATGATTTACCTCTGCAGTATAATAATTGCTTATGGTCGTTGGTGCATTATAAAGCGTTGTCAGCAGATATGCTTTGATATTGCCTACCTTCGTCGTATTCGCACCAAGGCAGGTCAGGATATATTCTATGTGCGTCTGATTCAGCTTCATAAACCGGTTCTTGACAAGCGCTACTGGCTTGTCCACTCCAGCAATCCGCAATGTGCCGTTATCCGGCAACAGCATGACTTCCACCATCAGCTCAACCAGCTCGTCCACATCCTCCTTTCGGTGACAGCGTTCATCCTGAAAGCACTCGTAAGAGATATGCTCCCTGATAGTATCCCGGTATGCTTCCATCTCTTCAATCGTATCCGGTGTTATGGCAGGAATAGACTGCGCAGATGGGATAGGATTCAGATTGATTGATAAGATATCTGATCCTGTCTCACTAATATCAGTATCACTATATTCTGTTTCACTATACTCAGTATCGTTAATATCAGTATTATTAGATTTTGAAAATCGAAATTCCTGATTTTTGATTTTCAAATTTCCAGAAGTATGATTTTCAAAATTCTTGATTTTTGATTTTGGAAATTCTTGATTTTCGATTTTCAAAACTCCTGATTTTTGATTTTCAAAATTCTGGAATTTTGATTCTGGAAATTCTTGATTTTCGATTTTCAAAACTCTTGATTTTTGATTTTCAAAATTCTGCATTTCTGCCTTTGTTTCGCCTGAATCATGCTGTTTATATGTATCATCACCCTGCTTTACATTCTCTGTCTCATGCGTAGTTTCTGTTATTTCTTCTGTATCCTTTGGCGGTTCAATCTCTTTAATCAGGAAATTCTTTACGTAAATCACATTCGGCTTGCCAAGTCCGAGACGCCTCTTCTCGATCAATCCAATCCCGCCATCAGAATCCAGTTCTTTCATCAACTTCACTGCTTTCTGCGTCTTGCAGCACATCAGCTCCATAATCTCTTCTACTGTAAAAATAATATACACCCTGTCCTCTTCATCAAACCAGCGGTTCTTAATACTGAGGCTCATACGGTCTAATAAAAGACCGTATAAAACCTTCGCTTCACAGGAAAGGGACTTAAAACACTCTGCGGTAAACAGCACTTTCGGAATCCGGTAAAATGTATACTGCTCCGCTTCCATCCCACGGTAATAATCAAACTGTATTTCCTGCATCTATCGTCCCTCCCTCTTTCCGGCTCCAATTTTCCAAAAGCGTATATATAACATTTTCTATCTGTTCTTTTGAATAAGATTCCGGGAAATAATTCCGTATCTTCTTTTGGGGAATGGTCACTTTTACATTTCCCTTTTCTTTCCGAATCAGTACCGCATATACCTCCCCTTCTGTCAGTTCCCCAGCTTCGCTTAATTCTCGAAGCTTATCTGCCTGCTCTTTTGAGGGAAATATACTACTGTTGCCGATTGCTTCTGTAACCCATTCCTGCTCCTCTTTCTGCAGATATGATAATTTCTCCCCGACTACCATCGGAATCTTATTATCATCGACATAATCCAGTAATTCCTGCACCAGCTCTGACAGACGGATATAGCGCTGTACCGTTCTCCCGCTGTCCCCGGCGGCTTCCCCTATGGCATCTGCTGTATACTTGTCCCCTTTGCTGCCCTGGTGCTTCATAGCTTCATACTTCATCCGGTATGCTTTTGCCTTTTCACTAGGCAGGATATCTTCTCTTTGAATGTTCGTATCAACCATGATCACTACTGCAGTATCATCGTCCATTTCCCTGATAATCACCGGCATTTCCTCAAGTCCTACAAGCTCACAGGCCCTCCATCTCCGATGTCCTGCAACAACCTCGTAGCCATTTTCCGGATGCGGACGCACGATTCCCGGTATCAGCACACCATATTTCTTCACACTGTCTACCGTCTCCTGCATTTTTTCATCATCCAGTACACGGAACGGATGATCTTTAAAGGTATGTAACTGGCTCAAGGGTACGGAAGTGACTGTTTCCCCTGCCGCCACTTCCTGCGTTCCGAACAGATCATCAAAGGACTTTAATTTTACTTTCCCTGCGCTCTTACTACTCATCTGCAAGCACCTCCTGTGTCAGTGAAAAATATCCTCCCGCCACAATTCCTCTCGGATCATGGAGATAAATACTTTTCCCCTCTGCGGTTGTCTCTGCCGCCTTTACAGACAATGGGATACAGTTTTTAAAAATATGCACCCTCTCTCCATAGACCTCCCGGATCTGCGCTGATATATCTCTCGCAAAGTTCGTCCTGCGGTCTACCTTTGTCAGAAGAATCCCCATGATATCAAGCGCCGGATTCAGCTTTCTGTGTACCCTCCCTATCGTCTTAATCAACTGCTGTAAGCCTTTCACCGGGAGATATGCTGCCTCCACTGGAATCAACACGCTGTCAGCGGCTACAAGGGCATTTATCGTTATCATGCCAAGCGATGGCATACAATCTATAATTACAAAATCATACTTCTCTTTTACATCATTCAAATACTGCCGCAGTATCATCTCCCTGCTCATAACATTTACCAGAGACGTTTCCAGTCCTGCCAGTTCGATATTGGCCGGGATAAAATCAATCCCTTCCTCATGGCGGATGATTCCCTCGCCAGGTTCTACATCCTCGTCATTAATGACCTTTTCCATGATATTCACAAGCGTTACATCCAGCTCGTCCGGCTCTGCAATCCCCAGGCTGACCGCCATACTGCCCTGCGCATCCGCCTCCACTAACAATACCTTCTTTCCTTTTCTTGCCAGTCCGATTCCTAAATTTACACATGTCGTGGTTTTTCCCACTCCGCCTTTCTGATTTGCTACTGCAATAACTCTGCACATATATACTTTCCTCCTGATCTACTTTTCTGTTCTTTCCACTTCCGCATAGGCACGGAAATATTTATTGGTTCCCTTGTTTGAAAAAATCTCTGAAACCTGCAGCACATGGATATCTTTATCACGTTCCATAAGCCGCCAAAACCACCGTATATCCTTCTTTGTCCCCTGCAACCTGATCTTTAACATATCAATCCTCCCTATCCACGTAAAAACAGTGTTCCGGATACCGGATCTTGACTGCCTCCCAAAAGTATCTTGCATAACCACAGCAAAATAATTCTTCCACCGTATAGCACTGACACTCTTGCAACTGATCCTCTGCCTCCTTACTGTCAAAAATGGTAGGAGTTCCATTGCAATAGAGGTTAAATGCCATGCGGATAACTCTTGCACTGCTGCTGGTTATCCATCCTTCCCGCAGGCACTCTGTTTTTACGCATCCAGTCTTAAAATCATAAATTCTTTTCACATTTACCCTTGTATCCCGGTCAATTCCAAGACAATATACCAGTGCCTTACGGTATAAATCCTGATTTCCGCATTTCTGAAGATACGTCTTAAAAAACCTCTCATGTTCCTTGTTTCTGAAAGTAATTGTGCGAGTATTTCTCTGCTCTGCACTTGTCGCTGTGTTTACCATTTCATTTTCCTCCAATTCTTATTTTGTTTTGACCATAACAAAAAAGGACACTTCCAAATTTTCACTTGGAAAGTGTCCTTAAAGGTGCATTGCCTTATTAAATTGAATGTCGCACAAAACGTATTATCAAGTATTATTCCGTATTATGCGTAGCAAATTTGTAGTAAATTTGTAGTAAATCACAACTGAGAATCCCCGGAAGCCTTGATTTTACTGGCTTTCCTTACCCAAAGTTTTCATCGTGGGGAACAGCAAAACGTCACGTATCGCCGCTGAATCTGTCATCAGCATACACATCCTGTCTATCCCAAATCCAATTCCTCCGGTTGGCGGCATACCAATCTCTAAAGCGTTCAGGAAATCTTCATCCGTCGTATTTGCTTCTTCATCTCCCTGCGCAAGCAGGTCTTCCTGTGCCTTAAACCGCTCTCTCTGGTCGATCGGATCATTCAGCTCTGAGTATGCATTCGCCATCTCCCAGCCATTCATAAAGAATTCAAATCTTTCTACATAATCCGGATTTTCCGGTTTTTTCTTTGTAAGCGGAGATATCTCAATCGGATGATCCATAACAAAAGTCGGCTGAATCAGGTGCTCCTCTGCAAATTCCTCAAAGAACAGGCTTAAGATATCTCCCTTTTTGTGTCTGTGTTCATATTCTACATGACACTTGTCGGCAAGCTCTCTTGCCTGCTCTAACGTCTCTACTTCATTCCAATCAACACCTGCATATTTTTTCACCGCATCAACCATCGTAATGCGCTCAAAGGGTTTGCCCAGATCCATCTCTATGCCGTTGTAAACGATAGTAGTTGTTCCGAGAACCTCCTGCGCCACATGACGATACAAATTCTCTGTAAGATCCATCATGCCGTTGTAATCGGTATATGCCTGATACAGCTCCATCAGCGTAAATTCCGGATTGTGCCTTGTATCAAGTCCCTCATTACGAAACACGCGGCCAATCTCGTACACTCTCTCAAGACCGCCCACAATCAGGCGTTTCAGGTAAAGTTCCAGTGAAATACGGAGCTTAAAGTCCTCATCCAGTGCGTTAAAATGTGTCTCAAACGGCCTTGCCGACGCCCCGCCGGCATTACTTACAAGCATAGGGGTTTCTACCTCCAAAAAGCCCTGTCCGTCCAGATAACGTCTGATGGCGCTGATAATCTTTGATCGCTTGATAAATGTATCCCTTGACTCCATGTTCATGATCAGATCTACATACCTTTGACGATAACGCATGTCTGTATTTGTCAGTCCGTGATATTTCTCCGGAAGGATCTGAAGACTCTTTGAAAGAAGCTTCACAGCAGACGCATGGATAGATATTTCACCTGTCTTTGTCTTAAATACTTCACCCTCAAGACCTACAATATCACCGATATCCATCTTCTTAAAATCCTTATATTCTTCTTCACCGATACTATCTCTTGCCACATAGCACTGAATATTCCCGCTCTGATCAAGAATATTACAGAAAGAAGCTTTTCCCATCACACGCTTCTGCATGATACGTCCGGCTAAAGTTACATGCTTTCCCTCAAGCGTATCATAATCATCCTTGATATCCGCCGCATGATGTGTTGCATCATACTTTGTGATAATAAACGGATTCTTGCCATCTACCTGCAGATTAGCAAGCTTTTCCCGACGCACCTTTCTGAGCTGATTAACATCCTGCTCTTTTGCATTGTTCTGCTGATTATTTTGCTGATTATTCTTCTGTTCTCCCACGTTTTGTCTCCTTTCTGATCTCTCGTCAAAGTCAAATGAAACCCCTCCTATGATGAGGGGTTCTCTTAACCGCATATCCAAAAGCTGTCATATTTTTTTCAAAACAACTGTACAGTTTTATCTGGACAGATACTAAACTGTACGGTCAATTGCCAAAACCTTATACTCCATCGTTCCGGCCTGTGTTTCCACCTCTACGACGTCGTTTACCATCTTCCCCATCAGAGCCTGTCCAACCGGCGACTCGTTAGAAATCTTTCCTATCAGGCTGTTCGCCTCTGTAGAACCGACAATCTTAAATTCCATCTCTTCATCAAATGTAATATCAAATACCTTTACTGTACATCCCACGTTGATCTTGTCATAATCAACTTCATCTTCAACGACAACTTCTGCATTCTTAAGAATACCCTCTAATTCCTCGATACGAGCCTCGATATCTCTCTGCTCATCCTTTGCTGCGTCATACTCCGCATTCTCTGACAGATCCCCCTGTTCTCTTGCCTCTTTAATCTTCTGAGCAATCTCTCTGCGCTTTACCACCTTCAAGTTCTCAAGTTCTTCCTCCAGTGCCTTCAGGCCCGCATACGTAAGTAATCTTTTCTTTGCTTCCATTTCGTCTGGCTCCTTTTCTTTCTTCGTTATCACACGGTTCATGTGATGCATACAAGCAAATTCTGCAAAATATTTGTTACTGTAAAAGTAACGAACACTTATGTAAATAAAGATATTTTCACAATTCAAATATTATACATAATGCCCTTTGCAATGTCAACATTTTCCGAACAGAAATCATACATTCCAACACAAAAGGTTTTTGTACTTTTGTCCGGCATTGATTCAGTATATGCAGTACGGTAATTTTTTATTATACTTTCTGGAATGATAGGCCGCCGCCTTGCAGGGAGCATGTATTATACAGGATATCCGGGCAAAGATACCCTTTCATACAACAGCTTTTCCAACTCTTCATAAGACTCTACTTTATTGATATCATCTCTGAGCTTCGCAGACCCTTTCAGTCCTTTTGTGTACCACGCCACATGCTTTCTCATCTCCCGGATGCCGAGATAGTCTCCCTTGAATTCAATCTGCATTCTCGCGTGCCGGAGCATCATATTCCGTATCGCCGCATGGTCTGGTCTCGGCGGAATACTTCCTGTTCTTTCATATTGGATAAGGTCTGAAAATATCCACGGATTCCCCTGTGCGCCCCTTCCGATCATTACCCCGTCACACCCGGTCTGTGTGCGGAGAGCAAGGGCGCTTTCTGCGGAAACCACATCCCCGTTTCCAATTACCGGAATAGATACCGCTTCCTTTACCTGCCGGATAATATCCCAGTCCGCCTTTCCAGAATAATACTGCTCCCTCGTTCTTCCGTGTATGGCAACCGCCGCTGCTCCTGCCTCTTCTATGATCCTCGCAATCTCTACCGCGTTCACGTGATTTTCATCAAATCCTTTGCGTATTTTTACTGTGACTGGCTTATTGATTGCCTTTACAATCTTCGATACAATTTCATAAACTAGCTTTGGCTGATTCATAAGAGCAGAGCCTTCCCCGTTTTTTACTACCTTCGGAACAGGACAACCCATATTAATATCTAATATCTGAAAGGGCAGCTCTTCTATCTCCTGCGCCATCCGGCTCATAATCTCTGCATCTGAGCCAAATAGCTGCAAAGACACCGGATATTCGTCCGGATGAATGCTAAGCAGCGTCTTTGTGTTCTTATTCTTATATTGAAGTGCTTTTGCACTGATCATCTCCATACAAAGAAGTCCCGCTCCCTGCTCCTTGCAGAGCAGACGGAACGGAAGGTCTGTAACGCCCGCCATAGGCGCAAGTATATATGAATTATCAAGTTTCACATTTCCGATATTCATCTAAACACCATTTCAACGCTTGTTTTTTTCATAAATGATCCGCAGTCCCTTTAACGTAAGCTGGGGATCGTAGACATCAATAACCTCTGTCTCTCTTGCAATGATATTCCCAAGTCCTCCGCTTGCCACAACTTTTGCATCTGTATATCCGGACTCCCTGCGAATCCTGTCTACTATATACTCCACTTGTCCGATCTGCCCGAATACAATTCCCGCCTGCATACTTGACACCGTTTCCTTCGCAAGGATCGTATCCGGCTTTTTAATCTCAATAGCAGGAAGCATAGCCGCCTGCCCCCACATCGCCTGCGCAGATGTACGGATTCCCGGTGCGATAACCGCCCCCTCAAATGATGCTTCCGGTCCTACGATATCATAAGTAGTCGCAGTCCCGAAATCAATCACAATTACCGGACCGCCGTATAGTGTATATGCCGCGACCGCATCTACAATACGGTCTGCCCCCACCTGCTTCGGATTTTCAGTCATAATACGGATTCCGGTCTTAATCCCAGCAGATACAATAATCGGTTTAATCCCAAAATATTTTATCATGGCGCTTCCAAGAGAATGCATGATATCCGGCACAACAGATGCTATAATGACTGCATGGATATCTTTACTTAAGATTCCCTGCCGTTCCACCAGTTCTTTTAGCATAATTCCATATTCATCAGAAGTCCTTGGTAATTTTGTCGTCATGCGGAATGTCCCAAGTAATTCCTCCCTTTTGAATACTCCCAGAGTAATATTCGTATTCCCTACATCAATGACTAATAACATAGATCTCCTCCCAGAAAAAACACTTTATAATACATCTGCAAAGCCTGCAGTAACTCTTCCTTATCTCTCTGAATCTGCTTGATCTTGAGATGGCTTCCAATTTCGTCAAACATTGGATCGAATTCCTCAGACGTAACTTCAAATTGCAATGTTCCGTCCTCGTCATATGCAAGCGTCAATATACCTCCCACATCGTTGACATACAGTACGCACATGATCTTCAGTTCATCTTTGATACCGTCCGGGAGTGCCTCAAAATCCGGATTCAGATAATATTTTTCTTCATAAGAATTTGCACCGCATAAAACAATCTTTTCTTCGTACATATTTCCTCCCATACATGGCTACACATATCCATATATACCGCGAACCGATACTTCTCCGGCAAAAATATTCTTTTGCCGTCCATCTGACAGCCTAACGATAAGTTCTCCGTTTTTATTAATTCCCTCTGCTACAGCTCTATATTCATTTCCCGGCTCCAGCACTTTAACCTCTTGTCCGCGGTTTACCAGTATCGAATCATAAGCTTTTCTGACAGCGGATAAATCCCCTGTCTCCAAAAACATTTCGTAGTTCTTCTCAAACCGTTCCAAGACTGCCGCGATCAATTCAGAACGTTGATAAACGGTACCCGTCTCCTCATAAAGTGATGTTGCTATCTCCTTTATTCCCTCTGAAAAATACTCCTGATTCACATTGATACCTACACCGATCACAACATAATTGACATATTCCATCTCTGTCGCCATCTCAGTTAATATCCCGCATACCTTCTTTTTATTCATCACAATGTCATTCGGCCATTTAATCTCTGTCTCAGCACCTGACACCTTGCGGATTCCTTCTGCTACGCTAAGTCCCATTATCAAAGTCAGCATTGGCGCTTTATCAGGTGTAATTTGAGGACGCAGCAGAATCGTCATATAAATGCTCTTTCCTGAAGGTGATTCCCACGCTCGTCCTCTTCTTCCCTTCCCGGCATTCTGCTTATCCGCAATAAAAAGTGTCCCGTGAGCGCCATTTTTTTCACCGGAATCCTTCGCCCGGTTATTAGTCGAATCCGTCTCATCATAATACACAACCTTCCTCCCCGCCCACTCTGTTCCAAGAAGACTTTTTATCTCAGCTTCCGATATCACATCTGGAGAACTGACAAGACGGTAACCGCGGTTCCTGACTGCCTCTATTTCGTATCCTTCCTTTTTTAGCTGCTCCATTACCTTCCATACAGAAGTTCTTGATACTTTAAAATAACCGCACAACTGCTGTCCTGAAATATATGTATCACTTGTCTTCAACAACCGCAATATCTCATTTTTCATAACCCCCGCCCTCCTTTATATACCGGCAAGGTCCTTTGATCCTCTCACCCTTACACGCAACGCAACACCATTACCCCGTTTCACACGCAGTAATGGTGTCTGTAAAAACATAATCCTATTTTAATAATGCTGTTTTATTGCTCTTTTTCTCCCACTTCCACAACTGATTTTACAAGCCCCGCAATACTCTGAATCTCTGATGGGATGATAATCTTCGTTGCTTTCCCGTCTGCCGCCTTCTCAAATGCTTCCAGACTCTTCATCGTAAGTACTGCCTCGTCAGCTCCCGCCTCCTTAAGGAACCGGATACCGTCTGCATTAGCCTGCTGCACTTTAAGAATCGCTTCCGCTTCACCTTCCGCCTGACGAATCATAGCTTCCTTCTGTGCTTCTGCTCGTAAGATCGCTGCCTGTTTCTCTGCTTCAGCGTCAAGGATTGCGGACTCTTTGTTACCCTCTGCCACAAGTATCGTAGACTTCTTCTCACCCTCTGCCCGTAAGATTGCCTCACGTCTCTCACGCTCTGCCTTCATCTGCTTCTCCATCGCATCCTGAATTGCTGCCGGCGGGATGATGTTCTTAAGCTCTACACGATTAACCTTAATTCCCCACGGATCTGTCGCCACATCCAGAGACGCTCTCATCTTTGTATTGATCGTTTCTCTAGATGTCAATGTCTGATCTAATTCCAGATCTCCGATAATATTACGCAACGTTGTCGCTGTTAGATTCTCGATTGCCATAATAGGGTTGGCCACACCATAGCAGAACATCTTCGGATCCGTTATCTGATAAAACACTACCGTATCTATCCTCATCGTTACATTATCTTTAGTAATAACCGGCTGCGGAGCAAAATCTACGACCTGTTCTTTCAGATCGACCTTTCTTGCAACCCGGTCAATAACCGGCATTTTAAAATGAAGTCCTGTGCCCCATGTCGTCTGGTAAGCGCCCAGTCTTTCTATAACCAATGCCTGTGCCTGCTTTACGATCCTGATACAGGATGTCAGAATCACAAGCAGCACGATCACTACTATAATCCAAAATAATCCTAAAACCATACTTACAACGCCACTCATATCTAGTCCTCCTTTTCCCTGACATAACCTCTCGGAATCTTCAGCCCTTATTTCATGGGGCTTTCAGAACCTATTTTTCAAAAATCACCCACTTTTTTTCTCAAAAACACTTGACAAACCAATCAAAAAATGCGGCGCTTCGCGCCCTTGATCAAAAAGTACATTTTTTTGATTGGAGGCGATTTTTGATGTTACCTGATAACTCTGGCGGTCATGCCGCCTTTCAGGATACTTTCGTATCCCAGTTCCATAAATTTTACCCGGACCCCTTTGTGCTTCCCAAAAGCACTTGGGATTATATCGTGCAGTTCTGGTATCTTGAGCTTCGCGCCCTTGATCAAAAAGTACATTTTTTTGATTGGAGGCGATTTTTGATGTTACCTGATAACTCTGGCGGTCATGCCGCCTTTCAGGATACTTTCGTATCCCAGTTCCATAAATTTTACCCGGACCCCTTTGTGCTTCCCAAAAGCACTTGGGATTATATCGTGCAGTTCTGGTATCTTGATCTTTCCAAGACGGATTCTATCATGCAGGAATGTTACTCTGTTTTTGGTCCGGAACCAAGGCTCCCTTCCTGCATGCTGCGCTCCTATCTGCTTGCTTTGAAACTGAAAGTTACTTCCATCACTGYCTGGTGCCGCATGCTTAAGGAAACTCCGCTTTATGCCATCCTCAGCGGTTTCTCTTTCGGGAATACCCCTGGTGTCGGTACTTTTTATGATTTCTTTTCCCGCATCTGGCAGCATGACTCCAACAAYCTTTCCCCGAAGAACCGGTTCCCTAAGATAAAGAAAACTCCCAAAGGCAAAAAGAAAGGCGATAAGACTCCCTGCGACTCTTCCAGCATGGCCTCCAAGCTTCTTCCCCTGCTGGAACGCTGGCAGTTAAAACCGCAAAATCCCTTCTTCCTTATTTTCCGGCTTTATCAGCAGCAGTTCCTGGACCAATCCATCCACAGGGGGCTGATTAATCCCCGGCACCTGGCTCTTGCCGGTGACGGCACCCCTGTCCGTACTGCCGCACAGCAGCGGAAAAAGCGCATTTGCCATTGTAAGGAGAAAGGCCGTTCTTCTTGTGACTGTAAACGCCATTATTCCCAGCCCGACTGTAACTGGGGATGGGACTCCCACCGGGAATGTTATTTCTTCGGCTACCACCTCTACATGTATGTGGCTTCCGATTCCTTCAGCGACCTCCCTGTGTTTCCGCTTTTAGAACGGGCCTCCCGGCATGACATGCTTTCCTTCCTGCATTCCTTTTTCACCATGAAAGCGTATCTTCCGGAATTMCAGATTGAAAAGCTCCTTCTGGATTCTGCACACGACGCTTACSCTGTTTATGAATACTGCAGRCGRGAACATATCACACCGTTTATCGACCTCAATCCCGGACATACCGGGCATTTTACCTATAAGGAYGATTTTACAATCGATGACGATGGTGTCCCTGTCTGTAAGTTGGGCTTACGTATGCATAAAGAYGGATATGAAGCTGCCAAACACCGGGCAAAATATCGCTGTCCAAAATCAAACCGGAAACGTGGCTGCTTCTGTCTTCTGT
>VIQU02000054.1 GCA_010206225.2 Lachnospiraceae bacterium MD308 | reverse complement strand
TCAAGATACCAGAACTGCACGATATAATCCCAAGTGCTTTTGGGAAGCACAAAGGGGTCCGGGTAAAATTTATGGAACTGGGATACGAAAGTATCCTGAAAGGCGGCATGACCGCCAGAGTTATCAGGTAACATCAAAAATCGCCTCCAATCAAAAAAATGTACTTTTTGATCAAGGGCGCGAAGCGCCGCATTTTTTGATTGGTTTGTCAAGTGGTTTTGAGAAAAAAGTGGGTGATTTTTGAAAAATAGGTTCTGAAAGCCCCATGAAATAAGGGCTGAAGATTCCGAGAAGTTATAGTATCCTACAGGAGGAATCGGAGACTACAGGGAAAGCTGTCTGGATGTGAGGGGCGAAGCGGGCAGTCGGGGGTGCGAGATTCTCTGCGATTCTTACCATATCAGAAAGGGGAAGCCAAAGCTTAAAGGACTTCCAGCTTCTTTCGGGACAGAGGAAGAGGTGGAGACACTAGAGGTTGTGTGTGTTGACAGAGAATTGAGGCTGAAGGTTATCCTTTCCTACTCTGTATTTGAAAAATCAGATATGATCGCCAGAAATGTAAGACTTATCAATGAGGGAGAAGAACATCTTAGGATTGAGAAAGTCCTTTCTGCCTGTATTGATATGGATGATGAAGAGTTTGAAATGGTCACGCTGGCGGGGGGATGGGCCAGAGAGCGCCGGCTTCAGAGAAGAAGGCTTACATACGGGAAACAGATGGTGTCTTCCTCGAGAGGAGAGTCAAGCCATCAGGAGCACCCTTTTCTGGCTCTTGTAACACCTGAAACGACTTATCAGACAGGGTGCGTGTATGCTATGAACTTTGTGTATTCCGGCAATTTTGTTGCAGAGGCAGAATTGAACCAGCATGATGCGGTGCGGATGGTCTTAGGGATCAGCGGAGAAGATTTCTGCTGGAATCTAAGAGGGGGAGAGGAATTTCAGGCGCCAGAGGCCCTGCTCACATTTTCAGATGAAGGATTCGGGAAGATGAGTCGGTCCTTTCACGATTTTTATCGGAATCATATGATACGGAGTCCTTATCTTCATAAAAAAAGACCAGTGCTTATCAATAACTGGGAGGCGACGTATTTTGATTTTGATACGGAAAAACTTTTAGATATAGCAAGAGAAGCGAAAAAGGCGGGAATCGAGATGCTCGTCATGGATGACGGCTGGTTTGGAAAGCGTAATAATGATGACAGTTCTCTTGGCGATTGGAACGTAAATAAAGAGAAGATTACGGGCGGTCTTAAATATCTCGTGGAACAGGTGAGGGAGATTGGCATGGAATTCGGAATCTGGTTTGAGCCGGAGATGATCTCGCCGGATTCTAATCTGTACCGGGAGCATCCGGAGTGGGCGATCCATATTCCGGGGCGTAAGGCAACGGAAAGCAGAGCGCAATATGTGCTTGATCTGTCAAATCCTGAGGTGGTAGACTACGCGTATGAGTGTGTAGCGAAGATTTTAAGGAGTGCTCCCATTTCTTATGTAAAATGGGATATGAACCGTCAACTTTGTGATCTTGGAAGCAGTTATCTTGACAGAGTTTCCCAACAGGAACTGTTTCACCGTTATGTGCTGGGACTTTATGAGATGCAGGAGCGGCTTGTGAACGAGTTTCCAGAACTTCTCCTTGAAAATTGTTCCAGCGGAGGAGGAAGGTTTGATGCGGGAATGCTTTATTACAGTCCGCAGATTTGGTGCAGCGATGATACGGACGCTGTGGAGCGTCTTTCTATTCAGGAGGGTACAGCCCTTCTGTATCCACTGTCCACTATGGGAGCCCATGTGAGCGACTGCCCGAATCATATGACAGGGCGGATCACATCATTTGAGACGAGAGGACATGTGGCGCTTTTTGGAACCTTTGGCTATGAATTGGATATTACGAAGATCCCGGAACAAGACCGCAAGATGATCCCCTCACAGGTAGAGATGTACCATAAGTACAATGATCTTGTGAGGGAAGGAGATTATTATCGAATAGCTTCCTATAGAGAGAATCATAAGTATGACTGTTTCCTTGTGGCGGCAAAGGATAAGAGCGAAGCGCTTATGACTTTTGTTCAGGTGCAGTGTATACCGAATTTTCACGGAAAGAAGATAAGGCTACAGGGACTGGATGAAAAGGCATTATACAGACTGGAAGGAACGGAAGAAAGTTTCACAGGTGAGATGCTGATGAAAGGCGGGTTTGTGATTGATTTTATGCAGGGTGACGCGGTGAGCCGGCTGTATCATTTTGTGGCTAATTTTTAGGATTAATTAGTTGGTATTAAGCTAAAAAAGTATTATATTTTAGTTAAATAATTTTGCGTGGTGATGGTATGTACGATTCATATAAGAAGACGGCTCTGGATGATGATGCCAGTATCTATAATGCAGACAGAGAACGTACAGAAAAGCAGAAGTGGAGAGAGATGAGTAAAGAGCAGAGGAGACAGTATTTTGCTGATTATTATCTCAGACGGATATTGTGCATACTGGCTGGCGCCGCAGTGGTATTTTTTTTAATCTGGCATTTTATGAAAACGGCGGATGAAACGGTTTTATATGTGGCGGTGGTAGATGAGTCTCTGGATACGAAAAAACTGGAACGGATGTCAGAGGAGCTGAATGACAGATTCAAAGTAGACGGCAGGCATAAAAAGGTCATTATAGATGATACGTTTTTTATGAAAGATGATGCGCTGACTCGTATGGAGGTCTATCTTCACAACAATCAGCTTGATGTGATCATTGCTGATGAGAATGTGTGGAGAGAGCTTTCCGGATACGGATTCTTGAAGCGGTTAGATGAATTTTTGGGTAATCCGGAAAAATTGAAGGAATCACATTATGAGAATAAGTTTTTGGAGGCAAATGGATATCTGGATGGTGATGATATCTCCTTTGAAGATGAAGAGGTTGCGAGGGGGGAGATGGCTCCCTATGGTGTGGACATTTCAGAGAGCAGGAAGTTTGGAGAGATGAAGGAGTATATGGAACATCCTGTATTTGCGATTGCAGAAGGCGCAAAAAATGAAGGGCATGCAGAAGATTTCCTTGATTATCTTATGGAATGAAAGCTTCTTATGAAATGAAGGGGAAGCGTTGACTTTTACTATTGTATGATATAAGGAGGATGAGAACATGGCCGTGAAAGATATTTTTCAACCCGACAACTTGTTTAGCGAAGTGATGACGAAGATTTTTGATATTCTTCTTTTGAATATTCTATGGCTGGTCTGTTGTGTTCCCATCTTCACTTTTGGAGCATCTACGACAGCGTTGTATTATGTGATGATGAAGCTTGTGCGGGATGAGGAAAACGGAATCGTGAGGGGATTTTTCAAGGCTTTTAGGGAGAATTTCAGGCAGTCGCTGCCGATTACGGGGCTCTTTTTTCTGTTTGCGGCTGTCCTGACGGTTGATTTCCATGTGTTGGGGCAGAACGGAACGGAACGGGAAGTGCTTCGGTGATGTACGGGGGGTGCTGTGTGCTGCTGATTTTTGGGACGGCAGTGTTTGGCTATACGTTTCCGCTGCTTGCCAGATTTGAAAATACAGTGAAAAATACACTGGTTAACGGAGCCAGAATTGCGGCTGCCCATTTGCCTCAGACGGCGGCTATAGTAGTGATAAATTCAGCTCCGCTTATATGGTTTTTGATGTCTTCGGATACCTTTTCTGTCATATTTTGGATCTGGGTGTTTGCCGGAGAGGGGTTGTCTGCATTTCTGATATCAAAGATTGTAGTCAGGATATTTGATAAATTTATTACAGTTTAAGGAGGATACGGTTATGGGTTTCAGGGAAGTTTACAGGGAATGGTGTACGGATGAGTATTTTGACAAGGATACGAGAGAGGAGCTTGCGGCGATTGCCTCTGATGAGAGGGAGATGGAAGACCGATTCTACCGTCAGCTTGAATTTGGAACAGGGGGGCTTAGAGGCGTAATCGGGGCAGGAACAAACCGTATGAATATCTATACCGTCCGTCAGGCGACACAAGGACTGGCAAACTATATTATCTCGCAAAAGGGACAAAAGAAAGGTGTTGCCATTGCTTATGATTCCCGGAGGATGTCGCCGGAATTTGCAAGAGAGGCGGCGCTTTGCCTTAACGCTAATGGAATAAAAACGTACCTCTTTGAAAGCTTAAGACCTACACCGGAGTTATCTTTTGCAGTGCGAAAGCTTGGGTGTATAGGGGGGATTGTCATAACGGCCAGTCATAATCCAAGGGAATATAACGGGTATAAGGTATACTGGGAGGACGGTGCGCAGATTACGCCCCCTCATGATAAGAATATTCTGGCAGAGGTTTCTGAAGTGACGCAGTTTGCGCAGGTGAAGACGATGGAGGAGGACGAGGCGAGAGCGTGTGGATTGTTTCAGATTATCGGAACTTCCTTTGATGATCTGTATCTGGCGGAGCTTAAGGGACAGTGCATTCATCCGGAGATGATCAAAGAAGCAGCAAAGGACATAAAGATTGTATATACTCCTCTTCATGGTACCGGAAATATCCCGGTGAGACGGATCCTTAAGGAACTCGGTTTTGAACAGGTGTACATTGTAGAGGAGCAGAAGGCGGCGGACGGGGATTTCCCGACAGTAGCCTATCCCAATCCAGAGGATGAGAAAGCATGGGAACTGGCTCTTGAGTTGGCAAAGAAGGTTGACGCGGATATCGTTCTTGCTACGGATCCGGACGCAGACCGTCTCGGCGTCTATGCGAAGGATTCAAAGACAGGGGAATATGTAAGCTTTACTGGAAATATGTCCGGGATGCTGATAGCAGAGTATATTTTGAGAGAACGTACAAAGACAGGGACAATGCCGAAAAATCCTGCGCTTGTAGAGACGATCGTTACGACAGATATGGCAAAGGCGATCGCTGACGACTATGATACGGCGCTTGTGGAGGTGTTGACTGGATTTAAGTATATCGGGGAGCAGATTAAGCTGTTTGAAGAGCAGAAAAGCTATCAGTATGTATTTGGACTGGAGGAGAGTTATGGGTGTCTTGCGGGTACCTATGCAAGAGACAAGGATGCTTGTGTAGCTGTAATGCTTCTCTGTGAGGCGGCAGCCTATTATAAGACTGAGGGCAGAACACTCTGGGATGCTATGCTTGCCATGTATGAGAAATACGGGTACTACAGGGAAGGTCTGGCAACTCTGACGCTCAAAGGAATTGACGGGGCAAACCGGATTCAGAAGATGATGAAAGACCAGAGGATGAATCCGCCGAAAGAGGTGGGCGGATATAAGGTTCTTGCGGTTCGGGATTATCAGGCGGATTCGAGGAAGGATATGGTAAGCGCAGAGGTGACGCCGACTGGGCTTCCTGAGTCAAATGTACTGTATTATGAGCTTTCTGAAAATGCATGGTGTTGTGTCCGCCCGTCGGGAACAGAGCCGAAGATAAAATATTACTTTGGTGTAAAGGGAAATTCTCTTAAGGACTCGGAAGAAAGACTTGGACGGCTTAAGAAGGAGTTCATGGCGGAAATATAGAGTTTATGATTTGAAGATAAGAGTTCCTCCGGAATTAATATTTGACAAGATATTGTGATGGTAATAGAATAAGATTAATTAAAATTTAGTTAATTTAAGGAGGAAAAGCATGGCTAAAGCAGTCAGGTTAGCCGACATCGGAGAGAGGCTGGGCGTCAGCACGGTGACTGTCTCGAAAGCGTTGTCAGGGCAGAAGGGTGTCAGTGAAGAACTTCGCAGAAGGATTATCCGGCTGGCAAAAGAGATGGGGTATGTAAAAAGCATGCCGGAAGACAAGCAGGAAGTGAAGACAAGCTATACGATCGGAGTAGTTGTCGCAGAACGTTATCTTCAGGAGAATCAGTCTTTTTACTGGATATTGTATCAGGAAATATCCAAAAGGGCCATAGGGAAAAACTGCTTTCCAATGCTTGAGGTGATTTCCCGTGAGGCTGAAGACAACAGGGAATTCCCGAAGGTGATTACGGAGAAAAAGGTTGACGGACTATTGATTCTTGGTGCGTTCAGTATGGAGTATGTCAATCATCTGTTTTCTGATACGGGGCTTCCGATGCTGAATCTGGATACGACCAATGGATGGGAGCGCTGTGACTGTGTAGTTTCTAATAATCTGATGGGCGGGTATCGGATGACTAATTATTTGTTTGAGCTTGGTCATAAAAGAATCGGCTTTGTAGGAACAAGGCTCTCTACCAGCAGTATTGACGATCGGTATCTCGGGTTTCTGAAGTCGCTGATGGAGCACGGCGTGGAGCGGAGGGATGACTGGATCATAGATGACCGAAGCCTTGATGATGGAAAAATTGACCGGACAAAATTTGTGCTTCCAAAAGATATGCCGACAGCATTCTTTTGCAACTGCGATCTGTCGGCGGCTCTTTTGATCACGAAGCTCGAGGATTCAGGTTATCGTGTACCCGAGGATGTATCTGTGGTTGGTTTTGACAATTATGTATCGGATCAGTTTGCGGGTATCGGACTTACGACTTACGAGATCGATACGAAGGAGATGGCGGACCGTGCGGTACACATTATCATTCACAAGTGTAGGAATGCTGCTTATACATCCGGGATTTTCATGCTTGCGGGTAAATTTATTGAGAGGACCAGTGCGAAGCGTGTTGATCAGCCAGTGCCTTTTGTCTGAAGACGCCGGGCGTCAGCCCTGTGTCCCTTTTAAAAAGATTAATAAAATGATTGACATTGTCATAGCCGACTTTGCTGCTTATTTCATGGACGGTCCAGTCCGTGGTCAGCAGCATTTTTTTGGCTTCTTCAAGGCGCCTTCTGATCAGGTATTTCAGAGGAGGCAGCCCGTAAGAGGCAGAAAACTCCCGGCAGAGACGGTATTTGCTTATGTGGAAAAGTTCCTCGCATTTATCGAGGGAAAAGCTCTTGTCATAATGATGTTCCAAAAGGTCATACAGTTCTGCAAGATAACCGGGAATATCCTTTTTTGAGGTGGTATTCAGCGGCTTTTGGGAAAGGCATATGGTGCTTAAGATTTCAGAAAGATGTTTATGCATAAAAAGGATTTCAGGAATATTTACACATGTGGGAACAGACAGAAGGGAGAGGAAGCAGCTTTTGACGAAAGAATATTCTGGAATCTGAAATACGATTCCGAGATCAGGAAGTATAAAACGATACAATTCCAAATCTCTGCCATCTATAAAGAAAACGATACAATTCCATGGCAGGATGAGGGAATGAAGTGAAAAGGTATTGTTACAGTCGATACACGCAAGAGATCCTTCTGTAAGAGAGAACGTATTTCCTGCATGGGAAATCCTTCCGGCGCCTTTTGCAGTATAGAGGATCAGGCAGCACGGCATTGGATGAAAAGAGAAAGACACAGGAAAATCTGTGCGGATATTTCCGCCGCCCAAAAGGTGAAGAAACTGAAGGCAAGTATCTTCGGGATCGGAAAACAAGGAACCGTAATGGTAAATATTAGGAATAAGGAAGTTTGGCGTTGTTTCCATGTTTACCATTCGGTTTGGTTTTACATTGGTAAAATATGATTTTTGAAAATTCATAAATACATCCTCTCATTTAAATAGTAGTGCAAAGAACATTGGGGTAATATAATACTGAAAAAGACTAAAAAATAAATTAATTTAAGCTAAATAAATATTATCATATATTTTTTAAAAAAAGATATAGAAAAATTATACAAAATATACGATGTAAAATAGGCAATATTTAACAAAAATATAAGAAGATGCAAGAAAAAGAGATAATTAGCAAGACAAATGGATGATTAAATGATATAATCATTTGTAATTAAATTTAAGTAATATGTATTGCATAAATACTTAAATTTAATTAAGGAGGACTAACTTATGAAATGGCAACAAGTAATGGCGGCAGCAGTATCGGCGACAATGATATTGTCTCTTGCAGCATGCGGAGGATCCGGAAAAAACGGAGGTTCGGGAGGTGATGTGACAGATGTAAAGTATGCAGACATCAAACTCGGAGAGGATTATACGGATTTAAAGGCTGATCTCAAGATGATGACCAACAGAACGGATATGCTGGACGAAGGATACACGGGCGAAAAAACATGGGCGCAGTATCTGGAGGAGTTTAACAAAGAATATCCGGATATTAAGGTTGATATTGAGGGAATTACAGATTACAGTGAGGATTCTCTATTGCGTCTTCAGGGCGGCGACTGGGGAGATATCATGATGATTCCTGAGGTTGATAAGTCCGATCTGTCTACATATTTTTTGTCTTATGGTGATGTGGATTCTGTAAGCGAGCAGGTAAAATATCCGAACAGATGGCTGTATGATGGCGAGGTGTACGGACTTCCGATCACGGCAGTAGGACGAGGCATCGTATATAATAAGAGAGTGTTCAGTGAAGCGGGCATCACATCTGCGCCTAAAACGCCGGAAGAGTTCCTTGAGGCATTGAAGAAGCTGAAAGGAAAGACGCAGGCGCCTCTTTATACAAATTATGCGGCAGGCTGGACAATGGGCGCGTGGGATGATTATACAGCAGTGGCGGCAACCGGGGATGGAACCTTCAGAAATCAGAAGCTGGTACATGCAAAAGAACCATTTTCAGATCCAGGCGACGGGACCAGCGCGTATAACGTATATAAGATTCTTTATGATGCGGTAGAACAGGGACTTACGGAAGATGATTTTTCAACTACTGACTGGGAGGGCTCTAAAAATATGCTCAACAGCGGACAGATCGGCTGTATGGTGCTTGGTTCATGGGCTTATCCGCAGGTAAAGTCTGCAGGCGATAAGGGCGAAGATATAGGATATATGCCATTCCCGATGACGATTGGCGGCAAACAGTATTCACCGGCTGACGAGGATTATTGTTTCGGCATTAATGTATCAAGTTCCGCAGACAATCAGACAGCGGCACTTGTATTTGTAAAATGGATGACGGAAAAATCAGGATATTCCTACAATGAAGGCGGACTTCCGCTGGCAGTAGGCGATGAAAATTATCCGGAAGTCTATGATGAGTTTCTGGCAAATAACGTGGAATTTGTCTCTAATGAACCGGCACTTGAGGGAGAAGAAGATACGCTGAATGAATTGAATGCTGATTCTGAGCTTATGATAGCGGCAAATGGAAATGATAAGATTCAGGAAATCGTAGAGCATGCGTCGAACAAGGATAAGTCTTTTGATGATATTATGAAGGAATGGAATCAAAAATGGTCCGATGCACAGGAAATGGACGGCGTTGAGGTGAAATAACACCTCGGCGCAGATGAGCCAGTCAACTCTAAAAGGAGGAAAGTGTATGGGAGCAAATACAGCAGTTCAGATGAACAAAAAGACTTTCAGTCAGTGGCTTAGGAGCCGGAAGGGGCAGCAGACGGTTATTATCGTGGCATTTATCATCATTCCGCTGCTCTTATTATTTACATTTACTTATCTGCCGTTTGCAGAAATGGTGAAATTCAGTTTTTATAAAATGAAATATGTAGGTGCAAGAAAATTTGTAGGACTTGATAATTATCGGGCATTATTTGCAAGAAAGGATATAGTTTCGTCCTTGAAGCTTTGCCTTTACTATATGGCAGGAGCTTTGATCCAGATTGCTCTGGCGCTTTATCTTGCGACGATTCTGAGTATGAAGGTAAAAGCAAGCGGTCTTTTTAAGGGGCTTATCTTCTTCCCCTATCTGATCAATGGTATTGCGATTGGATTTATCTTTAAGTTTTTTTACACAAGGGGCTTTGTGTTCGATACAGTTTTGCAGTGGTGCGGTTTTCAATTGAATAACCTGCCCTACTGGTTAAAGGATCAATCTATTAATAACTGGTCGCTGGTAGGCTCCTCTGTATGGAGATACTGCGGACAGCAGATGGTACTCTTTATCGGAGCGATCATGTCGGTGGATGATACGCTTTATGAAGCGGCGGATCTTGACGGGGCGAATAAATTCCAGCAGTTCCGCTATATTATCCTGCCGAGTATCAAGACGATCGTTACGCTGAACATCATACTGTCAATCACAGGATCGCTCAGTGCATTTGAAGCTCCGTTCGTTATTACTGACGGTGCAAATGGAACGGGAACTTTCTTTGTAGTTATGAACACGATAGCGCATACAAACCAGAAAGTAGGTCTTGCGTCAGCTATGGCAGTATTCCTTTTATGCATTATATTTATCTGCACCATACTCCAGAAGCTGTTCTTTAAATTCGCATTCCGAAATATGAATGCAGATGATGAGAGCAGGTCGGCAAAGAGAAAGCGTATGAAAGCCGCAGCGGCGAAAGGAGGCAGATAGTTATGGCAGCACAGACAAATGCAGTGAAAGTGAAAAAACATTACAGCTCCAGATTCATTATCTGGACCATATTCAAATACCTGTCCCTTATCTTTGTGTCATTTTGTGCGGTGATTCCTCTGGTATCCTGTGTGATCACTGCTTTTAAATCAGATGCGGAGTACAAATCGACAAATGTTATGACAATGCCGCAAAGCTGGTTTAATTTTGGAAACTTTGTAAAGGCATTCCAGAAGGCGGATATGGGTTTGGCATTTGTGAATTCGGCAATTATTCTTGTTGTGGTACTGATCGGCTCTATCATTATCGGTACTCAGCTTGCATATGTTCTGGACAGATTTAAGTTTCCGGGAAACGGACTGATACGTAACCTGTTTACCTTTGCAGCGCTTCTTCCGGCAATCGCAATGCAGGTTGCAGTGTATGAGATTATGGTAAATTTAAATTTTGTGAATACGTTATATGGCTATATCATTATGATGATGGGAACGGATGTTATCTCTATCTACATCTTTATCCAGTATTTTGAGAATCTTCCGGTTTCTCTGGATGAATCAGCGATTATAGACGGGGCATCGTATTTTACGATCTACAGTAAGATTTTTCTGCCGCTTTTGAAACCGGCGATCGTAACAGCGATCATCCTTAAGGGCGCAAATACATACAATGAATATTATTGTGCGCAGCTTTATCTTCAGGATAAGTCGAGGCTCCGTACGGTGGCGACATCGCTATATACATTTACAGGGCCGCTTGGCAATCAGTATAATATGATCTGTGCAGGTGTGATTATCTCCCTTTTGCCGGCACTCATATTATTCATTGTCTGCCAGAAGCAGATATACAGCGGTATTGCAGCGGGAGCAGTTAAAGGATAAATATTAAATCGGGGATGAAAGGTCATGTCTGATCATGCCTGAGTGGGAATGCATGGCCTTTTCACTCCGTAACAGAAAGGCCGGAGGGCTTTTTGCCATGAATTTAAAAATGAAAATCCGGAAAGGAGTATTACAATAGAAATGAAGGAACTAAAAAAAGAAATCAGGGAACACTTGCAGCAAAGTATCATTCCTTTCTGGAAATCCTTAAGGGATGATACATACGGCGGATATTACGGATATGTGGGTTATGATCTTACAGTAGATGAACGTGCGGTCAAGGGATGTATCTTAAACAGCCGCATCACATGGTTTTTTGCCAACGCATATTTGACTCTCGGTGACGAAAGCCTGATTTCGGAGGCAAGACATGGATTTGAATTTATGAAGGAATTTTGTCTGGATAAAGAAAACGGAGGCGTCTTCTGGTCGGTAACATATGACGGGAAGCCGGAGGATACTACAAAACATACCTATAATCAGGCATTTTCCATCTATGCGTTGTCAGCTTATTATGATGCGACAAAGGATGAGGAAAGTATCCGGATCGCAGAAGAATTGTATGAGCTGATCGAGGAGAAGTGCAGGAATGAAGGCGGATATTTAGAAGCCTTTGACCGGCAGTTCTATCCGATGGAGAATGATAAATTATCAGAAAACGGCGTGATCGCCGACAGGACGATGAACACGCTGCTTCATGTTTTTGAAAGCTACACAGAGTTTTACAGGGTAACAAAGAAAAAAGAAGTGAAAGAACGCTTAGAGTGGATGATGGATATTATCGCAGAGAAAATCTATAATCCAAAACTTCACAGACAGGAAGTGTTCTTTGATTTGGATTATCATACATTAATTGACCTTCACTCTTACGGTCATGATATTGAGACGGCATGGCTGGTTGACAGGGGAGTGGAGATTGTGGGGAATCCGGAGTATGAGGCGAAGATGACGCCTATTACAAAGGATCTGACAAGACAGATTTATGAAACAGCATATAAGAGCCATTCTCTTTCTAATGAGTGTGAGAAAGGCATTGTAGATACAGACCGTGTATGGTGGGTACAGGCAGAGGCTGTTGTCGGGTTCTTAAATGGTTATCAGAAAGACAAGGACAGGTCGGAATACCTGAAAGCTGCCGAAGATATCTGGCAGTATATTAAGACGTATCTGATCGATACGAGAGAGGGTTCAGAGTGGTATTGGCTTCTTGACAGGGAAGGCAGGCCTTATGAAGATAAACCGATTGTGGAACCGTGGAAATGTCCATACCACAATGGAAGAATGTGTATAGAAGTGATAAGGAGGGACATTTGATGCTGCATGAAAGATACTACACGGAACGAAAAAAGCAGGAAGAGCTTATAGGCAGGAAGAATGAAAAGACGGATTTTTATAACGGGATCTACGACCGCTATAAATATCCTGTTCTGACAAGAGAACATATTCCGCTTACATGGCGTTATGACTTAAATCCAAAGACAAACCCATATTTCATGGAACGTCTCGGAGTGAATGCGGTTATGAATGCGGGAGCTATAGAATTGAATGGAAAATATTACCTCATCGCGCGTATTGAGGGAAATGACCGCAAATCTTTCTTTGGGGTAGCAGAAAGTGATGATGGCATCTCAGGCTTCAAATTCTGGGATTACCCGATTCTTCTAGGTGATGTATGCCCTGAGGAGACCAATGTGTATGATATGCGTCTTACGAAGCACGAGGATGGTTATATCTATGGGGTATTCTGCTCTGAGAGTAAGGACACGTCTGTAAATGATCTTTCCGCGGCAGTGGCTGCGGCAGGAATTGTGCGTACGAAAGATCTGAAGGTCTGGGAGCGGCTTGATAACCTGAAGACTTTGAATTCACCGCAGCAGAGAAATGTAGTGCTGCATCCCGAATTTGTTGACGGAAAGTATGCATTTTACACAAGACCGATGGATGACTTTATTGATACCGGCTCCGGCGGAGGAATCGGATTCGGACTGTGTGACGATATCGAACACGCGGTGATTGATGAAGAGCGGATTACAAGCAGGAGAAAATACCACACTATCACCGAGGCGAAAAACGGTGCGGGAGCGGTGCCCATCAAGACGGAAAAAGGATGGATACATATCGCTCACGGCGTTCGGAATACTGCGGCGGGACTCCGCTATGTCATCTATGTATTTGCAACGGCTCTTGATAATCCGGCGGAGGTTATCGCAGAGCCGTCCGGAATGCTGATCGGTCCAAGAGACTGGGAGAGAGTAGGGGACGTGTCAAATGTTGTATTCACCAACGGGGCGATTGCAAAAGAGAATGGGGATGTGTACATCTATTATGCGGCAAGTGATACAAGGATGCATGTAGCAACAACGACGATAGATAAGCTTTTGGATTATGTGTTCAACACACCGGAGGATCCCGGACGCTCCGTAGAGTGCGTTGCGCAGAGATGTGAGCTGATACGGAGGAATTTGGAGTTTCTTAAGGGAGTGACACCCTCACCAATGATAACCAAATATATTTAATGAAAGATAAGAGGAATTTATAGAATGAGTAAGTATAAAATGATCAGTCCCGCGGTTTCTAATGTGCCGTGGCAAAAGAAACCTGAAAACCTGAAGGGGGCTCCGGTGTGGCGTTATACACAGAATCCAATCATCGGACGCAATCCGGTCATGGGGGTTGCAAGGATCTTTAACAGTGCGGTTATGCCCTATGAGGATGGATTTATCGGTGTGTTCCGCGGCGAGCAGATCAATGGGATTCCGTATATTTACCTTGGAAGAAGCAAGGATGCGATTCACTGGGATTTTGAGAAAGATAAGATTCCTTTTGTGGACGAGAATGGGGAGAGCTTTATGCCGGCATACGCTTATGATCCGAGGCTTGTAAAAGTGGAGGACACTTATTATATCATTTGGTGTCAGGATTTTTACGGGGCGGCTATCGGAATGGCGAAGACTACGGATTTTAAGACGTTTACGAGACTTGAGAATCCGTTTCTGCCCTTTAACCGTAATGCGGTATTGTTTCCAAGGAAGGTAAACGGGAATTTTATGATGCTTTCAAGACCTTCTGACAGCGGGCATACACCATTTGGAGATATTTTTATCAGTGAGAGTCCGGATCTTGTGTACTGGGGGAAACACCGCCACATCATGGGAAAGAATCCGGAATGGTGGCAGGCTGTTAAGATCGGCGGCGGCGCTGCGCCGATTGAGACCAGTGAAGGATGGCTTCTTTTTTATCACGGAGTTACAAGTACCTGTAATGGTTACGTGTATTCAATCGGCGGAGCGATTCTTGACATAGATGAGCCATCTAAGGTGAAGTACCGCTGTGAGAATTTCCTGCTGACGCCGGAGGAGTGGTACGAGGAAAGAGGCTTTGTGCCTAATGTATGTTTCCCCTGCGCTACGATTCATGACAGTGAGAGCGGAAGGATTGCGATCTATTACGGCGCGGCGGACAGTTATGTAGGGCTTGCGTTCACAACACTGGATGAGATCGTTGATTATATTAAAGAGAACAGCGTAGTAAGAGAAGCAGATACAGAAGAAGGACGCCGTTAAAAAGTAATAGGCGGTTATCCGAAGGGAACTGCAGAGTCAGGTTCTGCAGGCATACAGTTTATCCTTGACTGAACAGGAGGTGTGAGATGTTTCGAGATGATTTTATGTGGGGTGTTGCCAGCAGCGCTTATCAGATAGAGGGAAAAGATAAAGAAGACGGAGCGGGAGAGTGTATCTGGGATCGGTTCGTGAAGGAAAAAGGCCGGATTACCGACGGCGCCGATGCTGACGTTAGCTGTGATTTTGTCCACAAATATAAAGAAGATATTTCTCTGATGAAATATATGGGAATCAGGCATTACCGTTTTTCTTTGAATTGGAGCCGGATCATACCGGGGGGCACCGGGAAGGTAAATGAGAAGGCGGTGAAAATGTACCGGGATATGATTCTTTTTATGAAGGAAAAGGGGATTGAGCCTTTTATTTCGCTGTTCCACTGGGAATATCCTCAACGTCTTCAGGAACAGGGAGGATGGGTATCTCACCAGTCTCCGGAGTGGTTCGGAGAGTATGCGAAGGTGGCTGCAAAAAACTTTTCGGATATCTGTGAGAATTTTATTACGATAGACGAACCGCAGTGTTTCTGTAATTTCGGTCATGTGAGAGGAACCCATGCGCCAGGCTATCAGCTTCCTCTTCCGCTGTCCTTTCAGATGGTGCATAATATACTGAAAGCCCACGGAAGGGCAGTTCAGGTACTACGAAAATATGCCGATAGGCCGGTTAAGATTGGGATTGCGCCAACCTACAGTGTTCCTGTTCCCTGCACAGAAGAGAGTGCAGATATTGAAGCGGCAAGAAGGGCATACTTTGGATTCTATGAGGAAATGGATAACTGGGCATGGAATCTGTCGTGGTATCTTGATCCGATCCTTTTTGGAAAATACCCGAAAGAAGGAATGGAAAAATTTGCTTCGTATCTTCCAAGATTCAGTAAGGAGGATATGGACCTGATCAGCCAGCCGATCGATTTTATCGGACAGGGTATTTATAATGGATATGCAGTTCGTGCAGATAAAGAGGGTGAGCCGGAGGTTTTAGAACGAAAGCCCGGGGCGCCGAAGACCGCCGTAGGGTGGTCCATTATGCCGGAGTGTATGTATTGGGGAAGCAAGTTTCTTTATGAACGCTATAAAAAGCCAGTTATTATTACGGAAAATGGAATGTCGGCGCTGGATGTAGTCTCGGAAGACGGCCGTGTCCACGATCAAAATCGGATTCATTATTTAGATGCGCATATTAGTCAGGTGCAGAGAGCCTATGATGAAGGCATTGATGTTACAGGATATTTTTTGTGGACGTTTCTGGACAATTTTGAGTGGGAGAGGGGCTATAGTGAACGCTTCGGTATCGTATATGTAGATTTTGAGAACAGGAAGAGAACAGTAAAGGACTCCGCTTACTGGTATCAAAATGTAATGAATACCAATGGTAGAAACTTAAGCATTAACCGAAAACCCCGCCCGATCCTCTTTTTAAATCCTGTGCTGAAGGAGATGGTATGGGGCGGAAGCCGTCTCGGAACAGACTTTGGGTATCAGCTCCCGGGCAATGAGGTCGGAGAGTGCTGGGGAATCTCGGCCCATCCGAACGGGGATGACGGTGTGGATGATAATTGTTTCATCGGGAAGACACTCTCAGAGCTTTGGGAGAACGAGAGGTATCTGTTCGGTAATCTGAAAGAAGACCGTTTTCCGCTGCTTGTGAAGGTGATTGACGCAAAGCAGAACTTAAGTATACAGGTACATCCGGATGACGGCTACGCAAAAGAACACGAGGGCGGTTCGCTTGGGAAGACAGAATGCTGGTATATTATCGACTGTGAAGAGGGGGCGGAGCTTGTAGTCGGGCATAATGCAAGGACGAAGGAAGAACTTGAGAATATGATCCATGAAGGAAAATGGGATGCATTTATCCGCAGGGTTCCTATCCGCAAGGGTGACTTTATCCAGATCGATCCGGGGACGGTCCACGCTATTACAAGCGGCTGTATGATTTTAGAGACTCAGCAGAACAGCGATATCACTTACCGGGTATATGATTACGGAAGGCTTAAGGATGGAAAGCCGAGAGAACTCCATGTGGAAAAGAGCATTGATGTAATCGAGGTGCCTGCAAAGCCTGCTGAGGACAGTGTGAAAAATGTAAAAGAAATTCTGGAAAATCAGTGGGTAGAACTGATTGCCTGTGATTATTACAAAGTGTATAAGATGAATCTTAACGGGATGATGCTTTTTGAACAGACCCATCCGTTTATGAATGTAAGCGTAATAGATGGATGCGGAATTGTAAATGGGCGTGTGATCAAGAAGGGAGACCATTTTATTCTGCCTGACGGATATGGAAACGTAGAGCTTGCCGGGGAAATGGAGCTGATTGCATCAACGGTGTAGTGCATCAACGGATAAGATCACGGAAAGTTTCGGAAAAGTTTTATATATCTGCCGCTGTTTAACCAAATCAGATAGATCAGGTAAGCGCCCACAATGTTCGTTCCGATATAGATGAGTATTCCGGCAGTATTTCCGGTGAGACTGGCGATATCCTTGAATACCTTTTGTCCCATTTTATAGTAAGGGCTGATATAGAACATATTAATCGTTCCATATGAGTGAAATATAATATTAAATAATGTGGCGATGATACAGCAGATCAGATAACAAATAACGCTGCCGGAAAATATTCCGGCAGTGTTTTTTTTGCGCTGGCATAGTCCTGCCGTAATGCCGATTATGATAAGCAGTATATGCCACAGGTAGGAGTGGACAGTCAGAGGAGCGTAAGAGTGATGAAGTCCGCTGGTATCAAAAAATGTGAAGATTCCGCCCATCAGGCTGAAGGTCATTAGAAAGGTTAAAAACACTTCTCTGATTTTTTCGGACACGAAAGGAAGCAGCAGACACAAATACATGGGAATGCTGCAAAGCTGGAAGGGAAAATGCCACCAGTTGTAAAAATGTTTATTTATGATAAAAGTAATGCAGTACTGTTTCCAGATTTCACTTAAGAGCATCACGATACCGCATACAAAGAGAAAACGAATATTTTTTTTCATAAAAACCCCCGCAGATATTATGGCGTAAAATAATGGAATGTATACACAATTATTTTACCATGCGGGAAAAAAATATGATATACTATTTTGATGATGTAAGGGTCAAAAGAGTTGACAAACAACGCCATAACCCTCCATATAGTACCTTGAAAATTTCACACAACCGTTTTAAAGCCGCTTGCTTTGTATACTTAGGCAACAGTCAGGCTGTCTGTTCCTTAACCATTACGTTAATATCGGATTTTGCGCATAGTGTCCCCTGCCCTTTCTGTAAGAGAAGAGCTTCCTGAAGTTCAATGCTCCGATTTTACAGCCAAAGAAGAACCTGCCCCGCAATAATCCTCTGACCGGCATCCTGTCTGCACGGTACAGCCGTCTGAGGATGGATG
>VIQU02000053.1 GCA_010206225.2 Lachnospiraceae bacterium MD308 | reverse complement strand
GGATAGGTATGACTACGAGAAAACTTTTAGAATGACTAAACTTATAGAATCTAACGATACGTTATTATGTGATATTATAAAGAATGAAATGTCAAAAAATCTAAGAGAAAGTTTGGGAATTATAAACGATAACTTATTTATAGACTTCCTTTCTCCCAAAAGGAAACCTTATGAATTATTTTCATATGAAATTTGGAATTATATATTAAACTTGAAGAGTAAAGACGAATTCAATTTGGATAAGAAAATCATACGCAATATTGAGAATATGTTATTTTAAAAGAATTAGACGAATTACATAGGTAAGTTTTATAGAGATATGGTATTGGTGAAAGTAAATACCCTACCAGTGATGAGACTGGTTACTTACAGGACGGAAGGAAGTGATAAATGTGGACGGTAAAAATGCAAAACGTAGTGAAGATATAACAGATGAAATGTGGTCAGAAGTTCTTGAATTTAATAGGAATATGGCAGAGGAATATCTTGAAAATCAGACAGAATTAGCAATTAAAACAAAAATTGCTTATAGATCAGGACTAAGGATATTTTTCTATTGGGTGAAAGAAAATCTTAATAACAAAAGTTTTCTTGATATAAAGAAGAAAGAGTTTGCAAGATATTTAAATCAAATTACAAACAGAGGATTGTCTGATTCTGGTATAAAATTTAAGAAGTCAAGCGTTAGTTCATTTTGTAATTATGTCATGATGATGTATGAGGATGAATATCCCACATTTCGTAATTTCACAGTTGGACTAAAAGTAGTTAAGACTGGATATGTACATGAAAAAGTTCCTCTTACCCCTGATGAATACGTAATGCTTTGTGAAGAATTAGAAAAGCGTGAAGAGTGGCAAAAATTAGCTTATTTAGTATTTTCTTATTCCACTGGATGCAGACGTGCTGAAGCAAGACAGTTGCTTAAAGAAGTTGTTGATTATGAACCAAAAGAAAAGAAAATAAAAATAGTTGATGAAGATGGAAATGAACAAGAAGCTGTATCTAAATCATATCAAACTCATACTATCAGATGTAAAGGTGCTTCTATAGTTGGTAAGCAGAGAAAACTAAAATTTGGCGAAGATGCTATGTGTTGGCTGAAGAAATGGTTAGAAGTCCGTGGAGAAGATGATTGTCCATATATGTTTGTAATTAAACAAAAGAAAGACGGAACTACTCGTCAAGTTGGGGAAGATACTTTTAATGGATGGTGTCAGGGTTTATTTACAAAGATTATTGGACGTAGAGTACATCCACATTTGTTCCGCGAGAGTCGTGCAACAAATATTGTTGTGTATGAGCATAAGTCAGCAGAGGTTGCACAGAAATTATTGGGACATAATGATGTTTCTACGACTAAGAATCATTACATAATCAAAAAAGATGAGGATGACGAGTCTGATGAAGCATTTATATAGCCACTTTGAAACTCCAATTTCATCATAATACCCAATATTTTCTTGACATCAAAACCCATCCAGTGTAATATAATAATTACAAGAGGAATAAACACATTCTTCTCGTAGTCTTTTGACTCAAAATATTTTTCCGCCATCCGTAAGGCGGCATATAAAAGCACGGAGACAAAATATTTCTCGCCACCTGTAAGGCGAGTAATAAAAGCACAGGGACAAAATATTGAGGACTCTTCGGAGTCCTCTTCTATTGTGAGGTACAAATGACTAAGGGTAAATTCTATTTTTTATCAGATGAATATTGTGACAAATTCTCAAAACATGGTGTAATGGCAAACAAAGAAACTACTTCTGATGGTTTACATAGAAGACCGTGTTTTTATGCGATTCAAGATATTAAGAATGAAAGCATCTATTGGATGATTCCCATTTCTTCCCAGATTGAAAAATATCGAAGTCTTTTAGAAGAAAAATTAAAACGTTATAGAGTATATGATGGTTTAGAATTTGGATATGTTCAAGGTAGAGAAGCAGCATTTCTTTTACAAAATATTTGTCCTGTTACTGAGAAATACATTGTTGAGAAATATATAGATGAGCGCACTGGAAAAGATGTGTCTATTCCAAATGACTTGATGAGAAAAATAGATGCTAAAGCCAAGAAGATAATGAATAAATATTATCAAGGAACTAAAATTGTTATAACAGATTTGGACTATATATTTGAACATTTATAAATAAACACCTAATTACATAAATTAAATTCATTAACACATTAATGACCGTGCTTTGGCGTGTGGCGGTCATTTTTTGTGCAAATAAATAGTAATGACCAAAACTATAATAGGTTGACAACTGCCAAGGAAAGTGTTGAGAGGTGCATACTTATCTGCGTTAACGATTGTATTTACAAATGAGCGAATAGTAATAACTATTAAAACTGGGCATCCGGAGTCCAATGACAGCTAGTGGTACGCTTTATGCTGTTGATCACACATATTACACTGTTGGTTGTCTGATAAACAATCAGATGCAGGAATTATCAGTCTGCTAATATAGTGTGACATTCTGGAGAGTTTCAACACTCTCCTATTTTTATGGATGTGTGAGCGGAATTGGTAACGCAGCGGTCTGTAAAATCGTGGCTTCGGCATTTCTGGTTCGAGTCCAGAGACATCCACTATCAAATCGTACAATATAAAAAGAAAGTTGGTGAATAAATGGCAAGAAATCTCAATATGACCGAAAACAACCTGTCTATTGGTCAAGTCAAACGAATTACTTCTGGATGTGGTTCCAGATTAGATTATGTAGAACTTTTATTTAGTGATAGAGTCAAGGCACAATTCTCTCCTAAGGGAAATACGCTGCAGTTTACAATATCAGATCGGACTCTTGATATGTCTGATTTAAATTGTTTATTAGATAAAGATACATTGCGAAATCTTATAATTGCATTTAAAGATTCGTATAATCAAATTTTAGAAAATGAAAGTGAGGAAGAAAATGAAAATCAATCAAAAGAAAACCATTGAAAATGATATTATCGGCATTGATATTTCTGTAGAAGTTTTAGGTACTGCTGACCTAACATCTGAGCAAGAACTAGAATTGTTGCACAATTATAATAAGATGATTGAGTTTAATAAAATAAAGTTTGTCGGTAATATGAAAATGGCAAATAATGTTCCTGTGGTTACGGATGATCCTATTGATGGTACAAATGTGGTGGAAGTAACCATTCCAGATGTAATTAATGAACAATTCATTGTTGATGAGGACTTGCATATTACCTTTAGCAGAGATGTCACTAAATTCCCTGAAACTGAGTTAAATGAAGTTTTCTCAAAGCGAGAAATGCTTGGTCAAGCCAAAGCTATCCTCTTCGCCACCAGAATTAAAGAAGCCATTGCTGAAAAATTGGCTGAAATTCGGGCTTTAAGTAATACATTTGAAGGTGAAGAAAGTTATACTTTGTAAAGGATGGTGAATGTAAATGGCTTATAGTGTGCTTATTAGAGATAAAAAAGACAAATCCATATATAGGTTCCTTCAGATTAAGGAAGAGATTATGGAGGAAGTGCCAAAGGAGGTTGAAGACCCAGATACTCATGAGGTTCGTACTGAAACAGAATTAGTGGGTACTGGAAAATTCCAAACTGTTTCATATAAAGAATCTGACAAAGAAAAATTTGAGCAGAAATGTATAAGTCTTCTCGATACATATAATAGAACCGAAATTGTTCCTGTATCATTAGAAGAATATGATGTAGATCTATTGTGGAATTCTGATAATGTGTAAATTTGTGGAGGGTAGTGCAACTGCTCTCCTATTTCAAAATATTCAGCGATACTACCATGTTGTCGCTATATAAAAACACATGGTTTGCCAGATGACTCAAGACGGCTCCTGAACCTGTCTAGAAAACAGTGTGTGTGTAGTGATGAGCTGCATTGAGATCGACATCTACGTCTGGCGTTAATAACAGAACTCTGCAAATATTTTATAAAGCGGATAATTATTTTCATTTTGCGAATACTATCTATGAGGTGAAAACATGGATAATAAAACTCAGGAACAAATTCAAGAGCAAAAGAACCATGATAAATTTAATAGTATAACTCAAAAGGTTGCACCTAAAAATCAGAATCAGACACACAATTCCAGAAAAGAAGGTATACAACCAATCAATCAGAAAAGATAGAGTCACCAGTTTTGACGGCTCTTTTTTGTGTTAATTTTTCTTTTTATGATACATCTCATTTATGGACTCAGCTAAAATGGAGCGAGAATGTTTATCGGGATTATCATTACTGTTTTTCTTATCAATATAATAATCCTGTAATTCTATCCAATAGCCATTTTGCTTTAACCAGGCAATTTTATTATCCAGGTTTTTAAAACCTTTACCTTGAAATTCCCAAGTGTAATTACCATTTTTCTTGTTGAATCTTATATACTGCTGTCTTCTATCTTTACAGTTATATACAAGAGCAAAATCGCAGCTATGTATGATTTGAGATGTAAATGTATTAACCTTTTTGATAGTTAATACTCTTGTGGAATCTTCACAGTGTTTATAACCATACTTGGGTACAACTCTGTCTATTGCATTTCGCATAATATGACGAATTTCTTCTGGAGTATAATTTTCTTCATCGTCATTGATTTCCAAGTCAAAATCGAAATCAAAACCTATGTTGGATTTTCTGTCATAAGTAATCATATTCCTACTGGAACTACCAACAGGTCTAAATTGAAAAGTGAAATACGGTCTTACTATGTCTTGTACTTCATGAATAATTTTGATTAATTTGTTTTTAACTGGTTGCGCCGATGCTTTAGTTACATATACAAAATCGTGCATTCTGGTTCCTCCTGTGAGTTAGATATAAATCATTACAGATTAACACAGATTTATATTTTGTCAAGAGGGAAATTTTAAAATAAGCATTTCAAAGCAAAAATTTAATAAGATTTTTGAAAGAGTCATGTGAAATATCATGGCTCTTTTTGTGTTGCTTTGAAGAAATAAAAAGAGAATAAGTATTTAGATATCGTTGTTTGATGTGGGATAGTTACGTCCCAAAAGAAGTTTTCATTTATCATATGATTTTTTCTTTCAGGAATGGTTGTTGCCGCAACTGTTCCACATCAGATAACGATCAATGTTATCGGCAAATAACATAAAACAAATATTCTTAGTGTTTCGCTACTATAATGCGAAGAAAGGAAAAAACTATGATAAAAACTGAAAACAGAAATTTGAAGCAATTGATGTAACTATTGAAATCATTGATGGAGTTCCTATGTTTGAACTTTATTCAACAGGTATGGCACTTGGATATGTTAGAAAAAATGGAGTAGGAAAAAGTTATCCTAGAAATTCAAGAATTGACACAACTTGCAAAAATGCAGGAATTCAGCCGTGTGTCCACGATGGACACAGTTTTCTAAACGAAAATCAACTATATGATTTTATGTTTGAGGCACATACTGAGAAATGTAAACCATTCAGAAAGTGGGTAGTCGAAGAAGTCCTTCCTTTGATTAATAAGACGGGTGGCTATGTCGAAACAGATATGGAAGAAGAATTTGTAAATAATTATCTCCCAGAACTTAGTGAGGAAACAAAGGTTTTAGTCATCAAAGATCTAAAAAGCAGTAATGAAAAATTGAAAGCGGAGAATGCTGAATTAAAGGAATTTTACGATACTCTTCTTAGCACAGAAGGATTACTACCAATGAACATTGTAGCTAAAGAATTGAAAATTGGATTAAAGAGATTGTATCTATTCTTGCGTACAAATGATGTTATGTTTTATAAGGGAAATATAAATATTCCATATCAGAGATTTATGGAACAAGGTTTGTTTAAAGTAAAGGAAACTCCTTGCCGTGATGGGAATTATAGACCAGCTACATATGCTACGAGAAAAGGGCTGGAATACATTAGAAAAATGTTATTAAAACAGAATAAATTATGTACTGAGTAAAAGTAATTAAGGAGCAGCTTAACCACTGCTCCTCTTTTGCCACTTAGAAGAATTGTTTCATTGGGTAATAATTATATTTTACAAATTTATCTGCAATTTATATTCTGGTGTGTTTTGCTGCGCTACATATGCTCTATTTATATATGTATCACAATCATATTTAAAATCATCCCAAGATACAACTGGTATATATCCATTATCTATATTAGATTTTAAAATAGGAAATAACTTAGAGGTTGAATAGTAATTATAACTATTATACCTATCTGGTAAAACAACTGCAAGGACAGCATTCCTTTGGCTCGTATATGAACTTCTTGGTGTTTTTCTAATTGAATATGATATCTCCCACGGAATCCATTGAGATTTTTCCCATTTATTTGGTTCTTTCATATTTGGAGAAATAAGTACAATAGTTATTGAACTGTCCCACATTTTATCTTTTAAATGATCCCAAATATAACCCTCAGAATACATTGATAAATCTTCATTGTCAGATTCTCCCTTATAATAATGTTCTGTACGGTTTTTAAATTTATCCTCCAGCCATGAAACATAATCCCTTACTTTTGGATTATACTCACTAAATCTTGGAACTGGATAAACGTTACTATCTGCATATTTGTAAGATATAAAAATTTTTCTTCCCATAATTTATATTCCTCCATTTAATTTGATAATAATGAACATGATTATAAGTAATGCTATTCCACCATACATGGGCAACAGTGTTGGTGAAATAGCTGCTTTAAATAGATTACGCTTTTTATCTTTAAGATTCATTTTTTTGTTGTATGGATCGAGATCATATAAATAATCCTTATTTCCTTCTGCTCTCCTTTTTATAACCCATTCATACTTATCTCTATAAAGTTGTTCTTGTAAAAGAAAAAAGGAGTCAATTAGCCAAAAACATAAATCTATACACAAAATAACAATACAGATATACCATTTATTAATATTTTCAGGAACTAATGCAAATGTCCCAGCTACTAATGTTAAATTCCAACTCTTGCAAGAAAAAGAGTTCTTTGACATTCGGTTTATACAAGATTGAATTAAATCAATTTCCTTATGTATTTCTTCTGTTGTTATATTACTTCTACTCATTACACCAATATTCCTTGATAAAATTTTGTATAGCCATTTATCCAATCACGAAGTTTTATGAATTCAGTACGACTTTGATTGCAAATATAAAAGTCACAACCTCTGTCAATACCAGCAAGAGATGCATATTCCAAATACGAGTATAGACCCAAATATTCTTGTCCATCAAACTTAGTTCTATATTCCATAATTGGCAAAATACAACATTTTGATTGCTTTAATCCATCAAAATATCCCAATTCCCACGGACACCATTTTGAATTAGTTATATTTTTTGTTGTTAAATAAGATAAACATTTGGATTGTTTCATACGTTCTCTCAGCAAATTAGCAGTTTTCACATTAACATCTTTTCTATCTAATTGTTTATCTTCTATCCAATCAACATATACAGAAAAATGGTGTTTATTAAATAATTTTACTAATGCTAAAACTTGAACTTTATCCAAATAACTATGAGATAAAAATACATCATATCTTCTAGTGCCAGGAAAATCTCCTGACTCAAAAAAATAATTTCTATTTTCTAACAAGATAGACTCTTGACTATATTCGGTAATATTATTTTCTTTTGCAATAGAATTTAAAAAACTGGGAGAAATTATCATATATATTTAAACCTTTCTAATCAAATTATTATTTTAGTATATCACTATATATAGTGTTTGTAAATATTTTTATATTCAATAATTAGTATATCTTATTAATATAGTCAATCGGAAGTGCAATTGTTTTATATACGATAAATTTAAGATTGGATTTCCTTAATATTAGATTTCGACAGTCATCCTCATGGCTGTCTTTTTTAGTAAAAAAAATGAAAGGATGGCGGCAACATGCCAAGAAAAAAATCACAATTATCTGGCAATAAACCGTTGCCAGCCAATCAGCAAAAAGGAAAAAAGGTATGCACATGCTGTCATGATGAGAAGAATTTAACAGACTTCTATTATAGCAGCTCCCCTATGTACTCTCTTGATGAGCGCATACCTGTTTGTAAAGAATGTTGCAAAACTTCTGTTCTAGCTGATGATGGAAGAATTCATTTTGATAAATTTAAAGACTTACTTAGGAATATTGATAAACCTTTGTATTTTGACCTACTCTTCTCTTCTGAGGAATCTGTGAAGAAAGAAAATAGTTATCTGAGTGACGAAGAAGTATCGCTTCATGGATATGAGATATTGCAGAAATATTTCACGCTAGTGGCGATGAGACAGGATAAATCGAAATCGTACTCTGATGCAGAGAAAGAAGGATTTATTCATCAAAACAGTAACCGTACTAAAAAAGAAAAAGATGAAATTTTAAATAGATATTCTCATTTGATTAATCAGTATTCTAAAGTCTCAAACTCCACTAACCAATCAAAAACAGAAATTTCACAACAACGTATTCAATCTGACGCTGATGAACTTATTTATGATGATAAGTGGATGGGTAAATATAGCCAAAAAGATATTGATTATCTGAATAACTATTATGCTGGACTTGAACGAGACTACAAAATAATCACAGAAAACCACCGTGACTACGCTCGTAAAATTGCAAAAGCTAGTCTTCAAATGGATAAAGCATTTGATGAAATGATAAATGGAATTGAAGGTGCTGATGCAAGGTATAAAAATGCTAGAGAAGCGTTTGATACACTATCAAAATCTGCAAAATTTAGTGAAAGCACCAGAAGTGTAAATGATGTTGGTATAAGTAGTTTTTCTAAAGTTGCTGCTATGGTAGAAGCTCATAACTGGATTCCAGAACACAAACCGCTAAAGAAAGATACGATTGACGAAATGATAGACTATCTAAGCACTATCACAAAGTCATTGTAATGGTGTGTTATGGATAAATACGAAAAGCAACAAGAAAAGGAAAAACAGTTATACGACAAAAAGCACGCAGAAGATTTTGATTCTACATACTCCAATGATCCAATTAACGAAGTATCAATAGATTATGAAGCATGGACTGAATTTTTCTCATATTACAGATATTACATAGATGAATTTGCTATTGATATATTGGGAGTAGACTTATTTCCATTTCAGCGAGTTATTTTGAGGGCAATGGGTAGAGGTCAGTTTAGTGTACTTATTGCTTGTCGTGGTATCGGTAAGTCTTGGATTGTTGCTTTGTTTTATATATGTGTTTCTATCCTTTATCCGAATGTAAAATGTGGTATTGCCAGCGGAAATTCTCAACAGGCTCGTAACGTGATCATCCAAAAAATCAAAGGTGAACTTTCTAAAAATGAAACAATAGCAAGAGAAATCAACTTTCCTATTAGGACTGGTGCTGATGACTGTTATTGCGAATTTAAAAATGGTTCTGAAATTCGTGCGATTACACTTGCTCAGGATCGAGGCGGTGATAGTGCAAGAAGCTGGAGGTTCAATTATCTCCTCGTTGATGAAGCAAGACTTGTTAAAGATGATATTATAGAAACTATTTTGATTCCTATGACAAAAACAAAGCGACAAAACGCTTTAAAATGGAAACAAAACGAAAAAGGTAAAGTAATATTTATCTCTTCTGCTTACTTAAAGACAAGCGGATTATATAAGCGATTTAAGTATCATTTTGAGCAGATGGTATCAGGAAATCAAAATTATGTTGCTATGTGTTTTCCTTATCAGGTAGGTATCCAAGCAGGTTTATTTGATGCTGATGATATTGAGCAGGAACGTGCAAAACCTACAATGACATCTGATAAGTTTGCATATGAGTATGAAGGTGTGTTTGTCGGTTCCAGTGGTGAAAGCTATTACCCATATGAATTAACAATGCCATGTAGAATTCTTGAACATTGTGAATTGGAACAGCCTAAAAAATCTGACTCTATCTATCTCATAACTCATGACGTTGCTGTGTCTACAGCTAAAAACTCTGATAATGCATGTACTCATGTAATCAAATTGAAATTACGTCCTAATGGAACATATACAAAATCTGCCGTTTATATAAAAGTTGTAAATGGTCTTCCACTGGAAAAACAGCGTGATTATCTTAGAGAGTTAATTCATCTTAAATTTCCCAACTGTAGAAAACTTGTTATTGATGAACGTGGTGCCGGCAACGGGCTTCCTCGTATGTTTTATGAATCTTGGGAATATACAGATCCTAAAACAAAAGTGACGGTTGAATATCCTCCACTAATCAAAGATAACGATGAGGAAGGATTTTTGTTGGATAATGCAATTCCTATGATAAGAGCAATCAACGCAACAAACGATTTTAATACAACTTATTATCCATATATGAAATCCTGTTTTGAGGACAGAACTTTGCAGTTATTAGTAGCTTCTGATGAAGTAGATGCGTTGTATAAATCTGGTGAAATCACTCCGGAAGAGTATGCACAGTATATTGAGCATGACACTTTGCAGAGTGAGTTGAGCAACATCAAACAGGAATATTCTGAATCTGGTAATCTACAATATAATCGTATTGTAAAAACTAAAAAGCGTGATAGGGCTACGTCCCTATTCTATGGCTTATCTGTGATTTCAGAATGGGAATTAGAAAACAAACAGAATCTTTATAGTAACAAAAATGCAGGATACGATTTATTAAAACAATACACATATCTATGAGAAAGGAGGTAACAAATGTCAAAATCCATAGATTATGAATCATCTTATTTTGCCGAATACATAAAGGCATTTAATTCACAGCATTTTTATGGAAATACATTCATGTTATCTCCTCAGATGCTTAATACAAGTTTAAAAGATGTAAATATGTTTTCTTCGTTTTTTTCAACAAAACAGATACGAAGAATGGTCATGCAACCGCATGAATACGAAGAAGAACTTAGAAAACTTTCGTATTTTAATTTCAATACTGTTGGTTTATATAAGCAGATAATTACCCTCTGGTCAAAAATGCTTACATTTGACTGGAATCCGATACCTTATACAGAAGATGGCAAACCTATCACAGCTACAGAATTTCGCAGTAAAGATTATAAAGAAGACTATGCAGAACTGACTAAATTCTTTAATAACTTCAAAGTAAAGGAGGAGTTTTCTAAGGTATTATGGAATCTCTGCATGTATGATACATATTTTACTTCTTACAGGGAATTTGATGGACATATTTATTTACAAGAACTTCCGCACTCACATTGTATGATTGATGCAGATTCTTACTTGGGATATTTATTCTCTTTTGATATGTCATACTTTATGAACAGCGGTGTTGATATTAATGCTTACTCTCCTGCTGTCAAGAAATTGTATAGCAAAGCACTGAACAACCGAAAATTGAATTATCGTCCAAATATGCCTAACAGAAATGGGAAATGGGTACATTGGACTCCTATGATGCCAGATGATGCTTTTGTGTTCAAATTCAATAGGCAATTTGCAGGATCAGTACCGCCACTCCTCTCTTCTATGATTGATTATAGTAAGATAGATAAATATAAAGAATTAGAAGATGTAAAAAAGGAATTGGAAGCATACAAAGTTATATTTGCTACTGTTCCCAGGCTTACAGGTAATAAGACAGGAAATAAATCAGATGATTTTGCTATCTCTGCACCAGAATTAGGAAAATTTGTTGCCGCTGTTAAGGAAACACTTGGATGTAAAGTCGATTTTAAAGCGGCTCCTCTTGAAGATTTCAAAGCATTTGATTTTTCTCCATCTGCCAATGAAGCAAACTTATTAGAGACAGAATTAAGAAATATCATGTTACAGTCTGGTACAACGGACGCATTAAGTATGACTTCAACAGTAAATATGGCTTCTGCCAGTATCTATAAATTATTCAATTCTGCAAACATATCTGATGTATATGGACAGTTTTCTAATTTCTGTGAATATCACATTAATAAGAAGTGTAAGAAATATAAGTGGAAAATACAGTTTGAAGGAACTATTTTTGACCGTGAAGACAGGGTAAAACAATCTAACACTGATATGCAGAATGGATTGATTACCCCTCGTATATTTACATCAAGGGGGATTCAGATAACAGATGCACAGAATATGACAAATATGATGTATGCTATGGGCTTTCCTGAGAATCTTAGACCTGTGCAAACGGCATCTACCTTGTCAAAAGCAGACAAGGAAAATAGTGGCGGTCGGAATCAAAAAGATGAATCTGAATTATCCGATGCTGGTGCAGCTACAAGAAATGCAGATGTGAATGCAAACACAAAAGGAACGGAGGTCAAAGAGGAATAATGTTTGTAAGAAACTTCTCTTCTATTCCGTCAGATTCAATTGTATTAGTTGATGCTGATACAAAAAGATATTTAGAATCTATCGGGTTTTGTGTGTTATCAAGTAATAATGGCAAATTTGCTTTTACAAAATCCGAAGATTTGTTAAATAAATTATCATTGTGGGAAGGAGGTAAAACTGGTGGATAAAAAGCTAATCTCCTTTTCAATTGACGAAATAGAAACTGTTAAGACATTGGAAGAAATAAATGATTCCCAATTTACAAAAATTCGATTACGTGCTTTTAGTGATGGTGTTACTCGTCATGGTTATGGTTTTTCATTAGATACTATTAAAGAATCTGCGTTTACTATATTGGGCAAACCAATCTTGTTCAAATATGATATGTGGACAGATGATGCAAGTTCTCATGAACCAGAAGAAGTCCAGTGCGGTTTTGTACCTAAAGATGAAAAAGATGCAGATATTCAATTTGAATATGATAAAGATTTAGGTAAAACATTTCTAACAGTAAACGCTTATCTCTGGAATGTATATCAGGAAGATCTTATTCGGATATTACATCGTGACGAAGGATATAAGAATGTATCAGTCGAAATGTGGTTGATTGAATATGATGAAAGTACAAAAGAAGAAAAAGGTTATATTACAGTTAATCAATTTGTATATAACGGCATAACTATCCTTGGCTCTGCGGTAACAGAGGCATGTGAAGGTGCTGATATGCAGGTCGTGAAATTTTCATATGACGATTACCAAAAAGCACAGCTTAAATTTGAAGCACAACTAAATAACTCAATTAATCAGGAATCCGATGAGGATTCTTTTTTAATACAAAAAAATAGTGAAAATAAGGAGGAAACTATGGCAAAAGAAGTAACTAACGCTGCTACGGAAACTCCAGAGGTATTAGAGAATGGTACAAAATACACTACAACAAATGTAGGCGTTTCTGAGTATACAGATACTTATGATGACAATGGCAATTTTGTTGAAAGTACAAGTGAGTATCATTCCAGATCTGAAACTACTGTTGAACACACAGACGATACCCCAAAGGAAGTAGATAATGCAGCATCCGCAGATGAAAAGAATGAAGAGGTTGACAACGCTGTTTCTGAAAATAATTCCTGTGAAACTGTAGAGGAAAAATGCAGTGCATTGGAAGTCAAATGTTCTGTTCTCGAAGCGGAATTGACTACTCTGAAAAACAACTATTCTGCTCTTGAATTGAAATGTACGTCTTTAGAACAGTATAAGACCAATAAGGAAAATGAAGAGAAAACTGTTGCTATTGAATGTGCGTTAAATGATGTGGCTGATATTTTGTCTGCTAAAGAAATTGAACAGTGGCGTGAGAAATCTCTTACGTGTTCCAGTGTTGATGGTTTCAAAAATGAATTAAAGGCATTTGCTTTTGATGTTCAGAAAAAGAATGGCGTTAAGCCTGTAGAGACTTTAAGAAATTCTATCCCAGTAGTTCAGGAAGATGAATCTACGAATGTTTGGGATAGATTAGCAAAAACAGTTTAAGGAGGGCTATCTAAATGGCTGAAACAAAAAATGTATATATTTTACGTGATGTGTCTGCTGACAAGGTAAGAACTGGCAAGGCAGAAATTGAATTGAGAAATGGAGATATTGTTGCAATTGGTACAAAGGCAGATGGAGTCTATACGTTGACTGCCCCTACTGCTGATACTAAAAGATTTGGCATCGTTTATAACGCCGATGTGGTTACTGAAGCCGGTAAGTATAGAGGTCTGTCTGACGATCCCAGAGATGTCGTATTTAAAGCAGGTACAGTTGTAAACTTTTATATTCCTAAACAGGAAGATGAGGTTGCAATTACTGTTGCTGAAGGATTTGACACAAAAACTTCTAAGGTATTAGTTCCTACTGTTGGTAAAACTGGATATACCGCAAAGGTATCTGCTGCTGCAACTGATCATCTTGTATACGAAATTACTCATGAGAGTTTTGTTTCTATTGGAAATGAACGAGTAAGCACTATTGAAGCTGTATGCACATTAGCATAATTAAAGGAGGATATACATAATGGCATTTAAGACTGTTACTTTCTCCCAGGATGGAGAAAAGAATTTAATTCCTGCATGGAAGGATTATGTGAATAACTATAGAGCAGTTAATTTTTCTGTAAAGAAAAGTTATGATACCAGCAAAACTTTAGATGAAAAAGAAGTACTGGTAAATGCTGCTATTGATAGAGAGATTGCAAATCTTATGAAGGTTGATTGCTCTTTCTTGGATAAAGAAGCATATGCGACCAATCCTACTTATCAGTGGGCAAAATTTGCAGTTATCAATAAACTTGTCGATATGATTATTCCTGATGTTGTTAAAGAAGATTATATGCAGGTTGCAAATACACAGACTATCGGTTATGGCGATTCTGCTGTTTTTGATATAAAGTCTGGTGATTTGTTTACTGTTGTTGAGAATGGTAATTCTCGTAGGCATGTAGAAGCTCAGAGACAGTTTACTGGTCAGAAAGCACTCGTTCCTACTAATCATACGGTTACAACCGAGGTAGATCTTTATCGTGTATTAGCTGGTAAAGAGAATCATGCAGAATACGCAATGAAGGTTGTTTTGTCTATTGAATCTGAAATTGCAATTGATATTATGGCTGCTGTTAAGGATAGTTTTAATACACTTACTGCTAACTTCAAAGAAAATGCTTATAGTGAGACTGCGTTTAAGAAACTTGCGGCAAGAGTTGGTGCAGCCAATGGCGGTGCAAAGGCAGTTGCTATTGGTACTGAACTTGGTCTGGGTACAATTATGCCTACCAATGATTATCTGAAGATGGGTCTTGGAGAAACATATTCTAAGATTGGTTATCTGCCAGTATTTAAGAATGTTCCTCTTATCGCTCTTGCTCAGAAAATTGATTGGAGTTCTGCTGATTATGACTTCGCATTAGATGATTCTTACATCTACATGATTTCTCCTCAGACACAGAAACTTGTACAGGTCGTATTTGAGGGTGGTTCCCTTGCTATTGCTGATGGTCAGTTTGCGAATAGCAATCTTGCGCAGAAGGTTTCTTTGCATAAGAGATGGGTTGTTGGACTCATTACAAATAGCAAATATGGCATCATGAAAACTACTGTCTAATATATAAACTTTAACAGAGTCATCTTTTATTAGATGGCTCTGTTTTAAATGGAAAAATGGAGGAAATAAAAATGGCTGGATTGACAAAGGAAGAAAGAGCCAAAAGGGAAGCCGCTGAAAAGGAACGTCTCAGAAAAGAAATCGAAGAACAGGTTCGTTCTGAAATGTCATCTTCTGCAAATACAGCAAATGATGATTCACTAAAAAAAGAAAATGAAGAACTGAAAAAACAGCTTGCAGAAATGGTGAATATGATTAAAGATTTACAAGCAAGTAAATCTGAACCAGAAAATGTGACTGTTGAAAATAGAGACATAGCTAAATCAGAAAATATTGAAGATGTAGAGATGAACGCAAGAATTTTAGTCACTTCAATTACAACTGGTGGTGTAAATCTTAAAACTTCAAATGATGGTTCCGCAAGACATTTCAGATTTGAAAAACTTGGTCAGACAATTCCAATTATATATGAACATTTAATTAACTGCATCAATACTGATAGGTGGCTATTTGAGGATGGACTAATCTATATCAGCGATCCAAATGTTATCAGAGAGCAATGTTTGGAAGATTCATATAAGAAGTTCCTTACACCTGATACAATCGAAAATATTTTGGACTTTGATATGAATGTAATTATGGAAATGATTACCTCTACAACTCCTGCTATTCAGGAAACTATCATAGACCTTGTTGTTGATAAGTTAAATCATGGCGGTTCTATTGATATGAATAAGGTAAATGCTATCGGAACTGCATGTAATGTAAATATTATGGAACTTGCAAGCAAATTGAAATAACGGAGGTGTCTATGGTTACAACATACTCCGATGTTTATGAATTAGTTCTTTCTTTGATTAGTTCGTATAAGATTGATGATATATATGTGAAAGATGGTGAGGACGGCATAGAAACTTTCTTTATGCCATATTTAAAAATGGCTTCTGGGGAATTAGAAAATAGTGCCGGTATAGATATATCCGACAGGGATGACATTTTGCGTCAGTTTAATGGTAAACTTTCTGATGGAAGACAACTTATTATTGCAAAGTATATTATGATTGGGTACTTATCAAAGGAAACTCACGATATTATGCAGATGCAGTTACATTTACAAGATGGTGATTTCAAAACATATGCAGAGAAAAATAATTTGGAAGGTAAGTTAAATGCTTTATATTTGTTAAAAGAAGAAGTCGGATATGATGTAAAGCGTTCAGGATACAATGGGTTTATGTGGTAATGAATACAATTTATCAAACAAGAATACCAAATAAATTGACTTGCGATTATCTTGACTTTCTAATAAACAAAGTATTCGCTTTACTTCCAATGTTTGAGGAATCTGTAATTTCAAAAGACAAGAAAAAATCCCACACTATATATCAAAGGAACCTAATACAGACAATTAATGGTAACACGGCGTTAATCAAATATGATAGTTATATCGTTGTAGACATATTATCTCATTTACAGTCTTTGTTTTATGTAGCTGACCATGACGATTACAAAAGACATATTTTAAAAGTTTGCAACCTGTTATCAGAATTAAAGAAGGAGGTGGCGGATAATGGCATATGAGTCATATAAAATATCACTCCCCTCTTCTACTTCTGTACAAAACAGAATGTTGAACCAAAAACAACGACAGATACGATTTTTGTATGATCGGGCAATAGACAGAGAGAAAGATACGCTTCTTAATGGAAAGCCTTTTACAGAAAGTCCCAGAATATTTGATAGAAAGTTTATTGATACTGTTCATCATAAAATTACAGTAGAGACGATTCTTGATAAGGATTGGATCGAATGTGGAGATTACTTAGAATATGAAGGCATGGTTTGGTTATGTATGAATTCATATTCTTTTCATAAGTTGTACTGTTGTGCTACATTCATGAGCTGTGACTGGAAGATATATTGGATAAATGAAAATGGTGAATTAAAGAGCCAGTATGTTATTGACCAGAATAGCACTCAATACAATAGTGGCGAAACTGGTAATTCAACCATGACTCTTGGTTCTGCACAGCATATGTTAAAAGTACAGTGTAATGATGACACTATTCTGTTGGACTCACCTATGCGATTTGCTATAGACAAGAATATTAAAAAGCCTACTTGTTATAAAGTTACGCAGAATGATAATACTGCCTATAACTATGGGAAAGGTTTATGTTGTGTAACTGTTACAGAAACACCATTGAATACCGAATCAGATAAACTTATCACATTAGATGATGGCACACAGGTTTGGATATGTGATTATGTTGAAGTAACTCCTATCCCACCCACTCCACAACCGCCCAATGAAACGACAGATTTAAGGTGTGTGATATCTGGAAACACAAACTTAAAAATTGGATATAGGCGCACATACACTGTTACATTTACAGATAAAGATGGAAATTCTGTTGACTGGCAGAATGTAAATTATCAGTGGAATGTAAAATCAGATTTTGATGTGGAGCGGACTATTAATGATAATGAAATAACTGTTTCTGTAAATGATGAGAACATTATAGGAGGTTCTTTTTTTGTACAGATTCATATTAGTGAAATTATGCTCTCAGAGATAAAAGTAAATGTTGTTGAGTGATGGAGGTGAGTGTCTATAGGAAAATCAAGAAGTTATGAAATCATAGAGTATCGTAAATTAATAGAACGTCAATTATGTACTTCTGCAGAAATCATTAAACTGCTCGGCTGTGAAAATGAAGAATATCCTGAAGAAATCATTCCCTATAAATATTCATTCCCACACGAATATATTCCCGATACTATTACTTCTACTGAAAGATTTATAAACCATGAAATTAGTGCAATTATTGATTTAAAAAATAATACATTTAAAGATCTTACAATATATTTTTTTGTTGTCTGTCATGAAGCAGTAATTAAATATACAGAAAAAGGCAGAACTTATCTTTGGTACGATAAAGCAGTTTGTGAATTAGATAATATATTCTGTGAAAAGAACGTGTTAGGTGTAGGTA
>VIQU02000052.1 GCA_010206225.2 Lachnospiraceae bacterium MD308 | reverse complement strand
AATCATTTCTGAAGACCCATATGAGGAGACTACTATTGAAATTTCTGCATTAGATTTACTAATGCAAGATTATAATTCATTTTGTGACGGATTTTCTTCTTATAGATGGGTTGATAATGACACTCTTTTTTATAATGCAATTGTTCCATTTTATGTTAGCATTGGAATTTTATCTGAAGAAATTGATTCCGTAGACCCACGCAATAAAGAAGCAATAATTACTTCTATGGGTGTCAGATTATATTCTCATCTGCTATAGTTCTTATACAAATAAAAGTCCTATTTCATTGCCTTATTTGGTCTATATATATAGCGGTTTTAGGTTTTTCAAACCACTATATATAGACAATTTTTATGCTGTTTTCTTCAGATTCTCACAACTTTCCTTTACCAATCTCTGCATAAATGTGTTTCTTACAAAATTCGCCTTCTTCTTTACAGATTGGTTCACAGTATCTACATTTCCCAAATGGAAGCACTTCTCTTTCATCCTTGTCAGTCCTACATATATAAGATTGGAATTCAGCATATACACATGAGACTGAGGCGTGAGCAAAATCACTACTTTTATCGAACTACCTTGTGATTTATGAATCGTAATACAATAACCAAGTCCAACCATCTGCATATCATTTCTGTAATACTTTACTTTTACACCATCAAAATCAATGATTAGATAACTTGTAAATACGTCCTTTACAATACCTGTTTCTCCATTTGCAATAAATGTTTCTCTTAAATCTTCATCAAATCCATAATCATCATCTACAAATAACTGTGCATGATAATTATTGACATTCTGTATAATCTGATCCCCTTTGAAATAAACTGTATCTCCAACTTTCATACATTCTGTGCTACCATAATTGGGATTAGCAACTTTCTGTATTGCGTTGTTTATTACTACTGTTCCAATGTCTCCCTTCTTATACGATGTTAGTAACTGTATATCCTCAACTTTATATCCCTGTGATAACAATTTCTTATATAAAGCAACTGCATTTTTAACCATAATGTCGCTACCAACATTGACAAAAGCATAGTCTTTATTTGTGCCAAACCATGTAAATTGATTATTGATTCCTGTAAGATATTCCTTACAAAAGCGAACATCAGTTGCAACTTTCATCAACCCACCTTCTCCATATCGGAAAACTTTTGTTAATGTAACTGTAGGAATGATGTTTGTCTGCATAAAATCGTGAAGCAGATTCCCACATGATACTGATGGAAGCTGTGCATTATCTCCTATCAATAATAATTTTGTTCTGTTAAAATCAACGGCATCCAACACTCTTTTGAATAAGAAAATGTCTGTCATTGAAAACTCATCAATGATCAACACATCACAATCCAATTTGTGTTCTTCATTGAAGCTCCATGTATCAGGAGGCATATATCCAAGCCCTCTATGTATTGTCATAGCGTGTTCTTTGGTGTAATCAGATAATACCTTTGCCGCCTTGCCAGTCGGAGAAAATAGTCTAAATGATTTATTGTTATCTTTCAACATATTAATAACCGCCTGAGTACAAAATGATTTTCCTGTTCCTCCTGCTCCGTTCAGAATACACACATTATATTTACAGATATTCTCTACAATTTTTACCTGTTCATCTGATAATTCACAACCATTAACAGTATGATATTTCTTATAATCAAAATCCCATCTATTTTTTGTATTTGCAAGACCAGCAACTATCTTCTCTGCTATATATTTCTCTATTTCATATGTCCTTCTGATCGAAACAACCATAGATTCCTTGTTATAATAAATGCTTTCATGCTTCATACACTCTACAAAATGATTAGAACACGCAGGAACCATCTTCATACATTGATTTCGCAACTCATTGATTGACATTAATGTATGCCCATCTTCCTCATTTTTCTCCAATAGGTACAACATACAAGATAAACATCTATGATTGCTAGTCTTTAATTCTGACTCAAATTCTATAATTTCTAGTTTCCCATTTTTAACATTCTCTTTTGAAGCCTTTTCCAATTCCAACAAAATACTGTCTGCCATTGCAAACCCTACTCTAGCTAATCCACATAAGCATTTATACGGATCTTCTTTGAGTTTCTTCTTAATCATGGTAATTGATGAATACTTCTCATACAGCTTTTTCAGCATGGGAAGACTCAATAATCCTTGAAACTCTACTACTAATTCTGCTAGACAGAAATTCTCAACAATCTTATCTTTGATAATATTAAATGTGTATTCCTTAATTCCATGCAATTTATTCAAGTCTATATCATCAAGATTATTATTCATTACACGGTCAACAATATCTGGATAAATCTCATATAATGTCTGTGCCTGATTAAGTGTCAGAATTTCTTGAAGAAAAACATACATATCATCAACAGATTGTGGCTTATTTCTTCGGATATTGATAACTTTATATCCCCAACCATTTTTTGTTAACTGCTCAATCGCCTTTATCTCATATTCAATCCCTTTGCCTAGTTCATGTATTTCACCAGATATTGTTGCATTACCATATTTTGTGAGTTTGATATCTGGGTAGATATCTTTATTGACATCTACCGCATATACCCTGTAATCTTCACTTTCGTATATAGGTCTTACAATTCTACCTTTAAACAATACTTCTTTTTCATCATTATTTTTCAATATGTAACCTCACCTACTTAATAACCTCATAATTTGTCAACACATCTTCTAACTCATCCGTTACAGTCCAGACTCCGTTAACAGGCTTCTTTTTAAATTCTTTATCAAATTCCTTTATCTTTAGCACAGAATATAATCCAAACGGGCTTTCCTTAAATATTCTGCCCTGTTTAATCCTTGAATGTACTTCTTCGCCAGTCCGTACTTTTCGTGCTGTAAAATATGGTTTAGTTGTATCTTTAAATGTTTTGTAATCTACAATAATATAGTAATTATCACTGACTTTAGGATTAGTATATACCACCATTTCAAGATGTTCCTTTTCAAATTTGATCATCTCAATGATACCCATTTCCTTATTCTCTATATGGCTACACAATTCCTTAACCAAACCGATATTGTCTATCTCTTTAAATAAAGAATTTGTTTCTTTTCCTGAATACTTCTTTGCTATATATTCAGAAATTCCCAATCCCTCTAATTTGCTCTTTTTTATCTGTTTGCAAGTTGCAAATTTTTCATAAACCTGTATAACTCCTAACAGATATTTATTTTTGCCAAACTCTGAAAAGAAATTTAAACCAGTAAGGATTTCTAATTGCCTGGAATTTACAGATGTATGTTCTTTTATATCCTTGATAAGTTCTACAAATGAATCGTATTTATTATCTCTTAGTGCATACAGTTCTTCAGCAATGGTATCATTACAGTATTTAATTGCTCCAATTCCCTGATAGATAGTTCCACTGTCTTTGTCATACTCATATTCTGCTTTTGATTTTCTGAATCTTATCGGCTCTATCGTATAACCTTTTGACAAGATATATTCTTTGATATTCAAAGACTTTTCTTTATCAGATGTATAAATATTGAGAGCAGATGTTAAAGTTTCAATCGTGTAATAATGCCTTAAATAACCACAGGCAAATCCTAAAAATGAATATGGATCTGCATGGTTTTTGGAAAATAAGTAAGCTGACGCATCTATAATTACTTGAAGAAAGTTTACAATTAACTCTTCTGCTTTTTCATTCTCCACACCATATTCATCTTTCATTGTTTGTATAAAACCTTTGATGTAATGGTTATTTACTGGTTTTCCTTTATCATCAAGCATGTATCCGCCATCTTTAATGACTGGAATATCATTTTCTGTACCTGTTTTCTTACTAAAGTGCCTACGCACAATATCAGCTTCGCCCATTGTAAAACCACAGAACTTATATAAAAACTCTATGATCTGTTCCTGATATACTAAATAGCCAAGTGTAGGAGCCAGAAAATCATTCAATGCAGCATGTCCATTATCCCTATAAATTCCTTGTGATAATTCTGTTCTGTAAGAAGCTCCTGCTGGTCTGATCGCACCATTAGCCATACTCATTAAATCTATGTATGAGAAATTTGGATTCTGTGTTTTAATATTTTTGATGGTTGACTCGCTTAGAATATCTCTCAAATATGAACCGGCAAAATCTGATTCAAACTGAAAAATCAGAGTAGTATCTTTTGCAATATCGTCCCATACATTTTTATCGCTGAAATCAATATTATCTGGTGTAATAAATGGGATGCCAACAGCTTTACATGTCTTATCTATAAGTCCTACGCAATCAAGCCCAAGAATGTCCAACTTAACATAATTTAAAGAATCTATCTCTTTCATATTTATCTGTGAAATAGGTTTGTCATCTGAGGATATATACAAAGTGCCAAACGCCTTATCTATCTCATGTGGAGATACAACAAGTCCGGCTGCGTGTCTGCCAAGTGATGTAATAGTACCAACCACAATATCTACATACTCAAATAATTCCTTATGCTTATTTCTAACCTTTTCATCAACAAATTCTTTTTTATTTTCGTCTTCCTGAACAAGATTAGATAATTCCTGTGTTTCTTGTGGTGTCATTCCTAATGCTCTTCCAACATCCTTAATTGCACCACGCATTTTTATTGTGTTAAAAGTGATAATATTACAACAATACAACCCCTCTTTTTCAAATAGGTATTTTCTAACCTTCCATCTATCTTCACTAAACCAGTCCGAATCTACATCTGCAAGACTAATTCTCTCCTTATTCATGAACCTCTCAAAATTCAGGTTATATTTAATACTGTCAACATCTGTAATTCCAAGAAGATATGCTATGATACTTCCAGATACAGATCCCCTCGAATATCCATAATGTACACCTTGTTTTCTAAGTTCTCTTTTGTAGTCTTCTTCAAGCAGCATGAAATCAATAGCGTCATTATGTTTGTATGTCTCTATTTCATACACAATCTTATCTTTATATTCTTGAAAATTTTTGTACTTATTTACTCCTCTCTCCTTAATGCCATCTAATATCTTCTGTTTAAAAACACCCATAGAATCATTGTATAATTTAGGATATTTTTTTGAATAATCCAGACTAAATACTTCTATGGAATCAGCCATAACATTGGTATTTTCTATTGCTTCTAAATAAACATCCCTAGACAACGCTCTTTGCTTTTCGTATGCCTTTACAAGTTCATCATAATTCTTAAAAGTCAGATCCCAATTTGATTCATTATCAAACTTGACCTCTTTTGACTTCTGCATAATTGTTCTGCCAAGTAAATGTCTTTCATCTAAAGCGTGTGTATCTGTTCCAGCGATTAAAGGTATTCCATGTTTCTTTGAAATAAAAGCAAGATACTGATTATACTTAATCTGCATATCATCACAATGATGCTGTATTTCCAAATAACATCTATGTTTATTATCAATTAGAAATTGTAAAAACTTTTCTTGTATTTCCTTTGTACCACTTGCTAATATGCCTCCGATACATGCCGTACAGATAATTATGTTGTCCGATGTGGATATTAACTCCTCAAATGAAATTCTTGGGTTGTAATAAAAATGACCATCTCTTACAAATGCTCTGGAAGATAATTCATTCAATTCAACTACACCGTCATAGTTTTTTGCAATCAAAACACAGTGGTAATTATCTCTTTTTTGAATTTTATTCTCTTCAATATATTTGTTGATTTCCTCTTGCGCTTCTTTTTCATCTGCACCAAGCAATGATTCACACAATTCTGTTGTATCAGGCTCAAAGTATAATTGTTCTGTCACATAAAATTCTTCTGCATGAATATATTTCATACCACATGATTCAATCTTTGTTTTTTTATGTATCCATTCCAATATAGATCCATGCTCTGAAAAACCCATAGCCTTCATACCTAACGACTGTGCATAGGAAATATATTCGTTGTATTTTGTAACACTGTCTATATTGGTCACACCATTACTTAGATCACTATGTAGATGATATACTGTATAATTCAATCAACCACCACCTTTTATAGATTATCCAACCAAGATAAATCTTCGTCTTTATCATCACTATTTTCAGATATACCACTACCAACACCGCTAAAAAAGTCATCACCATTTTGTTGTGCTGCCAATGTATCCAGATATTTTTTATATGGTTTATGTAAATTGGGGGAATATGCACATAATGTTGAGAAATAATAGCTTTGCTTTTCGACTTGTTCTAGAGTATCAAAAAATACCATTTCGGCATTCTCTTTATCAACCAATTTCTCAGTTTCATATTTCTCTTCTTTTTCTATAATCTCATCAATCGTATTCGTAATGTCTGTAACCCATCTGTTGATAAGATCCTGTGTTAAATCTACATAGACAATACAATCATGGAATTTATATTTTGCTTGGACATCCTTTGGCAGACACTTTATATCATTTGTCTGTGCCAACATATCAAGATATTCTACAAGTTCATTTTCATATCCTAATTTTTTTAACCACATTTTTACACTTGTCTGTAGTTTATTACCTATTTCACATCTATCAATTTCTCTTGTAGTCCACTTTCCGTTAGCCTGTTCACAATCAACTTTTACATATTTCAAAAAGTCCCAACAAATCTTTATCTTTTCATACGGAATACCCATTTGATGTAGACCAATTGCATAAATAACCAACTGTCCACATTCATTTAATGCTTTTTCTCCCTTATATATTGAAGATGTCTTCCAGTCCAAGATATTGAAACACCCATCATTATCTTTAAAGCATACATCTATGTATCCCTGAAATACGTTTTTACCAATCAGGACACTAATAAATCTTTCAATTTCAACTTTGTAAGGGATTGTATGGTGATTATTAAAGAAATGTTTTAGGTTCTTATAATATTTATCAGCAATCTTCTTGTTTTTCTCGCTATCATTTCTATCAAATTTAAGTTCTGCAATACCGGCTGTCATCCACGCATCTTCAAATTCGCTATCCATATCTTCATATTTAATGTTTCCTAAGTATAGATTCTCCATAATCTCATGTGACATACCGCCTGTAACTGTATAAATGCAATCCTGTCTATCTTCATCAATACATTTAATATATTTTAAGAAATACTCATATGGACTATTATGATAAGAGTTAAAACGTGACCAACTCCATAAACGATCCACTCCATATTTTCTTTTAACTTGCTCTAATTCTTCTCCTGTTTTTCTTCCCATTCATACCTCACTTCTTTTTATTCAAACTTTGTAAATATTTTTTATGTTCTCCATAGTCATAAACTGTCCTATATTGCATCATAAATTCAAATATCTTATTAATGGAATCTGCTGGAGAGTCCCTTTCTCCAAGTAAATCCCATCTGTCATATAAATATGAAACCTTCCTTATTCCATAAAATTTCTCACAACAATGCCTAACGTGTTCAATATCAATATCCTTGTCGAGTGCAATAATAATCTCACAATTTAATCCTATAAGTATCTTCACTTGTTCATCTGATATTTCATGTCCGCTTAAAGCCACACCAGTTCCATCATTCAAACTATCTCTTTTTAATACAGACTTCTCCGCTTCGTACACAACGACATATCCTTTATCCTGAATTATTTCTTTGTTTTCCCATAATCCAAATAAATTCATCTGTTTTGGATAGCCAGGTGTAATAAAATATTTCTTAATGTCAAATAGTTCATAATTTTCTACGGAAGTTCTCATATTAAAACCAAGCAATTCACCAGTGAGCCAATACCGTAAAGGGATAATATTTCTTTTATATCTGTAGCTGTAAGCAAGACCAAACTTTTTCACTGTCCAAGACATAATTCCTTCTCGGAAAAAATCTATATGTATATGTGGTACAAAGTCTTGTAATTCATTCTCATTTAGCACATGAAAATCTAATACATTCTGTCTTTTGCGTTTTGTCTTTACTTTTTTGAATATATATAACGGATCAACTACTTCTTTTTTATCCTCTTGCTTCTTGAAAGTAAGTGGAAGCCCTAATATCTTATGTAAGTATTTCACAGTATCAAAAAATGAAAATTTACTATCACTAATTCTTTTATTGTACTGAACTAATGTAAGCAAATCGGAATTATCATCAAATTCTTTTTCTCTGGTGTAATTCACACAATTCAAATATTTATTGTTTTTTATATTAACTGCCCCTTTGTTATCTCCATTACAATTTGAGCAGCTATAATATTCTTTAGATGGGTGGTAGACTATATGACCGCACCCAATTTCATTTAAAATAAACTCAATCTTACCGTTACTGTATATCCACTCCTTTAATTCGATAACGGTCATATATTTATAATCACCACCTTAAAAATCTACTGGTACATTGGTAATACCAATTTCTTTCATAATATTTCTTGACATATCATGCTCTACCACAATTTGATACTGTCCTGTAGAACCTTCTTTGTTCTTTATCAAAAATAGAATCTGGTAATGTTTTTCCTTGTCCAATTTAACAGGAATTTTTGTTTTACCATTTTTTCCTTCCAAACGATATACTTTTAACTCACGTCTTTCACCAGTATATTCATCATCATATAAATCTCGTATCATAATACATGTAAACACAGGATCAATGATATTCTTAGCCATACCAACATTATCCTGAGTATAATATCTTTGTTTGACACTTCCTTTTGCTAATTGGAATGTAATAAGGATGTGAAGATTCTTTGACTCTGGTTTAACCACATCATTGATTTCAACCATATTCTGTTGAAGTTCCAACCAAGATTTATCGCTTACTGCTCCAGCGTCCATCTTAAAAGTATCAAGAATAAAATACTTCACACCCATACTTGAATACTTCTTTAGTACCTTAATAGCATTAGATGTCTTATATCGCTTAAATGGTATGACTGTTAGAATGTGATTCTTTGTCTGTTCTTTAATCCAATCGGCAGCTTTATGTAATAGTTCCTTTACATCTTCTGTATAATGTCCATCTCTAACAATATGTTTCTGTAAATCTTCTTTAATTATATTGTTGGCTACAAATACCAACAGTTCCCTTTGCCATTTCTTCAAATTATCCTCATTGATCATAGCAACGATTCTTTCTTTTTCTTTAATAGCTGTCGGTATTACTGCATTTCTCGCAAATGTTGATTTTCCTACATTACTAAGACCGCCAACAAGAGTAATACATCCTAAATACTGCCCTCCTGTTTCTCTCGTTAGCATATCCATATTGTTATATGGAAGTCCAAGTGCTACACCCTCATCCAATTCATCTATCAATTCGTCAATGCCATCTGCAATATCATAACTTTTAACATCACAATCCACATTTACAAAAATATCATTGATAAACGCTTCCCATTCATTATATATTTCTTCAGCAGTCATATCGCAATATTCACTGAGTCTATCTTTAACAGGACAACCACGTTTAGCCAACTTAATTACACTATTCCACTTTCGTAATTCCTGGATATATCCATACAAGTTTTCTTCTTTGACATATGTACCAGCATTTACAATAGTGTCATATCCACCATATTCATCATATTTTGCTCTTAGCTTGGAATGTTTTTCAAGATATAAACCGACTGTAATATCATCAAGAGAACTTTTCTTTTCAAGTTTGACAATATCATTTGCAATCGTCCAATAGACTCTCCAAATATTATTATTAAATTCCTCAAGTTCTAAGTTTGTATCATAAATGGCATCTGGAACCTTGTATAGAATTGAGACTATATTTGCCTCCGCTGCTTCTTTATATTCATTTATCTTTTTGATTGTATCAATCAATTCCTGTTCAAAAGCACTTAATTTTTTTCCTTTTGTGGAAGATTTTACTGTTGATATGTTTTTCACCACCTTACCACAATTCATTTAGTCTTTTATTTCTTAATTCTTCTGTCTTTTTTTGATATTCACCACCATTATGAGATAAAATATTTGTGTCTAACTTATCAATATTTTCCTCAGTTTTTTCTACCCTTTTCAGTCTCATATATACATTATCAATATCATGACTAACTATTGAACAAATATATTTCATTTTAGCCTCTTCAGACTTAAAATCTAAATTTTGAATTGTATTCAATATTTTGTTTCTATTTATTTGGAACGCAATTAGAGCAACTTTTATTGGATAATTACTTACACCATTTACTTCCACCCATCCAGCTTCTTTGCCATTCATTAATCCTCTCAGCCATAGGCAAGCTGGCTTTTTTAAATGTTGGTTTTCATCATATCCATAGAATTCTTTTTCAATATATGCGCATAATTCATAAAACTCATCATTACCTTTTGGCTCTCTATTGGGTTTTGCTCTCATAAATACTCCTTTTGGGATATAAACACGCTACTAAAGTAAGCAGCGTGTTTATATTAGATATAATCAAAATTCATTTATGAAATCAGTGCTAACACCTTATTGGCATCATCAATATCTGTAATCAGAGTCGGATTATCATATCCAAGTTCTTTTGACTTTGCAATAATAGGCTTAATTTTATCCATATTAGCCTTGTTCTCTTTGATAAAATCAGTGATTTTCGATACTACATCTTCAAGTTTCTTTGCTTCCTTCTTATTCTGCTCTGCCTTAGCAATCTCTTTCAGCTTTTCCGCTTCTTTTGCTTCCTGCTCTGCTTTAGTTTCATCAAAGGATTTACCAGACTTAGATTGTTCGGATTTGATTGCATCTGTAATAGCTGTAATAAATTGACCTGCATCTAAATCAATTTCATCAATAATTTCCGCAAACCTAGAACCGCTATCTACACAGAAATTATCATCCCTAAACTTAATTTTTCTTGATTCACCTTTAACCTTATTAACTTGCTCTTCTTTGTTAGTTACAATATTCTTTTTCCCAGTCTTCTCTTTAACAATCTGTCTGTCAATATAAGCAAGACCAAGAAAATGAAGATTCTTTTTAAGTGCATTAAAATAGTTCTGCTGTTGATCTGATGTAAGAATCTGATATGTTTCGCCAGATACAGGATCAGAAATATCCTTTGTCTTAATATGCCCGATGATGATGGTAGAAACACCAACACTTCTTAACTCCGCAATCTTATCAAACATAATTTCGATTGCTTTCTTTTCGCCTCTACCGAAACCGCCCCATGCTGCATTAATGCTATTTGTTCTTTTTTCTGGATTATCTCTGTTCCACAATCTTATTGATTCACTTTCTGCTATATTAATCAACTGATCATATGTATCAACAATAACTACTTTCAGGTCAGGATATTCAGATGTTTTGTTATCAATAATGTCATCACATACATCTTCAAATCCAACACTATTTGTAATTTCATCATAATCCATATTCCACTCAGGACAGTTTACATGGTTGATTCCTTCAATAGCATCTGCACCACGTTCCTGTCCACACTCTAAGAACATATATCCATCTTCGCCAGAAAGTTTCTCACAAACTTCCTTAATCAAAGTGGTCTTTCCTACCTTACTTTCCCCAAGAAGACAAATATTATATGCCAAAGGATCTAACTTTACATGATTCTTTTTACCGTATTTCGCCAATTTATTATTCTCCTTATATTTTGAATTTGCGAGGTTGCATTTAAGCAACCTCAATGTAAATAAACTCTATATTTTACAGATTATTCAGCCAATCAGTGTCATCATTAGCAGGTACTTCTTCATCTTCTGTCTCTGTCGTTTCTTCAGATGTGTCTTCGCCATCGTCATTGTCACCAGTCATAAAGTCAAGAATTAGATCCTCTTCATCATACTTCTTCTCAAACTTTTGAATAATAGGAGTCTTATTGCCGCCTTTATCCTCAACCATCTTAATAGATGGTTTTCTGATTACCATTCTCTTTTCTCTACCAGAACTTACAGTGCATTTTGCCAATGCTTCTTCGAGAGTATAAACACCGATTTCAATAAGAGTCTTGATATCATCTGGAATATCATCTTCTGTTGCAGTTACAACAGCTCCACCTTCAATCAAATCGCCTTCAAATGTGACCTCTGTTACACCCTTCTGTACCTTAAACACCTTTTCTACTACCTTCTGAGAAGTTGCAGGATCAGAAAGATTCAACTCATATTCAAATGCCTTATCATATGGAATATTAGTTTTTACTTCCTTACTCTTATACTCCTTAACATAATCAAGTACTTTTGCATAAATTGGAAGAACACCAGTATCCTTATCTGCTTTACCTACGCTGTCTTTTGTAAGTAACATTGTCTGGGTAAATCTCGCCATTGGATTGTATGTCTTATTAAATTCTTCTTCTGCCTTACTTAATTCCTCAGTCTTTTTCTTCAAATTGTTTTGTTCAATCTGTGACAGATTATCTTTTGCAGATATTTTCTCAATGCTATCTTCTAATTCTTTGATTTTTGCCCGAATTGCATTAGCTTTTGAAAGAAAGATACTATTAATCTCCTTCTTTACCTGAGTTGTTTCATTGTATGTAGAGTATTTTAGATTGCCTTTAACATTAACAATCATTCCATCTTCAAGATTTTCCTTTACATATGCAATCACATCATATGGAGACAAAAATTTCTTCTCAAATGTTTTACCATTTTTATCTTTCTCAAGACCTACTTTAATGAAACAAAGATCACCAACTGATTCAAGAATGGTTTCATCAAACCTATCATCCCAATCAATAGTAAATTTGTTGTCAAAATCGTCTTTACCGTCTTCACCCTTGCCATGAACATAGACTACATTATCTCTTTCTGCGCCATATCCACCCATCAGTTCTGCATATACGGTTCCACATGTCTCCCCGCAATAAACGCCTAAATTCAGGCTATTGTAAATCCAATCTGACTTCTCAGACTTTTCATCTGTCTTATAGGTATATTCATTGATTTTTGCTTCACCAATAAGCATGAATGAATTTGACCAGTTCTTCTTTTCTAACACTTTCTTTTCCTTTTTTGCCATTAAGCAGCATTCCTCCTGTAAAATAAAATTTATAATAAATTAAAATGTTACCAAATGATTTTTAAACGGTGATATATTCTCTCCAATTATTTGCAAAGAAACTTCCATCTGCACCATCTTTATTGATATGTACAATCCCTCGTTTCTTCATATTATTTTTTGCTACCATTCTGTCTAACTTCCGTGTATGTACCTGTGTCGATACTCTTCTAACCTTATTCTGCATAAAATGACCTCCATATTTTTTATATAACATCAACAGCCTTTTCAGACTGGAACATAGAGATTAAATCTATATAAAATCTATGCTAATCAGTGGTTTATAGCTAAATTTGGCGTAATTTAACCAAGGGTATGCTGTTCACCACCCAAAACGGATATAACTGTTCAGTTGTAATTATTTGGAATTGTCTACTGATAACCGTGCGAATTGTTTACTTGTTACTTGTGTATATGTCTGATTTATTATTTTCTGTTTGAACTTAAACTAATTGTTATTTTTCTTTTGCTTCTTCTCTTTCTGTAATTTTGCTTCCTCTGCTAACTGATTCTCTAACTTTCTTGTGACACTTCTCATTTTGCCTACTGATTTACATGTTAATCCCATATTTAATTTCTCCTTCTTGATTATATTTACAATTTTATTTCAAGTGGTATATCAATTGCACCACCAAGACCAATCAAACGAAGACCTAATTTTGTTTCCTCATCATACTTATCAAAATAATATGTAGCAAACGGAGATTCGTAATCAACAGTATTCTGTTCTACATAGTAAACAACTACATCATTTTCTTCTCCATTATTGCATGACTCATTCCATATCTTTTCAACACATTCTTTCAGATGCTCCTCGTCACAAATCCCTAAAATTCTTTCTTTAATCGAAAAAATATACATTATGTTGTTCTCCTTTTTATTTTTCAATCTACATAATCAGTAAATTCTTCATTACAACACATACATTTTACTGTTTGACATTCTACAATGCCACTTGGTAAAAATTCATATACGAATTGTTCACCTGCTGTTGCACGAGATACACAACCTTGTTTCATGTGCTTCTCTACCCATTTATCTATTCTTTTGCTTGTCTTAAATTCTATTTTTATCACCTCACATTCCACATCCCATTACTGGATTGCCACCATCACATTCAAACCTATCTTCACAATCTCTACAAATACAAGATTTACAATCTCTATTGCAATCCCATCTAAGTTCTGGACTACAATCTGATTCATTCTGCTCAATGATGGGTGTTTTCCTTCTATTGCCACGAGGTATTTTCTTTTTCTCTTTTTCTTCAAACAAACTACCTTCCTGACAATAACAACAAGCCAACTGTTCTTCTCCATTGTTATATTTACAATCTTCACAGATTTTTCTTCTTATCTCTTCCTTTTTATCATCAGGAACATATTGCATAGCCATATATAATGCTTTCCAAACTATTTATATCACCTCCATACCAACCCGATGAAATAAGAATTTTAACAGCTTATCATGCCAATATATAGTGTTTATATTTTCGTCATGCCACTATATATAGTTTTTTATTTATTGTCGTTTTTCTCTTCTGCACAATAACAGCACATATTATTTTCAAAATTCCATTCATCAGTAGAATAAGTATCTCCACACACAGGACATTCATACCTTAAATAGTTTAACGGGTTATATCCACTCTCAATTGCATTCATGACAGTCAACGGATCATCTGATTTAAGAGTGATTTCTCCTTCTTCAATTTCTCCATAGACCTCACTATGCTTTCCAAGAATTTCTCCAAAATAAACTTCTTTTCCAATTGCAGCATCTACTTCCTCTTTTGTAGCTTTAAATATACCTTCTACTTCTCCTTGTCTACCACAATCCCAATAGAATCTCCACAGACATTCATTTGTCCCGCTTGTAATAGTTTTAATTCCATACTGCGTTGCACATTCATACTCGATTTTACATCCTCTTTTTTCTTCCCAGCCTTTCGCAAAATATGCAATATCAGCACTGGCTAAGTCTTTTATACTTCTCGCAAGATATTCAAGAGGTTTTGCGTCAGGAGTAAAATCCGTATAAAATGTTTCAATTACCTCTATTTCTTCACCTACAATTTCTTTTGCCTTTTCAATAGCAATCTTCCTTTCATTTAGAATCTCCTCATCTGTTTTACCATTCATGGGCTGACTAATAAATAATTTCTTCAATATAATATTCTCCTTTTCTTTGTTTTTCTTCTATGAAATTTCGGTTTTAAGACTCAGCATTTAGTCCATATTTACATTCATATTCTTTTTCAAACAGTTTCTTATTTTTATTCATAGCACTTTCAATATGCTCACTTGGATATAAAGCACCCATTGGCACATCCCTATATGTATAAACCTTATCAAAATCATTTGGATCTACAGAATAGTCGGTTTCTTTACCAATGACATTTTTCAAATAATCGGCATAACCATTATAAATCATACTTCTTCCAAAACATCTTGGGGTATAAATTACATCTCCCTGGACAATATGCTTAACAAACTCTTTCTGATAATCCATCAATTTAATATCATACATTTTTTCTATATAATTGATTACTTCACTTGTTTTTAACATTTTTTCTCTTCCTTTTTTGTTCTTTATACAAAACATTCAATTCTTGTTCTAACTGTTTTCGTTCCATAGGATTTTTGCAATACCTTATTCTCTTTTTAAGATTTGAAATACTCTCTGTGTCAATAATTTCTGTATCAATTTCAGAAAACATTTTATTCAATTCTTCTAATGTTAGAGTGGATTTACAGTTCAATATCTCCTCATTTAAGCCCAAAACCTTCATCTGTTCCATTTTTATATATTCTTCTTCAGCCTTTATAATTTCTTTTGCTAAATTATTTATTGACTTTCCCATCCCGCAAATAGCAACAGTAGGTATTTTCTCTGCTATCATCTTCATTGGTTTAAATGCCTTGTTTATATTTTCTTCTATAATATCACCCCTCGAACCTTGAAATCGTGCTTTTAATGCTTCTCTGTAGGTCTACAATTCTTTTCTTCACTAAGTTTATCAAGAAGTGCATCTGCAAATGTCACTACACCATCTACCCAATGCCCATATGTTTTACCATCTTCATTTATTCCCCATTCTGTAGACTCTTTGATTGTTTCAAATGCTGTTTCATATATCTGATTCTTTGTTATGCCTATCATGTTATCCTCCGATTTTAATTTATTTCTTTACTCTCTGCCCACAGTGACTACAATAATTATCATCTTTCCTTAATTGATTTTCACATTTTGGACAGATAAATAAATGCCGTGTTCTTGATCCGATATTATAATCTTCTCTTCTTGGTTCTATAACCTCATCCCTATCTTTTCCATAAGAAATGATTTTCTTTTCAGTAGATATTCTTACTTGTCCACGTTCCCAATCAATTCCTGAATGAATCCCTGTTATGCCAGTGGCAGCTCTGGAACCAATCGAAGGCTCTGAAAGTGTGACTAAAACAGAATTATCGCCATGACCTGTATCGCAAAGAAAATCTACTTGCTTTTTGAGTTCTGATAGTATCACTTATGTATTCTCCTTATCTTCATCATCTTCTACATTTTTATATCTATCAGGATCACTATACTCATCGCCAACATCACACATGCTAAAATGGAAATCCATATAACCTTCATCTTCAATTTCTTCTAAAACAAAGAAATCTTCAATATTTTTTCCATCAGCAATTACAATATATAAATTACCCTCTTTACTCAGATATGTTTTCTGGGCATTATTTGTATATTCGCTATCGCCAGTCCAATCAACATAATAATCATGATATTCTCTACGAGGTACTTGTCCTTCTTCTACATAATCCTCCTCCAATTCAAACTGAATACTGGTTATATCTCCATATTCTTTAAATCTATCAAAGGTCATTTGTTTAAAGTTTTCAATATGATTCTGATCAAACTGATATCTTTCTTTATTTGCATCTTTGTGTATTTCAATAACTACTGTATTTGCCACATCCATCTTTTTTATTGAATTACAGGCAATTCTTTTTATAGAAGTTTCTAAATTATCAACAAGGAAATCTCTTATATATTTACCTTCTATTTTTATACTGTCACAATTCTCAAATACAAATTCTATGTATTTTAATTTCAAAACTCTTCCTCCTTTGAAACCAAGATTTCAAGACCATATTTTACTAATTTTCATCCGTAAACAAAGCACATCCGTCCTGTTTAAATCTCTCAATCCACCAACTCCATTTTTCTTCATCCATCTCATAAAGTTTCATAAAACACTTTTTACACAGGAATTTGTCAATTTCTCTTCCGTGGAATTTCATATTCATAGAAATAGTATTTCTGTCCTTTATCTTCTTTAACTTACCAGATTTAGATTTACAGCCATTAGAGCAATATTTATTAAAATACTGCGCTGCAACTTTCGTATCTCCTATATCTAAACCATTGTATGTTGCAAATTCTTTAATCACTTCCCTAGTAGGTTCTTCTCTATAAGCACCACCATTCCAAGCAACATTCAGATATTCTTCAAGAGTACAGTTCATTACGATCCACTTTTTATTTTTGATGAAGTCATCTCTCAAAATATCTTCCCATCTTGATCTCATAGTAGGATACCAATATTTATCAAGAACCCATGTAGATTTTGTGTAGTATGGACATGCAATATGACAGCCGACTCTCGCATATCCTTTCTTATACTTTGGATTTATTTTAACACCACGCCATAATGTATAAAGCCAAATATCCAATTCTGACCATGTTCTAATCGGTAAAATGCCTTGCCATTTTGTATCTCCCCACTCAGCTTCATTAACCCATTCATCACCATATCCACTTCTGGTATTACTTTCTTCATTTCTCATTCCCATAAACATCAGATATGGTGTGTTGTGATCTAACTGATTTACCATTTCGCCAACTTTAAAAATCCTACAACAGAATCTTGAAAACCTTGTTGGAATCATTTGTGCTTCTTTTATGTATTGATAGAAGCCTTGTTTTGGTGTCATCGTTTCACAATTTGGGAATTTCTTAGCCATAGAATATGTATCAGTACAGTCAAGAGTTGTATTATTGAAAATGGCTTTTGTATCTGGGAAACATTCTCTCACTAGACGACAAGTAACTTGCGAATCTTTGCCCATGCTCACAGGAACTAATGGTATATATCCATCAAATTTTCTCATCTTGTCTATAATAAGTCGCTTTGCTTCACTTTCAATATTCTCCAAATGAGATTTATTCATCTCGATTAGATCGTCCCAATTTGCTAATTCCACTTGTTCAATATCTGAATAACCGTTCTTTGGTTTATCAATGGTTAATTTTAAGCCATCAGATACTTTAACTCTGTAAAATTTGTGTATATTTCCTTGCTTATCAAAACCTTTTATAATCTGATTATCTAACCAAAAATAGCCTTCTTTTAAACCAGATAATTGTTTACCACTTGTATCTCGTAAAAATGTGAGATATTCATTAAAAATTGGATTCACTCTTTACCTGAGTGTAATGTACATTACGTTTTACCTAGGATTATCTTTACCTTTCATTATTTATTTTTTTGTTTGCAAACTTTTTCGTGCCATAAAATCAACCTTTCAATGACTCATTTTTAATCATCATACATAGGATAATGTGCGAAATCTTCATCACCTTCAAATACATTTAGAAACACATTATCAATTGCATTTTCAATATGACTTGCGCCTGTTTCAGAATCACATTCCAACATTAATTGTTGCGCCACATATTCAGCAAATTCTTGTCTCTTTCCTCGTTTTACAGTAATATAATGCTCTCCATCATCACTATAATTTTCAGGGCTATTATTAAATGCTTCAATAAGGGAACTAATCGGAATCTCCCAACGTACCACCTTGTCTGTTACTGTGGCTGTAAATCCATTCTCTTCAAATTTCTTCATTTATTTTTTCTCCTATAATGTATATTTTCTATTCCTGTTTCTGTTTTAGCATGTACTTGTTCTCTACATGGAATCGTATGTACAGAGAATCCGTTATCTCTAAACAACTGAATGGCTGAAATAATATCATAGGCAACACAGGTTCCCTCAAATGCTAAACCACTGTTGTCACCAGTAGACACTACTCCATTTACTTTGTACCAATGTTTAACCATAAAACCTCCTATTTTTACTTAAATAACCGATAAAACTCTGGTTTTAAGGCTCTTTATTATATCCATGCTCCTTCGCATAATTTTGATAAGTCCACTTGCTTGGAGCAACCATATTATTTATTCCACGTAATATTGCATAATTTTCCATTTCATATTCCCTATTCCAACCATGAACATCAAAATTATGTCCAAAACAGCTATATCGAATTCTTGCTTTTACCCAATCATCTCTATGTGCTTTTCTCCCTAACATAAATGTTGCTGCCCAAGGAGTAGCATTTGGACTAAAATATAAGTAAAGTGGAAACCATATACCATCATCAGTGAATGGAAGCCTAAAACATATGTAGCCATATTTCTTTGTATATAAATGTCCTCCCCAGTGCATTGCGTTTCTACCAAACAATGTTAGATTACCAATACAAATATGACCTGTCATAAATTTATATTGAAAATAATCTTTTACTTTTCTTACAATTCCTTTAATCATGTTTCTCATCTTCTTCGTTCTCTCCTAACTGTTTCTCAATATACCGAATGTTCAAATCATTGAAACATTTCATATTTTGGGCAAACGCCTTTACACTATCAAATTTGACTGTGCTTGTCTCCTCTCCATTCTCATTTTTGATTGTATTTGAAATGATAATGTCAGAAATTTTCAAATTGTTCTCCAACGTTTTTAGAACGCAATAGTATTTCTCATACTTTTTACTTTGAGCATTTTTATATTCTTCTTTATCCAAAACAATATATTTATCACAATCCGCTTTAGAAATATAAATTGCTCTTATAAATACAAGATTTATCAAAATCGACAATAGAAATATTCCACCAATAATGTCATCAACGATTCTATGTTGTATTTC
>VIQU02000051.1 GCA_010206225.2 Lachnospiraceae bacterium MD308 | reverse complement strand
CATATGTCCTATGGAGAACTGATGGATGACCTATCATCAGCCTGGCGTAGAACAGATGCCCCGGAAGAACCGGCAACAGATGATGGATACTGGGTCCACACACTGCGGATTGTATTTGAGGAACTTGAGACCTTAGGTCTGTCAAAACCGATACCAAAGCCAGCACCCCAAAAACGTGGCCGTAAACCCAAGCCCAAAGATCCGTCCGAGCAGAAGCCAAAGCGCCCACGTGGTCGCCCTAGAAAGAATTCATCCCAATCTGCCGATGCTCTATAGTCCGGCAGATTGGGAAAGTATTATTTAAGCTTGCATATTTTCACCAGCCGGCTGTGCTGGCACAGAGTCCGCAGTTCTACAAACAGATGATGGTAGGTGTCTTTGACAGAGTGTTTGAGACGGCGCCGGTATTCCGGGCAGAAAAGCACAATACAAAACGGCATCTGAATGAATATACAAGTCTCGATCTTGAAATGGGATATATCGACGGATTTGAGGAAATTATGGCGATGGAGAGCGGATATCTCCAATATGCGATGGAGCTGCTTAAAAGAGAGTATGCAAAAGAAGTGGAGCTTTTAGGCATAGAGCTTCCGGGGACGGATAGAATTCCGGCGGTAAGATTCAGCGAGATCAAGAAACTGGCAGCAGAGAAATATAACCATAAGATGAGGAATCCTTTTGATCTGGAGCCGGAGGAAGAGATTTTGATCGGGCGGTTTGCGAAAGAAGAGTGGGGGAGCGATTTTGTGTTTGTCACCCATTACCCGTCTAAGAAGCGGCCATTTTATGCAATGGATGATCCGGATGATCCGAGATATACGCTGAGCTTTGATCTATTATATAAGGGTATGGAGATTACGACAGGAGGACAGCGTATCCATGATTATAAAGCGCTGAAGGACAAGATTGAAGCAAGGGGAATGACAGAAGAAGGGATGGAACAGTATCTGAATACATTTAAACATGGCATGCCGCCGCACGGAGGTTTAGGAATTGGGCTGGAACGGTTGACAATGAAGCTGGTTGGGGAGGATAATGTAAGGGAGACAACATTGTTTCCAAGAGATTTAAGCCGATTGGAGCCATAATTTATGATTGAGAGGGAAAGCCTATGTTTGGAGAGAGATGTACTTTATGCGGAGGGAAGTTAGACAGCAGGAAGGTTTGTACAGAGTGCGGCCTGAATAACAGTAAGTCCGAGAAGAATTATAAGGTCAACAGCAGTTCCTGCGACGGGATGCCCATGACTCATGTTCACGGGAAGGACGCTTGCCAATCTCCCAGAGAATCGACCGAACAGAAGACATATCAGAGTGGGAAAGCGCCGACCGTGAAAACTTATCAGAAAGCAGATTCGCTGCCGGGCAGCTATCGCCAAAAGGAGAGAATCCCAAAACAGAAAAGTATGACGGCAAAGCCGGGCCGGAAGCAGAAAAAGGCAGGATGGGCAGCAAAGTTTACGACGGCTTTTGTGATTCTGTCTATAGCAGGAACTGTCATAGGAAGTCTGGCGGAGGAGATAGATATGAATCTTCCTTTTTGGCCGGAGGAAGAGAATGTGGAATTGGATCCTTATGAGTTGCTGGAAGAAAGCGGGGAAGAGCTGCCAAAAGAGGGAGAGCATGCAGAGTTTGAGCTGACTTCAGGAAAATATATTGTAGGCGTTCACATCCCGGCGGGGAATTACTCTGCAGCTATGTCATATGAGTATGACTCGATTCAGGTAAATGACAGGGAACATGCTATCTTCTTATATGAATATCCAGCGAAAGAAGGAGTAGATTACCGGGATGACCTGCGGCTTTTTGAGGGTGCGCTGATAGAGATAACAGCGGAGGAAAGCGTAATTTTAGAGACAGAGAATGCGCAGAGCATTCAGAATGAAGAAAACCCGCTGACGCAGAGTTATGAGTTTGAAGGAGAGACAGAGAAAATAGCAGGTGTGGATTTTGAGTCCGGCGTATACGATATTTATGTTAATGAAGGATATGGTATGGTAGGTATCGGAATTAATAACGATGAAGAAGCCGGAGAGAAATTGGAAGAAGATTATGAAGAGAATGATTATACGACAGAGAACTTATATGTAGGTAATGGTTCTGCAAAGGGGGCAGGATATAGGAACGTGATTATTCCGAAGGGCGCCAAATTGACCGTGGAGAAGGAATCTTATGATGATGAGGGCTTTAAGATCACTCTGACGCCAAGCCCGCAGATTGCCTCTACAGATTACCTGCAGACATACAGAGATTATTATTAAGCAAATAAAAATGGTTCAGGAGGTACGCAGTATGGCGAATAAGATATCAGATGAGACAATTGAATATGTTGGCATTCTTGCAAAGCTTTGGCTGTCCGATGAGGAAAAAGAGAATGCTAGGTCCGATATGGAGAAAATGCTTGATTATATTGACACGTTAAATGAATTGGACACGACAGGGACTGAGCCTATGTCTCATGTGTTTCCTGTAAATAATGTATTCCGCGAGGATATTGTAGAGAACGGTGACGGAAGTGAGGATACGCTTGCCAATGCGCCTCTAAAAAAAGAGCAGGGATTCAAAGTGCCGAAGACAATCAGATAGACAGGAGGATGTATCATGGATATTTGCAGTATGACGGCTCTTGAGCTTGGGAAAAAGATTCAGCAAAAAAAGATATCTGTCGTGGAGGCTGTGAAGGCGGCCCTTGAATGTATAGAGGACAGAGAACCCGAGATTAACAGCTTTGTAACGGTTGACGCAGAAGGCGCGCTTAAGCGGGCAGAGGAAGTGCAAAAAAGTATTGGAGAAGGAACGATTACAAGTCCTCTTGCGGGAGTCCCGGTGGGAATTAAGGATAATATGTGTACAAAGGGACTTTTGACTACATGCGGCTCTAAGATTCTTAAGAATTTTAAACCGACTTTTACTGCGGAGGCCGTTCGGAATCTGGAGAGAGCAGGGGCAGTGATCATCGGGAAGACGAATATGGATGAATTCGCTATGGGAAGCACTACGGAAACATCCTATTACGGCGAGACGAAGAATCCGTGGAATCCGGCGCATGTGCCGGGCGGTTCTTCAGGCGGTTCCTGCGCGGCGGTTGCGGCCGGGGAATGCACTTATGCTCTGGGTTCAGACACAGGTGGATCTATCCGCCAGCCAAGTTCCTTCTGCGGAGTAGTTGGAATCAAGCCAACATACGGAACGGTATCTCGTTATGGTCTGATCGCCTATGGTTCTTCTCTGGACCAGATCGGTCCTATCGGAAAAAACGTTGCGGATTGTGCGGCGGTTCTTGAGATCATTGCTTCTCATGATAAAAAAGACAGCACCTCTATTAGCAGGAAAGATTACGGTTTTACAGGCGCACTGATTGATGATATAAAAGGAATGAGAATCGGAATCCCGAGAGATTATTTCGGAGAGGGCCTGGACTGTGAGGTAAAAGAGAATATTTTAAATGCAGTGAAGGTGTTAGAGGATAAAGGCGCTTCTGTGGAAGAGTTTGACTTAAGTCTGGTGCAGTACGCGATTCCGGCATACTATGTCATTGCGTCGGCTGAAGCAAGCTCTAATCTGTCCCGTTTTGACGGTGTAAAATACGGATACCGGACAGAGACTTACGAAGGACTTCACGATATGTACAAAAAGACTCGTTCGGAAGGTTTTGGAGCAGAAGCTAAGAGAAGGATCATGCTTGGCTCTTTTGTGTTAAGCTCGGGATACTACGATGCTTACTATCTGAAAGCACTCCGCACAAAAACATTGATTAAGAATGCCTTTGACAGCGCATTTGATAAATACGATATTATAGCGGCGCCGGCGGCGCCGACTACCGCTCCCGTGCTTGGAAAGAGTCTAAGTGATCCTTTGAAAATGTATCTGGGAGATATCTATACGGTTTCAGTGAATCTGGCAGGACTTCCGGGGATTTCAGTTCCTGTAGGGACGGACTCTTCGGGGCTTCCGATCGGAATGCAGCTTATTGGAAACTGTTTTGAGGAAAAGAAGATCATCCGGGCGGCATATGCATATGAACAGACGAGGACGGCTGCCGGAAAGGGGGAGAGTGAGTATGGCAAAACAGTATGAGACAGTGATCGGGCTTGAGGTACATGTAGAGCTTGCGACGAAAACAAAGATTTTCTGCTCGTGCAGCACAAGCTTCGGCGGAGCGCCCAATACTCACACATGTCCAGTGTGTACGGGAATGCCCGGTTCGCTTCCGGTACTCAATAAACAGGTAGTCGAGTATGCGATAGCAATCGGCCTTGCGACGAATTGTGAGATTACGAGGGTGTGCAAATTTGACAGGAAGAATTATTTCTACCCGGATAATCCGCAGAATTATCAGATTTCACAGCTCTATCTTCCAATCGCGCGAAACGGTTATGTGGAGATTGAAACCGGAGATACGAAAAAGAAGGTACGCATTCATGAAATGCATATGGAAGAGGATGCGGGAAAGCTGGTGCATGACGAGTGGGATGATACTTCCATCGTGGATTATAACAGGAGCGGGGTGCCTCTTGTGGAGATTGTATCAGAGCCGGATATGCGCTCGGCAGATGAAGTGCTGGCATATCTTGAAAAACTCCGTATGATCATCCAGTATCTCGGCGCGTCAGACTGCAAGCTTCAGGAAGGCTCTATGAGGGCAGATGTCAACCTTTCCGTTCGTGAGATGGGAAGCGGGAAGTTCGGTACTAGAACGGAGATGAAAAACTTAAATTCCTTTAAAGCCATCGCAAGGGCGATAGAAGGGGAAAGGCAGCGCCAGATTGAGCTTCTTGAGGAAGGCCGGGCGGTCGTTCAGGAGACAAGGCGCTGGGACGATAACAAAGAGTACTCCTATGCGATGCGCTCTAAGGAAGATGCGCAGGATTACCGATATTTTCCAGAACCGGATCTTGTGCCGGTCATGATTGACGAAGCATGGATCGAGAAGATAAAAATGATGCAGCCAGAGCTTCGGGATGAAAAGCTTGCAAGATATAAGAAAGAGTATGAAATCCCGGAGTACGATGCAAGGATCATTACAGAATCTAAGCACATGGCAGATATTTTTGAAAAAGCTGCGGCTATCTGCAAAAATCCCAAAAAAGTATCAAACTGGCTGATGGTGGAGACACTTCGTCTGCTGAAAGAATCCGGGATGGAGCCGGAGGAAATCCGGTTTTCGCCGGAGAATCTGGCAAAACTTGTTAAGCTTACGGATTCCGGAGACATTAACAGTTCCGTTGCAAAACAAGTATTTGTAAAAATGTTTGAAGAGAATACTGATCCTGAGAGTTATGTAAAGGAGCATGGTCTTAGGACGGTAAATGATGAGGGCGAGCTACGCGCCGTTTTGGAACAAGTAATCGCAGACAATCCGCAGGCAGCGGCCGATTATAAAAGCGGGAAGGAAAAAGCTCTGGGCGCTTTAGTAGGGCAGACGATGAAAATCATGAGAGGGAAAGCGAATCCCGGACAGGTGAACCAGAGGCTAAAGGAGCTGCTTGGATAAAATACCATATGGACAGAGCGGCAGTGATTGTGATACAATCGTGAAGCAATGAAAAATGTGAAATAAAGGCATCAGGGTATTTGCAGTATAGATAAGGAGGATAAATATGGGTGGTTTTTTCGGTGTAGCGTCGAAGGAGGATTGTGTACTGGAGCTGTTTTACGGAGTTGATTATCACTCTCATCTTGGAACCAGGCGCGGCGGAATGGCGACATATGGCAAGGATGGCTTCAACCGCGCCATACACAATATTGAGAATTCGCCGTTCCGTACTAAGTTTGATCGTGATGTAGGAGAGATGAAGGGGAATTTGGGAATCGGATGTATTTCTGATTTTGAGCCGCAGCCGCTCTTGATCTGTTCAAAGCTTGGGAGCTTTGCGATCACGACAGTCGGTAAGGTGAATAATTACAGCGAATTGCTGAACCAACTCTATGAGAAAACGCATTCTCATTTTCAGGAGATGACGAACGGTCAGGTGAATGTGACAGAACTGATCGCGGCGCTGATCTGTGAGAAAGATACAATTGCTGAGGGTATCAGATATGTTCAGGAGATTGTGGACGGTTCTATGACGTTGCTGTTGATGACGAAGGATGGGATTTATGCAGCGAGAGACCGATACGGAAGAACACCTCTTATCATTGGAAAAAAGGAGAACGCATTTTGCGTTTCCTTTGAAAGTCATGCGTATATCAATCTGGGGTATACCGATTACAAGGAGCTTGGCCCATCAGAGATTGCATTTATTACGCCCGAAGAGGTTCAGACAATCAGTCCTGCCAGAGAAAAGATGCGGATATGCTCTTTCCTTTGGGTATATTACGGATATCCGACTTCTTCTTATGAAGGGGTGAATGTTGAGGAAATGCGCTATAAATGCGGAAGTATGCTGGCAAAGCGCGACGGTGATTCGGTACATCCGGATGTTGTGGCAGGTGTGCCGGATTCCGGCGTCGCTCATGCAATCGGTTATGCCAACCAGTCTGGAATTCCATATGCAAGACCGTTTATCAAATATACGCCGACATGGCCCAGGTCTTTTATGCCTACAAATCAGAGACAGAGGAATCTGATTGCCCGCATGAAGCTGATTCCAGTGCAGGCATTGATCGAGAATAAGAAGCTTCTTCTGATTGATGATTCTATCGTGCGGGGAACGCAGCTTCGAGAGACGACAGAGTTTTTATATAACAGCGGTGCGAAGGAAGTACATGTGCGTCCGGCATGTCCGCCGTTGTTGTATGGATGTAAATATCTGAATTTCTCCCGGTCCAAATCAGAGATGGAATTGATTACGAGAAGGACGATTAAGGAGAGGGAAGGAGATGACTGCCCGCAGGAAGTGCTGAATGAGTATGCCGATCCATGCAGCTTAAAATATGCGCAGATGATCGAGGACATCAGAAAGCAGCAGAACTTCACAACGCTTCGGTATCACAGGCTGGATGATCTGATTGCTTCCATCGGGATAGAACCCTGTAAGGTATGCACCTATTGCTTTAACGGAAAGGAATAAGTTCTCTTCTATAGGACTTCGTATGTAAGTATATAATCGTCCATTACGAACCCATTACCAATGTCAGCAATCTGCTCGTCCGTAATGTCGAATCCAAGATGGTCATATATCTGCAGAGTACGATCGTTGTGCTTATTACAGGTCAGCCAGATTTTTTTAAGATTTCTTTCTTTGCAGAGATGGATCAGGAACTGAAGTCCTCTGGTCGCAAGATGTTGACCGCGGTAATTTTTTTTGATATACAGCTTGCTTAAGAAAAGTGCGTTCTCTTCGGCATGGACTCCAATGTAACCGCAGGGCACGCCGTCATTAAAAAATGTAAAATATTCATATCCGTTGTCTGTGATCTGTGCTTTTAATGCCGGATAGGACTGGAATTTCTCTACCATGTAAGTTACCTGCGCTTCCCCGATGATGGGTGTGAAGTGCTGGTGCCATATCTCGTCTGCTATCGAAGCGATTGTCTGAATGTCCCCGTCAGTTCTGGCGGGGATGATTTTTACTGGACTCATATATTCGTTCCCCTTTTCTTTATAAATGTTTATTTCTGGATAAATGGTGTTCCGTATGATATTATATAACAAAGTAATGTAAGAGTCAAAAAGCATGGCTTTGAGAATTTCGGGAGCATGAAGTGCAGAGTAATGGATGGTATCATGTACACAGCGGTGATGCAGTGAAAAATAATGTAGAAGGGACAAAGAGGATGAGTTCGTTTGTGGCATTAAAAGAAGTAAAGAAGATCTATCGTATGGGCGAGGTTGAGATCATGGCGGCGGCCGGCATTGATTTTGAGATACAAAAGGGTGAGTTTGCCGTTGTGGTAGGGCCGAGCGGTGCAGGAAAAACTACGGTGCTTAATATTCTCGGCGGCATGGATACGGCTACAGAGGGAGAAGTGCTGGTAGATGGACATGATATTGCATCCTATTCCCAGAGACAGTTAACAGCTTACAGAAGGGATGATATCGGGTTTGTGTTCCAGTTCTATAATCTGATACCGAATCTTACTGCTCTGGAAAATGTGGAACTGGCGCTTCAGATATGTAAAAATCCTATGGATGCAGAAGAGGTACTAAAGGAGGTAGGACTTGGGGAGCGGCTTAATAGCTTTCCTGCGCAGTTGTCCGGCGGAGAGCAGCAGAGAGTGTCTATCGCAAGAGCGCTCGCGAAAAACCCTAAGCTGTTGTTGTGTGATGAACCGACGGGAGCGCTTGATTACAATACGGGAAAATCTATTCTAAAGCTTTTGCAGGATACATGCAGGAGTAAGGGAATGACAGTGATTCTAATCACTCATAATCTGGCGATTGCTCCGATGGCAGACCGGGTAATAAAGATTAAAAATGGCAAAGTCTCAGATATAATTGTGAATGAGTCTCCGGTATCTGTTGACACGATTGAGTGGTAAGGCGGTAAAAAATATGGAAAAAAAAGCAACACGCAGAGATTTTTATATGGAGATAAAGAAAAGCCCGGGCAGGTTTTTCTCGATTCTTTTTATTGTTGCGCTGGGAGTGGCATTTTTTTCAGGAATCAGGGCCTCAGAACCGGATATGAGGATTACCGGGGACGCTTATTTTGATGCCAGCGATCTTATGGACATAAAAGCGTTCAGTACATATGGAGTTACAGAGGAAGATGTAAAAGCATTTGCAGACCTTTCCGGGGTGGAAAAAGCTGAGGGCGCATATAGCGCGGATTTTTTATACAATCTTGGAGAAGAGCAGCAGGTGATTCATATTATGGGAATCCAGAAAGAGATGAACCGTTTTACGCTGACAAAAGGAAAGATTCCTGAGAGGGTTGGGGAATGTCTTGCAGATGATGAGGCGGGATATAAGATCGGCGATGTGATCCTGCTTGAATCCGGGACAGAGGATGCGGTAACAGATACCTTAAAGACAGATACGCTTGAAGTAGTCGGCCTTGGGAACAGTCCCTGCTATCTTTCTTACGGGCGCGGCAGCACGACGATAGGGACGGGAAGTATCGACGCATTTCTTATAGTGCCGGAAGAAACCTTTGACATGGATGTGTTTTCAGAGGTATATGTTCAGGTAAAAGGGGCAAAGGAACGATTGTCATTTACGGATGAATATGAAGATAAGATAGAAAAGGTTCTTGAAAGGGCAGAGCCTCTTGCAGATGATCGGGGAATCATACGCAAAGAGGAAATAGTGGAAGAAGCAAATGAGAAGCTTGAAGACGCTAAGGCAGAGCTTGCAGAAGGGAAGGCTAATGCCGAAAAGGAGCTTTCGGACGCTAAGAATAAGATTGACGACGCCGAAAAGCAGCTTAAAGATGCAAGAAAAGAAATTAAGGACGGAAAAAATAAGCTTGCGGATGTAAAAAAAACGCTGCGTTCTAAGCAGAAGCAGCTTGATAAGGCAAAAAAGCAGTATGAAGCCGGGAAAAAAGATTTGGCAAAAGGGAAGAAAGAATATGAAAAGGGACGAAAGGAATATGAGAAGAGCAGCCCCGCAGCACAGAAAAAAATTAAAGAGGGACGTAAGCAGACTAAGGCGTTAAAAGCGCAGATTGATGAAGATGAAAAAACATATGTTTTGATAAAAGGGCAGATTGAGAAACTTACAAAAGAGCTGAAAAAATTGGAGGAAAGTATAAAGGGAAGTATAGATGAGGGCGCAGAAGATAATACAGAGAATAGTGCCGGGGAAGCAGCCGTCGGGGAACTTTTGACGCAGATCGGAAAGCTTCAGGAACAGGCAGGAGGCATGAAGCAAAAAATAGATGCGCAGAAGCAAGCATATAATTTGTCGGAAGCGGAGCTTAATCAGGCGCAGGGAGAACTTGATTCTGCAAAGAAAGCGTTAGAAGCCTCAAAGAAAAAGTTAAAAAAAGGTGAGAAAGAGCTTTCCAAGGCCGCCGGGCAGATAAAGACAGGACAGAAGAAGATTGACGATGGGTGGGAGGAGATTAAAAATCAGGAAGCAAAACTAGCTGACGGTGAAAAAGAGATTTCCGACAATGAAGTCAAGCTTGCAGATGCAAAAGAAGAATATGAAGAAGGGAAAAAGGATGCGGAAAAGGAGATAAAGGACGGCGAGAAAAAGATTGCGGATGCCGAGGCGGATATTGCAGATATCGAAGATCCAAAATGGTATGTGTATGACAGAAGCACACTGGTGGAATACAGCGGGTTTGGCGAGAATGCAGAGCGTCTGGGGGCGATAGGGAAAGTGTTCCCCGTATTGTTTTTTTTAGTGGCGGCGTTGATCAGCCTTACCAGTATGACACGTATGGTAGAAGAACAGAGAATTTCGATCGGAACTATGAAGGCGCTCGGATACGGGAGATTTGCGATTGCGTCCAAATATCTTGGATATGCTTTTCTTGCAACAATCGGAGGAAGTGTGACAGGAGTGCTTATCGGAGAAAAGATTTTGCCGTACATCATCGTATATGCCTACGGTATCCTGTACCGTCATCTGCCGGAGATTATAGTTCCCTATAACTGGACCTATGCTGCGATGGCAGCAGGGGCGGCGGTGTTCTGTACGATGGCGGCAACTTTTATGGCTTGCAGCCGTGAGCTCAAGGCTCAGCCGGCGGTATTGATGCGTCCGCCTGCACCGAAAAGCGGCCGTCGTGTATTTATGGAAAGGATCGGGCCTTTGTGGAGACTCTTAAGCTTTACATGGAAATCTACCATCCGTAATCTTATGAGGTATAAGAAACGTTTCTTTATGACAATCTTTGGAATCGGAGGCTGTATGGCGCTGATGCTTGTGGGCTTCGGACTTAAGGATTCTTGTTATGAGATTGCTGACATTCAGTATACTGAGATTCAATTTTATCACGGAAGCGTATATCTGGAGGAGGATATTGCCGATGAGCAGAGGGAGAAGTTAAAAGAAGCGCTTGACGGCGAGAAAGGAATAGAGCGTTATATAGACGCCGAAACACGGAATATTACATTGATGAACGGCAAGAAGGAGCGGAGTGTGTATGAGTATGTACTGAATCCGAAAGGAGAAGTCTCTGGATATGTGGATTTTCATAATCGGAAGACAAAGGAAAAGTACACCCTCACTGACAGAGGTGCAATTATCAGTGAGAAGACGGCGAAACTTCTTGGGGTAAAAGAGGGAGATACGGCTTATATCAAAGATGAAGAGAACGGAAATAAGGCGATAAGGATCGAGCATATCTGTGAAAACTATATGGGACATTACATTTATCTGACGCCGGCATATTACGAGAAAGTATATGGAGAGCCGCCGGAATACAATGGCATCCTGTTTGTAGCAGAGGATGCGGAGGAATCTGAGCAGATGGAGCAGATTGGCCAGAGACTGCTTAAGAAGGATGGAGTAGTAAGCGTCGGTTATACCCATGATATAGAAAAGCAGCTTGACGACATGCTTGGAAGCTTGAACCTTGTGATCGTCGTACTGATCATATCTGCCGGAATGCTGGCATTTGTCGTTCTTTATAATCTCAATACAGTCAATATTGCGGAGAGGAAACGAGAGCTGGCGACTCTTAAAGTATTAGGATTCTATGATCCGGAGGTCGCCGGGTATGTGTACCGGGAGAATATCATACTGACCTTTATCGGAGCTGTGGTTGGATCAGGGCTTGGGAAAGTTCTGCATCTGTTTATCATAGAGACGGTGGAAGTGGAATCCGCTATGTTCGGAAGAAATATCAATCCGCCAAGTTTTTTGTACAGCCTTATATTAACGGTTGCGTTTTCTATGGTCATTAATGGCGTGATGTATTCTAAGCTGAAAAAGATAGATATGGTAGAGTCGTTGAAAAGTATAGAGTAATAGGACAATACCGGGGACAGAATGAATCTGTCTCCGGTATTATCAAAAAATATAAGTTATTTCATTGCCAGCCCGGAAAGAATGGATTTTACATGATCGATCTCCTGCTGGGAAGCTTTTGCCGCCGGTACATAATAGCTCTTCTCGCGGGCTACCTGATACAGCTTTTCCTGTGACATCTCACACTCATTGCGAATCTGCTTTAAACACTGTTTTAGCTGTTTGTTTTCTGTCTGCGGGATCATCTCGCCGTAGCGGGTGAGTTCACCGTTTACGCCTGTTAAGGCATCTGAAACCATTGTCTTATCATCTAACATAATTTCCCCTCCTATAAGAACTTCATCAAATCCTGTTTGTTTTTCATAGCTGAATTGGCAGCGTCCTGAAAAAGCTGTTTGATCTCAGGATCTTTTGCCTGCGCTGCATAATCCTGCATTTTACAGTGGCATGTGTCAAATCCGCCGATTAGATGGCGTAAGTTTTGTAGATCGAGAATTGAAATTTCTGACATGGGTATTTCCTCCTTCATTTACTTTCGAGTTTAGTATGTACCATTTATTTAAAAAATATGTCTTTCTTTTTTTGAAGCTCTTACAAAAAGCAAAAAAAGATTTTTCATAGGTTCGCTGACATGGTACATACATTCTGGATGCCACTGTACCCCGACGGCAAAGGGGAATACGGAAGATTCGACAGCTTCAATCACTCCATCGGGCGCGATGGCGGCTGTTTTCAGCGTATCGCCCAACGTATTGATACATTGGTGATGGAAACTGTTGACGTCCATTGTCTCGCCGCATATCTTACGTAGCAGGCTGCTGTTTGATATAGAAAGACGATGGCAGACATCTGAACGGTCGAGGGACAGCTGCATATGGTTCAGGGATTTTTCGGGGCGCAGGCTCAGATCCTGATAGATGGTGCCGCCCAGAGCGAGATTTAAAATCTGCATTCCTCGGCAGATACCAAGGATGGGCAGCTTAAAGGAGAGCGCCTGCTGCATGAAGCGGATATGGAAAATATCAGTCTTCCAATCGGTTGTTCCTTTTTCTGTCATCAGGTTCTCTCCGAAGAGGAGAGGGGTAATGTCTCCGCCGCCGCAGAAAAGAAATCCGTCGCATAGGTGGAAATATTTTGTTGAACATGTATTTTTTCCTGAGTAAGGGATAATGAGCGGAATCGCTCCGGCGTAAGAGATTGCTTCAATATAAGCAGTAGTGACAAACTGCCGATTTTCCTCGAAACCGCAAAATAAAATTCCAATCACAGGACTCATAAAAATACCTTTCTTATGTTATAATGTAAGAAATCTTATTTATTAATTATGAAAGGAAAAGCAGCGATATGAAACTTATTGATATGCATTGCGATACAATCTGGAAGCTGATGGATCTGGACAAAGAAGGAGATATGGTGGAGAATCAGTGCAGTATCAGTATTCCGGGCATGAAAAAAGCAGGAACACTGGCACAATTTTTCGCCTGTTTTCTTTATGTGGAAGATATGGCAGGCAGATACGAGGAAGGATATCGCCATGCCCATGAGATGATTGATTTTATGGAAGGGCAGACGGAGAAATTTCAGAAGGATATCGCTCTTGCATATTCTTATGACGATGTGATGAAAAATGCTGAAGACGGGAAGATATCAGCAATCCTTACCGTAGAAGAAGGAGGCATCTTAAACGGTGATATGGGACGGCTTGAGACATTATATAAAAGAGGGATCCGGCTTGTGACTCCTATGTGGAATTACGAGAATTGTATCGGTTTTCCAAACAGCCGCGAACGATCTGTCATGGAAAAGGGGCTGAAGCCCTTTGGGATAGAGGCGGTAAAAAGGATGGGTGAACTTGGAATGATCGTGGATGTATCCCATGCTTCGGAAGGAACTTTTTCTGATATTCTTCGTTATGCAAAAGGGCCGGTTGTGGCTTCCCACTCGAATTGCAGAGCGCTCGCCGGCCATCCAAGGAATCTGACTGATGAGATGATATATAGTCTCGCCGGGATTGGCGGCGGTGCAGGGCTTAATTTTTACGGGCCATTCCTTGGAACGCAGGATGCCTCTTATGTGGAGGAGATGGCAGCGCATATCCTTCATATGATTCGGTTAGGAGGGGAAGAGTTTCCGATGATAGGGACAGACTTTGACGGATTTGACGGGATAGAAAGGCTCGATATCCCTAAAGTTGAAAATATGGAAAGATTAAGGGCTGAATTAAAGAAAAAAGGCGTTTCCGAAACACAGCTTGACAAAATCTGGAGCGGAAACGCGCTTCGTATTCTTAAATCTCTGTGAGATCAAAAAATTCCCTGATCTGCCCGAGGATAATGTTCATCAGGCGGGTACGGGCTTCCACGCTTGCCCATCCGATATGGGGCGTGATGAACAGACGGCGGCTGTCTTTCAGGCGGCGCAGCGGGTTGTCGAAAGCCATCGGTTCTTTGCAGAGAACATCCAAACCTGCCGCCCGGATCAGGCCGTTTTCGAGTGCATCATAAAGATCCTGTTCGACGACAATTGGTCCGCGCCCCAGATTGAGAAAGATACAGCTTTCTTTCATTTTTGAAAAGGCAGCTTTATCGATCAGATTTTCTGTAAAATGGTTAAGCGGCGCATGAACAGATAGAATGTCGGAGGAGGCGTAAAGGGTGTTAAGATCCACCTGACAGTATCCTTCCTGCGGCGCGCTGCCTGACGGAGAGGAATAGAGAATCTTTGCTCCGAAAGCTTTTGCGATAGATGCCACTCGCCGCCCGATGTTTCCAAGACCGATGATACCCCATGTCTTACCGGAGAGTTCATAGAACTTCTCTTCAAAATGTGTGAAGAGAGTATCGCCTGTGTAACGGTTCTCCTTCACATAGTCGTCATAATAACGAAGCTTTTCAAGCAGGTAAAAAAGCATGGCAAAGGTATGCTGGGCGACAGATTCGGTAGAATACCCGGCAACATTTCTCCAGGCAATGCCTCGGCTGTCAAGATAATCTTTGTCCAGATTGTTCGTTCCGGTGGCGGTGACACATACGAGCTTGAGTTTTTTTGCTGTACCGACGGCGGCCTCATTTACCTGAATTTTGTTAACAATAATGACGTCGGCATCTGCAACCCGTTCCGGTACTTCTGAGGAATTTGAAAAGGGATATTTTACCACTTCCCCCAGTGTGTCAAAGCCTGATAAATCAATGTCTTCGCCAATTGTTTTTACGTCTAAGAATACTACTTTCATGTTTGTCTCCTTTCATCATGGAACCTTCTTGTTAAGTATAATATAACTTCTAATATTTTTGCATATATTTTACATTTTTCCTCTTTTCAGACTTGGCTGTTTTATGATATTATTTCGTCCAAGAAAAGAAAAGGAGTGATAAGCAATGAGAAAGAAGACAGTCATGTTCCGCAAAATTGACGACATGTTGGACTTCATCAAAAAAGTTGAAAATTATCCGTTTGATATGGATATGAAAAGTGGTCGCTTTACCGTTGATGCAAAATCTTTGTTTGGCATTCTTAATCTTGGACTTGAAAAAAAGATTGAACTGAAGGTATACGACGAAGACTGCGATGCTCTGTTTGAAGATATCGCGCCGTATGTGACAGCATAGTACAGTCAGTAAAATATTAAAAATATATTCGTACCTATTGAGAAAAGAAACTCCTTGACGTATAATAAACGCCAAGGAGTTTTTGCATAATGGGAAAAGCAATTGTATAATGGAAAAAAGTGAATCGAAAGGAGAAACGATTGTGGTTTATAAGGATTTTCAAAATTTAAGATTATCGGCGCTCGGAATGGGAACAATGAGGCTTCCGCTTATCGACGGCAAGGATGAACAGATTGATGAAGCGAAGACAGCGGAAATGGTTGAATATGCGATGAATCATGGTATCAATTATTTTGATACGGCATGGGGATATCACGGAGGAAATTCTGAACTTGCGATGGGAAAGGTATTGGGGAGATACTCGCGGGAGAGCTTTTATCTTGCGACAAAATTTCCGGGGTATGATCTTGCCAATATGTCTAAAGTAGAAGAAATATTTGAAAAACAGTTAGAAAAATGTCAGGTCGAATATTTTGATTTTTATCTGTTCCATAATGTATGTGAGATGAATATTGATGCATATCTGGATAAACAATATAAAATAGACGAGTATCTGACAAAGCAGAAAGAAAATGGACGTATCCGACACTTAGGATTCTCTGCGCACGGAAGTTATGATGTGATGAAGCGCTTTTTGGAGGAATACGGCGATCATATGGAGTTCTGCCAGCTTCAGATCAACTATATTGATTGGGATTTTCAGGATGCAAAGAGCAAGATGAAGCTTTTGAAGGAATATGACATTCCGGTATGGGTTATGGAGCCGTTAAGAGGCGGAAAGCTTTCCGTTCTCCCTGAGAAAGAAGAAAAGACGCTGAAAACGCTGCGCCCGGAAGAAGGGATTACGGCGTGGGCATTCCGGTTTTTGCAGACATTCCCGGAGATTAAGATGATACTTTCCGGTATGTCAGATCTTAAACAGCTTAAGGAAAATATCGCTATATTTGAAAGTGAAAAACCGCTGAATGATGATGAGATGAAGGCCTTGCTTGAGCTTGCAGGAGATATGGTAAACGGTGTGCCATGTACGGCCTGCCATTACTGTACCAGCCATTGTCCAAATGGGATTGACATCCCGGCGATGTTAAAACTATACAATGAACATATATTTACTGGCGGCGGATTCCTTGCGCCGATGACGATACAGGCGATCCCGGAGGAGAACCGTCCAAGTGCATGCGTAAGCTGCCGAAGCTGTGAGGCTGTCTGTCCGCAGCAGATTAAGATATCGGAAGTTCTGGCAGACTTTGTTGAGAAATTGAAGTAAATACAGGAGGAACTTAAGTGAAGAGAGAATTAGTGATTGTTCTTGATTTCGGAGGACAATATAACCAGCTTGTTGCGAGACGTGTCCGTGAATGTAACGTATATTGCGAGATCTATTCATACAAGACCGATATTGAAAAGATCAAAGCAATGAACCCGAAGGGAATCATACTGACTGGAGGTCCGAATAGCTGTTATGAGGCAGATTCGCCGACCTGCTCGAAAGAGTTGTTTGAACTGGGAATTCCGGTTCTTGGTCTGTGTTACGGTGCGCAGCTTATGATGCATGTGCTTGGCGGAGAGGTGGCGCGTCCGGAAGTAGGAGAATATGGGAAGACAGAAGTGCTGATAGATAAAACGTCCTCAAAGATTTTTGAAAATGTACCGGAGAAAACTATATGCTGGATGAGTCATACAGACGCGATATTCCAGACAGCGCCGGGATTTGAAGTTACTGCCCATACCGCGGACTGTCCGGTTGCAGCGGCTGAGAATATTCAGGACAAATTGTACGCGATTCAATATCATCCGGAAGTTCTGCATACAGCGGAGGGGACAAAGATGCTGTCCAACTTCGTATTAAAAGTGTGCGGATGTGCAGGCGGCTGGAAAATGGATTCCTTTGTGGAAGAGTCTATAAAACAGATCCGGGAAAAGGTGGGAGACGGCAGAGTGCTTTGCGCTTTGTCAGGCGGCGTAGATTCTTCTGTGGCAGCAGTATTGTTGTCAAAAGCAGTGGGAGATCAGCTTACCTGTGTATTTGTAGATCACGGACTTCTCCGCAAGAATGAAGGGGATGAAGTAGAGGCTGTATTTGGAACGGAGGGGGCTTACGACCTGAACTTTATACGTGTTAACGCTCAGCAGCGATTCTATGATAAGCTGGCAGGAGTGTCAGAGCCTGAGAAGAAGCGTAAAATAATCGGAGAAGAATTTATCCGTGTATTTGAGGAAGAAGCGAAGAAAATCGGAGCCGTAGACTTTCTCGTACAGGGAACCATCTATCCGGATGTGGTAGAGAGCGGTCTGGGAGGAGAATCGGCTGTGATCAAATCCCATCACAATGTAGGCGGTCTTCCTGATTATGTGGATTTTAAAGAGATTATTGAACCTTTGAGAGACCTCTTTAAAGATGAAGTACGTAAGGCGGGACTGGAGCTTGGGATTCCGGAGTATCTTGTATACCGCCAGCCGTTTCCGGGACCGGGACTTGGAGTGCGTATCGTTGGAGAAGTGACTGCAAAGAAGGTTAGGATCGTACAGGATGCCGATGCCATTTACCGGGAAGAGATTGAAAATGCAGGACTGTCAAGAGGGATCGGGCAGTATTTCGCAGCATTGACCAATATGCAGAGCGTTGGTGTTATGGGTGATGAGAGAACCTACGATTATGCAGTGGCACTAAGGGCGGTTAACACGATAGATTTTATGACAGCGCAAGCGTCGGATATTCCTTATGAGGTGCTGCAGAAAGTGATGAGCAGGATAATCAATGAGGTGAAGGGAGTAAATCGGGTATTGTATGATTTGACGAGCAAACCGCCGGGGACGATAGAGTTTGAATAGTAAACAGAGAGCCGGGAAGCCGCATAAACAGTGGACTTTCCGGCTTTTGATGTGGGGCGTGATACTTTTTTGATACCTGAATTATTAAATTTCATTTTTACATAGAGAATTTTTAACTGCAATATCATGCAGATATTGTAAGTCATCTGTCCATAGAGATAAGCGCTCTAATTGCTTTTGCATTAGCTGATATGTACCATCTGTAATTATAACTGTAGCGGCTGTTGCACTGTATTCTTTGGTCGGATCGGCAAGTGATAGAAGGTCTTTTAGGCCATTGATTATTCTGTTGCGTCTACGTGTGCTATTATTACCATCGATGTAGTCTATGAGTAAATCTTCAAGAAACTGTAGTTTTTCTTGTATTTTGTTGCCTATATTGAAACGAGGCAATACCAAACTATCCGATTCATTGAGATACAGAACATCAATAGTAGTACAACCAATGAGATTATTATCTTTGCTTTTTAAGCGGTAGTTTTCCATATATAAATAATCTGATGGATTATCACAACATGGATTTATAATTGGTTCTTTTTTTGTATCGTGTGAACTTTTGTTGGTATTGCAACGATTGCAGGAGGGAAGTAAATTTTCCCAAAGAACGACTTCATCGGGATATAAACTTTTGCAGTGGTAATGCTCTACTTGCATATACTTTCCCTCTTCGCCTAACTTGAGTTCGCAATAGCAACATTTATTATGAGACATTTTTAAGAGTTCCTTTTTTATATATGGTTTATTCCAAACATTTTCACCTGTGCTTTTATAAAGGGTAGTTAAAGTTGAGACTGTCTCATCATTAAGTTCACTGGGAGCAGAGACTCGTTGGATTTTAATCATTGGAATCAACTCCTATCATTTCAATTTCAAGCATTTTTCGTAAAGGGTTAGATGGATGGAGCATCAAATTGAGTTCCTTATAATAATGCTTTGCAGCATCTATATTATCATTGTCGATGGATTTATCAAATTTTGTTAATGTTTCTGAGAATAGTTTGGAGTGGACTGAAGTCATTCCCATAACGTCTGTTAATATTTCTTCTATTGTCCATCCTTGAAATCCATAGTTATTTACGGCTAATTCTTGAACTACAATGTTATTATTATCGTCAAAACGAAGAGGAATAATTTCATTTGTGGTAGCGCACTGTATCATGCTAGGACTATGCGTAGAAGCAATAATTTGTGCTTTTGGAAGTAATTGTTTTAATGCTTTTATTAAGTTTTCTTGCCATTGAGGATGAAGATGAACATCTATTTCGTCAATAAGTATAATTCCAGTGAAATCCTGTACTTTAATACAAGGAGATTTAAAGCGAAATTCAATTTCTTTTATTATACCTAAAAGTATATATATACAGGATTTATATCCAGAAGATAGGTATTCAAAATAAATTTCACCTTGCTTTGTGTAAACCATAATGTCATTTGTATCTGGTATCACTTTAGAAAAATGTATAGTGGAATCCAAAACATTAAAACTGTCTTTTCCCGCATTGAGGTTATGGAGTTGCTCTGGTTTTAATGCGTCTTTATGGGCAGACCACATATATCTTTGAATAAACCAACTTTTTATATCAGTAGCGGAGATACCTGTATATGCATCAGAAGCAGTTTGGTGATATCCTTTATCAGGATCTCTTGAAATATTTGATAGATTTTGGTAGTCAAAAGATCTTTGGGCATTAAAAAATAAAATATTTTGACTTTGATTTGGTAATTTATTTATATAATCTGTTGTTCCTGTAGGATTGAAATGAGTAAGATCATATGAAATTTCTTTTTCAGTATTGGTAGTGTAAATTAATTTGTGTTTTTGGAAGAAAATGGCTCCTTTTTGGTAAGAATTAAGATATGACAATTCTTATAGTAAAGGAGTGTTTTTATGGCAGTTGCAAAGGAGCAAATTCGACAAATTATTTCACAAAACAACATTAACAGCGTATCAGATGTTTATTCTCTTCTCAAAGAGAGTTTCAAAGACATCCTTCAGGAGCTTATGGAAGCAGAACTGGATGCTACCCTTGGTTACGAGAAAAATCAAAAGGGTGGCTTGCTGACAGATAACAAACGGAACGGCCATTCCCC
>VIQU02000050.1 GCA_010206225.2 Lachnospiraceae bacterium MD308 | reverse complement strand
ATAAAGCGGAGTTTCCTTAAGCATGCGGCACCAGACAGTGATGGAAGTAACTTTCAGTTTCAAAGCAAGCAGATAGGAGCGCAGCATGCAGGAAGGGAGCCTTGGTTCCGGACCAAAAACAGAGTAACATTCCTGCATGATAGAATCCGTCTTGGAAAGATCAAGATACCAGAACTGCACGATATAATCCCAAGTGCTTTTGGGAAGCACAAAGGGGTCCGGGTAAAATTTATGGAACTGGGATACGAAAGTATCCTGAAAGGCGGCATGACCGCCAGAGTTATCAGGTAACATCAAAATCGCCTCCAATCAAAAAAATGTACTTTTTGATCAAGGGCGCGAAGCGCCGCATTTTTTGATTGGTTTGTCAAGTGGTTTTGAGAAAAAAGTGGGTGATTTTTGAAAAATAGGTTCTGAAAGCCCCATGAAATAAGGGCTGAAGATTCCGAGAAGTTATATCACTCGAAAGGAGGAACATGCCAATGAGGCTGTGCAAAAGTTCCGGCGGCATATGGAGATGTGGCTTGAAAAGATTAAAAGTGGTGAGATCGTACGATAGCCGTATTCGCAATAAGTTGATGGAATACAACAAAAAGTTTATTAAAAGACGGATTTTCTGCATAATCAATAAAAATTGAAGGCAGAAAATCTGCTTTTTTTGTGCGGAATTTTTTAAATATAGATATTAAAAATAAATAATTATAATTATAGAATTTGTTTATTTTATTTATACAGAAAGAGAAGTTTATAATGGTAGAAACAGGAAATGACAAAGGAGGAAAGTCAACATGATGAATGTAAAAATTGGGGCAAAAGAGGTTAGCTTAAAAAAGGTACAGAAGGATGCGGAGGATTCCTACAGAGGAGGATTTTTTTGCTGCGAGGCTGTTATGGATGCGATTCGTTCAAATTTTGAGATCGATGTGCCGAAAGAGGTTATCGGTATGGCATCGGCAATGTCGGTCGGAGCAGGCCGTTCGGGATGTATGTGCGGAGCATTAAATGGCGGTATCCTTGCACTTGGAATGGTATTCGGAAGAACAGAGCCTTTAGGACCAAAGGATCCGGACGTGAACAAATGCATGTCTTATTCTAATGAATTGCATAATTGGTTTAAGGAGAACAACAAGAAAAATGCTGTCTGTTGCAGAGTCCTTACCAGAGAGTTTGATATGGGAAAAGGTGAGCACAAGGAGCAGTGCATCTGGTTTACCGGACTGTGTGCGTGGAAAGTAGGAGAGATCATGTGCCGTGAACTGGGTATTACGAATACAGACGAAGCAGCATAGAACGGCAGGCTCTTAGACAGTCAGGAAGAAAAAGAGGTAGACAACATGAAAAATGCAATTCAGAAAGTATCAATTCCAGTCTGCGGTGTGATGTTGGGGGCGGCGGCGCTCGGAAATCTTCTGCAGAGCTATTCGGAAGGAATCCGTTATGTATGCGGTGTATTCTCCGCGTTTCTTCTGGTACTTGTGCTTTTAAAATTAATTTTGTTTCCAGAAAAAGTAAAAGAAGACATGGGAAACCCGATCATGGCGAGTGTGTCGGGAACTTTTCCTATGGCGCTTATGATACTTAGTACCTATGTGAAACCATTTATCGGACAGGCAGCCTTTTATATCTGGACACTGGCGATCGCACTGCATATTGCTCTGATTATATATTTTACAGTGAAATTCATTGTAAAACTGCAGATGCCAAAGATATTTGCAAGCTATTATATCGTATATGTGGGAATCGCGGTGGCAGCGATCACAGCTCCGGCTTATGAAAAGCTGGCGGTCGGAATCGCGGCATTCTGGTTCGGATTTGTTTCCTTGATCGTACTTTTGGTCTTAGTTACTTACCGATACCTGAACTTTAAGGAAATCCCGGAGCCTGCGAAAGCGCTGGTCTGCATCTATGCAGCGCCTGCAAGTCTTTGCATTGCAGGATACGTGCAGTCAGTGACCCCAAAATCAAAGGAATTTTTGCTGGGTATGTTTGCAGTGGCGACAGTTCTTTATATCTTTGCACTGGTAAAGGCAGTTTCGTTTTTGAAGCTTCCCTTCTATCCTAGTATGGCGGCATTTACATTTCCCTTTGTGATCAGTGCGATCGCGTCAAAACAGACAATGGCATGTCTTGCCAATATGGGAAGTGCGATTCCGGCGCTTCAGGCAATTGTATTGGTTGAGACTGTCATAGCAGTAGTATTCGTTGCATATACGTATGCAAGATTTATGATGGCAATCTTCGGCGGGAAGAAATAAATTGAAAAGAGAATGTGAGGGAAAACTGTCCGGAATTGAAACGGGCAGTTTCTCTTTTTAACCGTACGGATGCAGTTGCCGGAAATAGAATTAAAGTATAAAATAGAATGAAAGATAATAAGAAAGTGATTAAAAAGAAAGAGGGAGATTATGGGAGAAAATTACAAGACTCTGCCGATTGTGCAGAAGCTCTCCAAAGGAGAGGAAACTGTATGGGTGAATCCGAAAAAGATTCCATTTGCAGAGAACAGGCAGGGAATCAGTATGGCGGATATTGATGAGGCTGAAGCGCGTTTGCAAAGGTTTGCCCCGTTTATCATGAAATGTTTCCCAGAGACGGAAAAAGACGGAGGTATGATTGAATCGGTTTTGACATCGATATCAGGTATGCAAAAGCATCTGGAAGAAACATACGGGGTTCAAATACCGGGAAGGCTCATGCTTAAGCAGGACGGCCATCTTGCCATAGCAGGTTCGGTCAAAGCACGCGGCGGTATCTATGAGGTGCTTAAGCATACGGAGGAACTTGCGTTTGAGAAGGGACTTATTAAAGTCGGGGATGATTATGGAAAGCTTGCGAATGAGGAATGCCGGGAGTTTTTCGGGCAGTATACGATTCAGGTGGGTTCTACGGGAAATCTTGGCCTTAGTATCGGGATTGCCAGCGCGGCGGTAGGTTATAAAGTGATAGTACATATGTCTGCAGACGCAAAACAATGGAAGAAAGATATGTTGAGAAGCCACGGTGTCACGGTGGTCGAGTATGAGTCGGATTACACCGCGGCAGTAAAGGAAGGGCGGCGACTGTCTGATGAAGATCCGAAAAGTTACTTTGTAGATGATGAAAATTCTGTCAATCTTTTCATGGGATATGCAGTAGCGGCAAAGCGCCTGAAAAAACAGCTGGAAGAGCAGCGCATCCTTGTGGACGGCGACCATCCGTTGTTTGTCTATATTCCCTGCGGAGTAGGCGGGGCGCCCGGCGGCATAACCTTTGGCCTGAAAGAAATCTGGGGAGATCATGTACACTGCTTTTTTGTAGAGCCAGTACAGGCGCCTGCTATGCTCCTTGGCATGGCGACAGGACTTCACAACGAAATCTGTGTGCAGGATATCGGACTTTCCGGGCTGACACATGCCGACGGTCTGGCAGTGGGACGTCCTTCGGGATTTGTCGGAAAAGTAGTGGAACCGCTTCTTTCTGGAGAATTTACACTGCAGGATAAGTGGCTTTACGAATACATGCGGGGTCTTTTGGACACGGAAGGAATATTTCTGGAACCAAGCGCATGCGCGGCATTTGAAGGTCCGGCAAGATTACTTTCGTATAAAGAAACAAAGGATTATATAAAAGAAAACGGGCTGGCAGAGAAGATGGGCGCCGCCGTCCATATCGCATGGGCGACCGGCGGCAGTCTGGTTCCCGAAAAAGTTCGGGCTGAGTATCAGAATACATATCTTTGAGATTATCTGTCTTTCGTTCACAGGAACGTAAGGACTGGTCAAAACAGGTATTAGAAAAGGCAACAATAGAGCACTTGGATAAGACTGCAATAGATTTGGCAAGAGAAAAATATAAAGAAAAATGAATCAGGGGCATATTTCGGCAGAAGTGGATGCTATGAGTGATGAGCAGTTTCTTACAAAGTTTAAGCTTATGATAGATGGCATAATTACACAAGCTGGAATGCTTCTGTTGGGAAATTCTGATTTTGATTATATGTTTCAGACTGCGCGAGCATTATGTGGAGGTTGTATGTCGCGGACGGAATGGATAAAGATTATAAAATTTTTAAGATTCCATTTATCAATGTAGTGGATAAAGTGTTTGCGAAAGTACGAAATCTGACTTACCGTTATATGCCTAATCAGTTGACGCTGTTTCCGATGGAAACAGAGCAATATAATAGCTGGCTAATTCGGGAGTTGCTTAACAACTAAGTATGCTTCTATTCAAAGTCCTGACTTTTCGGGACAGATTTTGGTGGATAGTACAATAGAAGACATAAATGTGCTGGAGATATATAATTTAAAGGAAAAATTGAAAGTGCGTGATCCGAAATCTTCCTTACCTGAATTGGAAGATATGTCTTTTTTGAGAGATTTGGGATTGATAAAAGAGGATGAAGGTGTTGACAGACTTACGATTGCAGGATTGTTTTTTGTGGGTAAAGAGACGGCGATTAACCGATTGCTGCCGCAGGCAGAAGTGATATATCTTCATTATTCAACAGACAATGATTTCTTCGGGGAAACCATATCCGCAGTATTACGCATACAGTGAAGCAGTGTAATTGACCATTTTCAGTGCGGTTGACGATGTGAATTTTGTTAAGTTTATTGCTTGCTTGCGAGCAAGACAAGCTGCAAAAGATTCTGCCGTTGCCAGAACTAATGATATTACGGTATTTGACAGATAATAAAAGAATCATATTGTCGGAGGTTCAGGGATTGACACGGTTACCTATAGCCGAGGCACGAAAAAGCTGTAATAATCTTGTGAGGGATGGTTTGATTGGATTATTCGGTAAGGAGTATATGCTGACAGCTAAAGTCTATGACGCAATTAAATCAGATGTAGAATACACCCAAGATACCGTGATTCGATATGTAAAACTGTTGGGTCAGGCAGGGTTGCTGCGGCTATTATCATTGAGTGATTGGAAATTATGCCTAAGCTTGTAGGCGCCTGCTGTTCGGCGGTCATGTATTTTTTAGGGTAAAAATGGTAATCTGATTCAGGAGTATAGAAAGATGAATATGGAGCCTGTATTGTTGGAGATTTCCGCGGTTGGCCAATAGAAATCCGGTTTGGTCTGCGCGGCAGAAAGAACGTCAACTTGTACAGAAAAAGGAACAAAATTACCCTTAATAATCACTAGACTTTTTAAGTGGTTCGGACTATAATAATTATACACGTCAATTTATTGTAAATTGTATTAATTTTAAGGAGGAACAACGAGAAATGGCAAGAAAAATGAAGACCATGGATGGTAATCAGGCAGCGGCTCACGCTTCATATGCTTACACCGAAGTTGCAGCCATTTACCCTATCACACCGTCATCTGTTATGCCGGAGCATGTAGATGAGTGGGCTACTGAGGGCAGGAAGAATATTTTTGGACAGACAGTTCAGGTAACAGAGATGCAGTCTGAGGCAGGAGCGGCAGGAGCAGTACACGGCTCTCTGGCAGCAGGTGCTCTTACAACGACGTTTACAGCATCTCAGGGATTATTGCTTATGATTCCTAACTTATATAAAGTAGCAGGTGAACAGCTTCCGGGTGTATTCCACGTATCAGCACGTGCCCTTGCAAGCCATGCATTATCAATCTTTGGCGATCACTCTGATGTTTATGCCTGTCGTCAGACAGGTGCCGCTATGCTCTGTGAATCAAGCGTACAGGAAGTTATGGACCTGACGCCGGTTGCACACTGCGCAGCATTGAAAGGAAAGCTTCCTTTCATTAACTTCTTTGATGGATTCCGTACATCTCATGAGATCCAGAAGATTGAGACATGGGATTACGAAGATCTTAAAGATCTTGTAGATATGGATGCGATCGATGCATTCAGAAAGCATGCTCTGAATCCGAATCATCCATGTCAGAGAGGATCCGCTCAGAATCCGGATATCTTCTTTCAGGCAAGAGAAGCATGTAACCCATACTATGATGCTATGCCGGCTATTGTACAGGATTACATGGACAAGGTTAATGCTAAGATCGGCACAGATTATAAGTTATTTAACTATTACGGAGCACCAGATGCTGAGAAGGTTATCGTTGCTATGGGTTCTGTTTGTGATACGATTGAGGAGACGATCGATTACCTTATGGCAGCAGGCGAGAAGGTTGGTGTTGTTAAGGTTCGTCTTTACAGACCATTCTGCGCACAGGCATTGATTGATGCGATTCCGGATACAGTTAAGTATATCAATGTTCTCGACAGAACAAAAGAGCCGGGAGCACAGGGAGAGCCGTTATACCTTGACGTTGTTTCTGCGCTGAAGGGAAGCAAGTTCGACGCGGTTCCGATTAACAGCGGACGCTACGGCTTAGGTTCCAAAGACACGACGCCTGCACAGATCGTTGCAGTATTTAATAACACAGAAAAAGCAAGATTTACTATCGGTATCGAGGATGATGTGACGAATCTTTCTCTTGCAACAGGTCCAGCGCTTGTTACAACTCCAGAAGGAACCATCAACTGTAAGTTCTGGGGACTTGGCGCAGACGGAACTGTAGGCGCTAACAAGAACTCCATTAAGATTATCGGCGATAATACAGACATGTACGCACAGGCTTACTTTGATTATGATTCAAAGAAATCCGGCGGTGTTACGATGTCTCACCTTCGTTTTGGCAAGAAGCCAATCAAGTCTACTTACCTGATCCGTCAGGCTAATTTTGTAGCATGCCACAATCCTTCTTATGTTGACAAATACAACATGGTACAGGAGCTGATAGACGGCGGTACATTCCTCCTGAACTGTCCATGGGATATGGAAGGTCTTGAGAAGCATCTTCCGGGACAGGTTAAGGCATTTATTGCTGACCACAATATTAAGTTCTACACAATCGACGGTATCAAGATCGGTAAGGAAATCGGTCTTGGCGGACGTATCAATACAGTGCTTCAGTCAGCATTCTTCAAGCTGGCAGCTATCATTCCTGAGGCAGAGGCGATCGATCTTATGAAGGCTGCTGCAAAGGCTACTTACGGAAGAAAAGGCGACAAGATCGTTCAGATGAACTATGATGCGATCGATGCAGGCGCTAAGCAGGTTGTAGAAGTAGCTGTTCCGGATTCATGGAAATCCTATCTGGATGAAGGATTATTCTCACCAGAGGTTAAGGGCGGAAGAGAAGACGTTGTTAATTTCGTTAAGAATATTCAGACGAAGGTTAATGCGCAGGAAGGAAACACACTTCCGGTATCTGCATTTAACGACTATGTAGACGGTTCTACGCCATCCGGCGCATCTGCATATGAGAAACGTGGTATCGCAGTTGATATCCCGGTATGGAAAGAGGAGAATTGTATTCAGTGTAACCGTTGTGCTTATGTATGTCCGCACGCAGTTATCCGTCCGGTAGCTCTTACAGAGGACGAGCTTGCAAAAGCTCCTGAGGGAACAAAAGCCATCGATATGATCGGTATGCCGGGAATGAAGTTTACAATGACTGTATCAGCTCTTGACTGTACAGGCTGCGGTTCCTGTGCGAACGTATGCCCGGGCAAGAAGGGTGAGAAGGCTCTCGTTATGGAGAATATGGAAGCAAATGTTGCTTCTCAGGAAGTATTTGACTTCGGAAGAGCAATCGAGGTTAAGCCAGAGGTTGTTGCCAAGTTCAAACCAGAGACTGTTAAAGGAAGCCAGTTCAAACAACCGCTCCTTGAGTTCTCGGGTGCATGTGCAGGCTGCGGTGAGACGCCATATGCGAAGTTAATTACACAGTTATTCGGCGACAGAATGTATATTGCAAATGCAACGGGATGTTCTTCTATCTGGGGTAACTCCTCACCGTCAACGCCATACACAGTAAACGAAAAGGGTCAGGGTCCTGCATGGTCCAACTCCTTATTCGAGGATAATGCCGAGTTTGGCTACGGTATGTTACTTGCGCAGAAGGCGATCAGAAAGAGATTGAAAGCAGAAGTTGAGACTGTTGCGGCAGCAGATGTTTCTGATGAGATCAAGGCAGCATGTAACGAATATCTTGATACATTCAACTGCGGTGCAAGCAACGGCGATGCTACAGACAAATTAGTTGCTGCATTAGATGGATGTGACTGTGATACATGCAAAGATATCGTTAAGAATAAAGATTTCCTCGCTAAGAAATCCCAGTGGATCTTCGGCGGTGACGGATGGGCTTACGATATCGGATTCGGCGGCGTTGACCATGTACTTGCAAGCGGCGAGGATATCAACGTTATGGTATTCGATACAGAGGTATATTCTAACACAGGCGGACAGTCCTCTAAAGCTACAAAGACAGGTGCTACAGCACAGTTTGCAGCAGGCGGAAAAGAGACGAAGAAGAAAGACCTTGCTGGTATCGCAATGAGCTATGGCTATGTATACGTTGCACAGATTGCTATGGGCGCTGACTTTAATCAGACTGTTAAAGCTATTGCCGAGGCTGAAAGCTATCCGGGACCGTCACTCATCATCGCTTACGCTCCATGTATCAACCACGGTATTAAGAAGGGTATGAGCAAAGCTCAGACTGAGGAGCAGTTAGCTGTAGAGTGTGGATACTGGAATAACTTCCGGTTCAATCCGGCAGCAGAGGGCGCGAAGTTTACTCTTGACAGCAAAGAGCCTAAGAAGGAAGATTATCAGGCCTTCCTTGACGGCGAAGTTCGCTACAATGCGCTGAAGAGAGCGAATCCGGAGAAGGCTGAGAAGCTTTTCGCTAAGAATGAGTCGGAGGCTATGGAGAGATATGCTTATCTGAAGAAGCTGGTAACTCTGTACGGAGAAGAATAAGAATCAGTTCTGAATATTAACTGAATGTCAGATTAGATTTTGAGGGCGGTTGTGAAAGCAACCGCCTTTCTTTTAACCATCCTTGTAATTTGTAGTTTGAGATGCTATACTTAAGAAAATACTTTAATAAAGCGCGGGGATATAAGATGAAAAAGCAGTCAACAAACATTGAGGTTAAAAAGAATAACAGAAATTATATATTCCGTTATATATGCAGGCATGGCATAGTGTCGAATCCGGATATTTCTTATGCCGTAAAGATGAGTCTTCCTACAGTGACACAGAACACGAAGGAACTGATTGAGCGAGGGTTGGTTAAGGAGACCGGAGAGCTTGAGTCTACGGGAGGAAGACGGGCGAAAGCATTATCGGTGGCGGCAAATGCGAAACTGGCGGTGGGACTTGATATTACAAAGAATCATGTCGGACTTATGCTTACGAATCTAACAGGAGAGATCTTGAAATATGACCGTATCCATCTTCCATTTCAGCAACAGGACGGGTATTATCAGATGGTTAGTGAAAGATTAGAATGCTTTCTGGAGGAGGCTTCTGCTGACAGAGAGAAACTTCTGGGAATTGGCATATCATTTCCGGGGATTGTAGATTTGGACAATGAAGTAATCGTTCACTCTCATGTACTTGGCGTGGAATCTGTGTCGTTTACGTCTGTGAGCCGTTTCTTTATGTATCCGTGCTATTTTCTGAATGACGCCAATGCGGGGGCATATGCAGAAGGAATCCGTTCGGAAAGTTTGGAAAGATTTTTTTATCTTTCCCTGAGCAATTCGGTGGGAGGAGCGATTTTTAGCAATAATGAACTGATACAGGGGAAGGGCTTTCGCTGTGGGGAAGTGGGACATATGACGATTATACCGGACGGGGAGACTTGTTACTGTGGAAAGTCTGGGTGTCTGGATGCATATTGTTCTGCTACGCGTTTGTCGGATGTTACGGATGGAAAGCTTGAGCAATTTTTCATACGGCTTAGGCAGGGGGAAAAGGAGATTCGGGAAATTTGGGACAGATATACGGAATTTCTTTCAATAGCGCTTAATAATATTCACATGATCTTAGACTGTGATATCGTGCTGGGCGGATATGTGGGTAGATATGCGGATGAGTATATTCAGGAAATATGGGAGAAGGTGTCGAGGAGAAATATATTTGAAGAGGGAAGTTCGTTTGTAAAAAGTTGTAATTACAGAACAGGAGCGGCGGCATTGGGGGCGGCGCTCCGGGTTGTGGAACTGTTCATAGAGCAGATATAGGAAAGAGAAGTAAGGAAAGTAATAAGAGAATAAGACATTGATTGAGGAATTCTAGTGATAGGATTCCTCTTTTGCATTATAATTTTATGGTGCTTTTTACTAAAAAGGAAATATTAAATTTGTGTATAGTGCTGAAATAAAATTGAAATGTTCGAATACTATTGACAAACTCAAATATAAATACTAACATAAATACATAATTAAATAGTTTTAAAAAGTATATATAAATGGAGGAATAAATCATGGGAAAAAAGATGAAAACAGCGGTAATGCTTGGAGTTGGCAAGATGGGCTTTGAGGAGAGAGAGATTCCAAAAGTAAAGAATAATGAGGTGTTGGTGAAGCTTGAATATGTAGGAATCTGCGGGAGTGACCTGCACTATTACGAAACAGGCGCCATAGGGAACTATGTAGTTGAACCGCCGTTTGTTCTTGGACATGAGCCGGGGGGCACGGTTATTGAGGTTGGTAAGGATGTGAAGCATCTGAAGGTCGGAGACCGCGTAGCATTGGAGCCGGGGAAGACGTGTGGTCATTGTGAATTCTGTAAAACCGGACGCTATAATCTTTGTCCTGATGTAGTATTCTTTGCAACACCGCCAGTAGATGGAGTGTTTCAGGAATATACAGCTCATGAAGCAGACTTGTGTTTTAAGCTGCCCGACAATGTAAGCACGATGGAGGGGGCGCTCATCGAACCTCTGGCGGTAGGTTTCCATGCAGCTATGCAGGGAGGCGCGAGAGCCGGACAGACTGCGGTTGTCATGGGTGCAGGCTGCATCGGACTGGTAACTATGATGGCATTAAAAGCGATGGGAGTATCGAAGGTATATGTAGTAGACATTATGAAGAAGCGTCTTGAAAAGGCATTGGAATTAGGTGCTGACGGAGTGATCAACGGAAAAGAAAAAGATGCAGTGGAAGAAGTGTTAAAACTTACGGAGGGAAGGGGATGTGACCTTGCAGTTGAGACAGCCGGAACACAGTTTACAACAGTACAGACTATTCACATGACAAAAAAAGGTTCTAACATCGTGCTCGTAGGTTACAGTAAAAGCGGTGAGATGACACTTCCCATGAGTCTGGTTCTTGACAAAGAGCTGACTTTTAAGACGGTTTTCCGCTACCGTCACATTTACCCGATGGCCATTGAAGCGGTGGCGGCAGGAAAGGTGAATTTGAAAGGAATTGTGACAGATGTATTTCCGCTTGATGAAGTTCAGAAGGCGATGGATTACAGTGTCAGCAACAAAGCTGATATTGTGAAGGCGGTTATCCGTATCACAGATGGAGGGCAATGATAGTTTCTAACGCTGAGCAGAATAAGAGAAGACGAAAAGAATTGGCATAAATATGAAAGTCAGGAAAACAGAGGAAGAAAATATGAGTAGGAGGCAGAAAGAGGACTGACCGATAATAAAGGACGTGCGGCATCCATATTTTCATTGCTTACCGGAATCAGCATGATATGTATGGCTCTCTTTACGGTAAGAGAGACACCTGTTCTGTTTTATGTATTTTCCTGCCTCGCACAGTTCTTCTTTTCTGGTTTTAACACGGCAATCTATGCGATCGTGCCGGACTGTGTGGAGTATGGCGAGTGGAAGACCGGGCTTCGGAATGATGGTTTTCAGTATGCGTTTATATCTCTGGGAAATAAGATTGGAATGGCAATCGGGACTTCAATGCTTGCAGGAGTGCTTGGAGCATGCGGCTATTCGGCAAACCAGCAGCAAAATCCGGCAGTTTTTGCAGTGATCAAGCATTCTTTCACGACAGTTCCGGGAGTGCTTTGGATTATAACGGCTGTTGTTTTGTTCTTCTACCGGCTGAATAAGAGGTCTTATAATAAAATTGTAAAAGAAATTCAAGAGAGGAAACATTTGGTGGGATAAATAATCCATGAGAAATCCATTGACAACAGTCTCCAAACGTGATAAAAATGTACTATGTGAATAACAGAAGCTTGATAGAGGCGCGGATTTCATCAGTACCGTAAGGATGATAGTCGGGGGACTGTCTTTAAGGGAAAGGGGAAGCCGCCGAAGGGATTATCTCCCCAAGGATAATTTCTGGGACGCAGGCAGAATATGCTGCGGACTGTCACAGCAGTGGAGCGCTATCGGTTCGGTGTATCTATGATTCTTTTGAAATGGATTGTTGTATGTTATGCCATGAGCGCGCCCGGAAAGCGTTGTTCATGGCATTTTCACATTTTTTACCTTTAGAAAGGAACATAAGACAATGAGAGAAAAGAAAAAAGTGTTGTGGGGTACAGTAATACTTGCTGGAATCCTTATGATGAGCGGCATGACCGTATTTGCGGCGGATGAGGCCGCAGAGTATGTGCCGAAGATGTATGCGTCCTTCTGGGCGCTGGTCCCTCCGGTTGTGGCTATCGTACTTGCCTTGATTACAAAGGAAGTGTACAGTTCTTTGTTTGTGGGGATTTTGATTGGAGGAGTATTTTATTCCGGGTTTACTTTTGAAAAGACGATACTTCATGTATTTCAGGATGGTATTATAGGTTCTCTTACAGATGCTTATAATATGGGGATTTTAGTATTTCTTGTTATACTTGGCATCATGGTGTGTATGATGAACAAGGCAGGCGGCTCCGCGGCTTTCGGGCGCTGGGCAAGTGTACATATCAAGAGCCGGGTGGGTGCGCAGCTTGCGACAATTCTCCTGGGCGTGCTGATTTTTATCGACGATTATTTTAACTGTTTGACAGTAGGCAGCGTTATGCGTCCGGTTACGGACAAGCATAATGTGTCGAGGGCTAAGCTTGCCTACCTGATTGATGCGACGGCGGCGCCGGTGTGTATTATTGCTCCGATTTCTTCCTGGGCGGCGGCAGTTACCGGGTTTGTAGAGGGAGAGGACGGGTTTTCCATCTTTATCCGTGCAATCCCGTTTAATTATTACGCGCTTCTTACAATTGTTATGATGGTAACGATTGTGTTGTTGAAAATGGATTACGGTTCAATGAAACTGCATGAGACCAATGCAAGGGCGGGTGATCTTTACACTACTCCGGATCGTCCTTATGCAAATGCGGAGGAAGAAGTAGACGACAGCAAGGGAGGAGTCATTGACCTGATATTCCCGGTAGTTGTACTGATCATCTGCTGTGTCATCGGTATGATCTATACCGGCGGATTCTTTAGCGGCACAGGCTTTGTAGAAGCATTTTCAGGAAGTGATGCGTCTGTGGGACTGATGCTTGGCAGTTTCTTTGCTTTCGTGATTACGATTGTGTTCTATGCGGTACGGAAGGTGCTGAAATTCGGCGAGTCCATGGCCTGTATTCCAGAGGGATTTAAGGCGATGGTTCCGGCAATTTTGATTCTTACGTTTGCATGGACATTGAAGGCCATGACAGACAGCCTCGGTGCGAAAGAGTATGTGGCGGCGGTCGTTAAAAATGCCACAGGGCTTTTGAGCCTCCTTCCGGCGATTATCTTCCTTGTAGCGTGCTTCCTTGCATTTGCGACCGGAACATCATGGGGAACCTTCGGTATTCTGATCCCGATTGTAGTTGCAGTATTTGTTGGGAAAAATGAGACGATGATGATTATGTCGATCTCTGCGTGTATGGCAGGGGCAGTGTGCGGCGACCACTGCTCGCCAATATCGGATACGACCATTATGGCGTCTGCAGGAGCGCAGTGCAATCACGTTAACCATGTGACGACGCAGTTACCTTATGCGGTTACGGTGGCGGTAGTGTCCTGCATTACTTATCTGATTGCCGGAATCTTACAGAATTTTATGGCAGGTGCGCTTGTGGCTGTTATCTCGCTTGTGGTAGGAATAGTGCTGATAATCGGTACATTGCTTGTGATACGGGCAATGACGCCGGATAGAAATTATTAAAGAAAACATATTATAGCCAAAAGTGAAATATGGATTTACGAGGACAGGAATCTGATAGCAGATTCCTGTTTTTAATGGGCAGATATTGGGTTATCCGTCAATGGGGATTTCAATCTGCACAATATAATCCTCAATCCGGTCAATGACATTTTCATTGATACCCATTTCATAAGAAAATCCATGGAGCGTCAGATTATGGTCTTTGGCATAGTCGAGGATTTCCTGATACCGTTTTGGAATCCCGTCCCAACTGCCTTTATGAAACGCTCTCAAATATTTTCCGCCAGGCATGATAGGAAGTCTGGCCTGATATGAGAAAAAAGGGATTTCAATAAAGAGTTTCTGGTAATCATCAAAGCGGCCTTCCAGCAGGCTGGTGACGGAAATCATGGAGCCATAGGAGGCTTTATGGAGACGGCCGAGCCGGTATTTTTCGGTTTCGGCAGTAATCAACTCTACTTCTTGTTCAAAGGAGACATTTTGATCTGTGTCTACAGTGACCAGACAGCACGCCTCTTTTTCGATGAGGCTGATCTCTGATAAATTCATAGTCAGCAAGGTGGACATATTCTGATGGTGTGTACATAAATCTGTTCGGATGGCCTGTAGATGTGTGATCTGCATATCAAGATCTGTTATTTTTTCTTCCAGAAGGCATTTTAGGCTGCCGGCGGACCGGTTGTTCATAAAAGTCTGTATTTCGCTGATGGAAACATCCAGTTCCCGCAGCAGAAGGATGGTCTCAAGGATAGGGCTTTGATGGTAATTGTAGCAGCGGTATCCGTTTTTGGGGTTGATAGCAGCCGGCTTGAACAGACCGATCTCGTCATACCACATAAGGGTTTTTTTGTTGATGCCGTGCATGGATGCAAACTGGCCGATTGTGAGAAGCTTGTCTTTCTTATCCATAGTCACCTCGAAATTTTTAAAAATCTGTATTGACCATACAGTTACTGTACGGTCTATAATATCAAATGCGGGGGACAAATACAAGGAGAACGGAGGAAAATTTATGGAAAATTCAAATGTATATGAAAAGCCTGTGACGCTGAAAAGTATCCTGAAATTTGCGGTGCCTACCATTGCAATGACAGTATTCATGTCTTTTTACACAATGGTAGACGGTTTTTTTGTATCGAACCTGATCGGTACAAACGCACTTTCTGCCATTAATCTGACAGCGCCCGTCATTCAACTGGTGACGGCCGTTTCCACCATGCTTGCCACTGGGGGAAGCGCAGCCGTCATGAAAAAGATGGGTGAGCAAAAAGCAAAAGAGGCAAAGGAAGACTTCACATTTCTGATTTTAGTGAATGTTATTGTAGGAGTTGACATGTGCGCGGCGGGATATCTGGCAAAGGACTATATTTTTTCAGGTATGAGCCTCTCCGCGGATGTAGAAAGATATTGTGTGGAATATTTAAGCTGTTATCTGGTGTTTACCGTACCGATCCTTTTAATGAATAATTTTACACTTTATATGATCGCCAGTGAAAGAGGAAATCTTTCGCTGATTTGTTCTGTGGCGGGAGGCATACTAAATATGGCGCTCGATTATGTTCTTATCGTCCGGTTCGGCATGGGAATCAGCGGCGCCGCAATCGCAACGGGGATTGGTTATTCCGTGACGGCAGTTGCGGGGGTATTTGTTTTCAGCAAGAAAAAGAGCCTTCTGCATTTCAAAAAACCTGTGTTCCGATTCAAAGTTCTTGTCAGCGCGGCTGCAAATGGTTGTTCGGAGATGGCGACTGCACTTGTTACAGGAATCATCACTATGTTATTCAATTGGACGATGCTGACGTTTGCAGGAGAGGACGGCGTTGCGGCGGTTACGATCATTATGTATGTGCTGATGTTCGCAAGCTCTCTGTATACGGGATATTCTTACGGCGCAGCCCCTATGCTCAGTTATTATTATGGGGAACAGAACTATACAAAGCTGAAAAAGCTGGTTGCGGTCAGTCTAAAAGTGATTGCAGAGATTTCCCTTGTAACGGCTGCAGTTTCTTTCCTGCTGACGAGACCGTTAGTATCTGTTTTTGCAAGTCCGGATAATCCGGTCTATGATCTGGCGGTGATCGGAAACAGAATCTGTTCGGCTGCGCTTCTTTTTATTGGTTTTAATATATTTGCAAGCGGACTGTTTACCGCATTATCTAACGGAGTGGTTTCGGCTGTTCTGGCGTTTTCGCGGTCGTTTGTGTTTATGATGATCACGATGATCGTGCTTCCGCGTATTATGGGCGTGAATGGAATCTGGCTGGCAACGCCTGCGGCGGAGTTGATGGCGCTTGCATTGTCTGCTTTTATGTTCTCAAAGTACAGAAAAAGATACAAGTACTAAGGAGAAGGTTGTTACGGGCGGGTAATTAGAAGTAAAATCAGAGCCGCACTCCGTAAGATCATTGACAGAATAGAGAAAGAAAGTATAATATTTGTATATAGCATCAGCAAATTTACTGCAAACTATCAAAATGCACATTGTTTCAGTTTGATTTTCACGGTTATAAGGAGATGTATATATATGGGAAAAATTTTGGGAATTGATCTTGGGACTACAAACAGTCTTGCGGCGGTATGGCAGGAGGGGGAAAGCTGTCTGATTCCGAATTCTTTTGGGGAATATCTAACTCCAAGCGTGGTTAGTTTTGAGGCGGATGATACGGTGTATGTGGGTAAGACGGCAAAGGAGAGGCTGGTTTCGCATCCCGCCCAGTCTTTCAGCGTTTTTAAAAGATTTATGGGGACAGATCAGAGATATGAGGTTAATGGAAAGCAATATCGTCCGGAGGAGCTTTCGGCTTTTGTACTCAGAAGGCTTAAAGAAGATGCGGAACGTTATCTGGGGGAGCTGATAGAAGAGGCGGTTATCAGCGTGCCTGCATACTTTAATGACAAGGCGCGGAAAGCGACAAAAGACGCGGGAAAACTTGCAGGACTTAAGGTGGAACGGATCATCAATGAGCCGTCCGCAGCGGCGTTGGCATGCCGGGGGTTGGATGAGGAAAATGATGAGACATTTCTTGTGTTTGATTTCGGAGGAGGAACTTTAGATGTATCTTTAGTCGATTGCTTTGATAACATAATAGAAATCATAGCGGTGAGCGGAGATAACCATCTTGGAGGAAGTGATTTTGACAAGGAGATTGCCGTACAGTTTTGCAGGGAGCATGAACTGGAGTTTGAGCATATTTCTTCCCAGAGACAAAGAATCATTCTGGAGAGCGCCAGCCGCGCCAAATGTGGATTGTCGGAAGAGAAAGAGGTTGTCATGAAGGTGACGGACGGAGAATTCGAGGGTCAGATGGAGATGAGCAATAAGAAGCTGATTGAAATTTCCATGCCGTTGTTTGAGAGAATATCGGTTCCTGTAAAAAGGGTGCTGCATGACGGAAAGAAGAATATGCTTGACATCTCTAAGGTAATACTGGTGGGCGGTTCCTGTAAAATGCCTTCGGTACAGCAGTATCTGCGGCATATGCTGGGAGAGTATTCGCTGACGGTAATGAATCCGGATCATATGGTGGCGCTTGGCGTGGGGACATATGCGGGAATCAAAGAGCGCAGAGAAGATATCAAGGATCTGCTGCTGACAGACATCTGTCCTTTTTCGCTGGGGACGGGAATTTTTAATGCGGGAAATGCGAAGCGTACACTTATGAGTACGATCATTGAGCGGAACAGCGTCCTTCCCTGCAGTCACAGAGCTCATTTTCAGACAGCATCCGATTATCAGAAGTATGTGGTGATCGATGTATATCAGGGAGAAGAATATTATGCGGACAATAATATACATCTTGGAGAAGTCAAAGTGGGCGTTCCATTGGCGCCGAAAGGAAAAGAAACCGTTACGGTGGATTATACCTATGATATTAATGGCATTCTGATTGTAGACGTAGAGGTGGATTCTACAGGAGAAAAGAAAAGGCAGGTGATTACCACCGGAACGGATAACATGTCTTCTGAGGAGATCAAAAAGCGGGTAGAACAGCTGGAAAAGATGAAGCTCAGTCCCGCAGATCAGGAAGAAAACCAGATGCTGTTTGCGTGGGGCGAGCGGCTTTATGCACAGACAACGGGGGCGCTTAAGAATGAGATAGGAGAGAGGCTGAATTTTTTTCAGCAATTGCTTCACGTAGAACAGAATCCATATAAGGTGAAAAAGTGGAAAAGCGGAATAGAAGAATTTCTGCGAAAAGCGGAAAACTATCTGGACGATAGCGGGATAGACTGGAATCCGGCGGATATAGATTCATGGTATGAAGAAGGCGATCAAGACGATGAGCGGCAGGAGGAAGACCGACGATGGTACGATGGGCATTTGACACACTAGGGATTGAAGTGACAAAGGACAGAAAGCGGATTAAAAAGGCATATTCGGCGCTTGTTAAGGAGTATCATCCGGAGGAGTATCCTGATGAATGGGAGGAAACCCACAAGGCATATCAGGCGGCTATGGAGTATGCTCAAATGTCGGAGGATGAGGAGCCGGCAGAAGAGATTTCGATCGAGGACGAATACAGCGAGATGTTTGCGGATGCTCATGCGAAATGGCAGGAGGAGGAATCAGAAAAAGCGCTTGCATTAGCAAAGAGACTGGATGAACTTATTCAGACACCGGCGGCTTTGGCGGGGAAAGAGTGGCAGCGCTTTTTTGCCATGGAATTTCTTCCCGGGGCGGGAGCGGATGAGCTTATGATGCTTTTTGAGGTGATTTACGGAAATGAGATTCCGCTTGTGGCCGCGGAGCTTATAGTGAAGACTATGAAAAAGAGAAAAGAATTTTATCAGTCTTCCATGGAGTTCAGTAAGGCGGCGCTGGCAAATGAGATTGTCAGCTGTATCTATCAAAAAATACCGGGGATGGAAATACCGGTAAAGCCAAGAAAAAAGAGAAAAGGGATTAAGGGCATCTTAAAGGAGCTTTTGCTCGGCGCGGGAGTCGGAGCGGCGCTGCTTGTAGTTCTGGCACTTGTTCTGGCAGGAGAGGGAACCAAAAAGACAGAAGTCAAAAAGATGGCCGTACAGCAATTAAATGAAAAATACGGCGAAGATTTATATTCCGGGGAGGATTTGGAGATTGAGGAGGATGTGCGCCATGGAAGCAGCGGGGCGCAGCTGATTTTCTACAGAGTAACAGAAAAAGAAACTTATGATTTGATTGCCTATATGTTGAACAGGGAGGGCGATGAGGAGGAGTTTCTATGCTTTGATAAACTGCAGGCCTTGGGCATCCGGCAGGCATTGGAGAAAGATGTGAATGAAAAAACCGGACGGCCGGAGGGGAAGCTTTACTGGAATTCGGATGGAGGAGACGGCGGATATATAGAAAACGGATATTTCCATGAGAAATATGAAGAAAACATCGGTGAATTCCTGAAGCGGGAAGGAAAGGTCCGCGAGAAAATGAAGGGAACGGATTTTGCCGCGGCAAGTACTTTTTCAGCAAAGAATGGAAAAGTAGATTATTATGTCCCTGACAGAGAGATTAAAACAGTAAAACAGCGGCTGGATAGGAGGGAGATAACCGAGGATGAGGAATTTTTGGCGGCGCTGGGACAGTGTGCCGCAGATTACGAAATAGAGTTTCGCGGAATCATGCTTCCGGGCACATTATTTGAAGAGAAAATGAAGCGGGCCGAAGGGAATGAAGAGAGTATAAGCATCAAAGAAAATATTATTTTCTCAGCCATGTATCCTCCTCTGCCGTTCTCCATGATGACAGGCTGGTATGTATGTCTCCCTCCCGAGGGGCAGAAATATTTGAAGGAAGAAAATGGCATGTATTCGGCAAAAATTATTGACATGGAAAAAGGGATCTTTGGTGTAGAAACACAGATCGGCGGCAAGGAGGGAATGATGGAAGAGCTTGGACTGCCGGATATGCCGGATGGAACAAAGTATCCCGGATTGTATGAAGAGACGGATATGACAGGCTGTATGGAGAAGACAAGGACGCCGGATATGCCAAAGATATATAGAAAAGTGAGACGAACGGCAGTAAGCTTTTGTATGAAGGACGGATATGAGACAAAGCAGGCGTATTGTCTGGCGATTGATAAAGAAATATACGATCTTCCGGATTCGGGATATCAGGTAATTCTCACGACGTACAGCGACGGGCGCGAAGAGAGTGAAGAGCTTCCGATATCGTCTTACAGCGCTTCCAGAGTGAATACGGAATACGGCGATGTATTGGATGGAGAGGGCTATATATTTGTCAAATACCCTCGGACTGGAGAGGGAGAAAAAGCGCCGGTTCTTACAATCTTATATTGAAAAATAATTCTTATATATGAAAAAAAATTCGTGATTTTGTGCCGGATTTTTATTTATTTCGGAATAGAAGTAAAAATATTTATAGAAAAAGAAAATAGTTAAAAAATAATATCGCTAAAAATCAATAAATAACGCTTGATTAGCAGAAAAAATATAGAGTTGGCAGGAATTTTGCTGTATAAATAAAATGATGTTGGGGTCAAAAGCCCCCTAATATAGCACCTTGAAAACTTCACACAGATTCCCATCAACCGCCAAATGTGGTATACTATATCTATCAGAGAAAGGCGGTTGATAAATATGTCATTTAGAGCAAATTCCAGCCAACAGATATCTTTCACCGACAGCTTTAACGGACTTACTTCCCGGGAGCAGAAAGCCCTGGAGAACTCCTGGGCAAAGACATTTGCTGAAGACATCTTTCCTTCCATAAATGAGGAGCCTTTCCGTGCGCTGTATTCAGACAGCGCTTCTAGGCCGAATAC
>VIQU02000005.1 GCA_010206225.2 Lachnospiraceae bacterium MD308 | reverse complement strand
GGAAGGGAGCCTTGGTTCCGGACCAAAAACAGAGTAACATTCCTGCATGATAGAATCCGTCTTGGAAAGATCAAGATACCAGAACTGCACGATATAATCCCAAGTGCTTTTGGGAAGCACAAAGGGGTCCGGGTAAAATTTATGGAACTGGGATACGAAAGTATCCTGAAAGGCGGCATGACCGCCAGAGTTATCAGGTAACATCAAAAATCGCCTCCAATCAAAAAAATGTACTTTTTGATCAAGGGCGCGAAGCGCCGCATTTTTTGATTGGTTTGTCAAGTGTTTTTGAGAAAAAAGTGGGTGATTTTTGAAAAATAGGTTCTGAAAGCCCCATGAAATAAGGGCTGAAGATTCCGAGAAGTTATAAATTTACAAAGGAGGATCTCTGGAGAAAACGTATCCAGGATTTCCACAAAAGCGGATTGTCACGAAAAGAATGGTGCCAGAAAAATCAAGTTCCCCTGTCGTCTTTTGGTTATTGGATCAGAAAACAGACACAGAAACCGTCGGGACCGGATTAAGACTTAGAACCGGTCTTTGCCAGACTGCCTTCTGAACTGGAGATCACTTCTCATCGGTTGCCAGACTGCGCGCCTGTGACTATATATCTTTCAGGAAGTGTCCGGATAGAGGTCAGCGTCGGTTGCTCGTCTGGACTCATGGTTTCTTTGATTCATACATTAAAAACTTATGCTTGACCTGGCAGGTGGGACCACTGTGTACCTGGCATGTGTCAGCACGGATCTGCGCAAAAGATACAAATGTCTGGCCGCAATCATAAAGCTAAAATTCCATCTCGATCCCTATTCCCGCGAGTTATGTCGAAAAAAAGAAGTAGTTGAAGAAAGGAGTGTGAAATGAGAATATCATATAATAAACTTTTGAAATTATTTGTCGACAAGGAGATGAGTGTTACTGAATTACGAAGAAAGCTGATATTGCTCCGGGTACAAGCAACCGGCTAAAAAACCAAGAAGTTACCATGTAGGTATAAAATAGATATGAAAGCTTCGCACTGACATTGAAGAAATTGTTGAATTTATTCCAAATGATAAACCGAAAATAAACCACGATGAGAGACTGTAGTATCCTAAAAATCGTCTCTTAATAATAAGGATTTTTATTCTAAAGAGTATTGGAGGAATTTACACTATGATAATCACAGCAATCCAAATTAGACGACTTGAAAATACTGGTACGAAGATGCGAGGAATCGCTACGGTGACATTGGATGATATGATTGCAATCCATGACATCAAGATATTAAAAAATATGGATTCGATGTTTTTGGCCATGCCTAGCCGTACAACAAAGTCAAACACATTTAAGGATATTGTTCATCCGATTAATAGTGATGTTAGAGCCGGTTTTGAACGTTTAATCATTGGAGGGTACAATATTGCTTGTTCTAAGGAACAGGCATATGTCGAACTGAAAGTGAAAAATACTCAAAAACAGAGTTTGATTGAGCAAGACATTGATGATTTTGATGTGATATGTCTACGAACAGCAGAAAAACAAGTTATAACACAAACATCTCATAGTATAAGTATAGAACTAGATGAAGATTTGAAAAAATGGCTTGAGGGGTAAGGGAGGATGCGCTAATGAGAGGTAAAATAATATCAGTTATAAAAAATCAAAAAGGTGTGTATGGGTTTATAAAATGTGAGGGATATCCTAATTTCTATTATGATACTGCAAGTATTGTAAAGGGAAATTACTTGAAATCAGGAAATCTTGTGGATTTTGACATACAACAAATGGGACAAGGAAAAATAAAGGCAATAAATGTAAAGAAAGCTAACACCTCCAAAATGATTAGAGCGCTTGATTCTGATTTAAAGGAGACCCTTATGGACACATTATCACTGATGATATCGGACAGAGGTTTTTTGGAGTTCACAAAAATCACTAAGGTTTTAAGAAACATTGGAATAGATTATAAAGAATATGCAACAGACATGAGTTCTTTTTTACTGGGGAATCTAGGTGATGATTATGAAATTAAAAAACCATTTACGATTAACGGAAAAACATACCCAGCAGTAATTATTAAATTGGAAAAAGATTTATCCGAGGAAAACCAAGCTAAGATAAGGGCAAAACTGGTTGCCGTAGTTAAAAGTAATGGTTTTTTCTCGGTGAGTATGTTCCCTGAGTATTTGCAAGAATTAGGAATAAGTAATTTCCAGGACTATGCAAATGGGCTAGATGAGTTTTTAGAAAAATATGTAACAGGTGTATTTGTGCCTGTTAAAGATGTTATTTATAACGAAGAAGTTTATTCAAAAGTATATGTGTTTGATGAAAAATTCAATCCAGAAGAATCAACTGGTATTGAAAATGCAATAATTTCCTTGGAAGAAAGACTTACTCAGTATATTCACGGAAAAGGTTTTTTTCTGGCATCTGAATTTTCGGCTGAAGCAAAAAAAAGTGGGATTGAGAACTTTAGAGAATATGCAAACAGTGTTGAGTCTTTTATAGATATCTATCTTCATAACTTTATAGTGAAAAAAAATGTCGTAATTGAGGATAAAAAATATCCCGGAGTAATTGTTTTTCGTGACGAGAATAGTGAGGCGTCAAATCAGGAATCTAAACTGATATTTTCGATGTATGAGGAAGATTTAGCTAGACTCAGAGACCTTTTTGAAAGCAGTCAATATGAAGCGTTTTTGTCTTCTGATGCGTTTGGTAGAATTGAACCCAACAATCTTCCCATAGAATATATGGAAATGGCTTTGACATGTGCTTATTATATTCTCTTTCCAGAAAAAGATAAAAGATTCTCCCTTAATTTGTTTCAGAGAGAATTAATTACAAACCCGACTTCTCTTGATTTTATTAAAAAATGGAAGTCGTTTGAAGGTTTTGATAAAGAAATTATAAAGGCTTGCGCAGAAACAGCCATCGCATCTTTTGATTTGTCGATTGATAAGAAACTTGTGATTAAACTTCTAAATAATATTGGCTATTCATCTACGTTGAATAATAATTATGTTGGCTTAACTAAGAGGTTTTCAGCTTGTGAAAATGAATTAATACCCTGCCTATATTTAATTCGTGCATTTGCACAGAAAAGTTCAGGTGCTATTCAAAGATGTATTTCTGAGTACTGTCAGTTAGTGAAAGATATTAAACAATCACCAAATAAGGGAAAAATTGATGTGATTGAAAGAATAATAGCGTTTCCACACGTAATTAAAAGTATTAATACTTGTCTCTTGCCGTTGGAAAGCTTGCCTAAAAATCTTAAAACCAATATTGTCTCTGTTTTTGTTGAATGTGATAGTTTGGAAGATCTTCAGCAGCTTTTACCATTGCTGTATACGGAAGGAAAATCTGTTGAGAGTAAATTAGTTGATTTGTATTTTGACTATGAAATGTGTGTGGAAGATGACCTGGTAGAAATTTTCAATAGTAATGTGAGTTTGCAGCTTCTCCAAAAAGTTGTCGCCTTAATATGGGAGAAACATTCAGGTGATAAAGAATTACCGTCTCAATTAATTAGACTATTATCGTGGATTATCATTTATAATAACTATTATTCGGTTGATGAAATTCTTAGATATCATTTTTCTTCTGATTTTACAAAACGGCACAAACAGATTATGCTGATAGATTCGTTTGAAAAAATATGTGAAATGATTCAAAGTGAACCAGAGATGTATTCGCTTGCCTCATATATTGATTTTATTGTTGTGCAAGATTTAAGTGGCAACAGTATCTTGGAAAATGTATCAACTCAAATTGAAAATTGGAACACATTTTCTCAATCTTTTTATGATGCAATAATAAAAAATATAGGAGAGATTCAATTTGACAACTCTCAACAGTACACTAAGTTGTTTTCTCTATTTAAATTGGATTATACTCATTACTTGGAAACACAAAAGGTATATGCAGATTGGTTTGAAAATAGTAGCTTACTGGTAGGTAGAGATACATATGAAATAGCTTGTATTTTGGATGGATTGTTTAATAAAAATGCGTACGAAGCATATAGCAGAGTTTTTCAAGTGTTAGATGAAAAATATATTTCTACGGAACGGATAGAAAAATATGTGGCTTCTTTAGTTGAAATGCAGAAGTACACTGATGCGATCCTCTTTATACAGATTAATACGAATATACCAATAGAAAAAAGAAATAACCTTCTTTCTATGGTGATTTCTGAAAACTTTAGAATAAATGAAATGTCAGTCAAAGCCTTTTCAATATTTGGGGAGTCTTTTAGCTCTGATGATGCGATTGCAGCATTGTTGGCATCACTAAAACCTAACCAATATAGTGCAGTATCTGCTTTAATTGCATTATATTGCCACTTAGAAGAGTATTGTAAGGCAATGTATTTATATGCTATTTATCAATCTAAATCTGAAAATGGTTTTACGCGGCTTTATAGCAAAATCAGGGGACTTCTTAAAAGTGCATTGAACAAGGTTAATAACCATTATGATGTTATCGAATTAGCTTTTTATACACTTATACCAAATAAAGTTATTGAATTTTTAGAATGGACAAGGCTGATTCGGATACCTGAAATGAAGGGTTATGTTCCGGTACACACGTTCTCTAAATTTTATGATGCATTGATGGAAAATCCGCATGGCGAGATTGTATGGAACAATTTCTTATCTCATTTGGTAAAACGCCTTGACAAGAATGCTTGGTTAATATTTGTTTGTGAAACGGTCTTAAGGATGGAATTAGATATATATGTTTCAAATAATTCACTTTTTGCATTGAAAAGTATATTAACTAATGTAGATAATAAAAATGCACCATACAACCTATTGCCATATACCTATCTATATATCATGCAGAGTGGAGATACCGAGATTTGTAGCTTGATTACCGAGATTCTGAAGGATTCGGATATAGTTGAAAGACTTGTTAATACAAATATTTGGGATGCAAGTTACAGAAGAATAAAAGATGATTTTAAATCTTTTTGTATGGATTCGTATGGCAAGAGTGGTGCCGATGTGTTCTATCACATTATGCCTTTAGTCGGAGCTGATCTTAGTGTGACCGAGCTTGGTAAATTAGCTAAGTCAAATGTAAATAAAAATTACTTATTTGCAGAGATATGCGATAATTATCTTAGTGGGCGAGACTGGTCTGAAACAGTTGAATTGTTGAATTCTGTTGACTGGTATAATCTAAGCAAAACAGATAAAGAAGTTTTAAATATTCTCAGACTGGTTTATTCTGAGGATGATAATTTATTACTCGATAGCAACGGTTTATTTGAAACTGAGGAAGGTGTCCAACGCTTCAAAAAAGATTGTGCAAATATTTTGAAAACATACCCATCAAAAGAAGGATTATTTGAGTTCGAAACAAATTGTAGCAATATTGTGCATAAATTAAGTATATATTCATATGTATTTGGGGCCATTTATGATGAAGATATCTATGATAGATATAAATTACATTTCTTTGACCTTAATACGCCACATTTGTATAATTCCTTCCTACACTTCTTAAGGCGGGCATATTATGCACAGCTTGATTGGAATGTTTCGTATTTATTTTTTTATAAAAGATGGCGTTACCTTAAATTGCTGATTAACTTAATGTTAATCAATGATGATGTCAATGTTGACATTACGGATATTATTTCTACAATGAAAGAAAATTCTCATTATGATGAAATATATCAGAGTATATTCGTTCCGTTTAAAAATGATTTAATTGAGTTTTGGGGATTTGATAGTTTTTCTGTGGAAGAAAAGAAGGCGTTCTTATTTGCACTTATGCAAGGTGAAATAGGAGACTTCATTTTACATTTTGGCGAGGCTCTAAAAAAAGCAACAAATTCACAAAGAAATACATTGAAAAGACTATTATCATACCTGGATTATAGGGAGGCTTCTAATAGTATTTATCAGTTGTTTTCTGGAGAGATCAAGAAGGGTTACTTTGATAATGCAAAAGATATAGCTGAATCTCTTTGTGACTATACTTATGATGCATTAGTCCACATAGAGAAAGTACAAAGTTACTCGGATAGTATTGCTCTTTTTGAAAAAATGGCGTACCAGCTGACTAATGCAGAGTGTATAAATACAGCATTTAAAATCAAACAATTTGAAAAATACTCAATGTTTTTGATTCCGTTAATTTGCTCTAAACAGTTTATATTTCTTTTATATGGTAGAATCAGAAAGGCCATTATTAATGGTGATAAATCTTCTATACTGGCAAAGTTTGAGATGATAGCAAGTTATTTGGTAACTAGAAATGTCCATGATGCATTGACAGTCTATAATTATCTCTATGCTATGAAATTGTGTATAGATAAAGACAGGGAGGGACTTAAGTCATTTTTGTCATCTCATGATATTAAAAATGGGATACCTACTCAGTGGCTGAATGAGATGGGCAGAATTTACCAATATGCAAACAATAATACAGATCAATTTATTCCTGATTTATCAATTAAAGATTATATGAAAAATGAAACTCATAAAGGAAATGATTTTACATTTTTAAAAAGATTACAGGAACATCATCAAATTCAGGAAGTATCATTATCAATTGATGATACAGTTGATTTATATCATAAACTCAATGCAACAGAATTAAGTGCTTGGGATCGAGTGAACGCTGGATTGACGTTGCTGTCAAACTATCCAGAGTTAGATAAAAATATGCCACAAGGGGTGGATATTCCTTCAAGAGAGAATTTGATTCTTAAGGTTGGAATTGCAGCCATAGCCCCAGAAGCTAATACGCCAGTTAATGAGCAAATTGAAATTCTTACGGGATTATTTGATAATCGTGATGAATTCTCTTCAGAAGAAGTAAAATCTGATATAGCAGTGCTGAATGAAAGCTTTGCAAATGTACTGAAAAAGAGTTTTCCGTTATATTTGTGGGTTAGATATGCTGATGGTATTGAACAGTATTTGAGAGAAATGCATAATTTATTAGATTTCTCCGAGCTGAAAAACAGAATAATTATACCAGCTAGCAAATTTATGGATGATAGTATTTCACAAAATGATAGATATAACGGGTTTCTTGAACTTATGAATTCATTCAATGGATTAGAATCTGTATATTCCAGGAATGTACTTGAAGCCATTAGAGGTGAGTGCAGACAGATAGAGAACGGTGTTCGTTTGAATGTTGAAATTGTAAACAAAGATTCCAGAATAACAGATGGGCGCGTCTACTTCCAAGTTGAAAATATCGGTAGAAGGACGGCGTCACTCAGTGGAGATGACATAATTGTTTGGTTTCAACAAGAAAATCAGCCGGGAAACGAGGTCGTTATTCAAAATGTAAGTAATCTTCAAAGCGGATTTATGACTGGAGGATGTGAAAGTGTTCATTTTTCTGATGGCGAAAAAAACGTTCAAGTATCGATTAGTGTTAGAATGAAGTTGCTATCGGGGAAACAGGAGCTCTTGTGTAGTAAAACTGAGAGACTATTTGTAGAAAATAAGGCTAATGAATTTCAAGTTACGGAAGTAACAAGGTATGATGTGGATTCGGCAGTAACTGATTCGGATATGCTTTTTGGACGACAAAACTTACAAGACAAGCTATCTATGATTATTCCTAATGGAGCTTCTGTAATTTATGGAGCTTCGCGGATAGGTAAAACATCACTATTAAATTGGGTAAGAAAAGATTTGGCAAAACAAAAGGGCAATGTCATAAGTATTCTTTTTGGCGGAGAACATGGATTAGGTAAAGGAAAGGATTATTCCACTAAGTTTTATGATTCAAACGTTCCTGTTCCTTATGATGATGATGAAAAGATGTCAGAATATTTGCTTGCTGACACAATTGTCTATACTTTTAACAGAAGAAGTAGAAGGTTACGTAAACCGGAAAGTAGCGATGTTTCTCATATATTATGTGATAATATTGTTCATATAATGAGCGATGATAGTCTGTCATTGGGCGATCGATTTTATGAACTAAATGGAGTTCTGGAAAAGGAAAATCTAGAATTATGGATTTTGCTTGATGAATTCCAAGATGTGGTATCTAGATGGCGTCCAGAGAGAAATTGTGACTTTGTTGAAATATGCCAAATGCTGTTAAACCCAGATCCTGATGATGGCATAACCAATGTGAAACTGATTATTTGCGGCTCGGACGATTTGTTAAGACACATGGTGTTGGAGGCGCATTCGATTTGGAAAGAGGCATTTCCGAAATCCACAAGAGTGGCAGTAGATCCATTGCTGGAAAAACCGTTTTGTGACATGATTAAGCAGGATGCACAGATTGTTGATGCAAATATTGAGTACTCTGATTCTGCATTGAGAGCGTTATTTGTTTACACAGATGGAGTTGCTTTATATGGAAAAGAAATTGGAAATGCGATAATAGAGGATATTAGGATTCGCCCAGAATTGTATCGCAGTCGTAATATAATCTATGTGTCTGATGTTGCAAGTGCAACTCAAAAATTAATAAATCAACAAGCAGACGAGCTGAATACTCAGGCAAAAGAAGGAATTAGCGAAATCTATGGTGCTGTAACAAAGAATTTGGATCCAGAAACCGACATGCAATATCTTTGGTATATGGCTGTATGGCTTCATACTAATCCGGAAGAGGATGGATTTAAAGAAAGTCTTTTTACACAAAGGACACTTTTAAATGGTACTCAAAGTTTGAAGGATTCTCTTTCTATTGCAGAGGCAAGAGGTATTATTAAAAATAAAAATGATCAATTTGAACCTGTATGGGTGTTTCGTGCATTGTTTTATTATTTCGCGTTTGTTGGAAGTGCTAGTAGGGGTAATCTTCGTGAAGATTTGATTTTTGATGAAGAAGAAGAACGTATCGAATCTGATGATAATCCTTATACAACAGATAGGATTGCTGAACAGTTTGAAAAGATGCCAGGAACTACTCAAGCGCGGTTAATTGGAGCATTGGTTGGAAGCGCCAAGGATGAAGCACGAAAGAAAATAAAAGATCTAGTGAGGGGTAATACAAAAATAGTTAAAGGTGATGAGATTGTCGGTGATAAAAAAATAAATAATGTTCATGTAAATATTCAAAGTATTACTAATACATTAAATGGAATTTTGGCTATGAATGCTACGCCAGCATCTATACTCAGTGGACTACAACAGTTACCTCGCCTCGCATCATATTTTGAATCTGATGAACTTCCGTTGCTTCTTCAGAAGATTGAAAGCAATGATCTAGAAGAAGCTTATGCAGCAGAAGAAAAAATTGCTGCTGGAACTAACCAAATGGTTGCAGATTATCGAGCTGCACTGGTTTCTCAGGATGATATTGCAGAAACATTTTGTGTTTGGGACATACTTGGCATTGAGAAAGATGACTATTATGAACTGACTGAGAAACTCGACCCCACTTTCATGGCAGACTTGTATTTTGCTGCAAAACTGGATTCTATTTTTGCCCTTATACGTAATAAAAATGGTAATGAAACAGAAATAAAAGATTTTAGCCCCGTTAGTATTATGTATTGCAAGGTGCTGGAGAAAATGCTGAAATTCTATCATACAGATATATACCGAAGAAGAGTGCCTTATATTTCTACAGAGGTGAAAATTGATGGAACAAAGATAAAATTTGGAGATTTAGAAGAGGAGAATACAAGAGTAATTGTTCAAAACAAAATAATGATGGGTGCATTTCTTTTTCCAATAAATCCTAAAAAGGTTCCAGAGAATCATCGAAATTGGGAAAAGATTGCAAACAGTAGCCGTGATAATAAAAAGCAAGCGTGGAAAAGCCATGGAGTTATGCTTAATAGAGCAAAAGAGATTCGCAATAATTCAGCTCATGGTGCAGAAGGTGTTTTAGTAGACAGAGCAATGTTGGATGAATTAAAGCGTCTTTTGCTTAAGGATTGCGGTTTGTTAAATATTGTTACATTGTGCAATTGACAAATATTCTTTTAATCGGAGTTTTGTAATCCTGTAGTTTACAAGACAAGTGTGCTCATTGACACGAATTCATGAGAGTGTTACTATGAATAAGGTTGGAATGGATCTTTCTTCATCCGACAGCATGGCTCTTTTTTGAGGTCTTGTACCTCGCCATCAAAGCTTAGGAGGAAGATAAAATGAAAAAACTAACCATCAACTACGCAACAGCATGGCTTATGGGGATTGATCCTGACGCAACCGGACAGCAGTTACGCAGTATGCGCCGTGCACATCACTTGACTCAAGAATCGCTCTCAGAGCTGTTCGAGAATGGTGGTGATCCGGTATCAAAGAATGCCATTAGCACGTGGGAAACTGGCAAGAAATTGCCGTCCTTGCCGCATGTGGTGTTTTTGGCAGAACTGTATGGCTGCACTCTTGACGAGCTGGTTCTGAGTTATCGGCGTTCTCGTGACGAGGATGATCGGGATCAGCCCGTCCCTTTTTATTCTAATAATGTGATTTGGAGGCGAATGTATGCAAAATTCATATGTTCGGTTTTCTTCTTTGTAACCCAGCGGTTTCACGACTGCTGGGTTTTTATTTTTTATAATGGTTGCATAATTCAAATTTGGAGGACAACAACATGAATATATCTGATGAGGTAAGATTCCTTGAAGAGGCTTTCGATGTATTGAATGATAAATATTTTGAAAGTGCACTTCGAAAAATCGCAATTACTATTCAGTCAATCCCTAGAGTGCATGGACATTTTACTCCATGGGATTCTTGGGATGACAGTGGACAAAAAAATAAAGAAATCAATATTGGTGCAGAAAGCCTGTAAGTAGGTAATAATCCGTATCTACAAATTCCCTTCCATTTTTGATAAGATAATTTCAAATGATGGAGGTGATACTAATTAATACGAATGATAATATAATCTCAAAAGCTGCGCTTTGGGCAGACCGGATCCATACGTTCCAAGAAAGCGGTTTATCCCGCAAAGACTGGTGCCAGCAGAATGAGGTGCCTCAATCCACCCTAAGCTATTGGATTCGAAAGATTCAGGGAAAGGCCACGCAGACGGAAAGCAGTTCTGATCCGGTGTTCGCAAAGCTTCCTTCAGAACGGGAGCTGCGNGTAAGTAGGTAATAATCCGTATCTACAAATTCCCTTCCATTTTTGATAAGATAATTTCAAATGATGGAGGTGATACTAATTAATACGAATGATAATATAATCTCAAAAGCTGCGCTTTGGGCAGACCGGATCCATACGTTCCAAGAAAGCGGTTTATCCCGCAAAGACTGGTGCCAGCAGAATGAGGTGCCTCAATCCACCCTAAGCTATTGGATTCGAAAGATTCAGGGAAAGGCCACGCAGACGGAAAGCAGTTCTGATCCGGTGTTCGCAAAGCTTCCTTCAGAACGGGAGCTGCGATACGATGCCGTCGCAGGGAATTCTCCTGTAACAATCCTTCTTCCGGAAAATATCCGGATTGAAGTTAACGCAGACTGCCCCGCCCGGCTGATGGCTGCGCTCCTGCAGGCTTTGAAGGGCTATGCTTGATTTTTCAGGAAACACAACCGTCTATCTGGCCTGCGGTGTGACCGATCTGCGCAAGAGCTATACCGGCTTGGCCGCAATCATCAAACTGAAATTCCATCTCGACCCGTATTCCCGCTGTATGTTCGCCTTCTGCAATCGCAGACGCACATTGATCAAGATCCTCCAGTGGGACGGCTCCGGATTCTGGATCCTGATGAAACGGCTGGACCGGGATTCTTTCCATTGGCCGGACACACCGGGTGAACTGAGGAAAGTTACACGGAAAGAGCTCCACTGGCTGTGCGACGGACTATCTCTGAACCCCAGYGGCGCTTTTGAAGAACGCCATCCGAAGATYGTGGTCTAAGCCCCCAAATCCTGTCAATTCGCAAAAAGCCGAAGTTTTCCTGATTTTACACGGATTTTCCTCTATCTATGAAGACTGTTTTTTATAGAAATTTAACGTGCATAATGGTATACTTTCCTATAGAGATTTCAGAAAGTTGAGGRGTGTCATGGATCCGATTTTTACAGGAGAACAGCTGAACAGGATGAACAGGGAGGATATGCTCTCTTTGCTGAAGATCATGCAGGAGCATCGTCAAAAGCAGGAAGAAACGCTGCAGAAACAGGAAACAAGGATCCAGCTTCTGGAAGAGAAAACGAAGGAGCTGGAATTCCTGAATGCGATGCTTTCTGACCGCCTGGCTCTTGCCCAGAGGAAGCGGTTTGGTGCTTCCAGCGAAAAGTATGCGGACGGTTACACCCAGCTGAGTCTTTTTAACGAAGCAGAGCAGGAAGCAGAACCGGATGCCCCGGAACCGGAYCTGGAAGAGGTCCATCCATCTTCTTATAAGAGGAAAAAACGTTCTGGCAAAAAAGAAGAAGACCTTTCCTCCTTTGAGACAACCGAAGTGATCGAATACAAGTTGACGGGGGACGACCGTTACTGCCCGGACTGCAATACGAAATATAAGGTTGTCACAAAGGAAAGCGTAAAGCGTCTGAAATTCATCCCCGCGCGGTTTGAAGTCGTGGAGGAAGTTACCTGCGTATACAACTGCCCGAAATGCGGGGGCATGAAACGTCCGGAAAAAGCGCCGTCCCTTCTGAAAGGCAGTGTGACAACCCCATCCCTGGTGGCGGGCATCATGAACGCCAAGTATGTAAACGGGATGCCGCTTGCACGTCAGGAGAGGGAATTTGCCCGGTATGACCTGAACCTTTCCACAAAGACCATGGCAAACTGGATCATCCAGTGTGCCGGCCGGTATCTGCAGCCGCTTTACGATCTGATGAAGGAAGAACTGCTCCGGAGTAACTATTTACATGGGGACGAAACCAGAATTCAGGTGATTGATGAGCCGGACCAGAAGGGTTCCACCCAGAACTGGATGTGGGTCTATCTCACCGACGAATACAGCGGCTCACCACGGATGGTCCTTTTTCAGTATGAAAGGACGCGGGCCGGATACCATCCGGTGGAATTCCTTGGAGATCAGTTCGAGGGGTATTTCACCTGTGATGGTTATCAGGCATACCATAGTCTTCCGGAAAGGATCGCTGCGACAGGCTGCATGGCTCATGCGAGGCGCAGATTTGATGAAGCCCTGACGGTTCTGAAAGCTCACCACGGATGGTCCTTTTTCAGTATGAAAGGACGCGGGCCGGATACCATCCGGTGGAATTCCTTGGAGATCAGTTCGAGGGGTATTTCACCTGTGATGGTTATCAGGCATACCATAGTCTTCCGGAAAGGATCGCTGCGACAGGCTGCATGGCTCATGCGAGGCGCAGATTTGATGAAGCCCTGACGGTTCTGAAAAAGGACTTCACCAAAGAAGAGCTGAAGGAGACAACCGCATATCAGGCACTGGCACGGATCAGGATGCTCTATAAGATTGAAGAAATGATCCGTGACAAGTCACCGGAAGAACGGTACAAAGAGCGTCAAAAGCAGGCGAGACCGCTTTTAGAGGCTTTCTTTGAGTGGCTCCATAAACCGGAGGATTCCGTAGACCGGTCTTCGATGATCGGAGAGGCTGTCCTGTACGCTTTGAACCAGGAAGTTTATCTGAAGAGATATCTGGAGGACGGCCGCTTAAATATCGATAATCTGGCGGCAGAACGGGCGTTGAAAAACTTTGCGACCGGGAGAAGGAACTGGCTTTTTGCAAAGAGTATCCGCGGAGCGCAGGCCAGCGCAACAGTGTACAGCATTACAGAAACAGCTATGCTGAACGGGAAGAAACCGTACAATTATCTCACCTATGTGATGGAAAGGATGAAAGATCTTGGTCCTTTTCCAGAAAAGGGAGCCATGCTGGAACTTCTCCCCTGGTCCGCCAGTCTGCCGGCTGATTGTCACAGCAAACTAAAAAAGTAAGAGACAGTTCTTCCTCTGGTAACGGGCGTTGAAAAACTTTGCGACCGGGAGAAGGAACTGGCTTTTTGCAAAGAGTATCCGCGGAGCGCAGGCCAGCGCAACAGTGTACAGCATTACAGAAACAGCTATGCTGAACGGGAAGAAACCGTACAATTATCTCACCTATGTGATGGAAAGGATGAAAGATCTTGGTCCTTTTCCAGAAAAGGGAGCCATGCTGGAACTTCTCCCCTGGTCCGCCAGTCTGCCGGCTGATTGTCACAGCAAACTAAAAAAGTAAGAGACAGTTCTTCCTCTGGTAAGTGCCAGAGGATTTCTTATTTTGTCAAGGTACGGATGATTACCTACTTACACGACTGCCGCCGGGTTCACACTGCCATACTGGCTCCGGTACGGTTGTGTCAAGCTAAGACTAAAAAATTCCTTATCCTTTTCAGATATGTTTTAACTGTGATACATCTTTTACATTTTAGCGAAATGCCCTATCGTATCTTTCAAATCATCACTAAAATCATTCAGATCATCCATCGTGATTGCACCATCGTTCAACAATGACATCATAATATAAAATTGATTCGATCTGCTCATCTCACATTGTACACCACAAGCTTTTTTGTCTGTCTTAATCCGTTCCTCTAGTTTCCAAAACTTATCTGATGGATCTCCTTCCCCGCTAAGAATTTCAATATATTCTTTATTCAGCTTGTCCATATATGCTTCTTGCCAATCAACAATCTTACGCCGAAATAATTTCCAGTCTCTCTCAGAAAATCTGTTCATGTTAATCAAAGCACCTCACAATCTTTCTGCCATGTTCTCCTATGTAAAATCTAATACATTAAACCGATATAATAAATTCTTCTTCATAATATGGAATTAGTGAATCACATTGCACTCATCTATATCATAATCTGCATCAATAAGATCCTGGCCTTCTAAACTGCCAATTCTTCGAAACTATCTTTTTATTCATAGCCAGCCCGTAAACATTTTCTTCTTTGTTTTCGGAAGGCTTCATAAAATGCTGTATCATTTCAAGTAAAAAGCGTAAATTACCATTCCGACAAGCCATCGAGGGATTGAATTACTTGTCTTTGTAAAATTGACATGTCTAATTACCACCTTTCTTACTTAAGCTATATTCCTTTTCTTAGTATACCCTAACCCGGATAAACCGGAACCTAAATTTTGCCAAAATACGCAAAATTTCGTTGTTAGGTGCCTAAAAATCAGTTCCTCTCAATATACTTTCAAAACACTTTTTCGTCTATTCTTGAATAATACGAAAGCGGAAGACATTATATCCTCCCCTTCCTCACTGGTCCGTGAAGCCGCCCGGCCCTCCTGTGCTCCTCCAGCTTCTCCAATTCCTCCATCGCCTTCAATCCCCCTTGTGTCAAGGTAGTGACACGAATTTTTTAAATATTTTTTTGAACCGTGGAATTGTTTGTCGATTCAAGAAAACTTTCCAGTTTATCTTTAAATTTAAAGATAATTTATAGTTGACTATCCTTGTGAAATCACTCTCTACATTTTAGCAAATGTAATAATAAAGATACTTTTACAAATCTTGAGTATTTCTTCTGATGATTTGTTCGCCAGTTTCTCACAAAATAACTTTACGATTAAATTATTGTACTCGTATTCAGGGAGGTTCCCATTATTATCTATAACATTTTTTACAAAATCAAATAATTGCCGAGTACGGAATGGAGGGTCGTTTAATCGAAATCTTTTTATGTGCGCTTCTATAAATCGAAGTTCCCTATCAGAATATGTATGTGAATCTTTGGCGGGTTCAAATTCCATATTCATAACATTATACTGTAAAACTAGTGTTTCATTTGAATCCGTACCTTGAATACCTATAGGCTGTAATATAATTTCCGCATCAGTAAGACTACTGTACTTCTTTTGTAATTTCCTTAATGATTTACAAGGAACGGTACATTGTTTACGGCAGCTTGTTGAACATTTACTGGATTCCTCATATTGAGTAATATCGTTTTTGGGTATTTTTCTCCTTTTTTCTCCAATACGTTTAAATGTCTGGTTACAAACCGGACAAGACAGCCCTATATTAGGTACACATTCAATCAATTTATCTGAATTACTTTTTTCAATTGCATGTTCTAAATTAGCATATAGTTTTCCATCTACGCGAATCCGTGTATAACAATACATGCAATATCCACCTGTACTTTCTTCCAAAGTGTCCTTTAAATTATTTCTTTCTATTGAATTTGCATAACCATATTTTTTCCATTTTTTATAATGCGGTTGAAATACGGGTATCTCAAGTAACAAAAAATCTTCCATTTAGCAATCACCATTCTCGTATTTGATGTAAAATTATTTGCTGTGAAGCAGTCAATTTCCCGTTTCCTATCTGTTCAAGACATTCTTCATCTTTTTTTCCCCATGCGCCACTAATCTTATTATTCAGCAATCTTCTTAATGTATTTTCTATCTCTGATTCAAAGGCTTCATTATTTCCGAATATTCGGTCAAAAATAATCTGCACTTCTGAAATAGATGTGTAGTCATTACTATCCGCAACTTCATAACTGCCATTATCTAAAATTATTATATTAGAATCGTTTGAGGATGCTACTAAATCACAAGAGTGTGTTGTTACAATCCATCTTGCCCACGGAAATGTTTTCTTCAAAAATTTTAAAATTGCAGCAGAATATCTGGGAGATAAATATTCGTCCAATTCATCTATTACAATCCACGCATATTGCAATGCCTTCGTTTCAATTTCCATATCCTGATAATACAGTAATTCAAGTAATATGCGTACTATTGCCTGATAACCGCTTGATAAGAGTCCCTTTCCATTTCCAAAATTTACTTCCCCTAATGGAGCATCATAATCTATTTTAAAGCTGTCGTTTGTTAATTCACAAAATAAATCTTGGACTTCTTTTTCATATAATTGATAAATAATTTCTATCCTTTCTGTTAAAGTCCCAAAACAATTAAAAGAATCAACCAAATTAAAATTCTCGTCTTGCAGTCTTGTGTCTAAAATCGTTTTTTTATACTTTGGACTTTTATTTGTTTTAGATACTTTTTTTACATCAAATCCACGGTTAACTGCATCAATAAAATATACAGCTCTGTCATCCTTTATTTTTTCTATAAATAGTTTTAGTAACAATGTTTTTCCGCTAGAATTTTCCCCTATGATAATGTTGTCTGTATAAGGTAATTCTTCGTTAGATATTTTGTCAATGATATGATTTATCATCTCCAGACCAAATTTCATACACTGTTTTCCACCTTTCATTCATGCTTTTCATTTTAACTGTTCCCTGCCGCGCATGGGATATATATCTTGGATCATGCAGTATTTTGTTATATATTGTAGATGTAACTGGTTTATGGATACCCAATTTCTCATAAACAATATAGAAACTCTCTAATAAGGCCACCTTTGATGACTGCGTTACATTTACTTTAAACAAATCAAAAAAGCAACTCAAACTATTTCTATATTTTTTAATTTGTTTTTTATCAAATTTCATGGATTCTTCTGAAAACTTGTCTAACAATTTTGTATAGGAACTATGATAGTTTTCTATAATAAAATTAAAATTTATTGAGTCCTTCTGCTCAATCCTAACATACTTTTTCAATGCGCAAAACCGCAAAAGAGTTTCCATGTCGCGTTCCGCAGCATCCTCTTTCCCCCATATTTTTCGCCATTTATCATCATGCCTGTTATATTCCTGCAGCATGGCATAAAAATCACATACATATATTCCATTCCTCAATTCCTGCTGCGTCAAAAGAGATCCTTTTGCATTTAAATTTTCAAAAATTTTTCTTAATATTTTTGTACGCTGCTTTTCGTCATCAATTTTTATCTCTATAACAGTCATTGACGTGTAGTCTATGCGTCTTTTCATTTCCATGGGAAGCGCGGCATAATCTACATTAAAATTTTTCTCATCTTCATTTTTTAATTGAATATGAAGTTCTTCTAATGCCAGTTGGCTTGTCAAGGCTTCCTTAAAAGAACCGTTATCCACTTGAATCTCTGAAAAATCTACAGAATTATTTTTTCTTTTATCTAAATAATAACCTATATAATAAAAAAATAAACTCAAAACGCGCTGTTGTCCATCCAGGATTTCCAATTGATTTTCCTTGTTTCTGCAAGTATAAATTGGCGGAATCGGTAAACCACGAATCAATGATTCAACTAACGATATAACCTGTTCCTTACTCCAACGATATTTTCTCTGATATTTGGGTATAATATACAAATTTTCGTTTACACCTTCTACCAGAGTACGAAATCCAATATCCGTCTTATATTGTTGAATGCTAATTCCTTTCAAATCGCTCATCATGCTCAATATCGTTTCCTCCTCAGATTTTTTAACTTATATTATACAAACCGGATATCTGTTAGCTTTACATCTTAATTACTTAGTATACCCTAAAAATCAGTTTCTCTCAATATACTTTCAAAACTCATTTTCGTTTATTCTTGAATACTACGAAAGCGGAAGATATTATATCCTCCACTTCCCGTCCATCATCTTACAATATACCACCGCCACAATCGTGCTCACCGCCGTCGCCGCGATCCCCGGCCCCACGATTGCCGCCGGGTTCACGCTCCCGTACTGGCTCCGGTAAGCGATCACATTCACCGGAATCAGCTGCAGCGACGAGATATTGATGATTAAAAACGTACACATCTCATTACTGGCGATCCCCCGCTTTCTAACCGGTTCGGGAAGTCGTCCTTTCCTTCTGTCTTCTTCCAGTTTACCAAGTTCTTCCATTGCACGCAATCCCGCCGGGGTCGCCGCCCATCCAAGTCCCAGTACATTGGCTATGATATTTGTTGTAATGTGCTCTTCGGCGGAATGGCCTGCAGGGAGGTTCGGAAAAAGAAACCGGATAAGAGGACGGATCTTTCTGGAAGCACTTTCGATGATTCCGGCTTTTGATGCGATTTCCATAAGTCCTACCCAGAATGCCATAACTCCCATCATGGTAATGCATAAAGCTACAGCTTCCTTAGAAGAATCCAGTGCGGCATTTGTGATATCAGGCATCTTCCCCGTAAATGAGGCGAATATGATTCCGATCACGATCATTCCAGCCCATAGATAATTCAGCATAAATCGTTCACTCCTTGTTGCCTTCTCAAATTAAGATATGCGGATGACCGGGAGTATATTCAGTGCTTGAGGGGAATTCTGGGGCGGCTTTCGGCACTTTTATCTTTCTCGTTTTCAAGCTGCCTACATACGGTTATAACCATAGTGGTGAAACAAGCTGTTCCCCCGATAAAGTTTGAGATCGGTTCTGCTAAAAACACACCCACAGTGCCAGACCCGGCAACTGTTGGGAGGAAGAGAGTGAGCGGAATCACGATGATTGCTTTGCGAAGCAAGGAGAAAAAGACGGCATGCTTTGCTTTGCCGAGAGCAACGAAAGCGGACTGTCCGGAAAACTGCAGCGCCATCATAAAGATTCCGAAAAAGTACAGATGCATAGCGGGTATTCCTTCTCTCAGCAGATCCGGTTCGCTGCTGAACAGACGGATGATAAAGTGCGGAAAAAAGAAAATAAATGCCCATGTTATAAATGTAAATATGATAGCGAAGACAGTAGTAAGCTTTATGGCGGATTTTACCCGGTCGTATTTTTTCGCGCCGTAGTTAAAGCTGATCACAGGCTGCGCGCCGTTAGAAAGTCCCGTCACCGGGATAGTTGTAATCTCCCGGACGGAATTGATAACTGTCATGATTCCTACATACAGGTCGCCGCCGTAGCGCTGCAGAGTAGCATTGCATATAATCTGTACCGCCCCATTGGTAATGGCCATAACAAATCCAGAGAGGCCGAGTGCAGTAATCTCTTTTATGAGTGCCGGCTGCAATGCGGAGGTCTTTGCGGTCAGTCTGATCAGTGCGTCCTTGCCAGTCAGAAAGCGAAGTACCCACAGGGCAGAGATTCCCTGAGAGATGATCGTTGCGATCGCGGCACCCCTGATGCCCATGTCAAATACAAAGATAAACAGAGGATCGAAAATCAGATTCAGTACGGCACCGATAGAGACTGTGAGCATTCCGGTCACTCCGAACCCCTGTGCATTGATAAAATTGTTCATGCCAAGGTTGATCATAACAAACAAAGTGCCCAGAAGGTACAGGGATATATAAGCGCTGGCATAAGGATATGTCACGTCGCTTGCACCGAACAGGTACAAAAGAGGTTTTTTAAATATATAACAGCCAACGGAAAGAATCATTCCGGATAAGAGAAGCATGGAAAAAGAATTTCCCATGATCTGTCCGGCTTTCTCAGGCTCATTTGCACCTCTTGCAATTGAAAAGAGAGGCGCGCCGCCCATGCCGAACAGGTTGGCAAATGCAGTGATGATAGTAATGACAGGCAAAGCCAGACCGATGCCAGTCAGCGCATCAGTAGATGTATGAGGAATATGGCCAATGTAAATACGGTCTACGACATTGTACAGCACATTGATGAGCTGCGCTAAAGTCATGGGAATTGCAAGCCGGAGAATATTGACACAGACACTTCCCTGACTAAAATCTTTTCCCTGTTTTGCAGAATGCCTCATAAATTTATCACCTTCTCATTTGAAATTTAGTCTGATGTCAAAAGTATTCCGCTTGTGTAGCCGGAAAGTTTCCTGACGCTTTCATCATAATATACAGTATAGGTGTTTCATGAATTATTTTCAATGCACAAACGTATAATGGAAAATAGATTTCATGAGGAAATGAGGCGGTTTCGTGAAAATGCTGCTGTACATTGCAGACCTTATCGTGCCACTTGTAATTTTTCTGATCGTGGGGTACGGAGTACTAATGAAGGTAGATGTATATGATACATTTATAAAGGGAGCAAAAAGCGGATTTTTTACTGTGATCAAAATCATGCCTACACTGATCGGGCTTATGGTGGCAGTGGGGATTTTGAGAGCTTCCGGGTTTCTGGATTTTTTATCGGAGCTTATAAGCGGATTTACAGAGTATGTTGGATTCCCGGGAGAACTGGTCCCTCTTACTGTAGTAAAAATGTTCTCGTCTTCCGCGGCAACAGGGCTGCTCCTTGACGCCTATAAGGAGTATGGGACGGATTCTTATATCGGTCTGGTAGCATCGATCAGTATGTCGTGTACAGAGACAATATTTTATACGATGAGCGTTTATTTTATGACGGCCAAGGTAACGAAGACGAGATATACGCTGACGGGAGCGCTGCTTGCCACATTTGCAGGACTGGTTGCAAGCGCAATACTTGCGGGGGCAATGTAAATCCATGAAAAGGCTGTGGAAACAAAATTCCATAGCCTTTTTCAAAATTATCTTCAGTTGCATAGATTTAGGGAAAAATTTCTTTTAATCAAGCTGTTGCCGCAGTATCTTAAAGGGGGCAGGACCGGTCTCAAGAACGATTCTGTGAAAACGCTGCTGGGTGAACCGATTGCCCCATTCTTCGATTGCATATTTTTTCAGCTCAAGAAATTCCAGATAACCGATATAGTATTTGAGATAATTAGCCGGATCAGAAACGATCAGGTCATAGACTTCACTGATGGCCTGCGAGTCTGTAATACCATAATCCCGAAAAAAGGATACAGTGTCTGATAGTGACCATCCGTCATAATGGATTCCCATATCAGCCAGAGCATAAAGCCCCAGCATGATAGAACCATTTTTCTGCATGATAGTTGCCTCGGCCTTTGGGATGGGGGCATAATAATAGCTTAGCATCTCACAATAAGTTGCCCATCCTTCTGTATATCCGCCGTATCCAAGCAGACAGCGGACGGGATCCGGATTTTGGTTCATGTAATATACATTTTGATAGAGATGTCCGGGATACCCTTCATGTGCAAGAGTCGTGAACAGGGACAGATCATCTGGAATATGTCCTGCATTAATATAGATAACATTGGACTGTGCGTTATCAAGGGCAGGAATCATGTAGAATGCCGGACTCAAATATTCCTCCAGAGATTTTTGGACATATTTTACCTGCACATCAACAGCAGGGAGTTTTGGAAAATCGTCCTTCATCTTATCCTCCAGCGTATTTAAAATAGACACTGGATTAGAATCTTCAAGTATTGCACCCTGAGAGGAAAAAAGGTCAGAGGTGTGTGAGTCCGCATCCTCGGCGGAAAGGTTGGAAGCGCCGAGCTGCGCCAGAGCGGTCTGCATAGCACCTAAATCTTCCATGATCTGCCGCCTTGCCAGTTCCTGAAGCTTCGGAATGCTGCGCTCAGAGCCTGTTTCGCTGCCAGCCAGCAGCTCGTAATACTGCCGGCCTCCCGGAAACTCGCATAAACCGCCGGAGGTCTTGTCAGCCGCACAGTCGTCGCGGAGCGCGTCAAGTCCATTGATTAACTGTTTATAGGCCGGGAAGATGTATTTTTGGATGTACTTATCATTGGTCTTGACATATTTTCCACGATTAAACGACTTTTTCTCTTTTTCGGACAAGCCTTTTTCCAGTTCGTTGAGCCGTTCTTCAAACGAAGTGTACAGGTAATTGTCCTTGCGAAGTTTTACAAAGGCACGGCATTCTTCCATAAGATCATCCAGTGCGTTTTCAGACATGAACAGGCCCTTTTCAGATCTTGCCTGTTCAAATTCAAGTATAGAGTCAAAATAATCAGGAACTTTCTTCAGCAGTTTCAGATATGTATTAATATCAGAGGTATCATAAAACTGATATTCTGACAAAATGACCGGGAGCTGTGACTGGGTGCCGGTAAGTGGTGAGAGGGGTTCTTCATATAAGGAGTAGGGGGCAAGCTCGAAGGCCGTTGTGTAATAATCTTCAAGGACATCGTAAGTCAGTTTGTTTTCAGACGATAAACGTCTTCGGTCATAGGATTTCAAAAGCGCAAGTGCGTTTTCGATAGCGGCACAGACTGAGCCTGTATCAGAGGTGCAGGAACCGATGGATACAGGAGTATCGGTAATGCCGTAGGCAGCAGGGTTTTTCAAAGTGTAATGGAGAGAAATCGTATTGCCGGAAACCTCCTGGCAGAAAAGGTTGTGGGTATATTCCTCGAACTGCTGGTTTTCATTTTTGTAAAAATGATGCATTCCGAGAATTGTAGTGAATAGCGTCGCGGCAAATATGGCGGCGATGATCGCAGACCGCTTATTAGAAGTAGAGATAGACATACCTAAGCCTCAAAAGGTTTTTAATATTTATATGCGGCAGCAAAGATGTTAATGATTTTAGATGATTTAATTTTTGCGTTTCCCTTGACATCCTGAGGGTTCATATGCTACCATTCTCAATATCTATTATAAAGGAAACGCAGTGAGGAAGAGAGTACGCATTTTGAAGACTTTACAGAGAAGTCCCGAATCCTTGAAGGCGGCGAAGGTCAGTATTCATTATGTAATGATGGAGTCAGGCTGCCGTGTCCGGGAGGCTGCTGAGAGGGATGAGAGGGAGATATGCGGAAGATGGCTTCTGAGCGGTGCGGTGAGCAGACGGAGGGATCATAAGGATTATGGGCGATTGATACTTCAGATGTAAGCCGTAATGGGACCGCCCTTTACAGCGGTAGGGTGTCAGAAAGAGGCACCTGGTGAGATTCCTGCCGTGAGGCAGCGGATAAATGGAAGTGGTAACACGGGTATGCTCGTCTTCCCTGATTTTCGTAAGAAAGTCGGGGGAGTTTTTTTGTGATACAGGTAATTTCGTCTCCTGTATCATAAAAGTGTATATTTAAAAAGAAAAGAGAGGTAAGGAACATGGAGAAGAAAAAGTTTTATATGACAACTGCGATTGCCTATACATCGGGCAAGCCGCATATCGGCAATACGTATGAGATTGTTCTGGCGGATTCCATCGCCAGATACAAAAGAAGTCAAGGATATGATGTGTTTTTCCAGACTGGAACAGATGAACACGGACAGAAAATTGAGCTTAAAGCTCAGGAGGCCGGCGTCACGCCGAAGGAGTATGTGGATAACGTGGCGGGGCAGGTGAAGGATATCTGGAATATGATGAATTCCTCCCACGATAAATTCATCCGTACTACGGATGAGGACCATGAGAAACAGGTACAAAAGATCTTTAAGAAATTATATGATCAGGGAGATATCTACAAAGGCTCCTACGAGGGACTTTACTGTACGCCCTGCGAATCTTTCTGGACAGAATCCCAGCTTGTGGATGGAAAGTGTCCGGATTGCGGACGTGAGGTGAAGCCTGCCAAGGAGGAGGCTTACTTCTTTAAGATGAGCAAATATGCGGACCGCCTTATCGAGCATATCAACACCCATCCGGAGTTTATCCAGCCGGTGTCCCGGAAAAATGAGATGATGAACAATTTCCTTCTTCCGGGCCTGCAGGACCTGTGCGTGTCCAGAACTTCTTTCAAGTGGGGAATCCCGGTTGATTTTGATGACAGGCATGTAGTATATGTATGGCTGGATGCGCTGACCAACTATATTACTGGTATCGGTTATGATGCAGAGGGTGAGAGTACGGAGCAGTTTAAGAAGAACTGGCCGGCACAACTTCATCTGATTGGAAAGGATATTATTCGTTTCCATACGATTTACTGGCCGATTTTTTTGATGGCGCTTGATCTGCCGCTGCCGAAGCAGATCTTCGGACATCCATGGCTTCTTCAGGGCGAAGGGAAGATGAGTAAGTCTAAGGGAAATGTGCTTTACGCAGATGAACTTGTGGATTTCTTTGGCGTGGATGCGGTGCGTTTTTTCCTGCTCCATGAGATGCCGTTTGACAACGATGGAGTGATCTCATGGGAGCTTTTGGTGGAGCGGATCAATTCTGAGCTTGCCAATACGCTGGGGAATCTTGTGAACAGAACCATTTCCATGACGAATAAATATTTCGGCGGCACAGTGATGGATAAGGGCGCGGCCTTAAATGATGAGGACGTAGCGGTTGACGCTGACCTTAAGGCAGTTGTGGAGCGCACACCTCCGATTGTAGAAAAGAAAATGGATGAACTGCGTGTGGCAGATGCGATTACAGAGATCTTCAACCTGTTTAAACGATGCAACAAATATATTGACGAGACGATGCCATGGGCGCTTGCGAAAGAGGAAGAGAAAAAAGACCGTCTTGAGACCGTGCTTTACAATCTCCTTGAGAGTATCAAGTCCGGTGCAAGGCAGTTAGCGCCGTTTATGCCGGAGACTTCGGAGAAGATTCTGGCGCAGCTTGGCGACGGAAAAGTAACGGAAAAACCGGAGATATTATTTGCAAGGCTGGATATGGAGGAAGTGCTTAAGAAAGTGGAAGAACTGCATCCGCCGGTGGAAGAATCCGAAGATGCGGCGGGAAGCGATGGGGCATCGGGAGAGGATGCGGTGATTGATATCGAGGCAAAGCCGGAGATTACCTTTGAGGAATTTGGGAAGATGCAGTTTCAGGTGGGCGAGATCATTGCCTGCGAGGAAGTGAAGAAGTCGAGGAAACTGCTTTGCTCTCAGGTGAAGATCGGCAGCCAAGTAAAGCAGATCGTGTCAGGGATCAAGGCGCACTATACGCCGGAAGAGATGGTGGGTAAGAAGGTAATGGTGCTTGTGAACTTAAAGCCTGCGAAATTGGCCGGAGTGCTGTCGGAAGGTATGCTTCTGTGCGCGGAAGACGCTGACGGGAATCTGGCGCTTGTGACGCCGGAGAAGGAGATGCCGGCAGGGGCGGAGATCTGTTAAGCAGGAATAATTAGGAAAGGAAGATATAATTTATGAAAAAAATTAGAATCGGTATCGTAGGATATGGCAATATCGGGCGCGGCGTCGAGCAGGCGATCGTTCGCAATGAGGATATGGAGTTAAAAGCTGTTTTCACCAGAAGAGATCCGGCGGCAGTGGCGATAAAGACGGAAGGTGCAGCGGTAAAGCATTTTGACGACATGCTTTCGATGAAGGATGAGATTGACGTGATGGTGCTTTGCGGTGGTTCCGCTACAGACCTTCCGGCTATCGGGCCGGAGGTTGCGGCGAACTTTAATACGATCGATAGCTTTGATACTCATGCGAAGATTCCGGAGTATTTTGCAAATGTGGACAAGGAGGCGAAGGCCGGCGGTAATGTGAGCATTATCTCCGTGGGCTGGGATCCCGGGATGTTCTCTTTGAACCGCCTGTACGCGGAGTCTATTCTGGCGCAGGGCAGCACGTATACATTCTGGGGCAAGGGCGTGAGCCAAGGCCATTCTGATGCCATCCGCCGCATTGACGGGGTGAAGAACGCCATCCAGTATACAGTCCCCATTGAGGAGGCGGTAGGCAAAGTAAGGAGCGGCAGCGAACCTGAGTTTACTACAAGGGATAAGCACTTGAGGGAGTGCTATGTGGTTGCCGAGGACGGGGCGGATAAGGCGGCGATTGAGCAGGCGATCAAGACGATGCCGAATTATTTTGACGAGTATGATACGACGGTAACGTTTGTCACAGAGGAAGAGCTAAAGGCGGATCACAGTAAGATGCCCCACGGCGGGTTCGTTATCCGAAGCGGCGAAACGGGCTGCGAGGGGAATAAGCATGTGATTGAGTATTCTCTGAAACTGGATTCTAACCCGGAGTTTACGGCCAGCGTGCTTGTGTGTTACGCGCGGGCGGCATACAGGCTGTCGAAAGCGGGCGAGAGCGGGGCAAGAAGTGTATTTGATATCGCGCCGGCATTGTTGTCGCGGAAAACCCCGGAGGAGCTTCGTGCGCAGATGCTGTGAAAATGCCGCGCAGTTTTCTTGACAGTGTTTGAAATCCTGTTTTATAATGTTCATGTATAGCTATAAAAATTTTTTGTGAAAAATAATCTGCGCGTTATTAACTGAATAAATTTATTGTTTTGCAGTATTTGCTTTTCCTGATCCTTCCCGCGAGGGATCAGGTTTCTTGATTTAACATAATTTTATCCAGTTATTCATATCACAAGCCATTCGGAGGAGAACGGAACATGGTCTATGGGATTCAACAGAGATTAGGGAGCCTGATTGACCATTATACGGTGCTTTGCCTTGCCTTAGCTTTAGTGATTCTTTCCCTAATTGGCGTGGGAGACGTTCGCGTGGCGGGCATTCTTTTGTGCGTGGCAGGTATAACCCGGGGTGATGCCCGGGTGGATCTGCGGATAATCGCAGAAAACTATAGATATTTTGATAGAGGGGAAGTCTGGACTGGCATCCCCTTTTCACCGCCGAACTGGGGCCGACGAGAAAGAGAGGATTACTTAAAATGATTTTTGATACGCATGCACATTATGATGATAAGCAATTTGACAATGACCGCGATGAGCTGCTGAATTCCATGCGGGAAAAAGGTGTCGGTACGATTGTAAACGTCAGCGCTGCATATGAGTCCTGCGAGAGGGTTGTGAATATGGCGCAGAAGTATCCGTTTATGTACGCAGCAGTGGGAATTCATCCGGATGAGGTTGGAAGCCTTGATGAAGAGAGGTTTGCCCGTATGAAGGAGCTTTTTGGGAATGACAAGGTTGTGGCGGTGGGAGAGATTGGTTTAGATTATTACTGGGACAAGGAATCCCATGAGCTTCAGAAGGAATGGTTCATCCGGCAGCTTGATCTGGCGAGGAAGCTTAAGTTTCCGGTAAATATTCACAGCCGCGAGGCAGCGCAGGATACGATGGAGATTATGAAGGAACATGGAAAAGGTCTTAGTGGCGTAATCCACTGTTACTCCTATTCAAAGGAGATGGCAGAGGAGTATGTGAAGATGGGATATTATATCGGAGTCGGGGGTGTGGTAACGTTCAAAAACGGAAGACGCATTAAAGAGACAGTGGAGGCGATTCCTCTTACTTCCATTGTGCTTGAGACAGATTGCCCGTATCTTGCGCCGGAGCCTTACCGTGGAAAGCGCAATAATTCTTCCTATATAAAATACGCGGCGGAGGAGATTGCAAGGCTGAAGGGTGTATCTTACGAGGAAGTCGTGAATCAGACAGAGGAGAATGCAAGGAAGCTGTATCGAGTGTAAAATCAAAGATTGTAGAAACACCCGCCTGTAAGATCAGGCGGGTGTTTCTTGTTAGAGAGAAAAAGGCTTTGTGCAAATTCAACCAAAATCGGTCACAAAATTTGTGGAATAGTTTGATTGACTTTGAATGAATTTGGCGATATACTAAATTCAGAAAGTCAAACACGAGCAAATACGTGAAAAAATGAGGAGGTGACATAATGATCTATACGGTGACATTTAATCCGTCACTGGATTATATCGTATCGGTTGATGATTTTAAGATTGGTCTCACGAACCGCACGAGCTCAGAACTTCTGCTTCCGGGCGGAAAGGGCATCAATGTATCGACAGTCCTTATGAATCTTGGGATTGAGAGTACGGCGCTGGGATTTATCGCAGGTTTTACAGGAGAAGAGGTTGTAAGACGTCTGGAGAAGATGGGCGTTAAGAATGGTTTTATCTGGATTGACGAAGGCTTTACAAGGATTAACTTAAAGCTTAAGTCCATTGACGGGATGGAGATCAACGGTATGGGCCCCGAGATCAGCGAAGAGAAAGTGCAGATGCTGATGGATAAGCTTGATACATTGGGCGAGGGAGACGTACTGTTCCTGTCAGGAAGTATACCGGCGTCCATGCCGGACGACGCATATCAGAAGATCATGGAGCGCTTAGACGGCAGAGGGGTACGGATCGCAGTAGACGCGACAAAGGATCTGCTGTTGAATGTCCTGCCGTATCACCCATTTTTGATCAAACCCAATAACCATGAACTGGGAGAGATCTTCGGGGTGGAATTAAAAACAAGAGAATCGGTTGTACCGTATGCGAAAAAGCTTCAGGAAAAGGGAGCGGTGAATGTTCTTGTATCCATGGCAGGCGAGGGTGCAGTGCTTGTCGCAGAAGACGGAAGCGTCTACGACACCCCGGCGCCTAAAGGTAAGCTCATCAACGGTGTAGGAGCGGGAGATTCCATGGTTGCAGGCTTTATGGCGGGCTATATGGAAAAGCAGGATTATAAACATGCGTTTCACATGGGAGTGGCATCCGGAAGCGCAAGTGCATTTTCAGAAAATCTTGCAACAAAACCGGAAATTGAAGCAGTGTACCGACAGCTGCAGGAGAATTAGATAAGCAGAGCAGGAGAAAGCAATAAGAAGGAAAAAATAAGTTAGGAATTAAGGAGGAAGTAACATGAGGATTACGGATTTGCTGGACGTACGAAGCGTTGCGCTTGACGGAGCGCCTAAGAGCAAGAATGAAGCTCTTGACCAGATTGTCGCACTTATGGCTAAGAGTGGGAAGATCAATGATGAGGAAGGTTACCGCAAACAGGTATATGCCAGAGAGGAAGAAAGCACTACCGGTATCGGTGAAGGAATTGCGATTCCCCATGGAAAATGTGATGCGGTAGATAAACCGGGACTTGCAGCGATGGTTGTGAAAGAAGGGGTGGAGTTTGACTCACTTGACGGTGAGCCGGTAACACTGATGTTTTTGATCGCGGCGCCAAACACCGAGGACAATATACATCTGGACGTCTTAAGTAAACTGTCGATGATGCTTATGGATGAGGAATTTACTTCTAACTTAAGAAATGCTGCTTCTGCTGAAGAGTTTCTTGCAATTATTGATAAGGCAGATGATGAGAAGAAGAGCGTGGATGAGCGTCTTGCAGATATGGGAGAGGCGGCTGCGGATCAGGTTAAGATCCTTGCGGTAACCTCCTGCCCGACAGGAATCGCCCACACTTACATGGCGGCGGAGGGAATTGAGAAAGCCGCTAAAGCAAAAGGGTGCTTTGTCAAGGTTGAAACAAGAGGTTCCGGCGGAGCGAAAAATATGCTTACAGAGAAAGAAATCGCGGAGGCTGACTGCATTATCGTTGCGGCCGACGCGCAGGTTCCTATGGATCGTTTTGACGGTAAAAAGGTTATCGAGCGTCAGGTATCCGACGGTATCAATAAAGCAGATGAGCTGATTGAACTTGCGATGTCGGGGAATGTGCCGGTCTTTAAGAGTGCGAATGCATCGGCAAGCACATCTTCTGCAAAATCAGGGGGAAGCGTGGGGCACCAGATTTATACACAGCTTATGAACGGCGTATCCCACATGCTGCCATTTGTAGTAGGTGGCGGTATTCTGATCGCGATATCCTTCCTGATTGACGGACTTTTGGTAGATATGAATGCTTTAGAGGCTGCGGAGAGAGCAAACTTTGGTACGATCACTCCAGTAGCTGCGCTATTTAAAAATATCGGCGGCGTGGCATTCGGATTTATGCTCCCGGTGCTGGCAGGATTTATCGCTATGGCGATTGGCGACAGACCGGCGCTTGCAGTTGGATTCGTAGGCGGTATGATGGCTGCTAACGGAACGTCAGGCTTTCTCGGCGCTTTGGTTGCAGGATTTGCGGCAGGCTACATTATCAAGGCGCTTCGGGTTGTATGTGATAAGCTGCCGGAAGCGATTGAAAAGATTGCGCCGGTTCTTTTGTACCCGGTTCTTGGAATCCTGATCATGGGACTTTTGATGACATTTATTGTAGAACCCATCATGGGAGGAATCAACACAGCCTTAAATAATGGATTGACAAGTATGGGCGGTTCAAGTAAGCTTGTGTTAGGAATGATCCTCGGAGGCATGATGGCAATTGATATGGGCGGCCCGTTCAACAAGGCAGCATATGTATTCGGTACAGCGGCAATTGCTTCTGGAAACTATGATGTAATGGCAGCAGTTATGATCGGCGGTATGACGCCTCCGTGTGCGATTGCACTTGCAACCATGTTATTTAAAAACAAATTTACAAAAGAAGAAAGAGAGTCTGGCCCGACTAACTTTATTATGGGACTTGCATTTATAACAGAGGGAGCGATTCCTTTTGCAGCAGCAGATCCGGCGCGCGTACTGCCGTCCTGTATTATTGGTTCGGCAGCGGCAGGAGGACTTTCCATGATATTTGGATGTACCTTGATGGCGCCTCACGGGGGGATCTTCGTAGTACCGGTAATGGAGAACGCAGTGATGTATCTGGTGGCTTTAGTAGTGGGAACGGTAATTTCGGCATTCCTTTTAGGAATTCTGAAGAAAAAAGTACAGTAAGTTAATAAAAAAGAAAACGGAGGAATTAAACAATGAAAGAATTTAAGTATGTAATCACAGATCCAGAAGGAATTCATGCACGTCCGGCAGGAATCCTTGTAAAGACAGTTAAGGAATTTGCATGCGATATCAAGATCGCAAAAGGCCAAAAAGCAATGAACGCAAAGGCGATCTTCGGAGTAATGGGACTCGGCGCAAAGAAAGGTGACGAAGTAACGCTTACATTCGACGGAGAAGATGAAGAGAAAGCATACGAAGAAGTAAGTAAATTCATGCAGGAAAACCTATAACAACCAGTTCAGCCAGACCAAGGGCGGATGACAAATCGTGCTCGCACGAATTTGGCAGTAGACCGCGGGTCTGAGGGAGCGCCGAGAATATGAGCAAAAAGAGCTGCGAAGCAGCGGAAAAGCACCGAAGGTGCGTTTTGCGAATAGGCGTGGGCTGGACGTCTGGGAAGGACTGCGGGCGGACAGCAAATCGTGCTCGCAAAGGGGGATGCAAAAGATGTGTCCCCCTTATATTAGAAGGAGACCAAAATATGAATATATATGAAGGCAAGAGTGTTTTTAATGGAGTTGCGATCGGCAAGATCAGTGTATATAAAAAGGGTGAGCAGCAGGTTAAGCGAGTGAAGGTTGATGATGCAGAGACTGAGATTACACGCTATGAAGCTGCGAAGGCTGAGGCTGTAAGGCAGCTTCAGGGACTTTATGACAAGGCGCTCCGGGAAGTGGGAGAGGCCAATGCTGCAATCTTTGAGGTTCACCAGATGATGCTGGATGATGATGATTACAACGATTCCATTGAAAATATGGTGCGTACGCAGGGGATTAATGCTGAGTATGCGGTAGCATCAACGGCAGATAATTTTGCCCAGATGTTTGCGGCAATGGATGACGATTATATGAGAGAGAGAGCTGCGGATGTAAAAGATATTTCCGAGCGAGTTCTTTCTATATTAAACGGAGAGAGCGGGCGGGGAGCCGGAACGAATGAGCCGTCTATTATCGTGGCGGATGACCTTGCACCGTCAGAGACTGTGCAGCTTGATAAGGACATGGTGCTTTCCTTTGTCACAGTTCACGGTTCGCTGAATTCGCATACGGCGATTCTGGCAAGAACCATGGCGATTCCGGCACTTGTGGGAACCCCGATTCCTTTGGATGAGTCGGTAGACGGAAAGCTTGGAATTGTAGACGGAGCAGCCGGAAAGATATATGTTGATCCGGATGAAGAGACTCTTGAGATGATGAAAAAGAGAAAGCAGGAGGATGAAGAGCGCAAAGAACTTCTCCAGACGCTGAAGGGCAGGGAGAATGTTACTCTTGACGGTAAAAAGGTCATGCTGTATGCGAATATCGGCAATATAAAAGATCTTGCGACAGTTCTGCAGAATGACGCCGGCGGAATCGGACTTTTCAGAAGTGAATTTATTTATCTTGAGAAGGATAATTATCCTACAGAAGAAGAGCAGTTTCAAGTATATAAGCAAGTGGCGGAGACGATGGCAGGCAAGCGTGTTATCATACGTACTCTGGATATCGGAGCTGACAAGCAGTGTGATTATTTTGAGATGGAGCATGAGGAGAACCCGGCGCTTGGCTATCGGGCAATCCGTATCTGTCTTACAAGACCGGAAGTGTTTAAGACACAGCTTCGCGCATTGTTCCGTGCCAGTGCGTATGGAAAGATTGCTATTATGTATCCGATGATCACAAGTGTGAAGGAAGTGCAGCGGATAAAGGAGATCGTGGCGCTTGTAAAGGCAGAGCTTACAGATCAGGGAATCGAATATGGCGAACCGGAACAGGGCATTATGATCGAGACTCCGGCAGCAGCAATCGTGAGTGATGAGCTGGCGAAGGAGGTTGATTTCTTCAGTATCGGTACAAATGATCTGACACAGTATACTCTTGCAATTGACCGCCAGAACACGAAATTGGATGAATTTTATGATTCCCATCATCCGGCAATCCTGCGCATGATTTCCAGAGTAGTGGAAAATGCGCACAAGGCAGGGATTTGGGCGGGTATCTGCGGCGAGCTTGGCGCAGACCAGACACTTACAAAAGAGTTTCTTGCAATGGGGGTTGACGAGCTGTCTGTATCACCGGGAAGCATTCTCCCGATTCGGAAAATAGTGCTGGAGACGAATGTAGAAGAGTACAAGGCGGGAAAATAGATGTTAACAAAGCAAAGGCATGAACTGATACTAAAGCTTCTGGAGGAGAATGGAAGTGTCACGGTGACGGAAGTAAAGGATATGCTGGACACATCGGAATCTACGGTGCGCCGGGACATCACAGCGCTTGACCGTGAAGGTAAGCTTGTCAAAGTATTTGGCGGTGCAGTCACAGCAGGAAACGATGCTGTGACTGCCCACGAATATACGGTGGCTCAGAAGCTGGACTTAAACCGGGAGGAAAAGCAGAGAATCGCAAAGTATGCGGCATCGCTCATAGAACCGGAGGATTTTATTTATCTGGACGCAGGTACGACGACAGGATACATGTTAGACTATATCGGTGAAAAGAGGGCTACTTTTGTGACAAATGCATTCGCTCATGCCCAGCGTCTTGTGTCCAAAGGGATGAAGGTTCTGCTGATAGGCGGTGAATTGAAGGCCTCTACAGAGGCGATTGTCGGAAATCAGGCAATGCGGATGCTTCAGGGGTATCATTTTACGAAGGGCTTTTTTGGGACTAACGGAGTGGCAAAAAAAAGCGGCTGCACAACGCCGGATGCCAATGAAGCGATGGTGAAGCAGACAGCTATGGAGCAGTGTAAAAATTGTTATGTGCTTTGTGACAACTCCAAGTTTGATATCATAAGCTCTGTGACGTTTGCTCCGTTTTACGGGACGGTATTCATAACAGATAAATACAGTGTCGGGTATGAAGAATATGAGAATATACTAGTTGTTGAATAACAGGGAAAAGAGACAAAGTATAAAAGCTTTGCCTCTTTTTATGCATGTATGCCGGTAAGCGTACGTAAAAAATACAGGCACAGAATGTGAGGAGAGAATTTTCATGAAGTATATAAAGCAATTTGGGATTATACTGGCGGTTACATTTGCCGGAGAGGTATTAAAGTACATGATACCATTGCCGGTTCCGGCAAGTATCTATGGACTTCTGCTGTTATTTCTGCTGCTGACCTTTAGATTAGTGAAGCTTGAACAAGTAAAGGAGGCGGGATTATTTCTCATAGAGATCATGCCGTTGATGTTTATTCCGGCAGCGGCAGGATTGGTGACTTCATGGACGCAGATAAAGGGGATTCTGGCTTCGTTATGCGTAATGATACCTCTGAACACATGTTTTGTAATGATCGCGGCAGGCAAGGTAACAGATTATCTGATCGAAAGGAGAAAAAAAGGTCATGAATGAATTTTTTCAGGATTCTGTAACTGCAGGAGTAGTGATAAGCCTGATCAGCTATTTGATAGGAATGGAGGCTAAGAAAAGATGGAAGTTGCCGATACTGAATCCTCTTCTGATTTCTATCGTTCTGGTTATTGGATTTTTGTTGATATTCAAAGTGGATTATAATGCATATAATAATAGCGCAAAGTATCTGAGTTATCTTCTTACTCCTGCGACAGTCAGTCTGGCAATTCCGCTGTATCAGCAGATGGAACTTCTGAAAAAGAATGTCGTAGCTATATGTATAGGAATATTGGCGGGCGTGCTGACGAGTCTTGGATCAGTGCTTGCGTTGGCAGTCCTTTTTCATCTGTCCCATGAGGAGTATGTGACATTGCTCCCGAAGTCTATCACAACAGCGATCGGAATGGGTGTGTCAGAAGAGCTTGGCGGATATGTAGTGATCACGACGGCAGTAATCATCATTACCGGAGTACTTGGAAATATGATAGCAGAACTGATGTGCAGGGTGTTTCGGATCAGACATGCTGTGTCGAGAGGTATCGCTATCGGAACGGCGTCTCATGCGATCGGAACGGCGAAAGCGATGGAGATGGGAGAAGTAGAAGGTGCGATGAGCAGTCTTGCGATCGTGCTCAGTGGGTTGTGTACTGTCGTTGGGGCGACGGTATTTGCCAGTTTTTATTAGCAGAAAATGGTTTGTTTAGGCAGGGGATATACGGAGTCCCCTGCTTATAATATTTTATCTGCGGGTTTGAATCAGAGAATATTCAAATTGTGTAGTCAGATAATAATTCGTAAACAGCATTATCTTTCTTTCTAATTATATAGATAAAACAAATATATCAATTTATATATTATAAAAATCAATTTGAATTACGGGTGGGGGGTATTAAAATAATATGCGTAAATAAAGTGCGTTTGTGCGTAAACAGAAAACGCATGTGCAAGAATGATAATTTCGGAGAACATAGTATGGGGTATTCTCTGAATGCAGAATTACGAATGAAAGGGGAAACATATCATGAAGTATGCATCATTGGCAATTCACGGCGGACGACAGGAAGATGTGGATATAAAAGGAGTAAATTATCCACTATACCTGTCGTCTACTTTTGTTCAGGGCTCAATAGGAGAGTATGGAGAATTTGTATACAGCCGTTCTAACAATCCGACAAGGAATCATGTGGAGCAGTTGATCGCGCAGTTGGAGGAGGCGAAGTACGCTTTGGCTATGGCCAGCGGAATGGCAGCGACTGCGCTTGCTTTTGCCCTTCTTAAGCCGGGCGACAGAGTGCTGATCAACAGTAATGTATATGGAGGAACATGGAATTATGTATCCCATGTATTTGAAGAGAGAAATATTTTATACGAGGTTGTAACGGATTTTAACCACTATGATTTTGAGGAGGCGCCGGAAGATGTCAGAATGGTATTTTTAGAGACGCCTTCTAATCCTCTTTTGTGTGTTTCTGATATAGAGTGCGATAAGCCGCCGTTTAATGTTGTCCTCGGTGTCCTTGTTGACCTGTCCGTTTTCAAGGGAAGCAAGCCGGATTCGCTTGCTGTAATGCCGTAAAACCTCGTCAATGGCTTCCGGCTCTCCGCTGGTTGCTCTGACAATGGTTTCATACGGTACAAGTTTAGGATTCCTCATGGAAAAGCACCTCCATTTCTTCATGCAGCATTTGCAAGGCACTGTGTATGTGATGCCACGCCGTACTCCGGCAGCGTCCGTATAGTTCCCCGATTTCCTGTTGTGTATAACGCCCAAAAAAGTAAAGATAGATGATTTCCCTCTTTTTCTCCGGCAGAGAGGACAAAACGGTGGCAAGATTTCCGTTTGTGAGGATAACCCTCGGACTGCATATCATAACCGGGTATTGTTTATAGGGGTCTGTAAAAAATTTATCTGATGTACTGAATGGGTAAAACTTTTCTTCTGTGAGGTATTCAAAGGATATTCCCCTTTGCCGCCGCTTATCCCTGTCACGCCATGCGTTGATTGCCGCATAGTGTATGGTCTGTCAACAACGGGCGTGGTGTAAAGCTGCTCTTTAGCTTTTCCGCGTCCTACAAACAGAGTTATCCATGAATCCATAGCTTGTTATGCACACTTTCACGATGCTTGTCCTTGTGGCTTTAATTCCATCCCTTGCTTTATCTAATCTATTTTTGTTACTTTTTCTCGAAAAACAATCATTACGGCTACCAACGTAACTATTAACACTAAAACTGCTTGGAACAAATTCTCTTGATTAGTCGGGTTCTTCGTAATGATAAGTTGTCTGACAAATAAAACAATGAGAGAAGTAACAATCGTTGCAGGAACAGACTTTTTTATCATCCCAATGACAAACGGCCACCATGATAAAGCGCTGCAAATGATAGTGCTGGTAACTGCCATCGGCACCCATTCTGATAAATAAGATATCTGAAAAGAACCCTCCAACATATCAAAAGCATAATCCATTCCGACGATATATCCACAACAGCAAACATATCCGAACAGCAATGAAATAGCAGTAAAAGCCATAATAAGCATCATTTTTATTACGATAAGCAATTTCTTGTTTAAAGGATAAGAAAACAGGATTGTAATGGTTCGCTGGCTGTACTCACTAATCACCAATGTAGACGTAAGTATTGATGAATATATCAGAAAAATAAATGATACCAAAAGCCCTATTACAAGAAATGTGCTTTCAAATGTGTCTTTTGTCTGTTCTGGGTCGGTCATGCTGTCAACCAAAGACACCGTAATAAACAATATACAAAAAGCAACTGCAAAAATAGCAGTCATTATTTTGCGGGGCAGTCTGAATTTTCTTATTTCAAGTTTCAGTAAATGAACCATTCTATTTTCCCTCCTTTGTAAGCTGGAAGAAATAATCCTCCAAACTGTTTTCCTTTCGTCCTATGCTTTCCAAACCAACTCCATTTTTTACAAGCAACGCTGAGATTTCTTTTCCGGAAACAACGGTGTTATAAATCCTGATAATCGTATCGTCCACTACATCAAAATGTGACAGCCTCTCGTCTTGTTCCAAAAGGCAGGCGGCTTGTTTCACATTATCCGTATCTATTTCAATGTATTCTGTCTGATATTCATGAACTTCATGGATAGATATTTCTTTCAAGAGCTTTCCGCCTGCGATAACGCCGATTCTGTCCGCAATCTGTTCAACTTCGGAAAGAATATGGCTGGAAATAAAAATAGTTGCCCCGTAATCCTGATGTAGCCGCCCAAATAAAAGACGCATTTCTTTTATTCCCTCTGGGTCAAGCGCATTGATAGGTTCGTCCAGTATCAACAATTCTGGTTTTGCTAAAATTGCCCTTGCAATGGCAAGACGCTGTTTCATCCCTAAAGAATATTGCGAAACTGCTTTTCCCTCAATGTTTTGAAGATTGACCAATTCCAAAACATCTTTTATACGTCTGCGGTTATGATAACCCATATAATCACAATGCAATTCCAAATTTTGTAGTCCTGTCATTTTTTCATAGAAATAAGGGTTTTCTATGATACAGCCAATCCGTTTCAGACATTCATAATTCTTATCGTCCATTTTTTCGCCAAAAATATATATTTCTCCGGAATCCGGGCGCACTAAATTCAAAAGCATTTTCATGATAGTGCTTTTTCCTGCGCCGTTTGGCCCAACAAAGCCATAGATTTCTCCCTTTTTAACATGAAGATTTACCTTGTCAACTACAACTTTTTCCTTATAGGATTTTGTCAAATTTGATGTTGCGATAATATAATCCATTTTGTACGCCTCCTTTGCTATTCCACAGTATACAAAACAGAATTCTCCTTTATCTGTCTGAAATCTAACTTTTTTCTAACTTTTTAAAATCAAGGTAAAAACTGTTTTCTGGCCTGGCTCACTGTCAACTTGTATATCAGCCCCCATTTGCAGCGCAAGATTTTTAGCAATCGTAAGCCCCAGCCCACTTCCATAGTTTTTATGCGCTGTCGTGTAGTTCCTGTAAAAAATGTGTTCCCGCTCTTTTTCTGCTATGCCCTTGCCATGGTCTTCCACCTCTATCATGACCTTATCTGATATTCTTTTTAAGCGGAACGCAAGATATTTCCCCTCATTGCCATGTTTTATTGCATTATCAATTAGATTTTTCAGTATTCTGTTCAGTGCGGGGGTATCTGCATATGCATATTCCGGCAAAGGACTGATTTCTATTTCAACCTTGTATTTTCTTTCATCCAAAACATCATAATAATCCAATATTATTTCATGACATATTTGTGTAACATTTACCATGCTGGGTTCCATGTTCATATCCCCGGACGTTATTTTTGACAGAGTAAAATATTCATTTATAGTTGCAACTAATTCATTTGCTTTACTATCAATTCTAATTGCCATTTCCGTAATTTTCTCTTTTACCGGCATATCTGATACTTCTCTGTTTAGTAATTCGCTATATCCCTTTAGAACAGTGAGAGGTGTCCTTAAATCATGTGAAATATTGGTAAGCACCTGCATCATAGCTTGTATGGAATGTTCATAACTGACTCTTTGTGCATAAAGTTCATCCAGTAATTTATTCAATTCTACTGAAAGCCCTTTAATTTCTGCATTTTCAGACGGGATTAAAATCTGTCGGTTTTCTTTCAAGCAAGGAGCCATTGTAAACCATTCTCTGATATATTTGATTTCTTTGGATGTTCTTCTGTTTTTTGACCATTCATATAAAAACATTGCGAATAATATTAGTATGAGAACAATAAGTAGTGTGTACACCAGTTATTCCTCCATTTTATATCCGATGCCCCATAAAGTTTTAATATATGTGGCATCACTGTTTGAAACCATTTTTAATTTCGCCCTCAGCCTGTTGATGTGCGTGTTCAACACGTTTTCATTTCCAAAATACGGTTCTTTCCAAATCAAATCATAAAGTCTTTCTTTAGAAAAAGCCTGTCCCGGATGAGAAGCCATTAGATTTAAAATTTCAAATTCTGTGCGGGTTAATTCCAAAACGGTTCCAGCAGCCTTTACGCTATGTGTTGTCTGGTTAATTTCTAAATCCTTAATTCTTGTGACGGTTTCTTCCTGTTGGTTGTCATAGCTTGTAGCACGCCTGATATTGGCTTTGATTCTTGCAGTAAGCTCAATTAAGGAAAATGGCTTTACCACATAATCGTCCGCTCCCAGATTCAAACCCATTGATTTGTCCGTATCATTGTCTTTCGCTGTAATAATAATAATAGGGATTTTGCTGATTTGACGAATGGCTTTGATTACTTCCATGCCACTTGTATCTGGCAACATTAAATCAATCAGAGCAAGTGCATAATCCGTATTTAACTGGAAAGCTCTTATTGCTTCAAAACCGCTATGAAAAACGTTTACCCTGAAATCTTCACTAACTAAATAATTATCAACCATTTCACAAATAGATATATCATCTTCAACGACAATAATTTTACTGGCCACTTTCCTTAGCCCTCCCCTCCATAGTCCTTTTATCAATAGGCTTCTTTGCATCTTTTGGAAGCAGCCACATGCTTCCTATTTTTTCCGCTTTTTGAATTTTACCCTCTTTGCAGTAATATTGTACCATTCTGTTTGTAAGCCCCCATTTCAAGGCGGCTTCTTTAGTTGTCATAAAATCCATAATCGTTTCCTCCTCGCAAGATATTATATTTCGTTTAAGCGAAAAAAACAAGTTGCTATTGTACTTGCTTTTTTGTTTTGAAAGAAGATATAAGAATAATATGGATTTCGTAGTAATCGGCATTGTGTGTAAAATCCAAAAGTTTAGATTTTTCCACAAATCCAAACTTATATAAAATCCAAACTTTTCTGAAAACAGCTTGATAATTGGGGATTCTTGCCGGAAAAAGTTTGGATTTCGTTTCACAAAGTACAATACTCCAATTATGATAAAATGCGTAAAACATTGCTATTTAGCTCTGTTTCAATCAATTTATTCTCATTTCTGACAAGAGAAGTACAAAACAAAATCCAAACTTTTATATCAGAAAATGCCTTGAATAAAGGATTTACAGAGGAAAGTTTGGATTTCTTCTAAGTTTGGATTTGTGGGAATGTGTATAACTGGCTGTCTCATGGAATTGTGGGTAACTCTGTTTGCAGGACGTGTGAAAGCTGCACTTTAGCTTTTCCATGTGCTGTGAATAGAGTTATCCATGATTCCATAGCCTGTTATGCACATTTCCATAATGCTTGTCTTTTGGTCTTTGCTTTCTTTGGTTCGGAATAGTGTGGTGCTGGCGGTCTATCTGTTGTTTTCAGTTGCTTGCTTCTTTACCGTACATGAGCATTGTCGGGAGGTATGAAACAGCGCTGTGCGATTGCGAGATCCTTGAGCGTTGATGCGCCTGTTTTTCTGATGGATGAACCTTTTGGAGCGTTGGATGCGGTAACGAGGTCCAGACTTCAGGATCTGATCTTGCATCTATGGTCAAAAGAGGAAGTAAAAAAGACAGTCTTTTTTGTAACCCATGACGTGGATGAGGCACTGCTTTTAGCGAACAGGATTGTCGTTCTGGGACAGTCGCCCAGTAATGTAATTTATGATTGCAAGATTCCGGAGGATAAAAAGGCCACAAGGGAGAATCAGTTTGAGAACGTGGATGTGTTAAAGCTGAGAAATGAATTGATCAGGCAGATCAATCAGGATGTATTAAGCCACGTTGAATAGGATTGAAATAGGTATAAACGGATAGTCCGTTATACATATTTCCGGTAAGATGCCGGACAAAATTATTTTACATCAAGGAGGAAATAACATGAAAAGGCGAATCATTTCAAGTCTAATGATCGCAACAATGGCATTGAGCCTTGTAGCATGCAAAGGAGGTTCAGGATCAGCTGAGAGTTCAGAGCCGTCAAAAGAGACAGAATCATCCGGAGAAGAAGCTTCATCTGAGGGAACAGCAGAGAAAGAGATTACATTTTCTGAGTATGAAAGTGACAGTGAAGAGATACAGGCTGTATTAAAGGGCGAGATTGACTATGCGACAATTGGTACTGGAAGAATGTATGAGGTTTTGAACACGGAAGGTATCAAAATCGTAACATACTGCAGTGACGTAACACCGAATTATTCTTGTTGCCGTATGGTCGCGCGTGATTCATGGGTAAAAGAGAATAGGGAAACAGTAAAGCTCATTAATGAGGCATTGATTCGTGCGATGTGCTATTTTGAGACACACAGGGAAGAATGCGTGGATTTGATGGTAGAGCAGCTTAATGCGGACAAGGAATATGTAGAGGCTTATATGCTCAACGAGCATTACAGAATTAATCCGGATACGGTAAAGAACATTGTAATGGATAATTATGATTATATGGTCAAGGTAGGCGGGATCGAGAATCTTAATGAAAGCGTCAATATGGAAGACTGGATCTACAATGATATTTACAAAGAGGCTCTTGATGAAGCTGTTGAAAAATGGGGCAGTGAGGATCAGGAATTTTATGATAATGCGGTGAAGTTCTATCAGGAGAACAACGAGTAGACAAATCATACGCATAAATAATGAGGATGGCAAATGAAAAATATAGTTGATTTTATAAAGAAATACTGGATTACAGTTCTCATCTGTGTGGGATTTGTTCTGCTCTATAAATACATATCAGACAACAAATTGCTGAGTGCATTGATGTTCCCGCCGCTTGAAGGAATATGGAAGGATTTTGTGGCAGACAGGGATGTTACGGTGCTCAATCTGATCTCGTCAATTAAGCTTTTAGTTCCGTCTATAGCGATCACACTGGTGATTGCGCTTGGACTTGGCTTTCTTGTGGGTATGAATAAGCGTCTCCGTGAAATCCTGCATCCGATTATTTATGCGTTCAGTTGTGTGCCGTCTATTCTGCTGTCGCCGTTTGTCGTGCTTTTGGCGCCGACATTTTGGTGGGCATCAGTAATCTTGATTGTGTACGGTACGGTATGGGCGACATTGTTCGCAACCATCACAGGTATTCAGGCGATTGATAAGCGTTATCTTGAAAATGCTGCGACATTGGAATTAAAGGGGGCAAAAAGGTTTTTCAAGGTAATTATACCAGCGGCAAGTCCGTCTATTCTGGCGGGCTTTGTCAATTCGCTCCGCAGCTCGTTCGTAATGCTTGTATATGCGGAGATGTACGGAGCATCGAATGGTCTTGGGTTTTATGTAAAGAGATATTCGAGCCTTGGCCTGTACCAGAGAATGTGGGGCGGATTTATCTTCATGGTCCTTGTACTGGTAGTTGTGATGACGTTTTTTGAAAAGCTGAAAAATTATATTCTAAAGTGGACGATTAATTAAAAAAGTAAAAAGCTTGTGAAAGTGAGCGGGGCCGTTGCAAAACAGATGTGGCGCAATGGCTCTGTTTAGACGCTTTATAAAAGAGAAGGGTTTTGCCCGTTGACTAATAGAACATTATTGTTCTATTATTTCAAAAATATATTCCTCGCTGCTTTCTTCTGCTACAGGAGCAAGCAGTGTTGTAATGACTGTTCTTGCCTGCTCAGATGCCTGTTTGATTAGTTCGGTCTGAGCGGCTTTTTTATCAGCATCCTCTTTGGCCGCTTTCATTGCTTTTGCGGTATCTTCTTTTTTCGTCCAGTTGAACAAGGCCAGCTTTTCATCATAAAATTCCAAAGAATCCGGATCTACAACGATGTCCTGTATCTCTGGCCTGGGGATAGTCACGGTAATTTTTTTGCCGTTAACAGCTGCCCTTGCCTGTGACAGATCAATGCCAGCCTTAATGTGGGCATCATAGATCATAGAAAAGCTTTTTTTGTTGATATACTGAATATCTCCGTCCTCATACCGGATCATTCCTCTATAGTCGAGTCTGGCAGTAGTTAGATCACTGCATTTGCTCAGCTTCTCTTCGATAGAAGAGGCGCTGACTTTAATATCATCTTCTTTTTCTAAAAGTCTGGCCCCCAAAAATCCAACGGTAATTAATGCAATAGAAGCAACCACCGCTGTTATCACATGTATCTTCTTCATACAATCATCCTCCGTATATCATCCTAACATCTTAATGATTATTTAATTTTTTTATTATATCATAAATCTTCAATTTATTGTATAATAACATAATACTATTTTGCGGGAGTGAATGTATGGGCAGAGCAACGCTTGGAAATCCACAGAATACAATTGAGATTTTGCAGAAGTATCGCTTTTCTTTTCAAAAGAAATTCGGGCAGAATTTCCTGATCGATAATCACGTGCTGGACAAGATTATCCGGGCTGCAGATATCGGAAAGGATGATATGGTATTGGAGATCGGGCCGGGAATCGGCACGATGACACAGTATCTTGCAGAATCGGCAGGCAAGGTGATAGCTATAGAGATTGACAAGAATCTGATACCGATACTTGAGGAGACACTGGATGGCTATAGAAACGTCCGCATTTTGAATGAAGATGTGCTGAAAACGGACATCAAGAAGCTGGTGGACGAAGAAAATGAAGGAAAACCTGTCAAGGTGGTAGCAAACCTCCCATATTACATCACAACGCCGATCATTATGGGGCTTTTTGAAGATAAGGTTCCCGTTATAAGTATTACCGTTATGGTGCAAAAAGAAGTAGCTGACCGGATGCAGACCGGGCCGGGAAATAAGGATTACGGGGCATTGTCGCTGGCAGTTCAGTATTATGCCCGGCCTTATATAGTGGCAAATGTGCCGCCCAATTGTTTTATGCCCAGACCGAAGGTAGGTTCGGCAGTCATACAACTTACCCGGCATGAAAGACCGCCGGTGGAGGTGACGGATGAGAGGCTTATGTTTGATATCATACGGGCATCATTTAACCAGAGGAGGAAGACGCTGGCAAACGGTCTTAATAATTCCGGCAGATTGGATTTTTCAAAGGAAGTAATTATGGAAGCAATCAGATGTCTGGGAAAGGGAACCAGTGTGCGCGGTGAGAGCCTTGCGCTGGAGGACTTTGCGAGATTAAGCAATTTTCTCGCAAAGACACGGTCTCAGATTGAGAATTAATATATTCAAAGAAAGGATGATAGGATGACAAACAACGTAGAAAGAGCGCTATTTGAAATTACACCGGAGATTGAGCATTATGCTCAGTTGTGTGTAAAGAATAATGCAATTGACAAGGAACTGTACACAAAATATGAGGTTAAGAGAGGGCTTCGTGACCTGAATGGCAAGGGCGTCCTGGCCGGACTTACCAATGTCTCAGATGTATGTGCAAAGAAGTTGGTAGGCGGAAAAGAAGTTCCGTGTGCAGGTAAGCTTTATTACCGTGGATATAATATCAAAGAGCTTGTAAAGGGTTTTTTGAAGGAAAAGCATTACGGATTTGAGGAAATCGCGTACCTTCTTTTGTTCGGTGAACTGCCTACGGAAGAGGAATTTAAGGGGTTTCAGGAAGTATTGATAGAGAGACGGACACTGCCGCCAAACTTTGTGCGGGATGTTATTATGAAGGCTCCCAGCCGTGACATGATGAACAGCCTGTCCCGGTCTATTTTAAATCTTTATACATATGATCTGAAGGCAGATGATACGACGATTCCGAATGTTTTGAGGCAGTGCCTGAATCTGATCAGTCAGTTTCCGATGCTGATGGTGTATGGTTATCATGCATACAATTACCGCAGAGGTGAGGATTTATTTATCTATGCGCCGTCACAGAAGCTTTCTACGGCAGAGAACATCCTGATGATGTTAAGAGAAGACCGGAAGTATTCCAAACTTGAGGCCAAGATTCTCGATATGGCGCTGGTTCTCCACATGGATCACGGCGGTGGTAATAATTCTACCTTTACGACACACGTTGTAACATCCTCCGGAACTGACACTTACTCTACAATTGCAGCGGCTATGGCCTCTTTGAAGGGACCAAAGCATGGAGGCGCCAATATCAAGGTGACAGAGATGTTTGAGGATATGAAGGAGAAGGTGTCAGACTGGACAGATAAGGATGAGGTTCGCCAGTATCTTTATGACCTGCTGGATAAAAAAGCCTTTGACCGGAAGGGACTGATCTATGGAATGGGGCATGCGATCTATTCCGTGTCGGATCCTAGAGCGGATGTTTTTAAGAGATTTGTAAAGCAGCTTGCGAAGGAGAAGGGAAGGGAGAAAGAATATGCCTTGTATGCTTCTGTTGAGAAGCTTGCGCCGGAGGTGATCGGGGAGAGACGTAAGATTTATAAAGGTGTAAATGCGAATGTGGATTTCTACAGCGGTCTGGTGTACAGTATGCTGAATCTTCCGAAATCCTTATATACGCCGATTTTTGCAGCGGCCCGTATCGTTGGATGGAGCGCTCATCGTTTAGAGGAGCTTGAAAATGTAGACAAGATCATCCGACCGGCATATAAGCCGTTGTGCCCGTACAGAGACTATGTGCCTATCCGGGAGAGATAGAAGGCAAGAGGTGATCATATGGAAAAGAGGGAATTTTTCTTTAAATCCTGTGACGGCGTTACAAAAATCCATGTGATAGAGTGGATTCCAGAGAGGGATGTCCGGGCGGTTTTACAGATTTGTCACGGCATGACAGAGCATATTGACAGGTATGACGAATTTGCCAGATATCTGACAGAGAAGGGCTTTTACGTTGTGGGACATGACCATCTGGGACATGGCAGGTCCGTACAGGGAGAAGATTATTACGGATATTTCCATCAGACGGACGGCAATGCGTATGTGATAGGTGATATCCATAAGCTTCGGTATTGGATAGAGAAAAAGTACGCCGGACTTCCGTATTTTATGCTGGGACACAGCATGGGTTCCTTTTTACTGCGTCAATACCTGATGCGGTATAGTGAGGGATTGGCCGGTGCGATAATCATGGGAACCGGATATCACAGCATACCTGAGCTTGTTACAGGGCAGGCTTTGTGCAAGATGATCGCGGCGGTTAGAGGATGGAAATACCGGAGCCGTCTTGTGAACACGATAGGGTTTGGCGGATTCAACCGGAGATTTCGTCCCTGTGAGACGGACAAGGACTGGCTGACGACTGACAGAGAGAAGCGGGATGCGTATATCAATGATCCTTACTGTGGATTTATTTTTACAGTAAATGGTTATTATCATATGTTTGAAGGTATGAAGTGTCTTGAAAAGCGCAAGAATATAGATAAGATACGGAAAGATCTTCCGCTTTTGCTTGTTTCGGGAGCAGACGATCCTGTAGGAGCATTTGGTAAAGGTGTCCGCAAGGTTTATAATGAATATAAGGCTGCCGGGCTGAATGCGGAACTTCGCTTCTACGAGGGTGACAGGCATGAGATACTGAATGAAACAGACCGGGCGAAGGTGCAGGAGGACTGCTTTCGGTGGCTGGCCGAAAAAATAGGAATGTGAGAAGAAGGAGTAATTGATATGGATTTGGTTACGATCAGAGAATTATACAAGAATCAGGAGGACTATATTAATAAGAAGATTACTGTGGGCGGATGGGTAAGGAGTATCCGCGATTCTAAGACTTTTGGATTTATCGTGGTAAATGACGGGACATTTTTTAGTCCTCTGCAGGTAGTATACAATGATACGCTTGATAATTTTGCGCAAATTTCCAGACTGAATGTAGGGGCGGCGATTATTGCAACCGGGACGCTGGTTGCTACGCCTAAGGCAAAACAGCCTTTTGAGATTCAGGCAGACAGCGTTTTGGTGGAAGGAGCTTCCGCTCCGGATTATCCGCTTCAGAAAAAACGGCATGGTTTTGAATACTTAAGAACTGTTTCGCATTTAAGGCCAAGAACAAATACATTTCAGGCGGTATTCCGCGTCCGCTCACTGACAGCTTACGCAATTCACAAATTTTTTCAGGAGAGAGATTTTGTGTATGTGCACACTCCGCTGATTACGGGGAGTGACTGCGAGGGAGCGGGCGAGATGTTCAGAGTGACGACGCTGGATATGGATAATCTACCGAAAAAGGATAACGGAAGTGTTGACTATTCTCAGGACTTTTTCGGGAAAGAGACAAATCTTACGGTAAGCGGACAGCTTAACGGAGAGTCTTATGCGTTAGCCTTCCGCAATATCTATACCTTTGGACCTACATTCCGCGCGGAAAACTCCAATACGACCAGACATGCGGCGGAGTTCTGGATGATTGAGCCGGAGATGGCATTTGCAGATTTAGATGACAACATGGATCTGGCGGAGACTATGCTGAAGTATGTGATAGGTTATGTGATGGAGCATGCCCCGGAGGAGATGAATTTCTTTAATTCCTTTGTGGACAAAGGGCTGATAGATCGGCTTAAAAATGTAGTATCCTCCGATTTTGCCCGTGTAACCTACACAGAGGCGGTAGATATTTTAGAGAAAAATAATGATAAATTTGAATACAAAGTTTCATGGGGAGCGGACTTGCAGACAGAGCATGAGCGGTATCTGACAGAGGAAGTATACAAACGTCCGGTATTTGTGACAGACTATCCGAAAGATATCAAGGCTTTTTATATGAAGATGAATGAGGATAATAAAACGGTGGCAGCTGTAGACTGTCTGGTACCGGGAATCGGCGAGATCATCGGAGGAAGCCAGAGAGAGGATGATTACGAAAAGCTTCTCTTGCGGATGAAAGAGATGGGGCTTAAGGAAGAAGACTATAGTTTCTATCTTGATCTGCGTAAATACGGTTCCGCAAGGCACTCCGGTTTCGGGCTTGGCTTTGAAAGATGCGTCATGTACCTGACGGGAATGAGCAATATCCGAGACGTCATTCCGTTCCCAAGAACCGTGAATAACTGTGACTTATAAAGGAACTCTTAAAAAGGAGGAACCGTGAATGAATATTTTAGTGGTAGATGACGAAAAGGAAATTGCAGACGTTATCGAACTTTATCTCCAGAATGACCAGTACAGCGTGTACAAGTTTTATACTGGCGAGGATGCGCTTGCCTGCATCCGCAGCATGAAGATAGATCTTGCTATCTTAGATATCATGCTGCCGGATGTGGACGGATTTCAGATTCTTAAGCAAATCCGGGAAAAATATACATTTCCGGTTATCATGCTGACAGCGAAAACCGAATATATGGACAAGATTACAGGACTCACATTAGGGGCGGACGATTACATCCCGAAGCCTTTCAATCCGCTGGAGCTGGTGGCGAGAGTAAAGGCGCAGCTTCGGCGGTATACGCAGTATAATGACGGCGGGAAAGAGACGGGAGACATTATTGACATCGGAGGACTTTTCTTGAACCGTACTTCTCATGAGTGCGTCTATAACGAGATTCCGCTGACGCTCACACCTATTGAGTTTGACGTACTGTGGCTTTTGTGTGAGAATCGGGGGAAGGTTATCAGCTCCGAAGAGCTTTTTGAGAAAGTCTGGCATGAAAAATACTATAAAAACAGTAATAATACAGTGATGGTACATATCAGGCACCTTAGAGAAAAGATGAGCGGGCCGATGGGAAAATCAGATTTTATCAAGACGGTTTGGGGAGTGGGATATAAGGTTGAAGAATAATTATCTGAAATTGAAGCTCAGTATACTCCTGCAGACAGTTCTTGTTACGGCGATCACTGTACTGGTAGGGGGGTTTTTGCTGAACTATGTGATCGACGGCATCTATAATGACAGTTTTGCGAAAGCTTTTGTGAGCGGGCTGATGGCTCTGCATGTAAAGGAGGAAACTGCGATCAGTCTGTATTGGAGTCTTATCGGTAACAATAAGACATTTTATATGATTGTAGGATTTCTGCTTTTATTCGCGTTATTTTTTTATGTGGCGCTGTCGAAGATGACAAAATATTTGGATCAGGTAGGGGAAGGTATTGAGAATATTATATCTGAGTCCAACGAACCGGTGCATCTGATCACGGAATTAAAGCCCATAGAGATACGGCTGAATGAGATAAAGGCGACGCTTAGGCGGCAGGAGCTGGAGTCCGTGGAGAGCGAACAGAAGAAGAATGATTTGGTTCTGTTTCTTGCTCATGATTTAAAGACGCCGCTGACGTCGGTAGTGGCGTACCTTACGATGCTTGACGGGCATCCGGACATGAATCCAAAGGAGCGGGAGAAATATATACATATCGCGTTGGAAAAATCTATGCGTCTGGGTGATCTGATCAATGAATTTTTTGATATTACACGCTATAATCTTCAGGACATCGAATTGGAGCCGGTTGAGATTAATCTGACATTGATGCTTGAGCAGCTTGCCGATGAACTTTACGGTGTCCTGTTGGAAAAGCAGTTGTCATGTGAGGTAGAAGTAGAAGAAAATTTGGAAGTTTACGGCGATCCGGACAAGCTTGCCAGAGTTTTTGATAATATTCTCCGCAATGCCATTGCATATTGCTATAGAAATACGAAGATCCTCATCGGTGCGAGGCGAAAAGGGCGGGATGTTGAGATTGCATTTACCAATGAGGGCGATAAAATACCAGGAACAATGCTTCAGACAATTTTTGAAAAATTTTATCGTGTGGATGGTTCGAGATCCAGCGGAACAGGAGGAGCAGGTCTCGGGCTGGCGATCGCCAAGGAAATCGTAGAGCTTCACGGCGGGCGTGTTATGGCGAGAAGCGATGACCTTAAAACACAATTCATTGTGACGCTGCCTTCAAAGGCGGAGGAAGAAACAAAGGGAGAGACAGATGAGATTCATACACATCGCAGACGTGCATTTGGGGGCAAGACCAGACGCAGGATCCGCATACGCCCCGCTGCGCGCGCGGGAGATATGGGAAAGTCTGGAAAAGATAATTGATCTGTGCAATGCGCAGGAGGTAGAACTTCTTTTAATTGCGGGAGATTTATTTCACCGGCAGCCTTTGCTCCGGGAACTTAAAGAGGTAAACGGATTGTTCGCGAGACTTGTGAAGACACAGGTTGTATTTTGTGCGGGAAATCATGATTATCTGAAGAAAGATTCCTATTACCGGACATTTTCGTGGGAGAAGCATGTGCATATGATGTTAAATCGTGAATTGGAGACGGTGGAGCTGCCGGAGATAGGAACAGTGGTTTATGGATTCAGCTATGAATCGCGTGAGAGAACAGATAAACCTTATGCGGGAAAAAGGGCGAAAGGCGGTCAACCGGCAGAGATTCTGATGATACATGGCGGGGATGAACGTCATGTGCCTGTAAAAAGGGAAGAAGTTTCAAACCTTGGGTATGATTATATTGCTCTTGGGCACATTCACAAGCCGCAGAATATTATCCCGGGAAAGATGGCGTACTGCGGAGCGCCAGAGCCTATTGACAAGAATGATACAGGTAAGCATGGATATATCTATGGTGAGATTGTTGATAAAAAATGTCGGGTGAGGTTTGTTCCGTCGGCTGTCAGAGAATATATTCATATGGAGATTCGGGTGACGGAGGACATAAGCGGCAGTATACTGAAAGAGAAGATTAGGAAGGCCATTGAAGAGAAGGGAATCCAACATATTTATAAAATTGTTATAACGGGCTTCCGCAGCCCCGATATTCTGTTTGATTTGCAGGCGATGGATGTGTACGGGAATATCATAGAATTTGTTGACAACACAAAGCCCTCCTATGATTTTGAGAAGATCAGGCGGCAGAATAAGGCCAATATTTTAGGGAAATTTATCGGGCAATTGGAGGGTTATGGAGAAGACTCCATCCAGTATCGGGCACTGTGCGAGGGAGTACAGGCGTTGATGGAGACAAAAAGGGGCTGACCAGATGAAACTTTTAGAACTTACGATCAGAAATTTCGGGAAACTGACGGACAGGAATATTGAACTGTCAGATGGAATCAATCTGATATATGGTGAGAATGAATCGGGAAAGTCTACGGTTCATACATTTGTAAAGGGAATGATCTTTGGACTCGAACGGGCAAGAGGAAGGGCCGCGGCGAAAGACACATATAGTCTTTATGAGCCGTGGGAGAATCCGAATTATTATTCTGGCGCGGTAAAATTTGAGAGCGGCAAAAAGGTGTTTTTGCTGGACAGGAACTTTGACAAGTATTCAAAAAAGGCAGAACTGTTCTGCGAGGATGACGGAGAGGTCTTGTCTGTAGATGACGGAGATCTTCAGATGCTTCTGGGACAGCTTTCCGAGACGGTTTACAGCGATACCGTGTCGGTGGGGCAGCTCCATGCAGAGCCGGGAGAAGGACTTGCGATGGAGCTTCGCAATTATGCGATGAATTACTATGCGTCTGGCGGAGGGGAGCTGAATCTTGACGCAGCGCTCGGAAAACTGAAAGAGCGAAGACGAGAGATTGACCGGCAGATAAAAGAAGACTTTCAAAAGAAACAGACAAAGAGGGAACAGATCGAGCAGGAGGCGGCATTTATCTGGAGGGATATCCACAGGCTTCAGACGGAGCGCGACAATCTGGAAGAAAGAATCGCTTACCGCAGAGAGCATAAGCCGCCAAAAGAGGAGCTGGAGAACAACCGGATGATTGATGAACTGCGTCCGGGGAAATGGCGGATTCATCCATTGGAAATTCTGGTATTCGTGATAGCAGTTGTGCTGGTGTTTGCGTTTATCCAGAGACCATGGAACTATCTCGTGGCGATCATTTTGGCGCTTTTGTGCTTAATCTATACATGGAACCGGCTGAAAATCAGTAAGCGGCAGGAAAAAAGTGAACCGGAAAAGATTTTGGAAGAGATCATGCCGGAGGAAGAAAAGATTCCTTTGGAGAAGCTCTATTGGGAGCTGGAACGAGAAAGAGAAGAACTTGGAGAAAAGCAGGTGCAGTATAATAACCTTTGCGAGCAGTTAGAAGAGATGGATCAGATGGGAGAAGAATTCCGAGAGCAGGAACGGCAGCGGGAGGCAGTTGATCTTGCGGTAGATAAGATTAATGAACTGTCCGCTGAGCTTCAAAAACAGATGAAGCAGAAGATGAACGATCTTCTGTCTGGAATAATATGCAGGTTCACCGGCGAAAAATATACTCGGCTTGTGATAGGAGAAGGTTTTAAGATGAGTCTTGTCACAAGTCAAAGAAGGATTCCGATGGAACGTCTGAGCCGCGGAACAGTAGAACAGGTCTATCTTGCGCTGCGCATGGCGGCAGCTCAGGTTTTTCAGGAGGAGGAGATGCCGGTCTTACTTGATGATACGTTCGCTTATTATGATGATGCGCGGCTTAAGAATACGTTGCAGTGGCTGAATGAGAATAAAAAACAGGTGCTTTTGTTTACTTGTCAGAACAGAGAAGAGCATGCGCTTAGGGAATTAGGAATAAAATACCGAAAAGTTGAGATATAGAGGAAAGGAATAAAAACAGAGATAGAAAACATTACCGCCATTACGGATGTAATGGCGGTGAATGTTAAGGGTTAGGTTAATTAATAATATTTTTTTTGGATAAGCTTTGCTTATCCTGTTACATATCCAGAATACCATGTTTTACGCGAAAGAGCAACAAAAAAATTTATAATATTTATTTTGAGCGTTTTATATTTCCTCTGGAATCAATAGAAACTTTGAGCTTTTTGCTGAGGGTATTCATCTTTTTGATAAGTCTTTTTTTCTCACTTCCTGACAGTATTCTGGGCTGGAAATCATTGGTGTTTTTATGAGAAGAAAGTGAACAGGGTATGATCTTTGCGTCGTTTTTAGTCTGCAGCTTTCCGTTTTTTAAAGTGAAGGTCTGCTGAAAAATCATAGTGTCCTTATCTTTAGGGTTGCTGTTACCACCGAAGCAGAAATTTCCGAGACTATATACGATGTAGCGCCCCTTGTATTGTTCGATGCCCTGAAGTACATGAGGATGATGTCCGAGTACTAGAGAAGCGCCGCAGTTAATGGCATAATGCCCCAAAGACTTTTGCTTTGAGTTCGGATAGTATTTTCGTTCTGTGCCCCAGTGGAAGCTGACGATAATAATTTCAGCATTATTTTTCTTTGCCTGACTGATACCGTTTTTCACTTGCTTTTTTGTAATTCGTTCCAGTGCGTTAAAGCCGAGAAATGCGGTTTTAACGCCTTTTACTGTCTGGTAATTGATTATTGGGTTATAACAGTAGCCGATTTTGTTCTTTTTCAGTGTTTCCTGAGTATCTGTGAGGGAAGTCTTACCATAATCTTTTGAATGATTATTTGCAAGATTCACGACTTCGACAGAACCTTTTTTCAGGATAGAAGCATACTTTTTCGGCCCTTTAAACGCAAAAGTTTTTCTGGCGCGTTTTGTTGAGCCTGTAAGTGTGCCTTCAAAATTAACAATCGTAATATCATCCCGTGAGAAGACAGAGCGTGCTTTTCGCAGAAAATAGCTGTCTCCCTTTTTCTTGTAATATTTGTTGAAGTTGTGACTGTATCGGGAATCTATTCCAAGAGTACAGTCCCCAGCAGCGCTGATGGTGATGGAAGTAGTTGGTCCTTGCATAGCCTTGGCATCAGCGGCTTCAGGAAACAGATTAACTGCCGCTGGCACATATTCGCCGGCATAAGTTGTCATAGCGGCGTTGGTGCTAAGAGACAGGATAAGTAATAGCGTCACAAATATTTTTCCGACAAAGTGTTTTTTCATGGCCGTCTCCCATATGGTTAAGATTTAAACTTCTTCTCCCCTGTTGTATCTTTCGACAATGTCTACAATTCGTTCACTTGGATTCAATATGCTGTTAATGGAACCGTCATGGTTCAGTGTGTCGATCATGAGAGCGATATATTTGCTCATATCACAATTAATATAATATGGCCGTTTCAAAAGCTCCGGTGTCTGGTAGATCAAGTTTGAAGTCAGGATGCCGTCAATCAGTCCTTCTTCGTAAGCTTTGTCGAACTTAGCAAGACCGTTGGTGAACAGTCCAAAAGTCGCGGCGGCAAAGATACGCTTTGCCTTGCGGTTTTTTAGTTGTTTAGCTACATCCAAAATACTGTCGCCAGAGGATATCATGTCATCCAGAATAATGACATCTTTCCCTTCCACAGAAGAACCGAGGAATTCATGGGCAACGATAGGGTTACGCCCATCAACAATTCTGGTGTAGTCGCGTCTTTTATAGAACATTCCCATATCCAGATTCAGCACATTCGCAAGATAGACAGCTCGTTCAGTCGCGCCTTCATCCGGGCTGATAGCCATCATGTGCTCGCTGTCGATCTTAAGGTCTTTGTGTGTGCGAAGAAGTCCTTTTACAAACTGATAAGTCGGACGGACCGTCTCAAATCCGCTTAGCGGTATGGCATTCTGCACTCGTGGATCATGTGCGTCAAATGTGATGATGTTGTCTGCTCCCATCCGTACCAGCTCCTGAAGTGCCAGCGCGCAGTCCAGTGATTCGCGGCTGCTTCTTTTGTGCTGACGGCTCTCATACAGGAATGGCATGATAACATTGATTCTCCGGGCTTTTCCCCCGATTGCAGCGATGACTCTCTTAAGATTCTGATAGTGGTCATCCGGAGACATGTGGTTGATACAGCCTGTTAAGGAATAAGTCAGACTATAGTTGCAGACATCTACCATAAGATAGATATCCCGCCCCCGGACGGATTCAGCAATAATGCCTTTGGCTTCCCCTGAGCCAAAGCGGGGAACTTTTGCGTCGATAAGATAGGTGTCCTTTTCATAACCATTAAACACAACATCGTCTTTAAAAGCATGTCCGTCTTCATGACGCCATTTTACGATGTAATCATCCACATGATGCCCCATCTCCTTGCAGCCATCCAAGGGGATGATTCCGAGTGCACCTACGGGGATGTTTTCAAGAACACGTTCATTACGGCGTAACATCATTTGTACCTCCCAAATTCAATAATTTCTTCTGAATTCGGATATCGTCTCCCGTCAGGCGCAGTATCATATAATTACTGCTGATGCGGGAAAATATTCGTTCCGAATAAATAGAGTTGATGTCGTCAAGTGTAAGATTGGTAGAAATAACGGTTGGTTTTCTGCGCAGAATCCGTTCATTTAAGCACACGAATAACTGTGACACTGTAAAGGAATTAGAAAGCTCTGTTCCTAAATCATCAATAATGAGCAAGTCACAGTTATAAATGTGGTCAAAAACATCGTTATCTGCCTCATCCTTTTTCCCAAATGCATTTTTCGCAAAGTTTTCAAAAAGCGAAACTGCGGAAAAGTAAATAACGGAATAAGACTGATCCATCAGTTCTTTTGCGATGCAGTGTGTAAGGAAAGTTTTGCCGACACCGGTATCACCATATAACAATATGTTAGAGAATTTCTCTGAAAAGGTATCCGCAAATTCGTGGCAGACACGCAGGGCAGTCTGCATAGATTCCTGCGAAGACCTGCCGGTGAGCGGGTCGATGTAATTGCTGGAATAATAGTTTGTGCAGAAAGTAGAAAAATTCTCCTGTTTCAGTATCTCTTGCAGATTAGACTGCATGTATAATAAATCCACGATTGCCTTCTTGAGGCAGTGGCATTTATCAGTGCCTATATAGCCAGTGTCCTGACAATCCGGGCAGGTATAGTGAAGCTCTAGATAATCTGCGGGCAGACCCGCAGATCTAAGAAGCTCCTTTTTTTTGGTAAACAGAAGGGACAACTGTTCCTTTAACTGCTTTAAGGCAGAGTCATCGCCCTCAAGAAGATGTCTTGCCTGAGAAACACTCAGAGAAGAGACAGTTTCATCCAATTCTTTCAGATCTGGAATACGGGCGCAGGCAATCTCATACCGTTTCCGTAACCCGTGTTCATTATCAAGTTGTCGGAGTTCGTAAGTACGCATCAATTGGTCGTACTGCGAATTAGAAAGTGCCATAAAAGCAGTCTCCTTATACTATCTGCTTACTGCTGCAGAAGCCTTCGCTCCAGATCATCCATGTCGTAGGAGCGACTGTCGAAATTGTTGAATCTATTGTTCGTTTTTCTTCCGGCTGCAGCATTCTTTGGTGCCTTTGCGTTCTCGCGTTTCGTCATCTTCTGTTCTTTGGCTTTCAAATATTCGGAATCAACGGCGGCAATGTCCTCCGGACCATGGACGTCTTTCTCAAACCAGCGTTTTAAGATGGATTCTGTATAATCAAAGCTTGGCTGGTGAATCGTATCCATCGTGCGGTTGACTGCCTCTACAATGACTGCGGAAGAAAAGCAGTATTCCTCATACCACCTCTTTATAAAAGAAATCTCTGACGCAGCGGGGGCGCGCCCCTTAATTCCGTAAGCGTTCAAAACCGTGTAGTAATTCTTGTTGTAAAAAACCGTGTTGCACTTTGCCTGAGCCACGGTTGTAATATTCTGTTCATGCCAAGACAACGCCACTTTTTTAATATAATGAATACTTTTATGATTGTTCTCGACGCAGTATTCAATGAGATATTCAATCAAATCTGCGGACATTCCAAGCGACTCATAAAAATATGTAATGGCATCCATCTCCGTATGAGACAGTGTTTTTTGAAGATATTGCTCTGTTACATGAAGAATTTCCCTGAACTCCTTGCGTGACCGGAACCGCTCAATGTCGGATACGTCTGAGGCAGGAATCTCGGCAGAAGGAACTGCTGCCGGAGCCTCTGTACGTATTTCGTAGTCCAATAACCCCTGGTTTTTCCAATAATTCAGTGCGCGGATAACATCCTTCTCTGTATCGTCGAGCGCATCCGCGATCTGTGAAATCGTTGGAATATTGCCCGGCCCTTTCAGATGGCGCAGCAAAAAAAGATAAACCTTTACATACTCCCCATTAGCTTTTGCCATGTGCTTGTCAATGAACTCGTTCTCCAGTACGGTCGTGTTCGTCTGCACATGGTTTGTAAGGGTTAACTTTGTCATAGTTTTGCCAGTCCTCCAAGACAGATAAATATTTATAAGGGGATGTCCTCCCCCGTTGTGCAAGACCTATTATAGCATTAACCGGACTGACAAAAAAAGAAGTTTTTGCGTCAAAAACAAGGTTTTTTGTGGATAAAATTCTGTGGAAAATGTGGATAACTACTGTTTTAAAAGCGCATCCCCAATGTTTACAACGTCTCCCGCGCCCATAGTTATCAACATGTCCCCTTTTTCACATTTTTCCAGACAAAATACTTCGATTTCTTCAAAGGAGGAAAGGTAGAATGCATCCGTATCCTCCCTGCATAGCGATTCGGCGATATCTTTTGATGAAATCCCCAGCGTATCTGTCTCTCTGGCAGCATAGATATCTGCCAGAATAACGTGATCCGCATAAGATAAAGCATCGACAAATTCATGAAAGAGTGCTTTTGTTCTTGTGTAGGTATGGGGCTGGAAGATGCACCAGATTTCCCTGTGAGGGTAGTGTCTCGCCGCCATAAGGGATGCTCTTATCTCTGTGGGATGATGAGCATAGTCGTCTATAACGGTAATACCATTTACTTCACCTTTGTATTCAAAACGGCGTTTTGTGCCGCGGAATTTTTTGAGACCTTCACACGCTTTCTCGGCAGAAATGTTAAGCAGATCTGCGACGGCCAGTGCAGCCAGTGCATTGGATACGTTGTGGTCGCCGTTAACAGACAGGCTTACCCGTTTCACAAAGGTTCCTTTTTTAATCAAGTCGAAGGAGGCGTTTCCTAGTTCATTGTGTGAGATGTTGGCTGCGCTGTAATCCATATCAGTATCGGTTCCGTAAGTAACGACCTTGCAGACAAGGCCGTTAGTAATGCCCTCCAGACGTTCGATATGACCATTGATGACTAAACAGCCGTCAGCCGGAAGAAGTTCTGCAAACTTGCGGAAAGAACGGCGGATATCGTTAAGATCTTTAAAAAAATCGAGATGGTCCTCGTCTATATTTAAGATGATACTGATTTTTGGAAAAAATTCAAGAAAACTGTTTGTATATTCGCAGGCTTCGGTTACGAATATCTTTGAATTACCTACATGAATATTGCCTCCTATGGCATTCAGGATACCGCCCACAGAGACTGTAGGATCTGTGTCCGCTGCGAGAAGTATATGCGTCAGCATGGAGGTTGTGGTGGTCTTTCCATGTGTTCCGGAAACAGCAATAGGAATATCATAATTTGTCATAAGCTGTCCGAGAAGCTGCGCGCGTGTCAGCATGAAAAGCCCTTTATCTACAGCGGCCATATATTCTTCATTGTCAGCGTGGATTGCCGCCGTATAAACAACTACGTCAATTCCGTCCACTATATTAGATGCTTTTTGACCATAAAAAATTGCAGCCCCTGCAGCTTCAAGCTGTTCCGTCAGGGCGGAACGCTTGTTGTCGGAGCCGGAGACGGTGAATCCCTCCTTGAGAAGAACTTTGGCCAGACCACTCATGCTGATGCCGCCGATTCCTATAAAATGTACGTGTATTGGCTGTTCAAAATTTATTTTATACATAAACACCTTCCTATTCCATATACTGGCATGCATGCCAGTGTTTTATACACATTTATTATTAATAATGTTATATGATATATCATATACTATATGCCCTTATCATATTATTATAAACAGATATTGTGAAAAAACCAAGATTAAGTTGTTTGGCATATTTCCATAAAAAGATACTGTAAAAGATAAAAATATTGTAAAAATCGTTCACTATGGCAAAAAAGTGTGCTATAATGACATTACCAAAACTAAGGAGGGGTGATAACATGAGAAAAAAAGAGATGATAGCCATGCTGTTAGCTGGCGGACAAGGCAGCAGGCTCGGAGTCCTTACTGCTAAGGTTGCAAAGCCGGCGGTTGCTTTTGGCGGAAAGTACCGTATAATTGATTTCCCTCTTAGTAACTGTATTAACTCAGGAATTGATACCGTCGGTGTATTAACGCAATATCAGCCCTTACGTTTGAATACACATATAGGGATCGGGATACCGTGGGATTTGGACCGCAACTTTGGCGGTGTGTCCATTCTTCCGCCATACGAGAAGAGCGGAAGCAGCGAGTGGTACACGGGTACTGCCAATGCGATTTATCAGAATTTTGATTATATGGAGACTTTTAATCCGGATTATGTGCTGATTCTTTCGGGGGATCATATATATAAGATGGATTATGAAGTTATGCTTGACTATCATAAGGAGAATCATGCGGATGTGACGATTGCGGCTATGCCGGTGCCGATGGAGGAAGCGAGTCGGTTCGGTATTGTTGTTGCAGAGGAAGACGGACAGATTTCAGAGTTTCAGGAAAAGCCTGAACAGCCGAAGAGTAATCTTGCATCCATGGGGATTTATATTTTCAGCTGGTCGGTGCTCAAGGAAGCGCTCATTGCGCTCAAAGAGGTGCATGGCTGTGATTTTGGAAAGCATATTATTCCGTATTGCCACGGCAGGAGCAATCGGCTGTTTGCGTACGAATATAACGGCTACTGGAAAGATGTCGGCACATTAGGTTCTTATTGGGAAGCTAATATGGAGCTGATAGATATTATTCCGGAGTTTAATTTATACGAAGAGTTCTGGAAGATTTATACGAACAGCGGGACATTGCCGCCACAGTATATTTCTTCGAATTCCGTGATTGAAAAGAGTATAATCAGTAACGGCTGTGAAGTATATGGAGAAGTGCATAACTGTGTGATCGGAGCAGGGGTGACGATTGGAAAAGGGGCTGTTGTCCGTGACTCAATCATTATGCAGGACGTGCAGGTTGGAGACGGCTGTGTGATCGATAAAGCCATAATAGCTGAGAATGCTGAGATAGGGAAGAATTGCACGATTGGTATTGGGAAAGAAGTACCTAATAAGCTGAAGCCGTCGGTTTATTCTTATGGACTTGTGACAATCGGAGAGAATTCTAAAGTGCCGGAGGGAGTTCAGATCGGAAAGAATACGGCTATCAGCGGTATTACGGAGAAGTTTGACTATCCGAACAACTTATTGGAAAGCGGCGAGACTTTGATAAAGGCAGGTGAGCGCATATGAGAGCGGTAGGACTTATATTAGCAGGCGGTAACAGCCATAAGATGCGTGACCTGACCAGAAAGAGAGCGGTAGCGGCTATGCCTATGGCAGGGAGTTACAGGGCGGTTGATTTTACGCTCAGTAATATGTCTAACTCCCATATTCAGAAGGTTGCAGTGTTGACGCAGTATAATGCACGCTCATTGAATGAGCATCTGAATTCTTCCAAGTGGTGGGATTTTGGGAGAAAGCATGGAGGGCTTTATGTCTTCACTCCGACGATTACAGCCGATAACGGGAACTGGTACAGAGGGACGGCGGATGCTATTTATCAGAATCTGGATTTCCTGAGAAAGTGCCATGAACCGTATGTGATCATTGCGTCGGGCGATGCCGTATACAAGATGGATTATAACAAGATGCTGGAATATCATATTGCGAAAAAAGCAGATATTACAGTTGGATATAAAGAACTGGAATCTTATAAAGAAGCCAGCAGATTTGGAACAATTAAGATGAACGAGTCTATGCGTATTGAAGAGTTTGAGGAGAAGCCGATGGTGGCGAATTCAAGCGTAGTTTCTACTGGTATCTATGTGATCAGAAGAAGACTTCTTATCGATTTGATTGAGCATTGCGCAGAAGAGGACAGGCATGATTTTGTGACCGATATTTTAATCAGATACAAGAATCTGAAAAAAATATATGGTTATAAAATAAAAGATTACTGGAGCAACATTTCAACGGTGGAGGCGTACTATCAGACAAATATGGATTTCCTAAAGCCTGAAGTCAGAAATTATTTTTTCAAAGAGCTACCGGCGATTTATTCCAAAGTCAGCGATCTGCCGCCCGCAAAGTATAACCCGGGGGCAGTGGTTAAAAACAGCATTATAGCAAGTGGGAGTATCATCAATGGAACTGTAGAAAATTCGATTCTCTTTAAGAAGACATTTGTCGGAAACAATTGTGTTATCAAGAATTCAATAATTCTGAACGACGTCTATCTCGGGGACAATACGTATGTTGAAAACTGTATTGTAGAAAGTCGGGACACAATTCGTGCAAATACGCGTCACGTAGGAGAAAATGGTGTAAAAGTGGTCGTTGAAAAAAATGAGAGATATGCACTATAGTTCAACGATTGGACAGAAAGGAGCCATGAACAATGCAGATTACGGATGTACGTGCACGCAGAGTGGCAAAGGAAGGGAAACTAAAGGCAGTCGTATCAGTTACTATGGATGGAGAATTTGTAGTACACGACATCAAGGTTATCGAAGGTGAGAAAGGCTTGTTCATTGCAATGCCGAGTAAGAAAGCAGTAGATGGCGAATATCGGGATATTGCACATCCGATTAATTCGAGCACCAGAGAGCGCATTCAGAGTATTATTCTCGAGGAATATGAGAAAGCGCTATTAGAAGATGCAGTGTAATATTTATCGAGAGGTGAGGGATGCTCCGGAACTATATTCTATGTAGTTCCGGAGCATTCTGGCGTTATGTGATGAAAAAGTGTGTGAAGGCACTATGCAAAAGAGGCAGATGTTCTCAGATAAGTGAGAAGCTCATGGGCTTTTTTGTCTTTGGATGTGTAAATTCCAGCCGGTAAGAGCAGAGTTTTAATTCCTGCCAGCCGGAGGTTTCTGCACTTTGGGGATTATATTTTGTGTCTCCCACGACAGGACAGCCTATATTGGCAAGTTGTACGCGGATTTGATGGTGTCGGCCGGTGTGCAGATGGATGTCAAGTTCTGACAAGCCGGACATAAAATATTGTTCGCTTTTGGGAACGGTTCTGTAGCTTAATCTTGCAAGCTTTGCTCCGGGAGTCTCTTTCTGACAGATGCGGGAGACATTGTCTTTTTTATTTTTCCTCATATAGTCTTCCAGTGTATCCGAAGCTTTTGACGGCTTGCAGGAGACCAGGGCGCGGTAGTATTTACCAAAGTTATCAGTTTGGAGCTGTCTGCTCAGCTCTTTGGCGGCGAAGGGAGTCTTTGCGAAAACCATGATTCCCTGTACCGGCTGATCCAGACGGTGTATAACCGCGAGGTATGGCTCTTTTGCAAAGCTGTTGGCGAAAAAATTTTTGCAGGCGGTACTTTTTGCTATATGGTTTTTTAAAATGCTTTCCATATCCGGGCTTTTAATGCTCCTGCTCTGTGTCGCAGTGCCGGAGGGCTTTATGCATACGAGAATGTGAGTGTCTTCGTATAATATATCTAAAGATTGCAAGTTCATAAGAATTCTCCTTGACTTTATAATTATTCACTTTTATCATTTAAACATAGAGTGTAAAAAGATGCAAATAGAAGTTAATCTTCAGGGGGCAGGCAGATGGATTATATATTGTTGATTTTGGGATTTGTACTATTGATTAAAGGAGCTGATTTTTTTGTGGATGGAAGTTCCAGCGTGGCGAAACTTTTGAAGGTGCCGTCAATTGTTATCGGGCTTACGGTGGTGGCCTTCGGTACAAGTATGCCGGAGCTTTCCGTCAGTGTGACAGCAGCGCTTCTTGGAAATAATGATCTTGCAGTAAGTAATGTGCTTGGTTCGAACATCTTTAACCTGCTTGTAGTGCTTGGCTGCTGTGCGGTTATTCATCCCGTGGAGACAGAGGCGTCCCTTCTAAAAAAAGAGTTTCCATTTTCTATTTTTATTACTGTAATATTGTTGCTTTTAAACTCAGACTTCTCTATCTCAAAGGTATTAAGCGGAAAAGGTACGTTTGTTTTGGGAAGACTTGGGGGAGCGCTGTTCTTAGTGCTGTTTGTGGTTTTCTTGATAGCTACGGTGAGGTCGGCGCTGGCCGCCAGAGAGAAGCAGAAGGAACCGAAAGAGGAATATGAGGTAATGACGCCTTTAAAGAGCGGACTTTTTATAGTTGGCGGCCTTGCGGGGATTGCGCTTGGAGGAGATCTTGTAGTAGATAGTGCCAGTAATATCGCAGAATATTTTGGATTGAGTCAGACATTTATTGGGCTTACGATTGTGGCGCTCGGGACTTCACTGCCAGAGCTTGTAACTTCTATGGTTGCAGCAGGGCGCGGCGAGAACGATCTGGCGGTAGGAAATGTGGTGGGCTCTAATATCTTTAACATCCTTCTGATTCTTGGTATATCTTCAGTAATTACACCGATTCATCTGGAGATAACAGCTATTTATGATACAGTGATCCTGATCGCGGCGAGTGTGATCGTCTATGCCGCAGCGCTCAGTAAACGAAAGATCGAAAGAAAAGAGGGATTCTTATTCCTTGTGGTGTATACGGTATTTTTTGTATATATTTTGATAAGATAATAAAAGGTGAGGAGCAAAAAAGCATAGAATATGATGTTTTGCATTGCGGATTTTCAGACTGAAGATTATAATGAAAATAGTATATTTATTTAGGAAAGGACAGATAAACAATGAAAATCGGAATTGGAAATGATCACGCGGCGATTGAGATGAAGAACGATATCGTAGCGTATTTGAAGGAAAAAGGCTATGATGTAGTGAATTATGGGACGGATATTCATGAAAGCTGCAATTATCCTGAATACGGCGAAAAGGTAGGAAGAGCTGTTGCGGATGGAGAGGTTGATCTGGGGATTCTTATCTGTGGGACAGGCGTAGGGATTTCTCTTGCAGCAAATAAGGTAAAAGGCGTCAGGGCGGTTGTATGTTCAGAGCCATATTCTGCAAAACTGTCCAGACAGCATAACAATACGAATGTACTGGCATTTGGGGCAAGAGTGATCGGTATAGAGATGGCGAAGATGATTGTTGATGAGTGGCTGAATGCCAAATTTATGGGTGGACGGCATCAAACAAGAGTAGATATGATCATGGCGATAGAAGAAAAATAGAACGGATTATAACAAATAAAGGAGAACGGTCATGCAGGCGGTTGAATGGAAGAAGGATTATGATGAATTTGAAAAGGTAGCGCGGCAGTTTTATGCGGGAGAGATTCCGGCTCAGAAGTATAAAGGTTTTTCGGGCGGCTTCGGAAGCTATGCGCAGCGGGGCGGAAAGGTAAGTATGCTAAGGCTTAGGCTTCCGGGAGGAAGAGTAACCAAAGAAAAACTCGGATTTGTGGTAAATGCAATTGAAAAATATGATATTGACAAGGTACATTTTACAACCTGTCAGACGATCCAGTTTCACAATCTGGGAGTTGATGCAGTATGCGAGCTTGCGGTAGAAGCATTGGATTACGGGATTATTACGAGAGGCGGAGGAGGAGATTTCCCGAGAAATGTTATGGTGTCTCCGCTGGCAGGAGTAGAACAGGGGGAGTATTTTGACGTAACACCTTTCGCAGATGCGGCGGCAGATTATCTGATGGGATTTATTAAGACTGTAAAGCTTCCGAGAAAGCTAAAGGTATGTTTTTCTAATTCTTCGAAAAATATACCCCATGCAACCTTCCGGGATCTGGGCTTTGTTGCGAGAGAGGACGGAAAGTTCGATGTATACAGTGCGGGCGGCCTTGGCAATAACCCGAAGATGGGTGTGAAGGTAGCAGAGGCGGTTGAAGGCGGCAAGATCCTTTACTATATCAAAGCTATGGTAAATATGTTCGTGGCATACGGTAATTATGAGAACCGAGCAAAGGCGAGAACCCGCTATATGCAGGATGTTCTGGGAGATAAATATGCTGAGACCTTTAAGGAAAAGCTTGAAGAGGTCATGAAAGAGGAAGCGCTTGATATTTCGGCGGAGGCAAAGGAGATTACAAAGAAATCTGATGGTGTAATTGTAGAAGATAAGAGGGTGATCGCTCAGAAACAGGAGGGACTCTATGCAGTAGAGTATCATCCGATTGGGGGATGTCCAAGGCCGTCAAAGCTGAAAGAGATCTATGAGGCTATGGCTGATATGGAGCAGACAGAGCTTCGGATCGCGCCGGATGAGACAGTTTATATCATCAACTGTAACGGAAGTGAGGCGAAAGAACTTTTGGAGATTACGGCAGACGGTGCAGATACGGTGTTTGAATCCTCCGTGGCATGTATCGGCGCTTCCATCTGCCAGGTTGGCGTGAGAGATTCACAGAATCTCCTTAAGACCCTTGTAGATGCGTCTAAAGAGTGGGGATTTGAAGACGGAGTTCTTCCGCGGATCCATATCTCAGGCTGTCCGTCATCCTGCGGAACGCATCAGATCGGAAGGATTGGATTCCGCGGAGGTGTGAAAAAAGCAGACGGAGCGATGCAGCCGGCGTTTGTACTTACGGTGAACGGAGAGGATGAAGAGGGAAGAGAACGCTTTGGAGAGCAGATCGGAACGATATTGGAGAGTGAAATTCCTGCATTCTTAAAGGAACTTGGAACGGAAATTGCAAAATCAGGGCTGAAGTTCGATAAGTGGTATGAGGGATATGCAGACCGGTTTGTGGAGATAGCGAAACCATATGTAGAATAAATACTCGGAAAAGATAATGTTATTCCGATCTGTTATTTTCTTTCAGGTACAGGAGGTTCCGAAGGAAGTAGCCGCTGTCAGCCGTTACTTTTTCCGGAACCTCCCCAAAAGCATGTACCTTTGTAATTTTTTAAAATCATCAAGCGCAGCTTTTGTTACTTTAATACCGGATGGCATATAATTCAGGGGGTATCGGCTCTGACGAAGGTGACAATATCATTTGGGGTGCAGTCTATGATATTGCATAGTTCTGATAATGTTAAAAGAGTTATATTTTTGCGCTGCCCATACTGAACCCGATCTACACAAATGCGAATATTGTCTTTACATCTAAATTACCAATTGATATAATATCAATTACATACAGCAACATGTCAACAACATTTTCAGAAAGCAGGTGATTATATGCCAAGCGATAAAGAGATGATTAATAACTTAATTGACAGTTATACCAGTTTACAACGCATAAAAAAGTCAAATGATGCTGAAAAAGAGATTGATTATCAATTAAAGATATTGAAAGCTAAACTTGAGTCATTCGGGATTGTAACAACTGATCTGGATTTATAAAAACAGTGTAGTTCTCCTATCCTGAAGGCTATGTGTGATTGGATGCTGTTTATTCAGATTACAGACGTTAACCCATTGAATAAATCCGGAGTAGTTTTGAAATATTCTCTTACTTATTCAATAGACATATGAACTCCTCCGGATTATATAACCATATCCTCCGCATTTCTATTTTTATAGCAGCAACATTAAATATTTGAATCTTTCTCCTCAAAAATCTCAACCATTCTATAACATTTTTTCAAAAATATTATTCCTATATAGTTGCCGAAAAAGAATACTTTATTTTCCTTGTTTGGATAATCATCAGACACATAATCAGCGGAATATATTGACAAAATTATAGCAAAGTGTTATATTTGTACTATGGTTTAGACTATAGTCTGAAATGTGGTTTGGCACAGGGAGATAATAGATTTATATGAATAATATTACTAATATACAAAAGTTTTCTATCCATGACGGAGACGGCATCCGAACTTCGGTTTTCTTTAAGGGATGTCCGTTTAAGTGTGAGTGGTGCCATAATCCAGAGACGCAGAGGTTTGACAGGGAGATGCAGTTTGACTCAGGGAAATGCGTTGGCTGCGGAGCCTGCGCGAAAGTCTGTCCAAGTCATGCACTCGCTATGAAGGATGGAAAGCCGGTACTTAACAAAGAAACCTGTACTTTATGCGGTAAATGCGAGAATTTCTGTCCTGCAGGGCTGCGGGAGATCATCGGCCGTGAATATACGGTGAAGGAGCTTGTGAAGGAGCTTTTAAAGGATCAGATGTTCTACGAGGAGTCCGGCGGGGGAGTGACGCTCTCTGGCGGGGAAGTTATGGCGATGGATTCAGATTATATTCTGGCGGTGGCAAAGGAGCTTAAGCGTCAGGACATTAATCTTGCTATTGATACATGCGGATATGCACCCTATGAAAAGTTTCAGGCAATCCTGCCGTACGTGGATACATTTCTCTATGATGTGAAGGTGATGGATCCAGAGCTTCACAGGCAGTATATGGGTGTAGATAATAAGCTGATCTTAGAAAATCTAATGCGTCTGTCTGAAGACGGGGCGCGTATATACATACGGATCCCCACGATCAAAGAAGTAAACGGCAACGAGAAAAATATGAAAGAGACCATAGCGTTTCTTAAAAGACATGATATTCATCCGCCTCAGATCAACCTGCTGCCCTACCATGATACGGGAAGCGGCAAGTATCCGAAGCTGGATATGGAATATAAGGGAAAAGATCTACATGCACCGGATAAGGCAGAGATGGAAGAGTTAAAGAAGCTCTTTATAGATGCCGGGTTCCAGAACACTAAAATAGGAGGGTAAAGATATGGCGAAACTGCGTGGTATGAATGAAAGAATTAAAAAGCTCCGTGAGCTCAGTGTGACGACACCAGTTCATATTGATCTCGAGAGGGCAAAGATTGAGACGGACTTTTACAAGGCAAATGATGGAAAGTATTCTATTCCGGTTATGAGAGCGCTGGTTCTTAAAGAGTATTTTTCTAAAAAGACGCTGTATTTGGGAGATGGCGAGCTGATTATCGGAGAAAAAGGAAAAGATCCGCAGGCTTCCCCGACATTTCCAGAGCTTTGCTGCCACAGTGTAGAGGATATGGTTGTTATGAGCGAACGTGAGCTTGTATCCTTTAAGACGACGGAAGAGGACAGGAAGCTTCAGGCAGAGGAGATCATTCCGTACTGGACGGGAAGAAGTATGAGAGAGAAGATTCTTGCAAGGATGACTCCTGAGTGGTATGAGTGCTACAGCGCAGGTATGTTTACAGAGTTTATGGAGCAGAGAGGACCGGGACATACATGCGGGGGCGAGCAGGTATTTACCACAGGCTACTTGGATTATAAAGAGAAGATTCAAAAGACAATGGCTGCATTGGATTATATCAATGATCCGGATGCGGTAAATAAATGCGAAGAGTTGAAAGCGATGGATATCGCGTGCGACGCTGTAATTATTCTTGGAGAGCGTTATCACAAGCTTGCTCTTGAGAGGGCTGAGAAGGAACAAGACGAGACGAGAAAGGCTGAGCTTTTCCAGATTGCGAAGAACCTTGAGGTTGTTCCGGCGCACAAGCCTGAGACATACTGGCAGGCTATTCAATTATATTGGTTCACGCACCTTGCTGTTACCACAGAGCTGAATCCGTGGGATGCATTCAGCCCGGGAAGACTTGACCAGCACTTAAATCCATATTACGAGAGAGACGTAGAGGCGGGTATCCTTGATGATGAGAGGGCTTTAGAGCTTCTTGAGTGTCTGTGGGTGAAGTTCTACAATCAGCCGGCGCCGGTTAAGGTTGGTATCACGCTTAAGGAAAGCGCTACGTATACAGATTTTGCTAATATCAATACCGGCGGGGTGACGCCTGACGGACGCAACGGCGTGAACAATGTAAGCTACCTGATCCTTGACTGCATGGATGAGATGAAGCTGGTTCAGCCGAACTCCAATGTAACCATCAGCAAGAAGACGCCGGCGAAGTTCTTAAAGAGGGCGTGCGAGGTTTCCAGAAAAGGATGGGGCCAGCCTGCGTTTTACAATACAGAGGCTCAGATCATGGAACTTATCAACGCAGGAAAGAATCTTGAGGATGCAAGACGCGGCGGTTCATCAGGATGTGTGGAGACTGGAGCGTGGGGCAGTGAGGCTTATATCCTTACCGGATACTTAAACATCCCGAAGGTATTCCAGCTTACACTGTTCAATGGATTCGATCACTATTCAGGAAAGCAGATCGGTCTTGAGCTTGGATATGCAAAGGACTTTAAGACGTATGATGAGCTTTGGGAAGCATTTAAAAAGCAGCTTCAGCATATCGTTAATATTAAGATCCGCGGGAACAATGTGATCGAGCAGCTTTACGCGCAGGAGATGCCGGCGCCGTGCCTTTCTGTTGTGACGAACGATTGTATCTCCAATGCAAAGGATTATAACGCAGGCGGTGCAAGATATAATACGAATTATATTCAGGGCGTAGGTATTGGTACGGTTACAGACTGCCTTGCTTCTGTGAAATATAATGTATACGACAAAAAGAACTTTACGATGGAAGAGTTGATCGAGGCGATGGAGCATGATTATGAAGGATATGACGCAATCTATCATATGGTTCATGACAAGACTCCGAAATACGGCAACGACGACGATTATGCGGACGATATCATGCAGGAGGTATTCGAGCTTTACAGAAGCGAGATCACAGGACGTCCGAATATGAAGGGAGGAAAATACGGTGTAGATATGCTCCCGACAACCTGTCATGTATACTTCGGTGATGTGATCCTTGCGACACCGAACGGAAGAAAAGCGCACAAACCGGTATCCGAGGGTATCTCCCCGGAGAAATCCGCAGACAGGAACGGCCCCACGGCTGTGATCAAGTCCTGCTCCAAGATGGATCATCTGGCAACGGCAGGAACGCTTCTGAACCAGAAGTTTACGCCGAATGTTGTTGCAGGCGAGACAGGTCTTGACAATATGGCGAGCCTGATCCGCTCCTATTTCTCCATGGACGGCCATCATATCCAGTTCAATGTCATTGACAGACAGACGCTGATCGATGCCCAGAACAATCCGGAGGATTACAAGGATCTGATCGTTCGCGTTGCAGGATACAGCGATTTCTTCCGAAATCTGGATAAGCCGCTTCAGGATGAGATCATAGAGCGAACGGAGCAGTCGTTTGATTAATCGTAAAACAGACAGATCATAAATTAATATAAATAAGAGCTGGTGCTTTATGGATGAAAATGATCTATGGAGCACTGGCTCTTATTGCTTTTATCAGGGGGCTGTGATAAGATATTATTGCAAAAAGAGAAGAAGTACATGGGTGACACAGGTAGAGCTTTTGCTCATAAATCCGATACGGACATGATTTAATTCCGTGCGGATCATGCAAAAGAAAGCCTGTGTTTTTTATTATATGAACGGAGGGATCATTATGTGGAAATATGTGAAACGGTATTTCTTTTTCGCTGTTCTTGCGGGTCTGTTTATGATCGGTGAGGTTATGATGGATCTTATTCAGCCGCAGATCATGGGGCAGATCGTAGATGACGGCGTTCTGGGCTTACATAACGGCGGAGCAGGAGACTTAAAACTGATCTGGAAGTTGGGATCACAGATGATAGGTCTGGTCCTTTTCGGAGGCTTTTGCGGGGCTCGGAATAATATTTTTGTCCATCTTTCCGGGCAGAATATCGGGAATGATATGCGTAAGGACTGCTTTCGCAAGATCATGACGTTTTCTTTTCCGCAGCTTGACAGATTCGGAACAGGATCGCTGGTAACAAGGGTGACAAATGATATTACGCAGGTACAGAATTTTGTGTCGCAGTTCGTGCGGGGCATGATACGGACCTCGTTGCTTACATTTGGAAGTATCTACTTTATATTCCGCCTGAACCGGGAGTTTGGAATCATCGTGCTCTGTGCGTTTCCCTTCATTGTCGACGGCCTGTGCCTTTGCCTGAAAAAAGCCAGTATGAAAAAGCACGCTTTGGGAAAGATACAGGATATAGCGCGAGACAGCCTGAGAAAAAATGTCGCCATCGTATTACAGGATACGGCACTGTTTTCCGATACCGTCCGGAATAATCTGAAATATGGAAATGAAATCGCGACGGATGCAGAGCTTTTGAATGCGGCCAAGATGAGCAGATGCAAAGAAATGATCAAAAATCTGCCGCAAGGCTTTGATACAGTGCTTAAGGGGGCGGGCGAAAATATCAGTCAGGGACAGCGGCAGCTCCTTGCGATTGCCAGAGCATTTGCCGCCGATCCTAAGATACTGATTCTTGATGAAGCCACTTCAAACGTGGATACACGCACTGAGAAGGAGATACAGGCCGCCATGCAGCATATCATGCAGAATCGTACCAGTATCGTTATTGCCCACAGATTGTCCACCATTCGGGATTCTGACCTGATCGTTGTTATGGATCAGGGAAAAATTGCAGAAAGCGGCACACACGAATCCCTTCTTGAGAAAAAAGGCAAATATTATGAACTGTATATGACGCAATATGCGGGGTATGCTACATAGCAGATAACTGACGGTATGTCATCGTGATCACAACCGCTGAAATCACGGCGGTCAGGATATCGGAAACCGGCATAGAGTAAAGTACGCCGTCAAGCCCGAAGAACGCCGGAAGTAAAAGTGCGAATCCGACTCCGAATATAATCTCACGCACCATAGATATCATCGTTGAGGCAACTGCTTTTCCCATTGCCTGAAGAAAGATAAACGCGGCCTTATTGACACAGGCGAAGATGATCATACAGAGATAGATCCGGAAGGACTTAATCGCAAACGAGGTATAGTAGGAGCTTTCATTTGCGGCGCCGAAGATTCCGATAAGCTGCAGTGGGAACACTTCTACAATGATAAAGGATATGACGCCGACAAAGGTTTCCGCCAGCAAAAGCTTTGTAAATAACTGTTTCACCCGGTTGTTAAGCTTTGCGCCCATGTTGAATCCGACAACAGGGATACATCCGGCCGCCATACCCACAACGATAGATATGACAATCTGGAAAAACTTCATGACGATTCCTACAACTGCCATAGGAATCTGTGCGTATTGTGTCTGACTGAAGATTTCATCCATAGCGCCGTATTTGCGTATCATATTGTTGATGGCTGCCATCGCTGCTACAAGGGAAATCTGTGATAAAAAGCTGCAGATCCCAAGTACAAGCGTGCGGCGCACGATGTCGCCGTTCAGCCGAAAATCCTTTTTCATAAGCCGGACTGTCTTCGTGTGACAGAGATACCATGCGGCAAGCAGAGCGGTAGCAATCTGTCCGGTGACAGTTGCAATGGCAGCTCCCATCATTCCCCATTTAAATATAAAGATAAAAATAGGATCCAGTATCATATTGATGATGGCTCCGGTAAGGGTTGAGATCATGGCAAATTTTGGGCTTCCGTCTGCTCGGATGATAGGATTCATAGCCTGCCCGAACATGTAAAAGGGTATGCCAAGTGAGATCCAGAAGAAATACTCTTTGGAACACCGAAAAGTTTCCTCATTAACTGTTCCCCCGAACATATTGATGATCTGATTGCTGAAAATGAGATAAACAGTGCAGAGGACAAGGCTGCTTAAGATGGCGAGCAGAATCGAATTTCCGACACTGCATCCGGCATCCTTTACTTTCTTTTTACCAAGGCTTAAGCTGACAAAAGCACAGCACCCGTCGCCGATCATGACAGCGATAGCGAGGGCGATAACCGTCAGAGGAAAAACAACCGTATTGGCGGCATTTCCGTAGGAACCGAGATAAGACGCATTTGCAATAAATATCTGGTCAACAATATTGTAAAGTGCGCCCACAAGAAGCGAGATGACGCAGGGAATGGCATATTTGCCCATTAGTCTGCCCACCTTTTCAGTGGCAAGATATGATTCGTTTGATTTTTCCATTATAAATTACCTCCTAAAAAGCACAAAAAACAGAGCTGGATTAGATTTGTAAAAAACTGACTTGACTTTTTGAAAATAAATATGATAAAATGCACAAGCAAAAAAATAGAAGACATACATGACGACACAGGTAGTGCTTTGCACGTAAATCTGATTACGGAACATGACTAAAGATTCCAAGATGGATTATGTAAGGCGCTGTCTGTGTTTTTGTATGCAAGGAGGATATTATTATGCCAAAAAATCAATTTCAAAGAATGGTATTTGCCTTTCTGACCGTGCTGGTGACGGTTCACGCTTATGTGTTTTATAGTTTATATGTAGTCAATGGAACAACGCTTATGCAGGTGACAGGATCAAATTCCGTACTCCGTGCAATCAATGAACAAGGCGGAATCAGCATGTTTGGGCACATGCTTCCTATATGGGCAGTGGTTTTGATCGAGTTTGTCTTTGCTTATGGTCTGGAATGCTCCATAGGAAGCCCATGTTCTTTTAAGCTTGCGTGCAAGAACTTTGAACTGGGGAAAACACATCCGGTAATTTTCGAAACCGCGGTTATCTGTGCAACGGTAGGTATTATGTGTCCAGTCATGAGCTTTCTGGCTGCTTGGTTTTACTATCCGTATTACGCCGGCTTTAATCTGCTGACATTGCTTGCGAACTGGCTGAAGCTGGTGTGCTTTAATCTGCCGTTCGCGTTTTTTAGCCAACTGTTTTTTATACAGCCCCTGATCAGGACAGTGTTCGGGCTTTTGTTCCGGGAAAAAGCCGTGGAGGAAGAAAAGGAAACGGCAGGAATTTCAGCGCTTGGAGGCATATAATTATCAATAAGCACACAGCTGTTGTAACTGTAGCGCACTCGTCAGGTTTTGCATATACTAACAATAAAAGAAAAGAGAGAGTGTGACAGACATGCCTTATTCAGTTATGTTGGATGCGGGACACGGGGGTACTGATCCCGGAGCAGTTTATAACGGCCGTCAGGAGAAAGACGATACACTCCGGCTGACACTTGCAATCGGAGAAATCCTGCAGAATAACGGGATAGATGTAGAGTATACAAGAACAACGGATGTATATGAAAGCCCTTATGAAAAAGCGATGGAGGCCAATAATGCGGGCGCTGATTTTTTTGTATCCATTCACAGGAATTCATTTCCTACAGATAATCAGGTAATGGGAGTTGAAAGTCTTGTTTACGATCTGTCGGGTATCAAGTATGAGATGGCGCAGAATATTGATGAACAGCTTGAATCTGTCGGATTCGTAGATTTGGGAGTAAAGGCAAGACCTAATCTTGTCGTTTTGAAACGGACCAATATGCCGTCTGTGTTAGTAGAGGCCGGATTTATCAATTCCGATACGGATAATCAGTTGTTCGATGACAATTTTCAGGATATTGCGGAGGCGATAGCAAGAGGAATCTTAGATACATTGTCCAATATCGGGGACGTCAGAGAGCCATTTTACAGAGTACAGGTGGGATTGTATCGGAATAACATGAATGCGAACCGTCTTTTAGAAGAACTTTTGGCTCAGGACTTCCCTGCATTTGTTGATAATGTAGGAGAATATAACAGAGTCCTTGTGGGCGGATATGATGATCTGAACACGGCTGTAGCTATGGAACAGAGACTTAGGCGGGCAGGATACGATACATTGATCGTAAGCTGAAAGACGGATGATGATGAAAAAGTATATAGGAGCGGGATATCTGAGAAAGAGAAGGAGGAAGATGCCCGCTCCTGTTATATATTTAGGCTGCTGATCTATAAAATCAGCGCCTAAATGACATGATATTAAATTGCTTCCATATGGAACTGGAAGGAGCTGTATTCTGGTACTTCCCTTGGGATCGGAAGCCCGGCGTTCATCAATGCGGAGCCGGAAAGGGTGTACGCTCCGTCATTGACAGAGTACATAGTATCTGCATTCAGCCCTTTTGCACGGACGTATTCCTGAGGGCCGTTGCAGGTCAGGTTGGTAACGACTACACTTAGGAGAGACTCTTTTTTGTTCTTGGTTACATGCTGCCATGCAGTCATATTGCCTGTTTCAAAGGGATTGGTCAGGCGGTAGTAATCGCCCTTGAAGATAATATGGTAATATTTTCGGAACAGATCGCTCTGCTTGCGGCAGATTTCCTGCTCTTCTCTTGACAAATGTGTTGCGTCCAGTTCGTATCCGAAGGTGCCTCCCATCGCTACAACTGCTTTTGTCTTTAGTGGGATTAATTTTCCGCTGTCTGAAATATGCGCGCCCATGCAAGAGGGCGGATAGACAAAGGATGTCCCATAGTGAAGCTTTAGCCGGTCGATCGGGTGATTATTATCGCTGACCCAGTATTGCGGATAGTAGTGGAGCATAGCCGCATCAAACCGTCCGCCGCCCCCGCTGCAGCCTTCAAACAGGATGTCGGGGTGAGTCTTTATGATAGCGTCCATTGTGCGGTAAAGTCCTAAAATATAACGATGGTATACTTCTCCCTGGCGCTCAGATGGCAGCACGTTGGACCATATATCAGTAATGGAACGGTTGATGTCCCATTTTACATAATAGATATTGGCAGCATCCAAGATGGCATTGACCTTTTCGATCAGGTAATCCTGCACGTCTTCGCGCCCCATATCAAGAGCGATCTGATTGCGGCTTCTGACAGCCGGGCGTCCCGGAATCTGCATAGCCCATTCTGGGTGCTTTCGGTATAGATCACTGTCCTCGGATACCATCTCCGGCTCAAACCAGATGCCGAACTTCATCCCTAAGTCATTGATCTGCTCCACAAGTGCGTGAAGCCCGCACTTAATCTTGTTCTCGTTGACAATCCAGTCGCCGAGGCTGCTATTGTCATCATCGCGCTTTCCGAACCATCCGTCATCCATGACAAGAAGCTCTACACCCATATTCTTGGCGGCTTTCGCAATGTCTACCAGCTTTTTATCGTCAAAATCCATAAAGGCAGCCTCCCAGCTATTAATAAGCACGGGACGTTCTACCTTTGTCACAAATTTACTCTCGCAGAGGTTCGTGCGGTAAAAGTCATGGTACAGATGGGATAATCCGGTAAGCCCCTGTTCGGAAAATGCCATAACGACCTCAGGACACTCGAAAGCTTCCTGCGGCTTTACCTCATATACAAACTGTTTTGGATGGATTCCCATTACAAGGCGGAGCTGATCGTACTGGTCAAGCTCTGCCTCGGCAAGAAAATTGCCGCTGTATATGAGGGAAAAGCCATAGCAATTCCCATAATCTTCAGTAGCATTTTTGTCGCAGAGGATTATAAAAGGATTCTGCTGATGGCTGGAAGAGCCGCGCACACTGCTGATAGTGTGGATGTGGTGAGTCATAGGCTGGCGTTCAACCTGGCGTTCCTGTCCGTACCGACCAGGAAGACTGATCAAGTCCATGCCGGAGCCATTTAAAAAGTCCATACAGAGGGACATGATTTTTTTTAAATGAATCGCTGCCTTTCCATTATTTTTCACTTTCACAGCTCTTGTGATAATGTCGGCCTCCTCAAATACACTGTAGAGAAGAATCACGTCAACACCGCTGATGGAATCAGAGAGCGTGATTTCCAGAGACTGAACAGTATCCTCTTTGTTTGCGAAAACAGTGGGAAGAGTCTCAAGGCGGTATTTCCCTTCCATAATGGAATAATGAGCTGCCTTGCCGCTAAACGAATAGCTTCCGTCGCTGTTTACCACCTCGATGCTGGCCGTGCGGAAATCTCCCTGCTGCTGGGTGGAAAATTCCTGCGGCTGCGCATCCAAAGAAAAAGTGCGTTCATTGCGGGATTCATATGGATTACCGGAAAAACCGCGGTCGTACTGCATGATCTGGTAGCTTAAGTCAGCATCGTGCAGTGTGGGGCCATAGTAAAGGTGGAGCAGGTAATCGAGATTCCCGATTTTCATCTGATAAGACGAGTTTCTTGTATGTAAAGAAAAGGTGTTGTTTGCCTCGTTGTAAACAATTCCCATGAAAAAGTGCCTCCTTGTATATTAATGGAAAAATTATAACATATTTGGATGAAAGATTATTTATTCAGAATGTCAGAAAAAAAGCAGGAAGTATAGTGCATAATAACATGAAGAATATAAAATTACTTTTGTTCTTAATAATGAAGTTGCACTCCCAATAAAAATGTGTTAATCTTGTAAACAAATGTTTGGTGTATTTGGAGATATTACATATAGAGGGAGTTGTGTGAAATGCGAAAGAAGGAGCGGGTGCTTGAGATCATTGAGCGGCTGAAAAAGGAATATCCGGATGCGGGGTGTACGCTGGATTATAATGAAGCGTGGAAACTTCTTGTCAGTGTGAGGCTTGCGGCGCAGTGTACGGATGCAAGAGTAAATGTGGTCGTAGAAGGGCTTTATGAAAAATATCCGGATATTGATGCGCTTGCGGCGGCAGATGTGGAAGATATCGAGGCGATCGTAAGACCTTGCGGGCTTGGAAAAAGCAAGGCGAGAGATATCAGCGCCTGTATGAAGATGCTGAAGGAGGAATATGACGGCAGGGTTCCGGATGATTTTGACGCTCTTTTAAAGCTGCCTGGCGTGGGGAGAAAAAGTGCGAATCTGATCATGGGAGATGTGTTCGGGAAGCCGGCAATCGTGACAGATACCCACTGTATCCGTCTTGTAAATCGTATGGGACTTGTAGATGGTATCAAAGAGCCGAAAAAAGTAGAGATGGCGCTCTGGAAGATCATACCTCCAAAGGAGGGAAATGACTTTTGCCACAGGCTGGTATATCATGGAAGGGATGTCTGTACGGCGCGGACAAAGCCTTATTGTGATAAATGCTGTCTTGCAGATATCTGTAAGAAGGTTGGTGCAGATAAGTAGCATAGCCGTCTGCAATAGGCAGATACGGATAAATAATATAATGTCTGCAAACAGATAAACAGAAGGAAAAAATCAGAAGAATGAGATTAGACAGATGGCACATACAGAAAGGAAGCAGACAAAGATAAAAAAAGCAAAACAGGTTTTAAAGCAGTATTTTGGCTATGATGATTTCAGGGAGGGGCAGGCAAAGCTTATTGAGGCAGTCCTTGAGGGCAGGGACGTTTTGGGAATCATGCCTACAGGCGCGGGGAAATCCATCTGTTTTCAGGTTCCGGCGCTTGCGGCGGAGGGAATTACGCTGGTGATATCTCCGCTTATTTCCCTTATGAAGGATCAGGTGAGCGCGCTCAATCAGGCAGGCGTCCACGCGGCATATCTTAACAGCTCTCTGACGCAGGGACAATATGTAAAAGCGCTTAGGTTCGCGAAGGAAGGCAGGTACAAGATTATCTATGTTGCACCGGAGCGGCTTACAACAGAAGGGTTTCTTGATTTTGCGCGTAACAGTGGAATCAGGATATCCTTTATTGCAGTAGATGAAGCGCACTGTGTGTCCCAATGGGGGCAGGACTTTCGGCCGGGATATCTGAAAATTTCTGAATTTATCCGGAAATTGCCGCACAGACCGGTGGTCAGCGCATATACTGCTACTGCGACAGAAGAAGTCCGGGGAGATATTATAGAGCTTTTGGAACTCCGTGATCCAGTGGTTACAGTAACAGGATTTGACAGGGATAATCTCTACTTTGCTGTGAAAAAACCGATGGATAAGTATAAGGAGCTTGTTACATATCTGCGCGAAAAGGAAAAAGAGTTCTCTGGCTGCTGCGGAATTATATATTGCCTTACAAGAAAAAGCGTGGAGGATGTCTGCTATGATCTGCAGCGGGATGGATTTTCGGTTACCCGCTATCATGCCGGGCTTACGGATGAGGAGAGAAGAAAGAATCAGGACGATTTTATCTATGACAGACGTCATATCATGGTGGCGACCAATGCTTTTGGGATGGGGATTGACAAGTCGGACGTCCGGTTTGTCATTCATTATAATATGCCGAAAAATATGGAAAGTTATTATCAGGAGGCGGGGCGTGCCGGACGGGATGGCGCTCCGGCAGAATGTGTCCTCTATTATGAACCGTCAGATGTACGGATGAACCAGATGCTTATCGGAAATAATGAAAATAACGAAATGCTTGACGAGACGGCAAAGGCGCTGATTACGCAGAGGGATCATTGGCGTCTTTCGCAGATGACATTTTACTGCTTTACATCAGAGTGTTTAAGGCGGTATATTTTAAGATATTTTGGTGAAGAGGCTTCTGGATACTGCGGAAACTGTTTTAACTGTCTGACGCAGTTTGAAGAGGTAGATATATCGAAGGAGACAGCAGCGATTATCGGGTGTATAAAAGAGAACTGGACTGCCTATGGGATCTCAACAGTTATTGATATTTTAAGAGGGGCAAAGAGCCAGAGGATTTTGAGTAAGAATCTGGATAAGAATTCGCAGTACGGGGCGTTGAGTATGCAGTCCGTGACCAGACTCCGGCAGATCATACAGGAAATGCTGTATCAGGGATATCTGGAGCTTTCGGGAGAGACTTATCCAGTACTTAAGCTGGGTGCGGGAGCAAGGAAGCTGTCTGATTCGGAGGCTACGCCGATGATACTTAAGCTTCCGAAAGAGCAGGAAAAAAGAGAACGCGCGGGAAGCAAAGGAAAAAGAAAGAAGGCGGGAGCAGCGTCTGCGCTCAGGGAACAGGATCTAAAGCTTTTTGAAGAACTTCGAGCAGTGCGTAAGGATATTGCGGCAGAAGAAAAAGTGCCGCCATATATTATATTTTCTGATAAGACATTGGTGCTTATGTGTCTTGTCAGACCGAAAAACGCTGCGGATATGCTTAAAATCAGCGGAGTCGGAGAGTATAAGGTACAAAAGTATGCGGAAAAGTTTTTGACGGCAATTCGGCAGCAGTAGTATAGCAGGAGGCAGAATAGAAAGTATGGCAAATAATGAAAAGCAGATCGCGATGCGGGTATCAGTAGTCAGTGTAGCAGTTAATATGCTGCTGTCTGTGTTGAAGCTGGCGGCAGGGATCATTGCGCATTCGGGAGCAATGGTTTCGGACGCAGTGCATTCAGCATCGGATGTATTCAGCACATTTGTAGTCATGATCGGGGTACATATGGCAAGCAAGGAGGCGGATGAAGAGCATCCTTACGGGCATGAACGGATGGAATGTGTAGCGGCGATCGTGCTGTCTGCGGTTTTGTTCGCAACAGGTCTGGCGATTGGGTATAATGGATTGGATCAGCTTCTGGGAGGCGGTTATAAAGATATAAAGATGCCGGGAATCCTCGCTCTTGCAGCGGCAGTCATATCAATTGCTGTAAAGGAATGGATGTACTGGTATACGGTTATTGCGGCAAAGAAAATTAATTCCGGGGCGCTTAAGGCCGACGCATGGCATCACCGCTCCGATGCTTTGTCTTCCGTGGGAGCATTATTCGGTATTGCAGGAGCGCGGATGGGATATCCGTTTCTTGACTGTGTCGCAAGTGTGGTGATCTGTGCGTTTGTTATCAAGGCGGCATATGATATTTTTAAAGATGCGGTTGACAAGATGCTGGATAAGGCATGTGATAAGGATACAGTAAAAAAATTGCGGAAAATAATATTGAATCAGACAGGGGTTCTTGGAATCAGTAAACTGACAACACGGATTTTCGGATCAAAGATCTATGTGGATGTGGAGATAGAGGCGGATGGGAATATTCCGCTGAGAAAAGCCCATGATATAGCAGAACATGTTCATCATGCTATAGAGAGGGAGGAAAGAAATGTAAAGCACTGCATGGTACATGTGAATCCGAAGCGGGTTTGATGCTTTGATGCGGGCGCGTTCGGCGCCCGCATCTTTTATACGGTTGTATACATGTCAATCACTTGTCCTGTCATTTCTGCCGGCGAATCTGCAAGGAGATAGAGGATTCCTTTTGCCACGGCTGCCGAGCTGCCCATAACGGCATCATCCTGTCCTACATTATGATTATAAGTCCGCTGTCCCGGGGTATCCACGATTCCAGGAGCCACAGCGTTTGCCTTGATGCCGTACTCCCGCGTCTGGATGGCGGTAGTTTTTGTGAGGGTTACAATGCCTGCTTTTGCTACGGCATACCCTCCCATCTGGGAAGCGATTCTGCCCATGCGGGAGGAGACGCTTACGATATCGCCGCTTCTTTGTTTGATCATAACCGGAACGACTTTGTTAATGCAGAGAAAAGGGATTTTCAGGTTTGTCTTAAGAATCTGATCCCACTGCGCTTCTGTCCATTCCCAGATTTTGATTGCCTGCTGTCCGACACTGTCGTAAATTTCAGATGGATAGCCTCCGGCATTGTTTACCAGAATATCGATACGCCCGAATTGCTTTACTACTGTATCAACCATAGACTGTACTTGGTCGATGTCTGTCAAGTCACGGGAGAGAGAGACCGCTGTCCCGCCTTCTTTCTTTATTAAAGAGACTGTCTCGTCAAGATCCGGCTGGGTTCTTGCGACAGCTGCGACAGTTGCGCCTTCCGCAGCGATTGCCAGTGCGGTGTCTCTGCCGATTCCTCTGCCGGCGCCGGTCACGATTGCAATTTTTCCTTCGAGTTTCATGTGTTCATTCCTCCAATTATAAGCAGTTGCTCCGCTTTTTATATGATTAAGTCGTTATACCTTTCAAAAAAGTCTATGGAAGTCGGATGTACATAGCTGTCTCCGATGTCATGCAGAAGTACGATGTTGAGATGACCGCCGAGATTTTTTTTGTCCAGCCTGATGGCTTCGGTCAGTGCATTCATAGGAAGATTACATTCAGAAGGGAGACCATAGGTTTCCAGTACATCTAAAATACGCGCGGCGACCCCCTTTTGCGTAAGTCCTTTCATCTGCGCAAGGAGACTGATCTGGTACATACCGATGGCTACGGCCTCGCCGTGGCTTTCACGGCCGTACTGGAAATATTGTTCTATGGTGTGTCCCAGTGTATGTCCGAAATTTAAAAGCATCCGTTCTCCCGTATCAAACTCATCGTGTTCGACAATGACTCTTTTAATATCTACACAGCGCTTTATGATAGTTTCAAGCTGATCTCTTAATGAATCAAAGGAGCCGTGTTTTTCCAGTGTCAGAAACAGTTCGTTATCTCTGATACAGCCGTACTTAATAACTTCACCCATACCATCGTTGATATAGCGTTTGTTTAAGGTGCTTAGTACAAATGGATCGATCAGCACGACGGATGGCTGGTAGAAAGCTCCTACAAGATTCTTGCCCTCCGGAAGGTCAACGGCTACCTTGCCGCCTACAGAGGAATCTACCTGCGCCAGAAGGGAGGTCGGAATCTGGATAAATTTTACGCCGCGAAGAAAGCTTGCAGCAGCAAATCCTGCCAGATCACCGATAACGCCGCCGCCCAGTGCGATGACGGCATCGCTTCGGGAAATCTTTGCTTTCAGCATGGCGCTGTAGATTTCCGGAAGGGAGCGGAAGCTTTTGGTGGCTTCGCCATGCGGCAATATGAGATGATGGCATTCATATGAGCTGCAAAGATTCTTTTCTATAATATCTCCGTATAGTGGGTAGACGTTATCATCAGAAACGATCATAATCCGTTTTCCTGAGAATGTCTCTGCGATGATATCGCCGGCCTTTCTAAGTATGTAATTTTCGATATGGATCGGATAGCTGTTTTTTCCTAAATTTACAGTTAATTTCATTCGATTCTCCGTAATGGTGCGGCTATGTGCAGCACCAAGATTATTTTTATGGAAGTGTCTTGCCTAAAACTTTGGCAATCTGTGCAACGTCCTGAATCAGTTCGCCATATTTTTCGGGCTTTAAAGACTGTGCGCCGTCGCACAGTGCGCATTCCGGATTGTTGTGTACTTCTATCATCAGGCCGTCCGCACCTGCAGCTACAGCGGCTCTGGACATGGAATCAACCAGCCACCATTTCCCCCCTGCATGGCTTGGATCAACGATCACTGGAAGATGAGTCAATCTCTTAAGTACCGGAATACTTTGAAGGTCCAGCGTATTTCTCGTATAGCTCTCAAATGTACGGATTCCCCGCTCGCAGAGAATGACATTCTCATTGCCGGATGCCATGATGTATTCTGCGGACATGACCCATTCTTCATAAGTAGCGTTAAGACCTCGTTTAAGGAGAATCGGGCGGTCAAGCTGTCCTAATTGCTTTAAAAGATCAAAATTCTGCATATTACGCGCGCCGATCTGGATTAAATCGACCTTTTCATTGAAAAGGTCCAGATATTCCGGAGACATCAATTCTGTTACGATAGGAAGCCCTGTCTCCTCCCGGACTTCGCATAAAATATCTAAACCCTGAAGGCCAAGGCCCTGAAAAGAATATGGGCTGGTTCTTGGCTTGAAAGCGCCGCCCCGCAGCAGATTCGCTCCGGAGGCTTTGGCGGCAAGAGCAATCTCAAGCACCTGTTCCGTGGATTCTACGGAACAGGGACCGGCGATCATCGCCAGATTAGTACCGCCTATTCTGACGCCGGATACATCGATGATTGAATCTTCCGGATGAAACGCGCGGTTCGCGAGCTTATATGGCTCCTGTACGTGCATAACCTTATCTACGGATGGATTGACTTCAAATAATTTTGCATCAATCCGGGTTGTATCACCGATACAACCGATGATCGTCATCTCGGAACCTTCTACAATATGTGTATCCAGGCCCTTGCTTTTGATCAGGTTCAGAACACGGTCAATCTCCTGCTGCTTTGTACGTGGTTTCAGTACGATAATCATAGTATCAATCCTCCATAGTCGCACTGTAAAATTTTAACTGTTTAAAGTGCGAAAACTAACAATATAGTACCGCTTATAAATATGTTTGTCAATAGATTTTCAGCCAAGAAACCTGAAAATTTTTGTCCAGTATTTTAATAACGTCTTATATTCGGCGTTATAGATTTCGTGCTTACTGTCAGGTACTTTGATCAGCCATGTGGGGGCCGCATGACGGCGGTTGATCTTTTGGATAAATTGATATTGCGCCTTACCGGATACGATATGATCGTTTTCCGCCTGAAACAGAAGTAATGGAATATGAATCCGTTTCCATGCGGTGCGCATGAGAAAGCGATGGAGCTTCGCGGCGCTTAAGATCCAGCGGTAGGTGCCGCAGGTATTCTGGAACAGCGGCTCGGTTCTTCGGATTGTCTGCTCGTAGTCAAAGCGTATTTGTGACATGGAACTGCTCTGTTCAAAGCTCTCTGTGTCATCAAATGGGTGCCCTCCCGGAAGATGGTGAATCGACTTTCCGAAAAGACAGGCAATCCTGGCGGCGAGTGATGCGAAATTCCACGGCAGGGGATGGGTGTCCGGTCGGATCATAGGAGAGGTAAGAATTACTTTTCTGAACAGATTCGGGCTGGCAGCAACAGCGGCAGCGGCAATCCCGCCGCCCATGGAATGACCGTACAGATAGATCGGAAGTGTCCCATAGTCAGATTTTGCATGATAAGCAACGCTTAAGAGGTCTTCCACATATCTTTCGTACTTGTCGATATGGACCAGAAATAACTCATCGGTAAGACGGTAGCTTCGTCCGTGGCCGCAATGGTCGGGAATATAGACATGATAACCCATTTTCAGGAAGTAGTAGATAACCTCCCGGTATTTTTCGGAATTTTCTGTATATCCGTGAGAAATGATTACGATACCGCGGCACTTTTCTCCTGAGCAGTCAGAGGTATATTTGGCACAGTAGATCTTCTGCTTTGGATTATCCTCTCTTGCCAGCCAAAATCCCTCTTTCCGGCTGATAAGAAAGGGGAGGACGAGGTGCTCCATCTGAGATGCATAAGTTTCGTCTTTTAAAATCAAAGTTTCTATTTTTTTCCGTAAAATGTTCAATTCCATAGCCTCCAGTTATAAAAATATGTGTTTGTTATCGGGAATATAAAGTGCAGAATCATCTGCAGAGATTATGGGGGAAATTACCTTTTGACCTCGGTTTTATAAAATGTTATCATAAAATTATGCAGACTGCAAATAAAGTGTTCATAAAATGAATCAAGACAGTATAAAAAGATTACTGCATGAATCATGCAAAAATAAAAGTTATATCAAGCGGTAGTGATAGGATGTATTTGAATAGGAAGAAAAGGTTGACGGCAAGTACAGATAGAGGAAGATGTATCACCGGGAGCGTTCTGCTCTGCGCTGGTCTGAGTCTGATGTGTATTTCCCGGATTTCCCGCACATTCGCCCACTGGTATAGTACACGCATTTATCCTATATGGGTAAATGTAACCGGAAGACTTATGAGTGTGTTTCCCTTTTCGGTATCAGAGGTGCTGCTGTATACGGTGCTGCTTGCGGCAGTTCTGACATTTTTGAGACTTATAATAAGAGCTGTAAGGAAATGCGCAGGAAAAGGGGAGTTTCTTTTATTGGGCAGTCGTCTGTATGTATTTGCAGGAGTGATGTTTTTTCTATATGTAGTAAATTGCGGAATCAATTATCATAGAGAATCATTTTCGGAAAGTTCGGGAATACGGATAGAAAAGTATTCGGCAGAGGAGCTTGAAGAGGTATGTATGTGGCTGACAGAGGAAGTGAACAGCCGGAGCAAAGAAGTGCCGCGGAACACATATGGCGTGATGAAGATTGGCGGGCAAAAGATGCCCATGGCACAAGAAAATGTTCAAGCATCGCCTGTGAAAATACTGAATAAAGAGGCTGTACGGGCAATGGAGCATCTGGGAGAGCGATACCCGGAACTTTCGGGCTATTATCCGAAGCCGAAAGCGCTTCTGGTTCCGTGGATATTGTCAGTGCAGCAGCTTACAGGCATCTATTCGCCGTTTACAGTTGAAGCCAATTATAATAGCGGTATGGCGGATTATAATATACCTTTTACTGCGTGTCATGAGCTTTCTCATCTGAGAGGGTTCATGCAGGAAGAAGAGGCGAACTTTATCGCGTTTTTGGCAAGCACAGGTTCGGAAAATATTGATTTCCAGTACAGCGGCTATCTTATGGGGTGGAGATACTGTATGAATGTGCTGTATCAGGTTGATTATGAGTCATGGGAGGAGATCAGAGGGAAACTGTCAGAGAGGGTTGAGCCGGATTTTATAGCAAACCGTGACTTTTGGGATAGATATGACGGTAGAATTGCCAGGGCTGCAAATAAGGTAAATGATACATATCTAAAAGCAAACGACCAGTCCGAGGGAGTAGAAAGCTATAACAGGATGGTGGATCTGATCGTTGCATATAAAAGGGTGCCTGACTAACTGTCAAGCTTAATCCCGGATAAAGCGGCTGCAAATGCATTGTTAAGGGGTTCTTCTTTTTGGTTTTTCAGATATCTCTGTACGTCTTTTTTAGTGACTCCCGCGCCTTCTTTTTCCCGCCTTGCCTTAAAAGCGGACAGCTTTTCTTTATGACCGCAGGAGCAGACAAAGGTTTCCTCGTTCCCTTTTTTTATAAGTTCCATCTTTTTGTGGCAGTTCGGGCAGCGCGCATTGCTCGTTCGGGAGATTGTCTCCCGGTATCCGCATTCCCTGTCCTGACAGACGAGAAGGCGGGCGTTCTTTCCTTTGACCAAAAGCATTCGTTTTCCGCAGCGCGGACATTTTGTGTTTGTAAGATTGTCGTGACGGAAAGTACCGTCAGCGGATTTGATTTCTTCGACAAGAGTCTGCGTGTAGCTTCGGATCTCTTTCATAAATTCAGAATCCTTGTGAGAGCCTTTTGCGATATCAGAAAGCTTCATTTCCCACCGGGCGGTCAGTTCCGGCTTTTTCAAATCCTCCGGGACAAGCGAAAGAAGCTGTCTGCCCTTGGAGGTAAGCAAGATATTCCTGTCCTTTTTTTCGATCAGGAAGGAGTTAAAGAGCTTTTCGATGATATCAGCTCTTGTGGCGACTGTGCCAAGACCGCCGGTCTCGCCCAGAGTCTTTCGGGCTTTCGTATCTGTTGATTCCATATACTTTATCGGATTCTCCATGGCGGATAGAAGCGTTGCTTCCGTGAATCTTGCCGGAGCCTTTGTCTTTCCTGATGTTATGGATATATGACTGATGGAGAGGAAAGCACTCTGCTTAAAAGTCGGAAGAGACTGATCTGTCTGACCGTCCTCAGAGTCACTTTCAAAATGGTATCCCGAATCTTTTTCTGTGCTGCTTTCAGAACCGGAAGCAGCTGCGCTATAGACGGCTTTCCAGCCGACAGCCTTGATGACTTTCCCTTTTGCGGTGAACATCTCGTTGGCGGCGGAGGCTTTCAGGGTAGTCTGCTCGTATTCAAATGCCGGATAGAGAACGCTGATGAACCGCCGTACAACAAGGTCGTAAATCTTTCTCTCATCATTTGTCATATGCTCTGGCTGTACGTATTCTTCTGTCGGAATGATTGCATGATGGTCGCTGACTTTTTTATCGTCAACAAATGCTTTGCTTGTTCTAAGCGGGTTCTTTAAAAGCTCTGGGATAAACTGCCTGTACGGACCGATGTTGCAAGCCTTCAGACGCTCTTTAATCGTAGGGACGATGTCTGTCCCGATGTAACGGGAATCTGTCCGGGGGTAAGTAAGAACCTTGTGGTTCTCGTAGAGACGCTGCATGATATTCAGTGTCTCCTTTGCGGAAAAGCCAAAACGCTGATTGGCGTCTCGCTGAAGTTCTGTCAAGTCATAAAGCCCCGGTGAAAATGTTTTTTTCGCAGACTTTGCAATCTCGGTGATAGTCAACTTTTGGTTTTTCAGAGAATTTCTTATATTTTCAATATCATCCTTCTGGAAGGAGTAAAGTCTTCCGCTTGTCTTATGCTGCCAGGTCCATGTCACGCCGCCAGCATTACAAGTAAGACCATAGTAGTCCTTTGGCTGAAAAGAACGGATTTCGTCCTCTCTTCTGGCAATGATCGCAAGAGTCGGCGTCTGCACACGGCCGCAGGAAAGCTGCGCATTGTACTTGCAGGTCAGTGCGCGCGTAGCGTTGATGCCTACCAGCCAGTCAGCTTCGGCGCGGCTTTTGGCCGCGTGGTATAGAGGATTGTACATCCGTCCGTCTTTTAGATGGGCGAAACCTTCACGGATTGCCTTGTCGGTGACAGAAGAGATCCAGAGTCTTTTGATCGGTTTGCGGCAGCCGGATTTCTCAAGAATCCACCGGGCAACCAGTTCCCCTTCCCGTCCGGCATCTGTGGCAATGATGATCTGGTCTACATCCTTACGGAAAAGCTGCACTTTTACATTATGATACTGCTTTGTAGTCTGCCTGATTACTACAAGCTCCCATTTTTTCGGAATCATAGGGAGGCAGGACATGTCCCATTCTTTATATTTTTTATCATACTCTTCAGGATCCGCGAGAGTGACCAGATGTCCGAGCGCCCATGTTACAATATAATGATCCCCTTCGACAGCGCCGGAAATATTCTTATGACAGTTTAAAACACGGGCGATATCCCTTGCTACCGAAGGCTTTTCGGCGAGAACTAACGATTTCATGTGTAAACTCCTTTCATGAATATTGTTCTGACAGAAATTCAGAGGCTGTTTTCCATTATAAAAGTTTTGGGGAGCCGTTCTGAGATACGGTCGATCTCCCTTTGAATCTGATTTGCCGTTGTCTGAAGACGCCGGCGCTCAGCGTCTAACGTGTCATCCTCTGAAGCCTGTCTGGCAAGCTGGTCTAAGCGACAGAGCAGAAGTTCCATCTGCGCTAACTGGGCATCCATATATCTGACGATCTCCAGCTGTTCCTCTCGGGTAAATGCGTCGTTGTTGAGAATAGATGATATGTTTAACATTGGGGCCCTCCTATATCCCGTTTATCCTGAATCAAGTTAATTATATCATCCAGAATCAGTGTTCGCAAGGCTTCCATGTTTTCAGGAGTTCGTTTTTTTCGGATATTATCCTTTGGTTTCAGGATTATAAAAGGGATTAAAATAATCATTTTATGCTGGCTTAATTCTTTGGGAGTATGTTCTAAAAGATTATATACAGGGATTTCATAATGGAAAGAGTCTTGTGGAGCAAAATTGAGGATTAAGAACCGATATGCCAACGGATTGATGCCGACAGGGTTGCCATGGTTTTATTTGACACATCCGGTATTGAGGCATGGGTTACAGAACACAATCCCAAATATGCCAACCGTATCATCAGACAACTTAAAGCCTTCAAAAAAGCAAAAGAGATGGACAATCCCTTTGACCCTTATAAAGCCGCCTATGGCTCCATGCCTTCCCATGCTGCCGCCAATCCAGCCATTCGGCAGATGTACATTAACGGGCATTTCTGTTATGCTTATAAATTCGGTATTATTACCAACGGACTCGGCATTGTCCGGGATATTTCCTTTTATAACAAGGGCTTTCTTGATGCCCATCCTGACATCATTGTTGGAAAAAAATCCGATTCCCCGGATGAAGATAAGAGTCTTGCCGATTCCAAGGCATTGATTCCCACTTTAAGGGATTTCTTCCGGAAGCATCCGCTTATCAATTCGAAAGCTTTTCTGGGGGATGCCGCATTTGATTCCATTGAAATCTACAAATACCTGTTACAGGAAGCTTTCTTTGAGAAAGCATACATTCCCTCAACGGCAGAGTCTCCCTTCCGGAATCCGACTGCCCGCTGAATAAGGACGGCATCCCCTGTTGCCCCAAAGCCCCATCCCTTCCAATGAAACGGGAAGGAACAAATCCCATCTCCGCTGCGGGCTGCCAACCATGAAGTTTGTATGCCCGAAAATGAAATGGGAATATGATAAAACAACCGGTAAAAGCAAATGCGTCTGCCACTGTGAATATCCCTGTACGGAATCCCCCTGCGGCAGGATGTTTTATATTTATCCCGAGAAAAACCTGCGCGCCTATCCTGGTACGCTCCGTGGTACGGCCGAATGGAATTCTACCTATAAGATCAGGGTAAATGTTGAGAAATCAATCAACCATTTCAAGAACAGTTTCTGTGTTGCCGGGCGTAAAACACAGAATAAAAAAGCTTCATGCCGACCTGCTTCTCGCCAGGATTACCCAGCTTCTTACTGTAATGGCGGCTGATAAACTGCACAGGCATCAATATATCCGCAGATTAAAACCTCTGATTGCATAACCTTACATACCGCATACCATTTCACGGGCTGATATCCTTATCTGCTTTGTTTTCATGTCTTAAAATCCTTGTTATCCACATCCACCTCCTGTAAGTCCGGCTCAACCGGACCTTTACCCTATTGGAATCAAGATTTTGAACTTGTTTCGCAATTGCCTAAAATATTAGAATTGATATAAGAACTTTGAATTAGTTACAAATATTATATTTAGGAGGATGAACATGAGAAAAAATGCAAAAAGAATTATGGCTGTTGTAACAGCCGCAACGGTGACTCTGGGTTCAGGGATTACAGCAATGGCTGCAACTACTGCACCGGCTGATTCAACGATTACAGGTGGCGGTGATCTCGATTATGTTGACACGTCTACGGTGTATGAAGTTACGCTTCCTACTGCAGGAGCGCTTGAATTTGTGGTTGATCCACAGGGTCTTACATCATTAAAGAATGGTGAGAGCGCAAAATTAGAGGATCTTCTTGATAGCAGCAGTATCGTATCCAAAGAGGGTGCAGACGCTTATGTCAAGAATGAAAGCAGTGTTGGAGTAAAAGTAACCGCTAAGATGAACATAACAGACACGAATGATACTAGGGCGACACCGGTTGATACAATGGAGGCTGTAACGGCAGATAATACTACAAATATTTGTCTTCTGGCTATACCGGGAACTAATTCACCGGTTGATATTGCAAGTTATGAAGCTTCTTCTCGGGGTATTGTTATTGACAGTGTAGATGCAAATAATCCAACAGAGTTTTGTTTTAGACAAAGCATCATATTCCATTCAGAAGGGTGAAGATGGTACTCTCAGTTATGCAAAAGACGAAGCAGAGGATAATTACGATGCTGTAGCTTTCAAATTAGGCGGAAAGGTTAACAGAAAGGCGGATTGGTCTGCTTATACGGGAGCAAGCAAAAAGGAAATTGGTGTTAATGCTGTATTCTCTGTAGCAGATGCTGCTGAGGCAGATGTTGCAGGAACTGATTATTCAGCTCATGGTTTGAGGGATCTTGGCAGTGTGAAGTCGGTAGAACTTACTCCGACAGGTCCGAGCATTACTGCTGATGGCGATTTTAGTGTCAGCAAAAATAATACGTTTGCACTTAAAAACGTAACAAAGGGAATTAAGAGCATTGAGGCAGCGGAGAACGCTGAAGGCGGGCAGGTATATGGTGCGCTGCCAAAGAGTGCTTATTCTGTAAATGCAGAGAAGACAGTTCTGACTATAAATGGTGCAGCTAATGGTATGAAGGTGCAGGCGGCGTTCGCAAATTTCGTTGTCTTATCATTACACTGGATGATGATACGGTAATAAAAGTGACTGTTAAAGTAGCGGCTTAAAATATGTCTGGTTAATTTGTCACACAATAAAATATGGGAGCTGTAGCCTTATGGAAGGTTACGGCTCCCATATTTTATTGTGTAACAGCAGATGTATATAGTTATTTCTTTATACGTTTCTCTTGCGGTTTCGTAGAATTTATCATATAATTCATCTATTGAAGTTATCCGTATTTTATAATAGGTACTGGATTTATTTAATGGTTTACTTTTCTTATCAAATCGGTCCTATTATGTCAGTTAGGTGGAAAGGATAAGAGAATTCCCAGCAGGAAGTCATTTGTTGTCCCATGAAGATTCATGTTAATATCCGGCCGACATTATTTTTTTCTGTATTCAGCCGATAATAATACTGAAAAGCTTTGTATTGCCCAAATAAGGGGTTTTGGATTAAATTAAGTATATATATCTTATTATATTAATTGTCAAGGAGGAGGCTGTTATGGTAAAAGTAATTACATATGGGACATTTGACCTCTTCCATGAAGGACATTACCGCCTGCTTCAAAGAGCGAAGGCGCTGGGTGATTATCTGATTGTAGGAGTAACGACAGAGAATTATGATAAATCGAGGGGGAAGATTGGGATTATAGATCCCATCTTGACTCGTATTGAAAATGTAAAAAAAACCGGGTTTGCGGATGAAATTATTATTGAGGAAGCATCCGGACAGAAATTTAATGATATTCAAAAATACGATATAGATATCTTTACGGTTGGCTCTGACTGGACAGGGACATTTGATTATTTGAATGATTACTGTAAGGTAGTATATCTGGAAAGAACAAAGAATATTTCCAGTACGATGCTGCGGGCGCAAAGACAGCGCATTCAGAGAGTAGGGATTATCGGGACGGGAAGAATTGCGAATCGTTTTGTGCCGGAAGCGAAGCTGGTCAGCGGTATCAGTACTCAGGGTGTGTATAATCCCCATATTCATAGTTCCAGACAGTTTGCGGAAAAATGGGAAATAGAGGTATATGAAGATATAGAACAATTTTTTGACGCGATAGATATCGTATATGTCGCATCACCCCATGAGACACACTATGGATATGTCAAATGCGCATTGCAGCATGGTAAACATGTATTGTGTGAAAAACCTATAGTTTTGGAGAAGAAACAGGCAGAAGAATTGTTTGGATACGCGAAAGAACAGGGGCTGGTTCTGTTTGAAGGAATCAAGACGTCTTATTGCCCGGGATTCCAGAAGCTGCTGGGTATTGCCTGCAGCGGGATGATTGGAAGTATCCGTAACGTGGAGGCCTGTTTTACTAAGCTGGAAGACTTAGACAGCAGAGAATTGACGGATACGAAGTATGGCGGCAGTTTTATTGAGCTTGGAAGTTATATTATGCTTCCGATTCTTAAATTATTGGGAACGAATTATGAGAATATTGTGTTTGATTCCATTAAGGACGAAAAGGGTTTGGATTTGTTTACTAGAGTGACGCTGAGATATAAAAACGGACTGGGGACAGCGACTTGCGGCCTGGGTGTTAAGTCGGACGGAAGACTTTTGATATCCGGCACAAAGGGCTATATTGTTGTGAATGCTCCATGGTGGAAAACGACATATTTTGAAGTGCATTATGAACAGGTTGAAAAAGTAGATAAATATTCGGAGACTTTTTTGGGCGACGGACTTCGGTACGAAATCAGTGATTTGCTCGCCCTGATCAATCAGACTGAAAAGAATGATTTTAAACTGACGCGGGGAGAATCTGTTGCGCTGGCTGGGATCATGGAACAGTTTATAAAAGAAAACCGTAGTTGAGGGAAGTTATATGAGGATATGGGCACACAGAGGATGCAGCCAGAGGTATCCAGAGAATACCGTATCTGCATTTACAAAAGCATCAGAAATAAAAGGCCTTACAGGTATAGAACTGGATATCCAGCTTTCTAAAGACGGGCATATGGTAGTTATTCACGATGAAAGAATTGACCGGACGACAGACGGGACAGGGTATGTAAAGGATTATACACTGGCGGAGTTGAAAAGGTTTAAAATTGCCGCCGGTCACGGAAAGACAGAGCGTATTCCTACAATAGAAGAAGTTTTAGATATATTGCAGGGTAAGCTGCGGGATAAGAAATTAAAGTTAAATATAGAATTAAAAAACAGTATCTATCCGTACGAAGGGATGGAGAGCAGGATTGTCAGTCTGATACACGGGCGGAATTTGGAAAAAAGTGTTATATATTCCAGTTTTTACGCGCGGTCTTTAGAAAAGATAAGACTGCTTGACCCAGAAGTAGAACTGGGGATTTTAGACACGAAATGTTCGGATTGCCTGTACAAATTAAAGGGCGGGTGCGGAGCGGCTGCCATCCATCCATACTGGCGTGCGATGGATTTGCCGTCGGAGGTTTTGAATGGATATACAGTGCGCGCATGGATGACAGGGCATCTTTATCCGGAGAAGCCTACAGGAACAAGATTGGATATGGAGCTGTTAGAACATCAGGGGATTACAGATATCTTTTTGAATGAGCCGGAAGTATACTTGTAGAACAGAATAAGCGGAGAAATAGTATGAGATATGTTCAAAAACAGAAAGTTTTAGATTTTATAGGCAGCCTGCATCAGGCTCATGAGGAGATAAAAAAGGCATTGGAAGAAAAAAACGCTGAATCAGTTCCTAAGATGCTTGATGAATGTCAGCAGTTTGCTTATGAACTTGGGGACTTTATTGAGAAGCAGGAGGGGGAAGGGCACATTACAATATCCTTGCTGGAAGAATATTGTGAGGTGCTTTTCCAAATTTATAGGGAGACGGCGAATGTCTGGCCTAATGCGGCTAAAGTATATAAGCGGCTGAAAAAACAGATGTTGAAGGTTGAGAGCAGCGCGAAAAATGATATTACGGCCAGAAAAGAGATTGCGTTTTTTCCCTACAAGGCTTCTATGTGGGACAGTCTTGAGAGTGTATATTTTGCGGCAAAAGAAGATCTGAACTGCGATGTTTACTGTGTTCCCATCCCTTATTATGATATTAATCCGGATCGAAGCTTGGGAAAGTTCCATTACGAGGGAGACCAATACCCGCCGGATATAGAGGTGATCGACTGGCAAAGCTATCATTTTGAGGAGAGAGAGCCAGATGTAATCTATATTCATAATCCTTACGACGACTGGAACTATGTTACAAGCGTGCATCCTAGATACTATTCAGAAAATCTGAAAAAATATACCAAAACTTTAGTGTATATCCCATATTACAGTACATCAGGAGGTATGAGCGAGGGACAGAGATTATGCCCGGTGTATTTTCATGCAGATTATATCGTAATCCAGTCCCCGAAGCTTAGGAAATATTTTGATGAGAGGATTCCGGAGAACAAATTTTTGCAGTTAGGAAGCCCTAAATTTGATAAGATTATAAAAAAATGTAAGAATCCGGAGATTCCATATACAGAATGGAGAGAGAAAATAGCTGGGAAAAAAATATATTTTTATAATACAAGCCTTAACGGGATGCTTGCGGATACGGAAAGCTTTCTGAAAAAGATAAGGTATGTATTTTCATGCTTTGAAGGAAGAGAGGACGTATGTCTTCTATGGCGCCCGCATCCGCTGATGGAGGCGACATTTAGCTCTATGAGAATACAGTATAAGGAGGAATATCTGTCGCTGAAAAGAGAGTTTATCGCAAAAGGGCTGGGAATATATGATACGTCGCCGGACGCGACGGATGCGGTTGCGATGAGTGATGTTTATATAGGAGATGCAGGTTCCTCGCTGACCTCTCTGTTTGGGATTGCGGGCAAACCGATCTTTATCCTGGATAACCGTCTGCATAGCGCTCCGGATGAAGAAAGCTGGCGGGGAGAGATTAAAGTAGGATTTAATTATAGGGCAGAAGACAGATTTGTTATCGCACAGGGAAATAAGTTATATGTATCTGAGCCATTTGCGTATGATTATAGATATTTGTGCGATCTGCCGGAAGATATGTATGATGGAAATTATGGTACGGTTTACGAGATAGATAAAAAGTTCTATGTCTGTCCTCGGGCAAAACAGGATATTTTGATTATTGATGAAAACGGCGATCAGAAGAAAATAGAATTAGAACAGGTAGAGGGAATAACGGAGGCTTTTAACTGGGCGGTCAGGTATGGAAAATATATTATATTGATGCCGGATAAGTATCCGGCTATTGTAAGATATGATACGGCTATTGGAGAAATAAAATATATATCAGATGATGTTGATGTCATAATTGAGATGAACAGCGGTATAGCAAAAATAGGAGGAAACGTTATTAGGAACGGGAAGATTTATATGTCTTCGCCGACAGATGGCAAGATATTTTCATTTGATATAGAAACAATGGAGCATACTATTACTATGCTGCCGGTGCGGTCAGGATGCGGGTATAAGGTAATGTGGTCGTTTCAGGGCTGGATTTGGATGTTATCATGCGGCGGCGAACGCATGGAGATTGTGCGCTGGAATCCCGATACCGATGAAGTCCGGGTGTATGATCAGTTTCCCGAAAAATTTAAATGCATAAATTCGGCCTCCCCGACAGAACAGTTTAGCCATCCCTTTTCTAACGGAACATTTTATGGAAACTATCTGTATCTAGCGCCTTTTCATGCCAATATGTATATTAAGCTGGATATGATTACTGGAGAAATGACGGAATGGCTGCCAGGCTTTGTGAAAAATGTGAAAGAAAAATATCCTTATTCATCTTCGAAAAGTCTTTTTTTGTGGAAAACGTCTGATGCAATGGGGAAAGTAAAGATTTTTTCGTATCCTGATAGAAAATTATATGAAATAAATCCGGAAACAGATGAATACAGGGAAATAATAATTCGGTTTGATATAGATGAGTTAAAAGAGCATGAAAAAGGTTTTTGTTATTATTCGGAGAATCTGAGATATTGCTGTCGTGAAAATTCTTTCAATTCTGTTGACAACCTATTGGATGGAGATATGGCTGGAACGCCTTTTGATAAAGAAAAGCAGATGGAAGTATATCGGGAAATCATTTCAAACGCCGATGGGACATGCGGCGCAAAGGTACACGAATTTGTAAGTAAGCTGTGAGAGGAAGAACTATGGTACAGATAGATGATCATATGCTTCGGCAGATACAGATGATCCAACTGGAACTTTTGGAAGAAGTAGATCGAATATGTAAAAAATGTAAAATTCAATATAGTATTATTGCAGGAACTATGCTTGGCGCTGTAAGGCATGGGGGATATATCCCATGGGATGATGACGCGGATGTGGCATTGTTAAGAGAAGAATATGAAAGATTCCGGCATGTGGTAAAGACAGAACTGGATGCGTCACGGTTTTACTTTCAGGATCATCGGAGAACGAGAGGATACCGTTGGGGATATGGCAAACTCAGGAGAAAACAGACGCTGTTTCTCAGGGAGTATCAAGAGCATATGCCGTATGCGCAAGGTGTTTTTATCGACATCTTCCCTCTTGACGGAGTACCTGACAATTATTTTCTGCGGTGTATGAAAAATTTTGAGTGTTTTTGCGTCAGAAAGGTTTTATGGTCTAAGGTTGGGCAGATTGCGGATCAAAGCCATATAAAACGGCAGGTATATAGTCTGTTGGCGAAGATACCGGAAGACAAAATCCGGAGATATTATAAGAGAATGGTCGCCGGCGCAAACAGAAAGAAGACAAAGATGGTAAGAATCCTGATGTTTCCGACGCCGAACCGGGAGTATGGATATTATCGGTATTGGTATGAAGATACGTCGGACATTATATTTGAAGGAAAGATACTACAGGGGATAAGAGACTATGATGGTTATTTACATTTTAAATTTGGAGAGTATGAAAAACTTCCTCCGGCAGAAGAGCGAAAAACACATCCTGTGAGTGATATTAGATTATTGGAGTACAGATAGGATAATCAGCAGTTCTGGTAATAAATGTGTATGGAGGTAAGAAAGATGGAACGGATGTGTAAAAGAGGCAGAGACTTTGTGCAAGTGTATAATGCTGAAGGAGCGGTCAGATTATGTAGTTGGATAAAAGATGGCTGCGTTGGAAATTTGATTGACAATTCTTTGCCTGAGGTTTTCCATGGAGAAAAAGCAAAAAGATTAAGACAATGTTTATTAAGGCAGGACTATTCACAATGCCGTGTTGACGAATGTCCATATTTAATGACAGGTGAAATTAATGATCTTCAAACAGAGTTGGGAAATCTTCCGCAGTATCCGGAAGAATTATATTTGGCATTTGAAAATATTTGTAATTATAGATGTAAGAGCTGTACGATATGCCGCATGAACGCAGAAAAAACAAAAGAGGAATTGGAACAAAATTATGACATCATAGAAGATCGGGTACGTCAGGCAATGCCATATGTAAAAAGGATTTCTGCAAATGGATTGGGAGAATTATTTGTAAGTAAAAGAATCTTAAAATTGTTATCTGAATGGAGACCAAAAGCGCCGGCAGCGGAATGTTCAGTTATGTTGGAAACAAACGGCTCTTTATTTGATGAAGAACATTGGAAGCAAATTGAAAATCTTGGGAAATATAAATTAAATGTGGCTATTACAATCATGAGTTTTGAAGAATCTGTGTATCAACATCTTTCGGGAGTGAATTATCCGATTGAGAAGATAGAAAATAACCTCAGGTATGTAAAAAAACTTCGCGAGAAAGGGATTATAGATTTCCTTACAATAGCGACGGTCGTACAGGCAGAAAACTTCAGGACTCTCCCTCAGTTTGCGTATAGGTGTATCGAGGAATTCGGCGCGGATTTTGTTCGGCTTCGGCCATATGATAACTGGGGCGGCCAGAATGAAATGGAGGAGTTCTTTATGAATATAAGGAATCCGAAGCATCCCTGGCATCAGGAATATAAAGAGACCATGAAGCATCCATATCTTTCCCATCCGAAAGTACATGATCAAAGCGGCGGGGAAAATTCGTATGGAATGCGGACTGTCCCTTATGAATTGTCGGATTTAAAATGGAGGATATTAACGGAAATAATAAACAATCCGAATCAGATAATCCAAAAGCTATCTGAAATGAATAACCCGGTAATTTATGGAATGGGCAATTTAACCGCTGCGCTTGTCAGAGAGATGAATTTACGGAATATGCCGCCTTTATGTATCATAGATGCGTATAAGAAAAGCGGTAATTTTGAAGGAATTCCAGTGTACAATATAAAGGAAGTTAAGGGGTTGGAAGAAAAAGAAGTTTCCGTCATAGTAACGCCTGTCGCAGATGTGCAGGAATTATATGAAACGTTAAACAAATATGGCATACATGGGAAGAGGATACCTATCTGGGATATCATTGGCGATAGAGAAACCGCGGAACGATTAAAATACATTAATAGATTGTGATTCAATTTGTGATATTTTATTTCAGAAGGGAATCAATGGAATGAATGAAATAGCCGTATCAATTATATGTCTTACATATAATCAGAGGGATTATATAAAAGATGCTCTTGAAGGATTTGTAACGCAGGAAACAAATTTTACATATGAAATTCTGGTTCATGACGACGCTTCGACAGACGGTACAACAGAAATCCTCAAAAAATACGAAAAACAATATTCGGACAAAATCCGTTTGTTTCTGGAAAAGGAAAATCAGTATTCAAAAGGAGTAAGTATCGCCCGGAAGATGGTTCTTCACGCAAAGGGAAAGTATATGGCTTACTGTGAAGGTGATGATTTCTGGATTTACAGCGGTAAGCTGCAGAAGCAGTATGAATTAATGGAATCAGATCAGGAAATTTCTTTATGTTATCATAATGCGTTAGTATATGGCGAAGAAAAGGATACGTTGAGATTAAATGTGCAGAACCATCCGTCGGGATATATAGAAGACAAAGATATTATATGTGCGTCAAAGGGATGGTATCCGACGGCTTCTCTGTTTTGCCGTACGGATTTATTTAAAGAATTGCCGGACTTTAAAGGAGCCACAGGCGATGTGGTTTGGCGGACATGTATGGCTTGCCGGGGGAAACTGTATTTTATCAACAGAGCATGGAGTGTATACAGGGATTTTTCCCAGGGATCCTGGAATGAAAAATATCGGCAGGACAAAAAGATAGCTGCCCGATATATTATCGATACAGTCAATTATTTTACGAAGTTTGACGTTTATTCAAAAAGAAGGTTTTCCGAATATCTGCATACAGTTTATATAGCTTCTGTGAGAAGGTTATTCAGGGTTAACTACCCGGACGGGTATACGGTGGAACAATTTGAAGATGAATTGAGCGCATTAAAGCGGTTATCAGATCATAAAGCCGATCGTATCATCGATGCATTTCACGATGAATACATTGTCCGCAGTGTTGATTATTATACTTTTACGGTAATTAATAAGATAAAAGATTTAGTTCTTCACGGGGAAAGAATATATATTTACGGAGCCGGAGCGGAAGCAATAAAAGCGATCGTTGCGTTGTGCAGCCATAATGTCCGTATAACAGGTCTTCTTGTTTCAAAGAAAAAAGCAGGAGTTAATACATTATTAGGATATACGATTTATTCAATAAACGAAATCGAGCCGGATAGCCATATGTTTGTGTGGCCATGTTTAATTGACGGAAGAGAAGAGGTATTAAATATTTTGGGGGAAATGCCATTATGCCGGATATGCTGATAAATGAATAAAAAGCAAATAAAATGTATCAAGGGAGAAGAATTATTATGTGGTCAGATTTACAGAAAGTTTATGACAGGTTACAGGATGAAGAATCCAGATTTATATTTATGAAGCGGCTGGAATTAAATTTAGGCCATAGGAATTTGGAAAGTTTATATTCATTGGCGATTCATAGGAATGATAATGGAGGACATAGCCTTTATTCGCTTATAAAAAACAGAGACCATTATTCTGAAGACCAGCCAATTATTATGTTTGGCGCCGGACATCTGGGAAAAATATATAAAAATTTCAGTGAAAGATATAAAGTGGGGGACTTGATTGCTTATTGTGATAATAAAAAAGAGCTGCAAGGTACGCTTTGCGAAGGACTCCCGGTATTGTCGGTAGAAGAGGCCTGCTGTCAGAATACGACTGCGTTATTTGTATTAGCCAGTAGAAAATCTGGAAAAGAAATGAAAGAACAATTAGAGAGACTTGGAGTGGAGAAAGAGCGTATCTTTGATTTTTCACATGAAAAAGAAATTTATAGAACGCAATATTTTGAGCCAAGAATCATTAGGAAGCATTCTGGAAGAGAAGTATTTATTGACGGCGGAAGCTTTGATTTGCGTGACACAGGTCATTTTATTAATATGTACCCGAATTTTGAAAAAGTTTATGCGTTTGAACCGGATTGTTCAAATTACAACATGATGTTAGAGAACAAGAAAAATCTTTTCAATGATGATAAAAGGATAGAATTAATCAATAAAGGTTTATGGGAAAAGGATGAAAGACTAAATTTTGCCGGAGGAAAAACCACAGCATCGCATTTGGCTGAGGACGGGGACATAACTGTTAACCTTACTTCTATTGATGAATTTTTCAGGCATAAGGAAGAACGAGTTACTTTTATTAAGATGGATATCGAGGGGGCGGAATTAAAGGCATTAAGGGGCGCAAAAGAAATTATTATGAGGGACAAGCCGGATCTGGCAATTTGTATTTATCACAAGAAAGAAGATATTATAGAAATCCCCAAATATATTTTAGAATTAAATCCGCAATATGAGTTATTTATAAGACATTACAGTGTCCTATCGCCTGAAACAGTGCTATATGCTGTCGGGTCAAGAACGGTTCCCTTTGAATTGTCAGATATAAAATGGAAGATTCTGACCCGGATATTAGATAATCCGGATAAAATTATAGAAGAAGTTTCTAAGTTAAACAATCTGATAATTTATGGAATGGGGAATTTAACTGTCGCGCTTGTGAGAGAAATGAATTTACGGAATGTTTCGCCCTTATGTATTGTAGATGCATATAAAGAAAGCGGAAAATTTGAAGGAATTCCAGTGTATAACATAAAGGAAGTAAAGGGGCTGGAAGGTAAGGAAGTTTCTGTTATAGTGACGCCTGTCACAGGCATAAAAAGAGTGTATGAGACATTAACTGAATATGGTATATATGGAAAAAGAATACCTGTTTGGGATATTATTGGCGATGGGGATATTGCGGAACAGATAAAATACATTAATAGATTATAGGTTTAATTTATGTATGTCGATCATTAACTTTATGGAGGGGAATGCCATTATGCCGGATCATATGAAGCAAAAGCAGCCTGCGTTATCAGTCATTGTCCCGGTTTACAACGTAGAGAAATATCTTGATAGATGCATAAGAAGCATTGCGGGGCAGACTTATACGAATTTGGAGATTATTCTTGTAGATGATGGTTCTACGGATCATTGCGGAGAGATCTGTGACGAATGGAGCCGAAAAGACATCAGGATTCAAGTATTCCATAAAAAAAACGGCGGCCTCGTCAGCGCCAGAAAAGCCGGATTAAAGACAGCATCGGGTCAGTATATAGCGTATGTTGACAGCGATGACTGGATAGAAGAGAACATGTATGAGCGCATGATGGAATTGATGTTATGCAATCATTCCGATATAGTGACCAGCGGGCTGATACGTGACTATGAAAATCATTCTGTGTCCGAGAAAGAAAAAATACCCGCAGGCAGATATGAGGGCAAATCGCTGGATGATTTAAAAGGACATATTATTAATACAGACCATTTTTTCGATTCCCGGATCAACATGCATATAACAAATAAAATATTCAGAAAAAGTATGTTGGAAAAATATCAGATGCGAGTTCCGAATGAGGCGAAGATCGGTGAAGATGCGGATGTTGTATATCCTTATATCTTTGAATCTGAAAATATATCAGTGTCAGGAGACTGTTTTTATCATTATGTAATGCGGGGCGATTCGCTCATGGGAGCGCCGGCGCATACAAAAAGCGGCGGGATTATGCGCAGTATTTTTTCAGAATGTGCCGCCAGAAATGAGGACAGGATTAAAAATATAAAGGGTCAATTATATCAGGTAACGGTCTTTTTTGCATGTATATCCGACCCGGGGCATCTGTTTCGGACAGAGACGAAAGAGTCTTTTCCATTCAGGGAAATAAAAAAAGGCGACAGGGTCATCCTTTACGGAGCGGGAAGATTCGGGAAGGCCATAAAATCATTTTTGGAAAATGAAGAATATTGTGAGATAGCAGCGTGGGCGGATAAAGTAAAAGGCGGCGCGGTAATTTCGCCGGAACAAATTAAAAAGCATTCCTTTGATAAGATTATTCTGGCAGTTATAAATGCGGCGGTTGCGGATGATATAGAGGAAATGCTTGTTAGCCTGGGGACAGACAGGCAGAAGATATGCAGAGTAAAGATATAACCATACACTTATACTGAAGGAAAGGTGAAAAGCGTGTTAGAGACATATACAGTTATTGCATATGGCATGGGAAAAAGCTTTTATCCATATATTGAAAGACTGGATATCTATACAGATATTTTATACTTTGCGGACAGCAGCAATAAATATGTTGGCAGGAGAGTGTATGGAGATGAGAGGATATGTATAGACGTAAATGAAATCCGCAAATTACAGAATCCGTATGTAATTATCACTGTTGATGATGAATATGCGGTTGCTTCTATAGGAGAAAAGCTGAAAGAGTGGGAAGTTCCTTTCTGCCATGCGAAGGATATTCTTATGCAGAAGGAAGAACGGGATTTTAAATATTTCATTCAGTGGCCGGAAAAGATCCATAATCATAGTATTCAGCGGTTTATCGATATTAATATAAGCGGAACGACAACGTGTAATTTCCACTGCGAATATTGCTATGTGTGGAGAAAAGAAGAATTTAAAGAAGGAAATTTATTATCAGAGGAACACAGTGTAAAGGAAATTAGGGAAGGGCTTTCAAAAGAACGGCTTGGAGGCATTTGCTTTATTAATTTATGCGCAAGGGGCGAGACTTTGCTGGCTCAGAATATTGTAGAATTAATATATGCTTTGCTGGACGAGGGCCATTACGTCTCAGTTGTGACAAACGGTACGGTAACCTCTAAGATTAAGGAGATATTATCATTGCCGGACAAGCTGCTTGGCAGAATGTTCTTTAAAATATCATTTCATTATATAGAATTAAAAAGGCTGGGCGTTTTAGAAAGATTCTGGGATAATATTGATGAAATAAGCGGGAGCCGTTGCTCTTACACTTTAGAAATTACTCCCGGAGACGGCTCGGTAAAATACATTGATGAGATGAAAGATCTGGCGCTGAAGAAAACGAACGGGGCATTGCCTCACGTTTCTTTTACCCGAGATTCAAATAAAGCAGGATTTGATTTGTTATCAAAGTATTCTATAGAAGATTATCGGTCGATTTGGGGACAGTTTGATTCTAAGATGTTTGACCTAAAGAGCAAATGGTACGGGAAAAATATGCAGCAATATCAATGCTATGCAGGAAATTGGAGCTATCTGATAGATTTGAACTCAGGAAATGTAAGACCTTGCTACCACAGTGAAGTTATCGGAAATATTTTTGACCGGGAAATGAAAGCGTTTCCGGTCAGGCCTGTTGACCATAACTGCAAAGTTTCGTACTGCTTTAATAATCATGCTTTCCTTGCTTGGGGATGTGTTCCGGATATTTTATGCGGCAGCTACCTAGATATGCGAAACCGTACAGATAAAAAAGGAAAGGCATGGCTGAAACCAGAGATGGCAGAAGTGATGTCTCAAAAATTATCCGATCATAATTATCGTCATCTGGGAAAATGGGACGATTATGGAAAATTATATGAGAAAAACAGAAAGCCGGCTGTTATTCTTTTTAACAGCCCTGATTATCCTAATTTAGGAGATCATGCCATTGCTTTGGGAGAAAGATTGTTTTTGTCGGAGTATTTTCCCCAATATGACATCATAGAAATATCGTGTTCGGAATATATGAAAGAGAATTTCCGTATAAAGAGCGCGGTAAAAAGCGATGATATCATCGCGGTTACCGGAGGCGGTAATATAGGAACTCTGTGGCTTCGGATGAATGACTTGTTTTGTTATATTGCGTCAGCTTTTCGCGGTAATGTATTAGTAGTATTTCCGCAGACGTTATTTTATGAAGATAATTATTTTGGGGAAAAGGAGAAACAGAGACTTAGAAATATATTAAACACGCATAAGAAACTGATTTTTGCAGTTAGGGATAAAGAATCGGCGGATCGGCTGGATGAAATAAGCGGGGATAATATAAATAAATTATTAGCGCCGGACATGGCATTTTTCCTGAGACATAAATATGCGCAATTGGATAAAAAAAGAACACCGACATTGCTTGCATGTCTGAGAGAGGACAGGGAACGGACAGCATATGTGGATTTGCAGTCAGAGTTGATCGCAAAAGAACTTTCATTAACCTTAAAATCTATATCGACGGTTATTGAAGGGGAGGTTACCATGAATAACAGAGAGATGTATCTGGATGAGATGATATCAAACATAGCTTCGGCGAAAGTAGTCTTGACAGACAGGCTGCACGGTATGATTTTTTGTGCATTGGCTAAAACACCATGTGTGTTTTTGGATAACATAAGCGGTAAGTGTTCTGGAGCAAAGAACTGGCTAAAGAACAATGCGTATATTGAGAAATGTACAGAGGAAAATGTCTTTGAGTGTATAGAACGTGTGACAGATCAGCCAGACACCGCCCTTTTTGAAGATTTTATTGCTATAGAGAAAGGCTTTGAAAGGTTAGCTGACACCATAAAAAAAGTAGGGAATATATCATGAAGAAAGTATTGCTTTTAGGAGATTCTATCCGTCAGAATTATCAGGAATATGTGCGGGAAAAATTGTCCGGTACGGCAGAGGTCTTTTACCCTGATGACAATGGAAGGTTTTGTGCTTTCACTTTGAGATATCTGCATGATTATGTACGTATATTTACAGAGAACGATCACAAAAATTTTGATGTTGTTCATTTTAATTTTGGACTTTGGGATGTTTTGCGGCTGTCAAATGAAAACCGGACATTTACGTCAGAAAAAGAATATGCGGATCTGCTCGTTAGGCTATGCGACCGAATCAGATTTTTGTGTCCTGCGGCGAAGTTAATATTTGCATTAACTACCAGCGTTGTCGAGCCTGGATTTGCTCCGGGAGAGTCAGTGGGAAAAAGATGTAATGAGGACATTATTCGGTTTAATGATATCGCAAGACAGATTTTAAAGGAAAGGGCAGATGCTATCAATGATCTGTGGACCATATCAATTAATCTGCCGGATACGGCCCGTTCTGACGGCGTACACTTTGGGACAGCCCTTGGAATAGAAAAGCTGGGAGGCAAAGTTGCAGAAAGTATTTTAGATTGTCTCGGGTGAAGGAGAAAATATGGCGGATATAAGCGTAATCATTCCGATATACAACGGTGAAAAGTATCTGGAAAGGTGCATGGACAGCATACTTAGCCAAAGCGGCGTGGAAGTGGAAGTGATTTGCATTGATGATGGATCTACGGACAGAACCGCAGATATTTTAGATAAATATGAGAAAAGGTATTTCAATGTTACGGCAATAAGGAATGAAAACAATAAAGGCGTTGGTTATTCAAGAAATAAAGGCATGGAGCTGGCATCGGGAAGGTATATACAATTTGTTGATGCGGATGATTATTTATTGCCGGGATCTCTTTCCCGTTTATATCAATATGCGGGCGGTAATAATGCCCAGATGTGCTTTTTTAAATTTGAAAACGACAGCAGGCAGCAGTCGGCCAGAAAAGGAATTGAAAAGAAATATTCCGGTGTTTATGAAGGAAGAGTATTGGCAGAACAATTTTTGTTTAACAGAGAATTTTTTTACTACGCATGGTGCGCAGTTGTTGAGCGGGATTTTCTGAAAAGGAATAATATAAAATTTTCTAGGCTAAAAATCGGAGAGGGCGGAGATTTTATCATACATGCATTAATGTGTGCAAAGAAAGTTCTCATAATGGACGGCGTATGCTATCACTACTCTTATAATCCCGAGTCAGTGACCAATGCAGACACCGCGAAAAACAAAATTTTGCTGGGACAGATTTACCAGTATATTGAAATTTTAAAGAGACTTGCGCGTGACGGGAATATGAAAGGGTGGAAATTCTTTCTGGATTATCAATACACGAAGATCAAAGCGGGTATCAATACGTTGTCTTATGAGGAATGCGAAGAAATCAAGCAGTATTTTGAAGATGATTTTTCCGGGCATTTGGTGAAAACATTAATATCGGACATGTCTTATGATATTCGTTTGTCTTCGGAGCAGGCGGATATGATAAATCGGGCGAAAAGGATATTACTGTACGGCGCAGGTTATCTTACCTATGACGTCCTGCAGGTAATTTCGAGAATGCAGGCGGATATTATGGGAATTGCAGTAACAAAATTGGAGAATAACCCAAAGTCGCTTTTTGGGCATCATGTTTATGAAATTGCCGAATTACAGGAATACAGCGAAGAGACGCTTGTCATAGTAGCGGCTAATAAAAAATATAATCCAGTAATAGAACAGACATTGGAGCGTCACGGATTTCGTGATTATATATTTTTAAATGCGGATATATAAGCGCCGCAAGAAACAAACATTATGCAAAAATAAATTTGGAGTTATTATATGGGTAAGGAAAAAGTGTTTGTAACAAAAGCTTCTATGCCTCCGTATGAAGAATACATAGAAGCAATTAAGCCTTTATGGGACAGCCGTTGGATCACAAATATGGGATATTACCATAAAGAGCTTGAAAAAAAACTGAAGGAATATCTGGACGTGCCGGCGCTTTCACTTATGGTGAACGGTCATATGGCGCTTGAACTTGTTATACAGGCATTTGATTTCCCAGAGGGAGCAGAGATTATTACAACGCCTTTTACTTTTATATCTACGACGCATGCAATTGTAAGAAATCGTCTGGAACCGGTGTTCTGTGACGTGAAAGCCAGTGACGGGACGATAGATGAGACAAAGATCGAAGGGTTGATCACAGAGAAGACAGCGGCGATCCTTCCTGTCCATGTGTATGGGAACGTATGTAATGTTGAGGAAATTCAGAGGATTGCGGATAAGTACGGATTGAAAGTGATATATGATGCCGCGCATGCCTTTGGCGTAAAGTACAAGGGAATAGGAATCGGGAATTTTGGCGATGCATCGGTATTCAGTTTCCATGCGACAAAGATATACAACACCATTGAAGGAGGGGCCGCGGCCTTTTCGGATCAAAAATTATATGAGCGGCTGTATAATCTTAAAAACTTTGGAATCCGTGGGGAAGATCTGGTTGTATCTGTAGGGACCAATGCCAAAATGAACGAATTTGCCGCGATTATGGGGTTGTGTAATCTGAAGCATACTGCTGAGAATATCAGCCGGAGGAAACGATGTTGGGAACTATATAAGAATAATCTTGAAAAAACAGAAGGACTTCTGCTTTTTCAAGAAAATATAAATGTAGAAAAAAACTATAGTTATTTTCCGGTTTTAGTAAATGGAAGCTTTCACAGGGACAGGGATGATTTATATAGTAAGCTTAAAGAAAACAATATTTATCCGCGAAAGTATTTTTATCCCTTAACATCCGATGAAAAATGTTTTGGAGATAAATACAGGAAGAATGATTTAAAAACAGCAAGACGTTTGGCAGCGCAAGTAATAGTTTTACCTTTGTATCCAGATTTGGAATTCGATCAAGTAGATCGGATCATACATACAATAAAGGAGATGTGAGGATGTCTGTATTATGTATATATTGCGCGGGAGGGCTTGGAAGAGATCTTTTGGCGCTGATGCAGCCAGAAGATATGCTTCATTGGAAAGAGATAGTATTTATTGATGATGTCAGTACAGAAAAAGTGGTTAATCAAACAAAAGTTCTGACTTTTCAGGAACTTCTTGACAGAAAAAAAGATGATTGTGAGTTTGTAATTTTGAATGGTGAGCCGTTATACAGAGAGCAGCTATATCAGAAAGTAATAAAACATGGTTTTTGCATGGGCAAGATTATATTTGGTTCATCGGTGTCGGCCTCTGATGCAGTTATTAAAGAAGGGAGTATCATACATTGTCAGTCGATCATATCTTCCGGAGCTTTAATTCAGGAAAATGTATTTGTCGGGAAAAAAGCTATGGTGGGACATGATGTAACAGTAGGAAAGCACTCCGTGATAAGCGCATGTTCTTATGTGGGCGGCTGGGTCAATATTGGCGAAGAGAGTTTTATAGGAGCGGGAGCAGCAATCAGGGACAGAGTAACGATAGGGAAAAGATGTATTATCGGGATAGGTAGTGTCGTAACAAAAGACGTACAGGATAATACAGTGGTGGCAGGCAATCCGGCCAGGGTTTTGCGTAAGAATGACAGCTACAAAGTATTTGAATAAGAGAGAAAGAATATAGATGAAAATTAAAAGTATTTTAAATAAATTGGACGAACAATCTGTAAAGTATGAATTTTTTGGGGATTATGATCAGATTATTAATAGTTATTCGTGTATAAAAAGGTGTTTGCCGGATTCGGTACTGACTATTTCACATCCCTCGGAAGCAGTATGCGCGGGAAATAAAGAAGTTCTGTTTGTGGCAGAAGAAAAAATAGAATATAGGAACGCATCGTGCTTAGTCGTGGACAATAAAGAAGAGGTATATTGTAAAATAGTCTGTCTACTTTCCGGAGATATTTTTGACGCAGGAATAGAATCATCAATAGAGATAAAAAAAAGGTTCCCAAATGCGGAACTGGAATTAGGTCAAAATGTATGGATAGCTAAAAGCGGCGTCACATTATCAGGAAAAATCAAGATAGGTAAAAATGTTATTATAAAATCAGGCGCTGTTATAGGTGAAGATGGTTACGAATTTTTAAGGGATCATAATGGTATACAGCGCCGTATTCCGTCACAGGGCGGGATTATTATTGGAGATAATGTAGAGATTGGCGTAAATACCTGTATTGACAGAGGCGTATATGGAGATACGGTTATCGGAGATAATGTCAAGATATCCAATTTGTGCCAGATTGCGCATGATGTCTTAATTAAGAATGACACTATGATAGCGACAAAGGCTTCGGTATCGGCTTTTGCCGAAGTCGGAGAACGATGTATGATAAGCGCCGGAGTCACAATCAGAGATAATATTAAGATAGATAACGGTGTTTTTATTGGAATGGGTTCGGTTGTTACAGAATCGGTATTTGGCATGGAATCCGTATTTGGGAATCCGGCTGTTGAATATAAACGGAAGCAGAAGCTTTTTGAGGTAAGCCATATTAACAAAACATACGGGAAGGATTCGGATAAAACTCTGGATAATATTTCGTTTGAAGTAGCAGCCGGGGAATTTGTATCTATTGTCGGGCCGTCTGGCTGCGGTAAATCAACGTTGCTGAAAATCATGGCGGGATTGTTGGAGGCAGATGCAGGGGAATTGATTTCCAGGAAAAAGAATGGAATTAATATCGGTATGATATTTCAGGAAGATACTTTGCTGCCGTGGTTTACCGTAGAGAAAAATATTGGGATAGGATTGACAATTCAAAAAGAGAACAAGCAGAAAAGAAAAGAGAAGATCAAGTGGGCGGCTAAAGTAGTAGGCTTGAGCGGATATGAAAAATATTATCCGCACCAGCTCTCCGGAGGAATGAAAAAGAGAGTTGCAATTGCAAGAAGTCTGGTGTTGAATTCGGAACTTTTATTGATGGATGAGCCATTTAGTGCGTTAGATGCTGTGACAAGAGTTAAAATTCAGGAAGATTTGCTGAAACTTCAGAAAGAAAACGGATTCTCTGTATGTATGGTTACACATGATATAGACGAAGCGATTGCATTATCGGACAGGGTAATTATTGTGTGCGGGAAACCGGCGGAGATTAAAACAATTCTGCCTGTAAATATTGCGGACCGTACCAATCGCGGCAGTACGGAATTTTTGAATATGAAGCAGACTATCATAACGATAATAGAGAAGGGGTAAGCGTTAAAATATGATACGTAGCAGATTGACAGATTTATTAAGAGAAACAGCCAGAATAAGAGGGGAAGACCAATTTGTTACAGAGATTGCTTCCAAAAGTGTGTTAAGCTATGCGATGTTTTATGAGATGGTACAAAAACAGTCGCGTTTTATGAAACAATGCGGATTGGAAGCGCAGGATAAAGTGGGCTTAATATATAAAAACAGTATTGAGTTTATGGTTGGTTTTTTCGCGGTTTTAGAAAACCGGGCTATTGTGGTTCCGATTAATCCGAAGCTAAAAAACAGAGAGTTAAAATATATTATAAAAGATGCTGATCTAAGGTATATTTTAACAGATAACAGCGAGGGCAGAATAACAGAATCAGCGGATATCATCAGCAATAATAAATCAGGAAAAGATGCATATTTTATTGAAATCAACAATCATACAGCAGAGGATGTCAGATTTGATAATCTTGTGGACGGGACAGCTATTATTTTATATACCTCTGGTTCAACCGGAAGAGCAAAAGGGGTTATGCTGACTCATGTAAATTTATTAAATGAGATGATAAATATTAAAGAAGCGCATGAACTTACAGTCCATGATAAAGTACTATGTGTATTGCCGTGGTTTCATATCAATGGTTTGGTCATTACAATGCTGACACCTTTGCTTGCCGGCCATGAAATCGTTATTGCTGAAAAATTCAGCCGGCATAATTTTTGGAGATGGGTAGACGAGTATCAGATTACATGGTTTAGCGGAGTGCCGACAATTTATTCTTATTTATTGTCTGACATAGATTATGTACAGCATAAATCACTTAGGTTTGCGCGTTCTGCGTCTTCATCATTGCCGGTTGAGGTATTGAAAAAGTTTGAAGAGCGTTATCAGGTGCCGGTTATTGAATCATATGGCATGACGGAGGGCGGAAGCCAACTGACAACCAACCCTGTTCCGCCGGGAATCAGAAAACCCGGAGCGGTTGGACTACCGTATGGATTGCGGATGCGTATCGTAAACGATATGGGTGAAATATGCCGGGAGCATGAAGCCGGAGAAATCCAATTTTGCGGTGCAAGTATATCGGAAGGATATTATAAGAAAACAGAAGAAACAGAGCAAACGTTTGCAGGCGGATGGCTGAAAACCGGAGATGTCGGTTATCTGGACGAGGATGGATATCTTTATTTGGTTGGACGAAAAAAGGAATTGATCAATCGAGGGGGAGAAAAAATCTCGCCGAGAGAGATAGAAGAGATTCTTTATCAGTATAGCGGAATTAAAATGGCGGCAGCTATCGGGGTTCCAGATGAGATGTACGGAGAAAAGGTAATTGCGTTTTGCGTCCCGGATCCAAGTACGAGTCTCTGTGAGGATGAAATAATCGATTTTTGCAGAAAATATCTTGCTGATTACAAAGTTCCGCAAAAAATTATATTTTATGAAAAATTGCCAGTCGGAGGAAATGGAAAAATTCAGAGATTAAAACTGGCAGACGAATTTAAAGAAAGACGAGGAAGTAATAATGAAAAAGAAAATATTTAGGGTATTATGGATCATGCTGCTAACTTTATCTTTGTTATTGGCAGGAGGGTGCGCGGATAAAAGCAAAGAGGCTGTAAAAAGTAATAAAATCCGGATAGGGAGCAACAGAGCAATTGGCACGGTAACGCCTTATCTTGCACAGGCGCTCGGGTATTTTGATAATAAAGACTATGAGATAGAGATTCTTGAGTTTTCAGATGGCGCTGCGTTAATGGAAGCGATGGCAGCCGGACAATTAGATATGGGTATTGTAGGGGTGTCCCCTGTCGCGACATGGAGTGATAAGGGATTAGACGTGAGGATCGTTGCATCCGCCAATGGAGGCGGCCATGTGATATTAACTACAAAAGAGCGCGGATTTTCCAGCGTATCAGACTTGAAGGGAAAGAAAGTAGCGGGGCCGAGTCCGGGAACAGTTACAGATACATTATTAAGAAACTATATACTTCCAAAGTATTCATTAAGCGGTGATGATATGACGTTTGTAACAGGAATGAGCGGAACGGATATGGTCACATCTTTAGTAAATACAGAAGATATAGATGCAATCGTGACATGGGAGCCATTTGTCTCTATGGCAGAGTTGACATATGACAACATACAGATTCTGTTTGATGCCTCGAAAGAATGGGCGGCGGATACAGGTAAGGAAGAGTTATATCCGGTAAACGCAGTGGCGGCAACAGGAGAATTTTGCGATGAAAATGAAGACGAGCTTAAGGATATCCTTAACACTATAAAAAAGACTGTGGACTACGTTGAGAACAATCCCGAAGAAGCATATGGAAAAATAGCAGAATTATTAGAACTGAAAACAGATGTAGTGGAGCGGGCGCTGCAGCGTTCGCAATTGACATATGAGGTTGATATAGATGCAACTATGGAGACATTAAATTGGGCTTATGAATCAGGATACTTATCTCAATTGCCAAAGGAAGAGGATTTATTTGATTTAAGATATATAACAAAGTGACAAGGGGTTTTAGCTGTGAAAAAATATAAATCATATATTTTGGGCGGCAGTATGATACTGCTTCTATTGTTAGTATGGCAGGTGGCATCTGATACTGGTATTTTTGGAAAATATGATATAGACAGAGGGAAATTAATGCTGCCAAGCCCTGTATTTGTATTTGTGAGGCTGATAGAGTTAATTACAAATGGTTATTTGTTAAAACATATATGGATTAGTTTCAAACGGGTTATAACAGGTTTTCTGATAGCGGTATTGTTAGGCTTTCCTCTTGGGGTGTTTATGGGCAGAAGAGAGAGTGCAAAAATGTTCATTCAGCCATTATTTAAGATATTGGCGCCGATACCCGGAGTAGCCTGGGTGCCATTATCTATCTTATGGTTTGGCCTGGGTGATAACGCTGCTGTTTTTATTATTGCGGTCAGCGCGATAACTCCGATTGTCACGAATGTAATCCAAGGTATTGAATCTATAGATACGAATCTGGAAAATATGATGAATATGCTGAAGGCTTCCAGATGGCAATTAATGGGATTCTTAATCATTCCCAGCGCGGTTCCTTATGTTATTACTGGATTTAAGTTAGGTCTGGGATATGCATGGCGGGTGGTCATCGCAGCGGAGATGGTAGGCGTGCCGGATGGGATGGGCTATGTACTTAACCTAGGACGCAGCACAGCGCAGACAGAAATCACATTTATCACTATCATCGTATTGGCAGTTCTGTTAGCGTTAATGGAAAAGTGCTTATTTGCGTATTTGGAGAAGATTACCGGCGCATGGAAGACGGAAACAAAAAGCTGAGACTTTTTAATGCGGTAGGATTGCTTTATGAAAACAGGGAGATGAGGAAGACAGGTTAACAATAAACGAACTGTACAAGGGTGGTAAAGTTATGAATAAAACAGATATTTCTGTAATTATGCCGATATATAATGGAGAAAAATATTTGGAAGAAACGCTGGATAGCCTGTTAAAACAGACATATAAGGATTTTGAGATTATATGTATTGATGATGCGTCTACAGATACGACACGGGATATATTGCAAAGATATCGGAGGACAGATGACCGGATACGAATATTGAAAAATGCAGAGCATGCAGGAGCTGCATTTTCGAGGAATAGAGGAATACGGGCAGCGGCGGGGAAGTATATTACTTTTTTGGACGGGGATGATATTTTTGAGGAGGATATGTTTTATGCAGCCCGCAATGCGATGATCGAGCATAGTTTGGATCTTGTGATGTATGAGATTAAAACTGTCTCAAGTGAACATATATATGAGAAGCAAAGCGTGCCGCGCAATGACAGATTTATAGAAAAATACTGTATGTCTCCATTTTCCGTCTGTGAGTGTGAACCGATAGAATTTTTAAATTGGAGTGATTCACCATGGAGTAAGCTGTATAGAAAGGATTTTATTATTAATAATCGGCTGGAATTTCAGTCATTGCCGTCATCAAACGACGTGTATTTTGTAAACATGGCGCTGTTTTTGGCAGAAAAGGTTCTTATGTTGAATGACAGGCGTGTAATGGTGTATGCCAGAGAACATAATGTCAGTACAAGAATTTCGAGCAACAGGGATCCGATGTGCGCATATAAAGCGATGGAAAAAATAGGAACAGAATTAGTAGGAAGGGAAATTTTCCCAAGAGCTTTTCAACATTATTATCATAAACTTTTTTTTGCGTTAATTTTTGCCGTTCGAAAGACTAAGGATGAAGAAAAAGCCATGGGATTTTATAATTTTCTGCAGCAGGAAGGAGTAGACCGGCTGACAAGGCTAACTCCCGATTATAGAAAGAAAATCGATCAGTATATATATCAATTATCGGAAAAATATAAGAAGGAAGATTATTTCTCGGGCTGGTATTGGTATGAAAATGTATTTGCCTACTACCTGAATAAGAATTGCCAAAAGGTTATCGCTTTGTTTCAGTTATACGAGAATCGTGGTATGCAGGCGGCGCTCTGGGGAGCCGGAATAAACGGCGGAGTATTTTTACGATTTTTGCAGAGCCATGGTTTAAAAGTGTCAGAAGTAGTTGACAAGGATGAAAAAAAATGGGGAAAAAGGATCAGCGGATATGAGATTAAAAAGCCAAAAGAAGTTTTAGGGAAAGTGAAAGCCGTACTGGTATGTACTCTCGAATTATACAGAGAAGTGGTAAAGGAATTGGAGAATCAGGAAATAGAAGTGATTAATCTTGAGGATATTATAGAAAGAGTTTAATAGTTTGAGATGTTTATTAAAGCAAACGGTGTTCTAATTAAAGTGAGGAAGAGAATATGCAGGATGCAATACTATTGGGAATAGGAAAGATAGGAATAGAAGCAATCCCCTTTTTGGAGAGAGAGTATCGAATCCTGTTTTTGGCGGATAACGATAAGATGAGATGGGGGACAGTGTTTCAAAACTATACGATAGAGTGTCCGGATAAAATAAAAGACTGTACTTGCAAGGTAATTATTACCTCAACGAGATATGGGGCAGAAATGGCGGAACAGCTTGAAAATATGGGAATAGCGAGAGACAGGATCTATTTCTGTCATAAATGTATAACAGGAAATGTATTGAATTTTGAAGTATGTCCGTCAGAGGAACCATTGATCCAATATGATTTATTTCATGCGGAGGAATGCACGACAGATCGCAGGAAAGTACTGATATTTTGCAACGGGTATTCTGTATATACAAAACAATTGATTGAAAATATTTCTAAAAGATATGATGATATAGAATTCAGTCTGATAACCCGGGCAAAAGAAAATAAAGAAAAAATAGCTTCAAAGTATTTGAAACACATATATTGCTTTAAAACTACGGTTGATTTAAGAAGTATTTTAGAGCAATTGCCGGTATACGATGCTATGCAGTTATTATGGATTGAACGAAACTGGGCATCTGTTTATAAATTAATAAGAAATCGAACAAAAAAACTTAACCTTAATGTGGGAGGCAGTGATTTTTATCGCGCTGACAAAAAAGAAAGGGATTTTAAAAGAAAATTAATTGCGTGCGCGGACAAGATATCGGCCGAGATTCGGGGAACAGTACAGGAATTTAAAGAATATTACAAAGAAGAAACGGAAGGAAAAATGGAACTGCTCCCATTCGGGGTAGAGGTATTAGATTATATTGAATCCTGCAAAGACCGAGATAAGAATGAACTGAAAAGAAAATATAATATTCCGTTGGGCAAAATTGTGATCACATGCGCTCACAATGCATTCAGGGAGAATCGGCATTTGGAGTTGATAGATACTTTGAGTGAACTTTCCGATAAGGTAAAACAAGAGATAGTATGTGTATTTCCCATGACGTATCCCGATAATATGACAGACTATATCAGAGAAGTTGAAGGACGGCTTGAAGAAAGCGGACTTGATTATGTTATTATGACGGAATTTATGGATTTTCAGGCAATGGCGGAGTATGCGCTGATTTCGGACATTATGATCCGCGTACAGACAACCGACCAATTAAGTTCTATGATGCTGGAGGCTATGTATGCCGGAAGTCTTGTGATAGCCGGAAGCTGGCTTCCCTATCAGCCGCTGCATGAAATGGGGATGTATTTCCTTGATGTTAATACGATTTTGGAAGTTACAGCAGTCTTGAAGGATGTGGTCGCCAATATAGAAGACTATAAAGGAAAATGCAAAAAGAACAGTGAAATTGTGTGGAATCATTCTTCATGGGATGTGTTAGCGTCAAGGTGGCATGCGCTGTGGGAGTGAGATTAAAGAATAGTTTTGGAGAGTGTGAAATGCAGGAAACAAATTATTGGGATGAATTTGAATACAGCAAATTAAAACTGCTTTTGAATAAGGAGAAAGTGAGTTCTATATTAGATGTGCGAAACGGTGTAAAGAAAATGGACGAGCGTTTCCCGATCAGTGTGGAACTTCATTTGACAGACAACTGCAATTTAAACTGTGAGTGGTGTACCGATAAAGAATTGAGACAAAACAGAGCCGTGCTTAATCTGAAGGTGATAAAAAAGTTATTCCGGGAGTTCTGGCATCATGGAACAGGCGTCACGCTAGAAGGAGGCGGCGAGCCGGCTTTGCATCCTGATTTTATGGAAGTGGTGGATGCAGGGATGAATGCCGGCATCGATATGGGGCTTATTACAAACGGCACAGTAGATATATCGGGCTGTATTGATAAATTAAAGTGGGTAAGAGTGTCTTTGGATTCCAGCACCTGTGAGGAGTACAAAAAAGAAAAAGGCGTAGATTGTTTTGAACGTGTTTTGACCAATCTGGAAAAAATGTGCAAAGCGAGAAAAGTGGAAGAGACATTTATTGGAGTAGGATATGTTCTGACCACCAGAAATCAAAGCAGCCTGATGGAACTGGTAAAAAGGCTTGAAAATATCGGAGTCGATTATATCTATTTAAGACCAGTAGAAGAAGCGGGGGATATCACGCCTTCTCTGGAAAGTCTTCTTGATTTGAGAAAAAAGCTGGCGGAATTGACGGCGGATACAAGGATCAAATATATGCTGGCGATTTCAGACAGGGTAGTTGATAAAAATGCGGGGCTTCCCTGTATTGCACATTCCCTGACTTCCGTTATCCATGCCAATGGGGAAGTGGCGCTGTGTGAAAAGCGCAGGACGGACGGGATTATTCTGGGGAATGTATATGAGAATTCCTTTGAGGATATATGGATTTCACCTTTTAGGGAGCGGATCAGTCAAAAGCTTCTGCGCCCCGAGTGTCAGAGCGGCTGCAGCGCATGCAGGGTTACGGGTTTTAATATGATATTTGAGCAGTTGGAGAAAGTGCATTCAAAACATTTTATTTGATAGGAGGATAAAAAGATGGTACTGCCTTTTGAGAAAGAATACAGAGAAAGATATTATCAATTATTGGATCAGGTTTTTGAGTCGAATTTCTGGTCTGACGGAAGAATGACCAGGACTTTTGAGGAGAAATTTGAAGAATTCACAGGCCTGTATTCCTGTGCGGTAACAAGCGGGGGCGCGGGGCTGTTATCTATACTGGAATATGCGGGGGTTAAAGGAAAAGAAGTGATCGTACCTGCCAATACCTTCTGGGCGACCGCGCAGGCGGCAAAAAAGGCGGGAGCTAAAGTCGTATATGCGGACTGTAACAGGGAAGACCTCTGTATGAATTATGAAGATATGGTAAGCAAGGTGACGCCGGACACAAAGGCAGTTATTGTGGTACATATCGGCGGGCATATTGCGTTTGATATAGAAAAGATCGCTTCGTTTTGCGAAGAACATAAGATTGCCTTGATTGAAGACTGCGCGCATGCTCACGGCGCACAGTGGAACGGCAAAACAGCGGGCAGTTACGGGCTGGCGGGAAGCTATAGCTTTTACGCGACTAAAACCATGCCGTTAGGAGAAGGAGGCATGATCGTCAGCAGAGATAAGGATTTGATTGCATGGATGAAAAAATTCCGCAATTACGGGAAAGAAGTCATCAATGGTAAGATAGTTACGTATCCGATGAAGGAAGGCTTTAATTACAGAATCAATGAATTTACAGCAGCATTAGGAGTTGTACAATTGGAACATATGCCGGTTATTCTGGAGTGGAAAAGGATGCTGGCGCGCAAATTTGACCAAATATTCGATAAGACGGTAATTTTTCCGGAAGGGATGCAGTCAGGATACTATAAGTATATTGTGTTTGACCAAAACTTAAGCGAGGAGACAGGGAAAGTCTTTAATTACACAGATTTTGGAAATGAGATAGAGGGGATAAAGCTTGAATTGCCGAACAGTTACTGGGTGGCAGAGCATCACAAATGCGCGCCCATTTATTATGGATGGGATAAGGCGCAGATGACTGCAGAGGAGATAAAAGTATATCTTCTGGGATAGCCGGTTAGCTGTCCCAATAATGTAAATCATATAGGTAGGAAGGACTGCAAAGGATATGGAGGAAACACAGTATTATAAAACGGTATACAGTAAATATTGGGCGGAGCAGACAAAGAAATATGGTTATGCACCATATGAACAAAATCTTGTCAGGTTAATCAAAAAATCATCTCCCCAAAAAGTTTTCGAGGTTGGGATCGGCACCGGATGGCCCATAGGGGCAGCGTTAAAGAAAAAGGGAATAACTGTTGACGGATGTGATATAGCAGAAAGTTCTGTTGCGTTGGCCAAAGAAGAACTTAATAATGAAGACGGGATATGGATCGGTGATGTATCGGAATACAAAGGAGATACGGAAGTTTATGATGTTGTATACTGCGTAAGGGCAAGCTGGTATATACCGAATTTTTATCGTACTGTTAAAAAAATGGTTTCCATGACAAAACCAGGGGGACATATCATATTTGATGTTATGGATAGAAATAGTCTTTTTTGCGTTAAGCAGCGATGGAAATATGTGAAAGAGAAGTATTATAAATTCTTAGGAATCGATATAGATGAAAATTATGGACAGCATTTCATATCGCTTACAAGAATGAAGTTGTTCTTAAAAAGAAACAGATTGTCTTATCAATGTTGGGGAGAGCGCGAACTGACACATAATAAAGACATCTATAACACGCCCAAAGTAGTATTTTACTGCAGGAAGGAGAGATAACGGATGAGAAAAAAGATGATTGCAGGGCTGGTAAGCATGGCGTCTTTTGCAGGGGGATTTTTCCTTGGCGGTAAAGTGCTGGTTGGCATGGTCAATGATTATAAGAGGCGGATGAAACGAAATTTTTCTAATATGATGTTATTTAATGACTGGTTAGATTTTCTGTATTCCGGTGGAAAAATTGAACAGTATTTTCATAATCAGGGATATAAAAGAATTATGATATATGGCAATGGGTATATTGGAAAACGCTTACAACAAGCTTTAATTCAGACAGATATTGAAGTTGCGGCGGTTATGGATAAAGCAGCTTTGCCAAATGAAGATGGGTTAGTAATAGGTCTTGATTCAAAAATGCCGGATGTTGATTGTATTGTGATTACACCTGTTTATTATTATGATGAAATATCCGGCATGCTTCGTAAGAAGACAGGACTTCCGCTTGTTACTATGCAGATGCTTCTAAATATGTCATATTGCTGCTGAATATGAATTTTATAAGCAGAATTTGAATAAGGGGAACATATATTAAATGACAAAAATCAGTGTAATTATTCCGATATATAATATGGGAAAATATATTGGGGAATGTTTGGACAGTATATTGAACCAGACTCTAAATGAAATAGAGATTATTTGTATTGATGATGGATCAACAGACGATTCGCTTAATATTTTAAAAAAATATTGTAAAGAGTATAAAAATATTATATTTATCTGTCAGGAAAACCAAGGCGCTGGATCGGCAAAGAACCGAGGCATAATGAGTGCGAACGGGAAGTATATAGCATTTATGGATCCGGATGATTATTACGCATGTAATGAAATATTAGAAAAATTATATTACTATGCTGAAAAGAATAATGTTTTGGCATGCGGGGGGAATTTGCTGCCTTTTGATGAGAACGGGGCTATAGGGAAGCGTACAGACTGGTTTGATGAAAACGGGAAAGTTTTGTTTCAAGATTATGGATGTTTTTGCAACTATACATGCTATCTATTTAATCTGGAAATGATTCGTGAAAATCATATATTGTTCCCGTCATACAGAAGATACGAGGATCCGCCGTTTTTGCTGAAGGTTATGGCGCATATAAAAGAATTCTACGCAATAAATGAAACTGTATATATGTATCGTGTGGGACATAAAGAATTAATTTACACGTCTGAGATAGCAGGGGATATTCTGCAGGGGATAAGGGATTGTTTCCGAATAGCATATAAAATGGATTTTGTAAAGGTATATAAGGAACATTTAAAAAATACCTTGATAAATTTTCTGCCGTATTTCTATCCTAACTTGGTACAAAACAACGAAAAGTTATGGAACATAATTAAAGAAATTAATCAGATCAGTCAGGAGTGGATGGGAGAACATAATGAAATATTCTCAGACAAAGAGCATATGAATGCATACATAAATAAAATAAAGGAAGAATTTAATGATATGCTGTCTAAATGCCGTAAAGAAAATGAGACCGTTATTTATGGAGCAGGGATAATAGGAAAACTTTTTCTGGAGAAATACGGAAGAGAATGTAAGCATATAGCCGGCTTTGCCGTGACCAGACAGGACGAATCGAATCGTCTGATCGAAAACTATGCGGTTAAGGATATTAGAAGTTATAGTAGGGAAGCATTTGTGGTTGTTGCAGTTGGTAAAAAATACGCAAAAGAAATACTTGAAAATATAAAATTACTGCAATTTCAAAATGTTTGTTATATACCTTATTCAGATATCATGCTTTTGGAGAAAATAACAAACAAAGGGACTCTTTAGGAAGGATGGAAAGGGACGTGCGGAAACTGATTTTTTACGGCGCAGGAAAACGCTGTAAAACATTGTGTAAATTATTAGAACAATGCAGAAATATAAAAATTGCAGCCATTCTAGATACTGATTCAAGCAAATGGGGAATGCGTGTGGGAGGATACAAAGTTGAACCTCCTGAGAGAATAAATGATTTTAAAGACGTGGATTTATGCATCACTGTTGCAGACGAAAAAGTTTCCAATGATATAAGAAGAGATTTGAAGCAGATATGGAATTATGATCTGAAAAAGGAAGTACACTATAATGAAATGCGTCTGGAAGCCTTAAAAGCAGATGAAAAAATAAAGCAGTATCTATATAAAAACGTAAAAATCAATCATGGTGAAAAGGAAAATATATTGTTTGTTTCATATAATGGATTTTCATTGGGCGGTATTGAGGCATGGACAAAGGATATTTGCGAGGCTTTGATGAAAGACGGGGCAGATAATATTTATGTTGTCGCCACACGAGGGGACTATGAAGTTCCTTTGCTTTTGCAGGATAGAATGATATACATTGATGAGCAGAAAATGTTTTCTGCGGACTCTGTATTGAATGTAATTGAAGCCCTAATAGATAAGCTTCCATTTAAAATAGTTACAACGCAGCCCGATAATACAATGCTGGCGCCGTATCTGATAAAGTGCTGCTATCCGGATATGGTTAAGATTATTACAACAATCAGAGGCGGCAGTGAGTGTATTTATAATGCATATATGGATTATAAAGAGATTCCGGATGTTTTTATCGGTGTGAGCAGGGATATTATGAAAGCTTTGATCGAAATGGGAATAGAGTCAGGGAAGGTACAGTCTATGTGCGTTCCGTTTGAGTGTGAAGAAACACTTAAGCGTAAATATACAGAAGATAAGTCATCTCCGCTTCGTGTCGGTTATGCAGGAAGAGTGGAGTATTCTCAGAAGAGAATGGATTTGCTGATAAAGTTAGTACAAGTTCTTGTGGAAAGAAAGATTTGCTTTGTGATGGATATTGCGGGAGACGGTGTGGCACGCCAAGAGTTGGATGAGTTTATAAGAGCCAATCATTTGGAAAAGAAAGTGCGGCTTTTAGGGGAAATAGACCGCTCAGAGATTCCTTCTTTTTGGAAGGAGCAGGATGTATGTATTAATATTGCAGATTACGAAGGCAGGAGCCATAGTATTATCGAGGCGATGGGAAACGGGGCGGTTCCGGTTGTCACGGCAACCTCGGGTGTAAGAGAAGATATCGTAGATGATGAGAACGGCTATATCGTCCCGATAGGTGATTACCATGCAATGGCAGAGCGGATTGAATATCTGTCAAAACACCGGGAACGTCTGAGTATCATGGGGAACGCAGCACATGATGTGGTATACCCTAAGAGCAGGATCGAGTCTCATCTCGAATTCTGGAAAGACATTTTTCAAATTATCAGATAGCTATGGGAGATATGTAAAGGTATGGATCATACAATAGGAATTATTGTCACCTCATTGCAGGCCGGCGGTGCAGAGAGATGCGCGGCTGATCTGAGTATGTTTTTTGAGGAGCAGGGATACGATGTAATTATATTTACAGATTTGTCATGCAGAATAATGTATGAATTTAAAGGAACACTGGCCGATTTTTCTTTTTCATTAAAATATTTGAACGGGAAGACATCTTTAAAGAGTGCAATGGAGAATAAAATTGAAGAATTGGAGTGTTTAAAGAGGCAGTATCAGATTGATATTGCAATTAGTTTTATGCAGTTTGCAAACTATCTTAATATAATGTCAAAAGGGAATGAGAAAGTTATTCTTACAACGCATAATGTAACATCTGAATATAAGAAATGCTGCCAATCCGTTGAGTGGTCTGACCATACTTTTAAGAAGTTATATCAATTTGCAGATTTAATTACGTTTCCATCGGAATATTGCAAAAGAGATTGGATAGAGCATTACGGCGACAGGAATCATATTACAAGAACTATATATAATCCCGTTCATCCCATGGCTGTTGAGGGGGACGATAAAAAGGAAAATATCATTATCGCGATAGGAAGAATGCACAGTATAAAGCGGCAATGGCATATTATACGAGTATTTAAGATGGTGAAAGAAAATTGTTCGGATAGTAAGCTGATAATATTAGGCGAGGGAGAATTAAGGAACAGACTAGAAAAGCTTATATTAGAGCTTGGATTAGCTGAAGATGTTGATATGCCTGGAAGTGTTGTCAATGTTCAGGATTATCTTGAGAGAGCAAAAGTATTTGCCCTGACATCCCGTTTGGAGGCAATGCCATGTGCTGTTTTAGAGGCATTTAGTGCCGGTGTGCCTGTAGTAGCGTGTGATTGCCCCGGAGGTATAAGAGAAGAACTTAATATTTTGACCCGTCAAAAAGATATAACAGTTCCGATACAGGGAGAAGGCGGAATACTAGTTCCCAATATTAAAGAGTATTATACGGATCATTTCACAAAAGAAGAAAAACTGATGGCGGATGAAATTATTCGCATGCTTAAGAATGATGAACTGAGATGTGAAATGGCAGAAGAGGGGCGAAAAAGAGCAGAATATTTTTCGGCTGAGCATATAGGGAACGTATGGATGGAAGAACTATCTAAAATTGTTGTGAAACCTAAAAAGAAATTATCAGACTTCGATTTGGAAAAACAGAAAAGCATGGAAGCGCTGGAAACAAAAAAAATGAACATTGAGATGTATATTTCTTATTACCGGTTATTGGAAAAATGGATGCTTTTACATGAAAAAAACGGGAGCGCAGTCAAATATTTTGAAGAACAGGAGATAAGAAATATTATTATTTATGGTATGGGGAGGATGACTCATCATCTGTTAGAAGATATAAAGGACAGTGGTATTGGCATTGTTTGTGTGATTGATAGAAACGCAATTAATATGAATAGTGATTTTCCTGTTATAACGGGAGACGAAGAAATACCGGAAGCGGACTGTATCATTATTACGCCGGTGTATGATGCAGAATCTATTAAAAAGAAGTTGGAAAGGAAAACAACTGTGCCGGTTATATCATTATCTGAAGTTATAGAGCAGTCCGGCATCCGATATATGAAAAACGGATAAAGAAAATTCACGGTCCAAAGAAGAGTTATTTCCTGTTGGGCAGCGAAGTATGAGTTTCAAGGTTGAGTAGGGAGAAGGTATGGTTATGAAAAGGAGTAAATATTTCATTATCACAATAGATACAGAGGGAGACAATTTATGGGAATGGAAAGAAGGGACTCCGATTGGAACAGAAAATGTGAAGTATCTTTCCAGATTCCAAGAGCTTTGCAGCCAATATCGGTTTAAGCCGACGTGGATGTCTAACTGGGAAATGATAAATGACGACAGGTTTGTCGACTTTGCAAGGGATCATTTAGAAAAAAAAGAGTGCGAAATCGGTATGCATCTGCACGCATGGAATACGCCGCCCTTTTACGAATTGCCAAGAGGAGAGAATGTGGGTCTTCCCTATCTGATTGAGTATCCGAAAGATATCATGAAAGAAAAAATTATGACAATGACAAATGCTATAGAACAAAAATTTGGGAGAAGACCTGTTACACACCGGTCGGGGCGCTGGGCGATGAATGATTCATATTTTGAGTTGTTGCATGAGCAGGGATACATTGCGGACTGTTCAGTGACTCCATACGTGGATTGGAGAACAAGTATAGGACAAACTCCGGATTTTGCAGGGCCGGATTATTCAAAAGAACTGCCGGTGATATCTGTCCGAAATGGAATAATTGAGATTCCGGTGACGACACTGTGGTCTGAAGAAAAAAACAAGGCGCTTTGGTTGAGGCCGAACAGAAGGAATTTGGAAGAAATGCTTTACGTGATAGAGCAGAATTATCAATCGGATAAGGATTATCTTATGTTCATGCTGCATTCTTCAGAACTAATGCCCGGAGGAAGCCCGACGTTTAAGACAGAAGGCGGGATAGAGAGATTATATGAGCATCTGTATATTATATTTAAAGAAATATCCCGGTATTATATGGGGGTTGGATTAGAAGAATATATGATGCTGCATAATAATTTTGCGGATTTACAGGAATAGAATGCATATAGAGGGGGGATTTCGGAGAAATGGAATATTTTTACAGCATTTTAAAGCAGATGGATGATTGGCTGGAGTCTTTGATAGAAAAGGGAAAGATAAAGCGCTCCGACAAACTGGCAATTTTGGGTTTAGACGAGCATTCTTTTGCCGTCAGGACGTTGCTGGAGAACCGAGGATACAGGGTTGAATGTTATATTTCGGAAAAAGAGGAAAGAAGAGAACGAGTTTGGAGAAGCGTTAAGTATGCGCTTTCTCACTATTTTAATAAGACAGATTCCTATATCAGAATTTATTCCGTGGATGAGTGGAGAAGGGAGACAGGCGAAAATTGGATCATTCTTTATGCATCCGAAGATTGTTCTGATGAAATAGACAAGATCGTTAATGGCACACATATTTCCAAAGAGGGGATATATTGTCTGTATGATTGGGAAAATGCTGACTACAGGAAAAAGGCTGAAAAGCTTAAGAGAATGTCATTGAACGAATTAAAAGTGGTAGAAAAAGAGATTCTTTCCTGTTTTGACCGGTTTTGTGAAAAGAATAATCTTCGGTACTGGCTGAGCGGAGGTTCCATGCTGGGGACGGTTCGTCATAAAGGTTTTATACCGTGGGACGATGACATTGATGTCTTTATGCCGGATGTTGACTATGAAAGGTTTTTGGAGCTGTTTCAGGAGAATGATAAAATCATGTGTCAGATCGTTGATGATGAGAATGATGTATGGGGACATTATAAATTTGCGCGTCTGGCAGATAAACGCACAATGCTCATAGAGAAATATGCCTTTTATAATCATTTTGTCGGGGTAAATGTAGAGATCTTACCGATAGTTGGACTACCCGATGATGAAAAAGAAAGAATAGCATATATTAGAAGATATGAAAAGATAAATGCAAGAAGGCGTGAGGTGTTTTTTAAGTGCAGCGGGGATATGAATAAATTCAGAAAGATCTGTGATGAGGAGCAACCGTCTTTTGATACATACAGATTTGACGATTCGGAGTATGTGGGTGTTTTAGGCACAGGATATTATGAAAAGGATTGTACAACACGATCCGTTTATGAAGAAACCTTGCGAATGCCTTTTGAAGATATTATGGTGAATATTCCGCAGGGGTATCAGGAATATCTGGATAACCTTTACGGAAAAGGATGGGAAGAATGGCCGCCCGAAGAGAAGCGTACATTAGCACATAACATAGAAGCATATTGGATCTGTTAAATATAAGAGGAGAAGAAGAATGCCGAAAATATCGATTATTGTGCCTGTCTATAATATGGAGCGATATTTGCGCCGGTGTCTGGACAGCATTGTGGCTCAAAGCATGAAAGACATAGAGATTATTTGTGTTGACGATGGTTCCACTGATTCCTCAGGTGAAATTATTGATCAGTATGCGGCAGAGGATGGGCGTATGAAAGCGTTGCATAAATTGAATCAGGGTTATGGAGCGGCAATGAATGCGGGATTAAGACTTGCGTCGGGACAATATATCGGGATTGTCGAGAGTGACGACAGGATAGCTCCTGAAATGTATGAGACGTTATACAAGGCGGCTGTGGATCATAATCTGGATTTTGTTAAATCAGACGCTTACTATTGGTTTGAAAAACTGGATTACCAAAGACGGGTACACGATAATAATTTAAATGCCTGGTATGACCGGGTGCTTGGAGAGGATGAAAGAAATATCTATTTCGATTTTTTTATGAATATCTGGACAGGGATTTATAAAAAAGATTTTCTGGTACAAAATGATATTTCTTTTAATGAAAGCCCCGGGGCTTCATATCAGGATAATGGATTTTGGATGCAGACATGTTTCTATGCCAAAAGGGCGATGTGGTTAAATGAGGCTTTTTATTATTACAGGCAGGATAATCCTGAGGCTTCGGTAAAAAGCAGGTCAAAAATGATGGCCATGACAAGAGAATATGAATACCTTGAGGAGATCATAAAAGCAAGAAAACAGGAATATTTGCTGCCGTATGTCTATACTTTGCGACTTGTCAGGTTAAAAGGGACATTTTTCAGGGTTGACGATAAGTATAAGTATGAGTTTACCCGGCAGATCCGGGAGGATTATGGGAAGTATAAGGCTTATATCAAATACAACAGATATATAGATAACTGGATTCGGGAGCTTTTGAGAGCGCCAGAAGAGTATTGCGGCAGTCTGATAGAAAAGAAGAGAAGAGTGAAGACGCAGATTCTGGAATCGGAAGGAATTATTATCTACGGGGCAGGTAAGCAGGGTGATATTGCAATGCGGATACTTTATAATGAAGGATTGTATGATAAGATCAGATGTTTTGCGGTATCTGATGAGCCAAAGGATGGTTTCATGGCAGATAAAAGAGTGGTAAGGATAGAAAAAGCCCGTGATTGTTATCCTGGTTCACTGTATCTGCTGGCAGTAACGCCCGGTTCAAAAGCATATCTTGATATGCAGGAAGGAATGGAAAGATTAGGTATTCAGGAATATTTACAGATGACAGATTTTTTAGAAAAGTTCAATTATATATAAGAGGAAGTGTTGCAGATGAATATAGCAATGATTATCGCCGGCGGAAAAGGAACACGGATGAATCAGAATATTCCCAAGCAGTTTCTTAATATTCATGACAAACCGGTTATTGTATACACAATGCAGGCCTTTCAAAAACATCCGGAGATCGATGCAATATTAGTTGTATGTCTGGACGGGTGGCAGGAGATATTGAAGGCTTATGCGCGTCAATTTAATATAACGAAACTTAGATGGGTTGTATCAGGAGGAGAGAATGGCCAGGAGTCTATCCACAATGGATTAGCGGAGTTAGAGAAGGAATGTAAAAAAGATGATCTGATAATGGTGCATGATGCAATCAGGCCGAATGTGTCTCAGGAGATTATATCCAACAGCATAGCAGAGTGCAGGCTTCATGGTTCGGCCATTACAGTCATACCATGCGTTGAAGCAATGCTGCTGCGCGAGGAAGAGAACGGGACAAGTGCAAAGGCATTGATCTCAAGGGATGCGTTGGCAAGAACACAGACGCCGCAGACCTTTCCGGTATCCAGATTGCTGTGGGCGCATGAGGAGGCTGAGAGAAGAGGGATTACGAATTCCACGGCTTCCTGCACTTTAATGGTAGAACTCGGAGAGACGGTACATTTTTGCCCCGGTTCTGAAAAGAATATTAAGATTACCACAACGGAAGATATTGAGATTTTTAAGGCGCTGCTTATGGCAAGAAAGGATGACTGGTTAAAATAAATGATGAGACAATGGTGGATTGAGAGTAAAAAAGCAGGAGTAATAAAAAAGAAAATCTATCAAATGCTGCAACGATATTATAATTTTGGGTCATGGCATCTTACGCCGATTAATGAAAGACCTTATGGTTTGGAGGTTGTCCGGACACTCAATAAACTGATCAGCAAAAATAAATTTTCTAAATATGCGCCGTTCGTCGAAGTGGGATGCGGGCTGGGTGAGATTATTGGCGGCGTAAGGTGGAGATTCAAAAAAATAGGGTATGATATATCTGCAGAAGCATTGAAAGCGGGCGCCCTTTTGTGTCCAAAGGTCATATTCCGAAAAGGGACATTTGCGGATATTGACTGTGGAGATATCAATTGCCTGATCATGTTAAATTTTATACATATGATTCCGCATGACAAATTAAAAAAAGAAATTGATACTGTATTAGAAAAAAATCGGGTTAAATTATTTGTATTGGATACATTTGCAGACAATGAAGGTACTGAGTACAAGTATTCTCATGATGGGGAATATTTGTTTGGCGGCAGGTATAAACTTGCCAGAAGAAGCGATAGTATTCCGTGCGCCCATGGTGCAAAAAGATATATTGAATATTGGCAGGTTTGTAAAAAAAGATAAGAATTTTGAAGAGGTAAACCGGAGGATCATATGAAGAAAAATAATTTTTTTTCAGTGCTGTCAGGCGTGGTTATTGGTGCCGTCGCCGGGGGAATGGTAATTGAAAGGATTTCAGGCAGGGCATTAGATAACTGCAGAGAATTAACAGATAAAAATCTTGACTTATTTTTGCTTATGAACAAATGGATGACAACAAAGCAGGAAGGCAGACATATTAAAGAATACTTAGAAAAAAGGGGTTATAAGTCTGTTGCCGTTTATGGATTGAGCCATGTGGGGAAATGTTTATTGGAAGAATTAAAGGACTGTGATATTGAGATTAAATATGCGGTTGACAAAAATGCATCGGCTATTTATTCTGACTTACAAGTGTATTTGCCGGAGGATGATTTACCAAAGGCAGATGTTATGATCGTTACGGCAGTTTATTATTTTGACGATATATATAATAATTTAAAGAATAAAGTCATGTATCCGATCGTATCTCTTAAAGATATCTTGTATGGATTGGATAAATAACGCAGATATTTAGGGGGGTTTTTATGGCTTCAGATGAGATCATAAAGGATTTGCCCAAGGCTCTTATCAATTGGTATGATTTTCAAACAGGTTCAAAAGTACTTTTCATTTCAGGCGGAAGGCCGGAATGCGAAGTGCTTTTTGATGCGATGGAAGAAAATAGAATAGACACGGTTAGGGCGGATATGGGGAAACTGCATACAATCAGCGGTAAATTTGATTATATTGTGGCAGCGGGTATCATTGAAAGAAGTGAGAACCCTGAGGAAATGCTTGCGGCGCTTAAGCCTTTGCTTAAGCCTTTGGGAAAGCTTCTGATAGGAGCTGAAAACCGTCTGGCGATTCGTTATTTTTGCGGCGATAAGGATTCTTTTTCTGGACACGTCCTTGATGGGATTGACGGATATTTAAAAGTAAGTGACAAAAGAATGAAAATAAATGGGGGACGCTCATATTCGAAAGCGGAATATGAAAAAATGTTTTTCAAGGCAGGTTTTCAAAAATACAGATTTTATGCGGTTATGCCGGAACTTGTGCGCCCCCAGCTTCTGATTGCAGAAGATTATGTGCCAAATGAAGCAATTGATGTGAGAGTATTTCCGCAATATGAGAACCCGGGAACATTATTTCTTGAAGAGGAAAGACTGTACGAAACATTGCTGGAAAATCATATGTTCCACCAAATGGCAAATGCTTTTTTGATCGAATGCACCATTGATGGTGAACTCATGGGAGTTGACCAGGTGACAGTTCAGGGAGACCGGGGACGCAAGGAAGCATTGGCGACAATCATAAAGTATCCGGTGAAAGTGTCCAGAAAAGCCCTATATAGGGAAGGAATAGAAAAAATAGACGCTCTGTTTCAGAATACGGATTATTTGCGAAACCATAAAATTCCTGTAGTTGAAGGAAAACGGGAGAGCGATGCTTATGTGATGCCCTATATAAAAGGGCAGATTGCTACAGAATATTTCAGGGAAACGCTGCGAAGTGACAGGAAAAAGTTTATACAGGAGCTTGAAAGATTTTGGAAGATTATATTATCTTCGTCGGAGCATGCCGCTTACGAGGAAGTGAACTGGAGGCAGTTTGAACCTCATTGGGAAAGACGAAAAAAAGATGATCCGAATATTGATCAGTGGCAAAGGCGTGCATTTGGAACGGAGGAAGAGAGAAAAAATATCGGTGTAATCTTAAAAAGAGGCTATATTGATATGGTTTCTATTAACTGTTTTCATACAGGAAACGGATTTGTATTCTTCGACCAGGAGTTTTATATTAAGGACTTTCCGGCAAATGCTGTTTTCATCAGGACAGTGGATTTTATATACAGGGATAATCCTGATCTGGAGAAGATATATCCCCGGGATGATATTCTGAAATATTTTAGTTTATATGAGTATCGGGATTTTTGGAGAAGAAAAGGCAATGCCTTTTTGGAAGAGCTTAGAAAGGAAAAAGAGCTTTCCGGTTATCATAAGCTCCACAGAAGAGATAACCAGACAATGATTTCTAACAGACACAGGATGGATTATAGCCAGGAAGAATACGAGCGCTTGTTCACAAATATTTTTAAAGGATTGGGAAGTAAAAAAATCTATCTTTTTGGCTCAGGGAGGTATGCGGAACAGTTTATAGAACAGTTTGGCAGGTATTATGATATTGCAGGAATCATTGACAATAATGAAAGCAGATGGGGAGAACAGTTATCAGGTATAGAAATCTTTTCACCGGGAATTTTAGGGGAGATAAAGGAACCTTTTAAAGTATTCATCTGTATTAAATTTTTTCAGGATGTTCTCCTCCAGTTGAAAAAGATGATGATCAAAGATATTTCCGTATATGACCCGCGGCTTGATTATGACAGGCCGTTAAAACTGACGGGCGGTTCACAAAAGAGCGCGCCGAAAAGATACCATATCGGCTATGTGGCAGGAGTATTTGATCTGTTCCACATAGGACATCTGAATATATTTAGGCGGGCAAAAGAGCAGTGCGATTACCTGATTGTCGGCGTAGTGACTGATGAACAGGTGATACGGGGCAAAAAAACACGTCCGTACATTCCTTTTGATGAGCGCCTTGCGATTGTTGAGGCATGCAAATATGTAGACGAAGCAGTTGAAATTCCAGTCGATAAGCCAAATACAGAAGATGCATGGTATATGTATCATTTTGATGTTCAGTTCTCGGGAAGTGATTATGCCGATGATCCGGTTTGGCTGGCAAAAAAGGTATTTTTGCAGCAGCATGGGTCGGACATGGTCTTCTTTCCCTATACACAGACGACAAGCTCGACAGAGATTAAAGATGTGATCAGCAGAAAAAGAGATAACAGTTGATCTGGAGGATAAAAAATTGAATCTATTATGTACGCCATCACATATTGTAGGTATAAAAAATCCGTATAAAGGTCTTCGGAATGTATTTACAGCCGGATACAAGAATATTTTATTAGACTTTTCGCTGTGTTGTACATCCGGCGAACTGGAGCAGATAGGAAAAAAAGAAGCAATTAAAGAAATGACCGACAGGTTAAAAGTATTCGAGAATCCTGAAAAAATGAGTGAAGCAATGCTGCCCCTGTTAAAGCAATGTGAGGCCCAGAAAGTGCATATGCCGGCAGCGTATGCGCCCTATCTGGAACGAAATACTAAACATGACGATTTAAATGGATTATTGTTTCAGCTCGCAAAAGAAAGTATAAAAGTGTGCGGTCAGGCGGGGTGTAAGAATCTGGTTATACGCCCTTTATTTGCGGGTATATCATCTGAGGACTTATGGAAACATAACAAAGCTTATTATCTTGGTCTGGCAGAATTGGCAAGAGAGCAGGATGTATGTATTTTACTGGAAAATCAATGTAAGGACTTTAACGGGCATCTGGTTCGCGGAGCCTGTTCGCTGACAGAGGACGCTAGGAATTGGATTGATTGGCTGAATGAGACAGTAGGAGAAGAGCGCTTCGGATTTTGTCTGGATGTTGGAATATGCAACCTGTGCGGACAAAATATGTATGATTTTATAACAGAGCTTGGAAACAGGCTTAAAGCTGTGATTTTGCGGGACTGCAGCGGGAATCGGGAAAGCGCCATGCTGCCCTTTACAAGCGTGTATCAGGGCCGGTCGCAGACAGATTGGCAGAACTTGATCCGAGGACTTAGGGAGATTGGATTTGACGGGGAGTTGATTATGGATATGAGGGATACTATTTCGGCATTTTCTCATCTTCTCCGTCCTGAAATTTTGCGTTTGTCCAAAAAGATAGGGGATTTTTTAAAGTGGCAGATAGAAATGGAAATACGGCTGAAGCAGTATTCATCAAGAGTGCTTTTCGGCGCAGGGAATATGTGCAGAAATTATATGAAATGTTATGGTAAAAAATATCCGCCGCTGTTTACCTGTGACAACGATAGAACTGTATGGGATACGGAATTTTTCGGGTTAACAGTTAAGAATCCGCGGTGTTTAAAAGAACTGCCGGAGGATTGTGCGATATTTATCTGTAATATCTATTATAAGGAGATAAGAGAACAGATCCTTGAAATGGGAATTAAGAACCCGATAGAATATTTCAATGATGAATATATGCCTTCTTTTTATTTAGAACGTCTCCCGATGAAAGAAGTGCCATTGAAAAAACAGGAATAGTGGCAAGCGATGAAATGTTTTGGAATAAAGGAGTAATAAGCGGTGGGATATATAGATTTAAAAAATAGAAGAATATTGGTTACAGGCGCCGCTGGGTTTATTGGAGCAAATCTGGTAAAACATCTTTATGCAGATATAGGAGATGTAATCGTCATAGGTATTGATAATATGAATGATTATTATGATATAAGGTTGAAGGAGACAAGGCTGGAAGAGATATCTGCAATTTCTTCATTTGCCTTTGTGAAAGGGAATATTGCTGATAAGGCATTCGTCACAGAGACTTTTGAAAAGTATAAACCGCAGATTGTAGTAAATCTTGCGGCGCAGGCGGGCGTCAGATATTCCATTACTAATCCGGATGCTTATATCGAATCGAACTTGATTGGCTTTTACAATATTCTTGAAGCTTGCCGCCATTCTTACGATAACGGCGCGGCGGGTGTAGAACACTTGGTGTACGCAAGCTCTTCCAGTGTTTACGGAGTTAATAAGAAGGTTCCGTATAGCACGGACGACAAAGTAGACAATCCTGTCTCGCTTTATGCGGCCACTAAAAAAAGTGACGAGCTGTTAGCGCATGCTTATTCAAAACTTTATAATATTCCGTCCACCGGCCTGCGGTTCTTCACAGTATATGGTCCGGCCGGCCGGCCGGATATGGCATATTTTGGTTTTACGGACAAGCTGTGTAAAGGAGAGAATATTCAGATTTTTAACTATGGTAATTGTAAGCGTGATTTTACTTATATAGATGATGTTACGGAAGGTCTTTTGCGTGTTATGAGAAAGACGCCGGATAAGGTTACAGGAGAAGATGGACTGCCGTTGCCGCCATATAAAGTATATAATATTGGTAATAGTAATCCAGAAAACTTATTGGATTTTATAGACATTCTTCAGCAAGAATTGATTCGTGCCGGAGTATTGCCGGGAGATTATGATTTTGAAGCGCATAAGGACCTTGTTCCCATGCAGCCTGGTGATGTCCCAGTGACTTATGCGGACACCAGCGCATTAGAGAGTGATTTCGGATTTAAACCTTGTACAAGCTTAAGAACTGGTCTTAGAAAATTTGCTGAATGGTATAAAGCATTTTATATGTGATCAGGATGATTAGGAAGCAATAGTGATTTACCCCTAGAGTGTGAAAAAGGAGAAAGATAGAATGAAGGACAAGAAGGAATTAAAGATTGCTGTTGCAGGTACTGGTTATGTGGGACTTTCTATTGCGGCGCTTTTAAGCCAGCATAATAAAGTATATGCAGTGGATATCATTCCTGAGAAAGTAGAGATGATCAATAAACGGAAATCTCCGATCCAGGATGAGTATATTGAGAAATATTTGATCGAGAAGGATCTTAACCTGACGGCGACATTAGATGAGAAAGAAGCATACGAAGATGCGGATTTTATTGTTATCGCAGTGCCTACGAATTATGACAGCAAGAAGAATTTTTTTGACACATCTGCTGTTGAGAAGGTTATCAGGCAGGTTATGAGATATAATCCGGAGGCGGTTATAGTTATCAAAAGTACAGTTCCGGTTGGTTATACGATTGCTGTCCGTGAGAGGTTATGCTGCCGGAATATCCTTTTTTGTCCTGAGTTTTTGCGTGAATCAAAGGCGCTCTATGATAACTTGTATCCCAGCAGAATTATCGTGGGAACAGACATGGAGGATGCCTGCCTTGTAGAAGCGGCGCGTAGATTTGCAGAACTTTTGCAGGAGGGAGCGGTTAAAGAAGATATTGCTACTCTGTTCATGGGCTTTACAGAAGCGGAAGCAGTAAAGCTGTTTGCCAATACTTATCTTGCGCTTCGGGTTTCTTATTTTAATGAACTGGATACTTATGCGGAGATAAAAGGTCTTAATACCCGGCATATTATTGATGGTGTTTGCCTAGATCCCCGAATTGGAACGCATTATAATAATCCTTCTTTTGGATATGGCGGTTATTGTCTGCCGAAGGATACAAAACAGTTGCTGGCAAACTATGCGGATGTTCCTGAGAATCTAATTAATGCAATTGTAGAATCGAATAGGACACGCAAGGATTTTATTGCAGACCGTGTTCTTGAGATTGCCGGAGGATATGAGGCCAATGATGAGTGGGACAATGACAAGGAAGGAGAGGTTATCGTCGGCGTGTATCGCCTGACCATGAAGAGCAGTTCTGATAATTTCCGCCAAAGCAGCATCCAGGGTATTATGAAACGCATCAAAGCGAAGGGGGCGGTAGTGATCATTTATGAACCAACACTTAAAAGCGGGACGACTTTTTTTGGAAGCAGGGTGGTAAATGATCTGGGCGAGTTTAAGCGTTCTTCTCATGCTATTATTGCAAACCGGTACGATAGTTGTCTGGATGATGTAGAAGATAAAGTATATACACGGGATGTTTTCCAACGGGATTAGAAAGCTGAAAGAATAGTGTTGCACTGGCAGTGTGTCCGCTGCCCTTGCGGAGTAGTTTGTTTTTATATGAAAGTTTGGAGAGATGGGAAGATGATAAGGATAGGAGTACAGACAAAGGGAGTAGTTGGAGATACATCGCCGAGAGAAGGATTCCGCCTGTTAAAAAAGGCAGGATTTTCATGTGCGGATTTTAGTTTGAATGCATATTTGACAAATACTTTATTGTATCAAAACGAAAAAAATACTTTCTTTAATCAGACAGATACCGAGTTGGAGAGACATTTTGAGAGACATAAATATGCTGCGAGGGAGAGCGGAATCGCAATTAATCAAATGCATATGCCTTATCCAATGTATGTTCCTGGAGGAAAAAAACGGCTGAATGAGTATCTGCGTGATATTGCTGCGCCTAAAAGTCTCAAGATTTGCGCTCATTTAGAGTGTCCGTATATAGTGATTCATGGATTTAAGCTGCAGCATTTTCTTGGTTCGGAAGAACTGGAATGGCAGGAAACAGAAAAGTTCTTGGATACGCTGGCTCCTGCGGCAAAGGAAATGGGAATTACTCTGTGCATTGAGAATCTTTATACCAGCATTGCAGGACATGTGGTGGAAGGTCCTTGCTGCGATGCGAAAAAAGCGTCAGAACGGATAGACCGATTCAACGAAAAATATCATGCGGAGGTTTTGGGATTTTGCTTCGATACGGGGCATGCCAATTTGGTGGGGATTGACTTTGAAGATTTCATTACTACACTTGGATTTAGGCTTAAAGTGCTTCATATTCATGACAATGACGGAATAGCGGATCTTCATCAGATACCATATACCTTTACAAAGACAAGGGAGAATAGAGTATCCACAGACTGGGAAGGGTTTATAGGCGGGCTGAAAAGGATTCACTTTGATAAGGTGTTAAGTTTTGAGACAGCTCCGGTCTTGTCTTCGTTTCCTGAAGAGATGAGGGAGGAGGCGCTTAAGTTTATCGCAAAGATCGGGCGGTATTTTGCAGAGCGGGTCGAAACGGTGTAACCGGCAGGCGGATAGGGTGTGCCTATACTTCTGCCGGTTACGATGATTTAACTTTTAGTTATACTGCGAACAAAACGATCCTGTCCGGTATCGGCTTCTCACCATAATAACGCAGATAGAACCGATAATTAGGATTCCATTCTTTCAAAAGTTTTGGAACCTGCCATAAATGATTGCAGTCACTATCTATACAGACCGCCAGTTTCGGCTGTTTTTTTTCAATGTGTCCCCGGCAGCCCGCAAGGAGTTCCAAAAGTCCTGCGGACACATCCATGCGGATCAGATCCAGCGGCTCCTCCACTGCTTTATCAAGTTCAAGATCTGCCAGTTCCGTGTTTATGAAAGAAACATCCCGGCAGCCGGAGAAACTTTTTTCCAGTTCTTCCCCTTCCGCCCCCTCTTGCGTGAAGAAGTAAATCTTCTTATAGGTGTCGTCATAGGTATAAAGAAAACCATTTGCGCATTCCGCCTGATGTTCTCCTATATCCGCGCATGTCATCCCCTCCGCAGTCGGGATGACATCCATGTCCCAGAACTCCAGTCCGTTCTCTCTTGCCATGGATATGATACGGCTCTCTTTGCGCAGCCACATTTCCAACAGTCCATACAGGCATTGTTTCGATCGGTAATCGGCAAGCTTCTCATAGAATGCCTCTATGGATTTATGGTGTTCCTTAAGCATATCTGCCAGTCCTCTGATCAGAGCTTTCTCATAAAGCTTTTCGGCATCCATATCCCTAAGCTCGTTCAGGAGAGAAAGGAAATTCATATCTGTCCGGTTTCTTATGGAGATATTGGGATAGGCTTCTTTCAAAGCTTCCCGTTTTTTTGCCCATGACTGACAGTTGTCAGACCATAGTTCTTTTATTTCTTCTTCTGACATGCCCGCCCGGATAAATTCCTCCAGTTCCTTGTAACCTGTTTTTATTGCCAACTTTAAAATAAAAAGCTTATCTTTCAGGCTGTCAATATCATAGATCTTCCCAAGGAAAGCATATGCCTGCGCCGCTTCCGTGTTTCTGTCATCTTTTAAAAGTTCCAGAAGACAGGAGAGGGGAGTTTCCTGATATTTATCAACCCGCAGAGACAGGGTGCAGTAATATACGCTTTTCTGCGCATCCTTCTTTTCGGAATAATATAGGGCGAGATAAGCGTATATATGGTCTAAACGTCCGGCCATCTTCAGGGTGTCAACCCCCTTATAATATTCAAGTTTCTGAAGCGCAGCCTCAAAAAATAATACAACTCCATCGGTATCTCCCAGTTTCTGCAGGTAGCATGCCATGCCGAATTCGATGTCGGGATAGGAGTATCCGGCTTTGCAATAACGTTCATAAAGCGCGTATGCCTTTTCTTTATACTGTTCAGGACTTCCGGTTCTGCCGCTGCTTGCCGCGGTGAACCAAGTCATCAGCGCCGTGTTGATCTGCGGCGGTTCTGCCTTATGAAGCCCTTTCTCAAGTACCTTTTCCGCCGTCTGCAGCGCGGTAGATGCCAACACTTCGTGGATTGGCTTGCGGTAACGGACGTCCTTTTTGTTACGGAAGATACGGTCTTGTTCACTGACCGCAAACACTTTGCCCTCATCGTTTAACTGCGCCCACGTAGCGCGGATCACATCGGGCGTTCCATTCTGGGAGAAGTTCTTCTCCGCAGTCCGGATCACTTCCGGGAGCTTCCTTGCATCTTCCGGGGTGAAATATTCATCCGCATCAAGAAATGCGATCCAGTCTCCGGTTGCCTGCTCTATGGCATAGTTCTTTGCCGCAGAAAAGTCATCGCACCATTCAAAGTAAAAGATCTTCGCGCCCATACTCTCTGCAATCTCCACCGTCCGATCCGTAGAACCGGTATCCACGACAACCTGCTCCTGTACAATCTCCTTCGCCCAAGAAAGGGCCCGCCGGATATTTTTCTCCTCATTTTTCACGATCATGCATTGGGATATGCTTATTTCTTTAGCCATCAGAAACCTCCTTTTGTAAGCGGGGTGAAACTTTCGCGTTGTCCGCCCAATATATTATGTGATGCTGGAGTCAAGAGGTATTTTGCCTCTAGCATCATTCTATTAAAAATAAGTGCCTGCCCCAGTAACGGGGCAGACACCTCATATCAAAACAATACAACCTGCCTTGATATCTCATACATTTTCAAAACTGCTAAAACAGTCTCAGATCAGAATCCAATTACTGGAGTAACTGCAATACACCCTGCGGGATCTGGTTAGCCTGAGCGAGCATAGCCTGTGAAGCCTGAACCAGAATGTTGTTCTTGGTGTAAGCCATCATCTCTTCAGCCATGTCAACAAGTGCCTGCCCCAGTAACGGGGCAGACACCTCATATCAAAACAATACAACCTGCCTTGATATCTCATACATTTTCAAAACTGCTAAAACAGTCTCAGATCAGAATCCAATTACTGGAGTAACTGCAATACACCCTGCGGGATCTGGTTAGCCTGAGCGAGCATAGCCTGTGAAGCCTGAACCAGAATGTTGTTCTTGGTGTAAGCCATCATCTCTTCAGCCATGTCAACGTCACGGATACGGCTTTCAGCAGCAGTCATGTTCTCAGTTGTTACACTCAGGTTGTTGATGGTGTGCTCAAGACGGTTCTGAAGGGCACCAAGGTCACCACAAGTGGAGGATACAGAGTTGATAGCAGCCTTAACCCTGTTGATCGCATCAGAAGCACCAGCCTGTGTGCTGATATCGATACCGCTGATTCCAAGAGCGGAAGCGCTCATATCGCCTACAGCAACCTTTAACTGGTTGAAATCATCAGACGTATCACCAATCTGGAGTGTAAGGTTAGAACCAGATATGGATGCAACACCCTTCTGGATCAGGTTTCTCCAATGTGTTGATGTAGCATTTATAGTACCAACTGTTCCGTTAGCACCTTTACCATCATCACCAGCCAGATTATTTACTTCGTAATCTACACCGCCTTCTTTCTCCGTAACGCGGATCATTGTCTGACCAGTTGCTTTATCATAATCTGTTCCAACATAGAAGTTCTTGTTGTTCTTAGCAGCAGCAGTCAGACGTCCAGCAGCAATACCTACCAGATTAGAAGAAGTTGCTGTCATATCTGTCAGGTCGATAACATTGGAGCCGCCCTTGAAGGAACTGTTCTTTCCTACCGCGAATGTGTAAGTAGTATCACCGATCTTAAGGGCGCCGCCGTCTTTTACAATCGTAGTGTCTAACGCAAACTCAGCCTGACCGTACATTCTCTGGTTAGCAGGTCCGATACCTTCCTGCTCTACCGTAACAGCAATCTGCTCTCCGTTATTAACGGTAGCGTTAGTCGCTTCCAGTACAACGTTAAGTTTTGTAGTAGACGGAGAATCTGCTGGTTTCTGAGCTGTCAGCGTAACTTTTGTTCCTGTAACCTTTACGTCATACTTAACGGTATCAATCGTAATTTCATTCTTAATCTTTCCGGCAAGATTCACACCGCTAACCGGTGAACTAGAGCTAACTGTTTTGTCAGCACCTGTTTTAAAAAGATCCTGACCGCCAACTGTAAAAGTCTTAATTGTACCACCAGCTTTAGTGCTCTGAATGCTAACCTGACTTAAATCAAAGCTGTAGATTGCAGCCTGAGGCGCTTTTCCTAACTGACCATCCGCTTTAATTGTTAAGCTACCAGCCATATCTGTCATTCCGACAGAGCTTACCTTTCCGCCAAGAGAACCATCCAACAGGTTGATTCCGTTGAAGTTTGTTCCTTCGGAAATACGGTTGATCTCGTCCTGGAGAGCCTTAACCTCTGCCTGAAGGTTTGCACGGTCCTCATCCTGATATGTTCCGTTAGCGGACTGGCTTGCCAGCTCTACCATACGGTTCAGCATGGAGTGAACTTCTGTAAGAGCACCCTCAGCTGTCTGGATCAAAGAAATACCATCGTTGGCATTCTTCTGCGCTGTCTTAAGACCTGTGATCTGCGCGCGCATTTTTTCGGAAATAGCAANGCTTACCTTTCCGCCAAGAGAACCATCCAACAGGTTGATTCCGTTGAAGTTTGTTCCTTCGGAAATACGGTTGATCTCGTCCTGGAGAGCCTTAACCTCTGCCTGAAGGTTTGCACGGTCCTCATCCTGATATGTTCCGTTAGCGGACTGGCTTGCCAGCTCTACCATACGGTTCAGCATGGAGTGAACTTCTGTAAGAGCACCCTCAGCTGTCTGGATCAAAGAAATACCATCGTTGGCATTCTTCTGCGCTGTCTTAAGACCTGTGATCTGCGCGCGCATTTTTTCGGAAATAGCAAGACCTGCAGCGTCATCGCCGGCACGGTTGATTCTGTAACCAGAAGACAGTTTCTCTAAGTTTTTGGAAACTGCGCTGTTATTATTTGTTAAGTTTCTGTAAGAGCTTAATGCAGCTATGTTGTGTTGAATTCTCATAAATAAACCTCCTTGAATTGTACCGAAGACCTCCTTGTCTCCTATAAGTTATTAATAATTACTTTTGCTGTATTCTCCTTATGGGCCCTTCATCCGGAAAACCAGCAATTTGCAAGCAGCGAATTGTGGATATGTTCATCCATATTTTGTTGCTTATGTTCTTATTATCATTCCGAAGGAAACTGAATAACAAGACAATCAATGCATACAGAATTGATTTAAAGCAATACTTTGATTTTATCGGGGAAGCTGCTTTTGATAAGCAGAAAATTGAAGAGTATATTACTGTTCTGCACAGAAAATATAAGCAAAAAACAGTCAAACGCAAAATTGCTACCGTGAAGGCATTTTATATGTATATGGAAGCGGAAGGAATGACTACAGATAATCCTTTTCGGAGAATCAAGGTAAGGTTTCAAGAGACGTATACGCTGCCTCGGATTATTCCCCGCAAGGAGATAGAACAACTTCTGAATTGTATGTACTCCCATCCAAAGAAAAACACCCGGTACTGGCTTCGGGATGTAGCTGTTGTTGAAATGCTTTTTGCAGTAGGCGCACGTGTATATGAAATTTCCTATATGCGTGAAGATTGCGTGGATCTGTATTCCGGCTCAATACGCATTATGGGGAAAGGCAATAAAGAACGCTATCTAAGTGTTGCAGCCCCGTCTGTTTTGGAATTACTGCGAAGATACTACGACGCTAACAAAGCAGCAATTCAGAAAAGCGGATATTTTTTATAAACAGGAACGGAAGCCGTTATACAGAACAGTCTATCCGTCTGATGCTAAAAAAATACTGTTAGCTTGCAGGCATAGAACGGAATATTACTCCTCATATGTTCCGTCACTCATTTGCCACATATTTAATAGAGGAAGGTGTTGATATAAGCTGCGTCCAGCCGATTCTCGGGCACAGCTCTATTAAAACAACGCAGATTTATATCCATGTAGCCGCAAAAATGCAGGCAGAAATCCTGCGCAGTATGCATCCGCGCAATAAAATGGATTTGCTGGGGTTTATTTCCTGAAAACCAGGCATGCCGTTTCGACAACAAACTCAGGGGCATAAATAAAAGATGCAAAGCCGCCGATAATCGAGCATGGCTTTACATCTTTTAATATTACTGACCATTTTCAAGTAGTGACTAACAATATAATTTCCTGTATATTATACAGTTTCTGGCTGCTCTTTTGGGTCATGAGTCTCAATATATTCAATTAAATCAAGTATTTTTGTATCACTCATGCCAGATGCTCTAAGCTGCCTGATAAGATTAACAATTTCTTTGCCTGTCATATTTTCACCACCTTTTATATATTGGGTATTTAGTTATCTGGTGTTTTTATTATACCAATCGGTAAACTAAGTGTAAAGTCTTATTCCGGTTTTGTGTCCTCATAGACCGATTCGCCGGTTGTTGAATGTACTTCGACTTAAAATATAGATTCCTTAGAAAAAAATTTAAAATAACCGTTAACTTTATCGGGAAATGTTSGATAATAAGAACATAAGCAACAAAATATGGATGAACATATCCACAATTCGCTGCTTGCAAATTGCTGGTTTTCCGGATGAAGGGCCCATAAGGAGAATACAGCAAAAGTAATTATTAATAACTTATAGGAGACAAGGAGGTCTTCGGTACAATTCAAGGAGGTTTATTTATGAGAATTCAACACAACATAGCTGCATTAAGCTCTTACAGAAACTTAACAAATAATAACAGCGCAGTTTCCAAAAACTTAGAGAAACTGTCTTCTGGTTACAGAATCAACCGTGCCGGCGATGACGCTG
>VIQU02000049.1 GCA_010206225.2 Lachnospiraceae bacterium MD308 | reverse complement strand
CCATGGGATAATGCCTGTATTGAATCCTTTCATGCATTGATCAAAAGAGAATGGCTGAATCGATTTAAAATAAAAAATTATGAACATGCCTATAAATTGGTATTTGAATACATAGAGACATTTTATAATACGGTAAGAATCCACAGTCATTGTGGATATCTATCACCAAATGAATACGAGAATGTGTATGAACAGAAATTGAATAAGATGGAAAGATTGGCTGGATAAAAAATGGAAGGTTGTAAGAAAAGTTCACTTTTAACTTGTACTTTTTCTTGACATAGTACCATGGTCTGCAGGTGGCGAACTACGAACGGAGAATCAGAGAAACAATATGCAAAGCGAACAGGTGGAAAATCATATCAAAACTATTGTTGTCATTTATACTTTTGATAGTAATGTTTATGATTGTAAAAGAGTATATGCAACAGAAGTGGGTGCATAGTTTGACGGTGGCCATACAGTCGGAGGATGAAGAAAAAGTTGTAAAATTGTTAAATAAAGATTTTTTTGGATTTCCTTACGACGTTAATAGTGTACCTTCTCAATTATTTCCGATGAATCTGTTTGCAGAGTGCCACGAAAGCTTGCCGATTTTATATGCATGCGAAACTGGTAACTATAAAGTGATTCGTGCTTTGATAGATTCAGGAGCCGATGTGAATATGCATGTGGAAGGTGACTTTATGCCATTGGAGGCATTGCTGTTAAGGTTTGGATATACAGAGAACTGGAAGGAGGCATATTTGGCTGCAGAACTGTTAATAGATTCGGGAGCTGATGTGGATTATATAACAGATGATCATTTTTCTTTATATGAGTTATCTGCGCAAATGTTACCATATGGTGAAATATACTCAGAAGAAATGGAAGAGATTATTTTTAGAATATACCGCTTATTATATAGAAAGGGTAACCATGGAGCAGAATTTATGAAGAAATGCGTGGAAGATGCTGTAAAATATGATAATTATAAGATTATTAACTACATTTTACTCAAAGATGACTCATTAGTGGATATGATGACGGAAGAGGAAGACGGCTTGTTGTTTGCTGTTTGCAGAGAGGCAAAAAATAATGCATGGAAGGAAGGATATCTCAAGACAGTTGATGTACTTGTTAAAGCCGGAGTCGATTTATCACGTTGTAATCAAGATGGCGAAACGGCATACGAATATGCAAAACGTCTGGGTGTGGAGGATATAGCAATAATAATTAAACCATAGAAAATGATATATGAATTAAAATTTTTCTATTGGGATGATGAGCCTCAAAATGATGATGAAGTAATAGTTGCAGTATATTCTTCCTATGAGCTGGCTGAAAGGGGATTGGAAAAATTTGCAGAGCAGCCAAGATTTAAGAAAAAAAAGATGCATTTAATATTATTGAGCGTAAAATTAATGGAGAAAATAGTACGTGGTCGGAAGGATTTATTGCATTTAATCCGGAGTTTTCAGTGGTGGGTATCGGATGAGAAAATATGACGGTGAGGAAATCAAAATTTGTAACGAGGAAGAGACTCAGGATTTCTTTGCTATGAAAATGCAGGATTATCAGGATTTTGAGGACTGTACCATCTTAAGAAACAGAGATTTAGAGAAAATGTATTGCTTTGATAAAAGAGAACAGTCTGTCTCTATGGAGACGCAGGCGGCCGATGAATTTGCGGAATATTTAAAGGAAAACTATGGCATAATATTACGTTCAAGTCACTATAGGATTGACAAAAGACAAACTGTATATGGCGAAGATTATTATTGTATTAATCGGGATTTTTGTTTTTCATATAAATGTATATATTGTATGACGGAATGATGATATTGGCATGTCTGTGAAAATTGGAAAGGAACAGATAAAAATATGAAAAAGAAAACTTTATCCCTTGTATTTTTAATTGTTTTGCTGTTATCTGGAACTGCGTACCTTACAAAAATGTGGACAGGGAGGAATGTTCTTGATTTTCTTTTGAAAAAATGCAGAGGATACTACGAGACAACGCTCCGTATTTGCCAGCCGGTGGAGAGAGAAGGAGGATTTCATACGGCATATTTGAATGGAAGATATTTTTATTATGACAATGAAAGCAGGAAAATATATGATTATGCCGCTCATAAATGTATCATAGAGGCCGATAGAGAAATCAGAGAGTTTTGTGTTAATTCCGACAGTATTTTTTATAGTACGGGTTCAGAAATTTATCAGTACAGATTGGATGGCACAAGGATTGCAAAGATTGTCCTTCCTGATGAGGAGGATATAGATTTTGTATATGCAGGAGATGAAAATATATATTGTGAAGGATATAACATGGATTTATATATTTTTCCGGCAAAAAATATCTCGGAAAAGGTGCAAAGTGACATCCTGAAAAATAACGGCAAAAGGATGGTAGAAATAGATGGAGAAAAGGAAGATATTTATCTGATAAATATGCCGGAGGTAATATTAGGACTTAGAACAGAAAGTCCGGGGGATTTCAAGGCGGTGGATGAACAGGGATATATCAGAATTTACAATGTATCAGAAACAGATTCGGAAATATATGTTATGGCTGCGGAAACAGGGGAAAAACTTGGATATCATGATAAGAACTGCATTGGAATATTTAATGAAGAACTATATTTTCTGGATGATAGAATATACAGGCTGACAGACAGGAATCAAAGATTTGAAGTGGAGGACAGTCCCTTATATATAAGAAATGGATTCCCGTATTCTAAAAGTGTGAGGGACGGGAAGCATCTGATCATATTAGGAGAAAAGTATTATTGGGGCCTAAATCCAGATGGAATTGCCCCTTCCGGTACGGTGGGAGACTATCTGGGTTCAAAAATTTGTTATGTCAATCTGGAAAATAAAAAAGTAGAAAAACAATATGAGATAGATAAGGGACAAGTTATCTGTATGTTTGAGAAGCAGTATGCAGTATTTGAGGATGGAGAAGTAATATTTTACCGGACAGAGGACGGTAAGATGATAAAGACAGATAAGGTAGAGGGATACAAGACAGGAAGAGAGTATGAAATAGAAGTGTTCCATGGAAAAATCTTCTTCTTTTGCAATGAAAAATTATTGGACGTGATTGAGATGTAGGATATGTTTTAAAGTTTGTTTGAGATGAATTGTTGGATACAGTGACGCAGAAGTAGGCATTTAAAAAGAAAAAGGTGATATTAACGGGGATATATGACCAAAAATAGAGGTGGAGAACATGAAAATGCTTTTTAAACAATGCGGGTATCATCGTAATATGGGAGGAAACAATGCGTTATACATGGTGATTGACAGAAAGAATATTGCCCTGTTAAGATTTTTAATCAGTCATAATATGGATGTGGATTTTCATAAGCCGAATGAGTGTACACCGATAGAATATGCCTGTATTTACGGAAATGCAAGGATGGTAAAAGAGCTTGTTGATGCGGGCTGCAGTCTTAATTATGACAAGAATGAAATCTGCCAGATACTTGCGGCAAGGAACCGCGTACATACTCTTAAGTTTTTAATTGACAGAGGGATGAAGCCGGACCAACAGGGCTGGGACGGAAGGACGGGATTGCACTGGGCGGCTCAGGAAGGGCACTTCAGGGTTGTGGAACTTCTTGTCGAAAGAGGTGCGGATGTGAACGTCATGGAGGAAGATGGTCAGACTCCACTGCGGATCGCATGCGGAGAGGGGAATATTGGTATCACAAAATATTTGCTTGAGAATCATGCAGAAGTTGATTTGGGGGTGTATGATACTCCGCTGCAAATTGCGGGCAGCATGGGATATGCGGAAATCGTGTGTCTGTTATTGGAGTCTGGAGCGGAAGTGGACTGGCGTGATAAGGATGGGCGTACGGCATTATTTTATGCGAAAGCGAATGAACAGAAAAAAGTTGAAAAAATACTGGAAAATTACGGAGCAGATACAGGAATTGTTGATAAATATGGTATTTCGATAAAGGATTTGGAAAGAAAAGAGATATGAAGAAAAAAATTGTTATTTGTCTGGCAATTATTTTATTTTTGGGTTTTTGTCAAATTATGCTTATTCCTGCCAAAAGAAATATTTTTGATTATGCTATTAGATATGCGAAAGGTGAATACGATACCTACATTTATGTTGCTGATAAAGGGAAAAACAGGCAATGGATGAAAACATTTTACTGCAAGGGAACGTATTATATTTATTCAACAAAGAAGAAAGCTATCTATGAATATCATTCGCAGAAAAAGATCTTATCAATGCCGCAGGAGCCAGAATGGATGACGGCATCGGAAGAATACATTTATTATTCTGTTGATCATGTGTTATATCAGTATGATTATGAGGGTGCGCTTATTGCAAGCCGGAGATTTCTAAATAATGAGCATATCTTTAAACTGTATGCGGAGGATGAAAATGTCTATTGCAGTATATGGTCAGATGATAGTCCGGTCATGGGTTTGATAGATATTGTATATATATTTGATGCAAAGGATATATCTAAGGCGGGAAATATCGGGAACATAGACTTGAAACTGGAAAAGATATCAAACACCAATGGTTCCAATGAGGAATTGATGGATGAATGCTGGATACAGCGGCTTAAGATGGGATGGATAGTGGCAATAAGGAATCCGAATATGATTCAGATTGATTATCGAAAGGACGCAGTCAAAATCTATACACAGGATAGTGCGGAAGGATTTTTTGAAATTGTCAGTGCGGTAAGCAGGGAGAATGTTTCGAAGAGATATGAGGTGTTGTGCATGGAGGAGGACAAGCTATGTACGCTGCCAGAAGAACGTGCATGTGTGATTAACCGAAATGGACAGATCAATATTATTGAAGGAAAGGGTGAAGAGTGGTGCTATTCAGATTCTGTTGTGGATGACAGATATTTGATTGTCCTGTTGGAAAAATATTTTGGAGGAGACGGCCGTCTGAAACCGGAGGGTTCAGCAGGAGATTATTTTGGCAGTCAGATTTTAAGTATTAATCTGGATACTTGCGAACTAGAATGGAACGCATTGTCAGAAGAGCAAGTTGTATATATGGATAAGGACAGATATGCAACATTGAAAGACGGGGTTATAAAGTTCTATCGAATGAAAGATAATGTGTTAGTCCGAACAAAAGAAATAGCAGAATATGAGACGGGGAAATCCTATCAGGTGGAAATATGCCATGATAAATTATTTGTTTTTTGTGATAAAGAACTATTAGATGTAGTTGACGTCTTATAAAATCGGGAAGTTGTGGCAGAATTTCCGTAAATAAGGAGCTAAGATAATGAAAAAACTTGTGTTTATACAGAAATAGATATTTGCTGGAAAGCAAAAAAAAGAAAAGCAGGAGAATTAAATGCGAATATTACGCTTGAGATAGTAATTGAGATGAAAAAAACCAAATTCCTGCTTTGGTAATTGATGAAAAAATCATTAAATTTGTAAGAGATATAGGGGGATATATAGATGTAGATATGTATATAATATAAGTTTTTATTACAACGGTGTGATAAAAATATTGATCCGGAGGTACGGAGAGCATGCATAGAGTTTTGTAAATGGTTTTGATAAAAATATGAAAATATCTGAAGGAGGATACGTATCGGATGGGATTATTGAGATATATCAGTAACATGAGATTTATAAAAAGAGAAATGGAAAGAATAGAGCGATACCTGCACATGACAAAAGAAGAGCTGGGTTCTCTGCCGGATGAAGAACTAATGGACGCTCTGTCAACTATACTGCTAAACAGAGAAGGAGAAATGGATGTTGAAGAATGTCTTCAGGAATTTTGCGGCGCCGTAAAGATATCGTACATTGTGAACTATTTTGATATGGAGGTTCAGAATGGGGGGTTATGTCAATATTTTGTTAATTCCAGCAGGATGACTGCGCCATACATTTTGGAATGCATGGATGTGATCGGAGCGGTATGTTATAAAGATTTACTGGAAAAGTTTATTTCTGAAAATGATATATCATTAGATGATTTGGACTCATTTATTACGGAAGATATTAAGGATTATCAAAAGCAAGTCAAACGGTATCCCTTTGATGATTTTGACGATGCGTACTATGAATTGTATGAAGATGATCCTTTAGAGCAATATCTGCTGGAATATGTAAGAAAACATTTAGAAGAATTTTCTGAATAATTTGCGGTAGGGACGGATTGGCGGCAATGTCTGAGAAATACGGGATATATTAGAGAAAGGGACAAGAATATGACAGAACTTACATATGAAATCATGAAAAATTATCAGGTTCGGAAGACAAGGGAGCAGAAAACAGCATTTATCGAACTGCTTAAGAGGTATTTTCCAGATATGAGGGTTGAGACAGGAGGAATGTTAAAGTGCCGGAATATTGTAATCGGAGATGTTGAAAATGCAGATGTAGTGTTTGGAGCGCACTATGACACGTGTAAGGTATTGCCTGTGCCGAATATACTGCTTCCCAAGCGGCCGATATTGTTTATGCTTTATCAATTTCTGATTTTGATTCCGTTATTGCTTGCGTCGCTTGCTTCATTAGTCGGGGTATTGATGCTGACAGGTGATTTTCTGGTTTCATGGCTGGCCATGGTAGTTGTTTATGGAATGGGAGGATGGTTTTTGTTTGGAGGCAGGGCCAATACGCATACTGCGAATGATAATACGTCGGGGGTTGTTACATTATGTGAGGCTTATAAAATGATGGAGCCCGGGCAGCGCCGGAATGCAGCGTTTGTGTTTTTTGACCATGAGGAAACAGGGCTGTGGGGTTCTTCGCTTTTCAGGAGAATGCATAGATGTGCAATGCGTGAGAAGCTGCTTGTAAATTTTGACTGTGTTTCGGATGGAGATCATTTCCTTATCATTGCTGGAAAAAAAGCCAGAGTAAAATATGGGGAGGAACTGCGAAGCGCATTTTCAGATATAGAAGGAAAATGTGTGCGATTGGAGAAAGCGGCGACAACTTTGTTCCCTTCGGACCAGATGAGATTCCCGTGTTCAGTTGGAGTGGCAGCATTAAAACGGAAAAGGATGATTGGGCTGTATCTGGATAGAATACATACGAAGCATGATACGGTCTTTCGGGAGGAAAATATAGCATACTTTGCGGAAAGTATCTGCCGTTTAAGCGCTGAGATTGAGAAAAGACGTGTAATTAAATAAGAGAAAATAAATTGTGTACATTATTTGAAAGGTCTGCTATAATCATATATTAAGTAATAAAAGTCATTGGGAGTGAGAGAACATCCAATGGACGAGATAGAAGGAGGTCACATGATGTTAAAGGGTAAAATAGCTGTTGTAACTGGCGGCACGAGAGGTATCGGTTATTCTGTCGTAAAGAAGTATCTGGAAAACGGAGCGAAGGTTGTTCTGTTCGGTTCTAGGGCGGAGACAGTGGACAAGGCGCTTGCCTCACTGCATGCGGAGAATGCAGAATGGGAAGTGAGCGGGGATTATCCGAACCTTAAGGATGGTAAATCCGTAGAAGAAGCTATTGAAAAGGTGAAGGAGAGATATGGAAAGATAGATATCCTTGTGAACAATGCAGGCGTATCAGACAGTAAGAAGATTGAAGATTATACGTCGGAGCATTTTGCGAATATCATGCAGTTGAATGTGAATGCGATCATGAATGCGGTTATGCCGGTTGTGAAGATCATGCGGGAGCAGGGCGGAGGCTGTATCTTGAATACCAGCTCTATGGTAAGTATCTGCGGACAGCCGAGCGGTGTGGCATACCCTGCGAGTAAGTCCGCCGTAAACGGTCTTACATGGTCGCTGGCGAGAGAACTCGGTCCGAGCGGTATCCGTGTGAACGCAGTGGCGCCGGGTATCACGAGGACGGACATGGTTGCGGCGCTTCCAGAGAAAATGATTCAGCCGCTTATCAATGCGATTCCGCTTCGCAGGGTAGGCGAGCCGGAAGATATTGCCAATGCGTTCTTATTCCTTGCAAGTGATATGGCAAGTTATGTGACAGGGGAGATCCTCTCTGTAGACGGCGCGATGCGGTCATAAGATGGATGGTGCTGCCGGGAAATGGTTCGTTCATAATAGCGAGGGCTATGGCCATTGCAGCCGCAGCTCTCGCTGAATTTCTTGATCCGGTTTACAAATGTACGAAAACCGCAAAACAGCACCAGCGTTTCAGCGTAGAATCTTTTGAATGTTTTTCTTTGCTCATATCCTGATCAGCTCATTTTTTTACTGCCTGCTTTTGCAACATATACGATACCGAACGCGCCGGTTCCGATATGGGTTCCGATGATTGGTCCGATTCCACGCACCTTAGGAGAGTCAAGCTTTAATCCGTTCTTCTGGAGCGTGTGCAGAAATGCGGCGCAGTTTTTCTGGTCGTAGGCATAAAGGAGGTATACCGGGCAGTCCATATCCGGTTCGTCGTCCATGACAAGCTTTGCGACCTGCTTGCAGGCATGACGAATTCCCATCTGTTTGCCGCACAGCGTGACATTGCCGTCTTCTGTAAAGGTAATCAGCGGCTTTAAGTTGGCAAGATTTCCAAGAGCAGCAGTAGTTTTGGAAAGGCGGCCGCCTTTTGCAAGGTATTCTAATGTGTTGAGTCCGGCGAAGAGGCGCAGCCTTGGCTTCAGGGCTTCAAGTTCTGCCACGATCTCATGCGCCGTATACCCGTTGTCGCGCATTTTTACGGCGCGGTCTACTAAGATACGCATTCCAAGAGTTGCGATTTTACTGTCTATGATGAAAATGTCTTCATAATCCGCCATACTTTTTGCCAGCACTGCATTCTGCAGTGTGCCGCTTAATGCGCTGGAAATCAGGATGGCGATCACACTGTCACCGGATTCCTTTGCTGCTTCAAAACATTCCAGAAAGCTGGAAGGCGAGGGCTGTGATGTCTTAGGAAAATCTTTGCCTTCAGTCAGGAGCTCAAAAAATTCTTCTTTTGTAATATCTCTGCCGTCCAGATATTCTTTGTCGCCGAAAGTTACAGTCATCGGGATGCAGGTAATCTGCCTTTTTTGTATTTCCTGTGCGGAATAATCAGCGGCAGAATCAGTAATGATGCGGATTGCCATAGTGTGTTTCTCCTTTTGTATAAAATTTTGATTCAAATAGTTTGAGGTTCAAATGATTTTATGATAAGAACTATATCGCATATCTTAGAAAAAGTCAATGCGTATGAGATATGGATTGCGATTCCTATACAATTCGTATACAATCCGGGAGTTTTTGTTGTTAAGAGTTATTTTTTTTGCTATAATGGCATGTAAGGTTGTTATTAAATTGTTTAATGAATTACAATTTTTAACAGGAGATTACGGTTGGCAAGAGTTATGGAGGTACATTATGAGGGTTGCGATACTGACAGCGAATACGGCAATATACAAAGAAACAGAAGAAGATAAAGGCGGAAAAGCTATCAAGAAGATGGTGGAAAAGGCCGGGGAACAGGTAGTTTTCATGAAGGCCGTTCCGAATGACAGAAAGGTGTTATCTACGATTATGCAGAGGATGGCAGATGGTAATGTTGCAGATCTGATCCTCACTACCGGAGGGGCAGGCTGCGGGCCGGAGGACTGTACGCCGGAGGCGACGATGGATGTTGCAGACCGCCCGGTACTTGGGATTCCGGAGGCCATGCGTGCCTATATGATGTCCCTTACAAAGCGGTCGATGCTGAACCGTTGTGCAGCGGGTATAAAGGGGGAGACATTAATTGTTAATCTTCCGGGCAAGGAGGGAGCAGTGAAAGCGGCGCTGGAGTATCTTCTTCCAGAGATCCAGCATGCGGTAGAGGTGATTAAAGGAGAGGTATAAGATGACGGTTACATATCTGTACCATAGTGGATTTACAGTGGAATTTGAAGATATCATGCTTGTATTTGACTATTACAAAGGCGAACTTCCCGAGACTGCAAAGGGAAAAAAGCTGTATGTTTTTTCCAGTCATTATCATAAAGATCATTTTCAGTATAAAATATTTGATTGGGCAAAGGAATACAATACGGTTTATATTCTGTCCAGAGACATTCGCGCAAAGGGACCGGAAGGAAGAACAATGAAAGTCGGGAGAAGACAGGATCTGTCCGTAGACGGGATTCAGATCAGGACGCTTTGCTCGACAGATGAAGGTGTGGCATTCTTTGTACGTGTGAGGGGTGTCACGATTTATCATGCCGGAGATCTGAACTGGTGGCACTGGGAGGAGGAAGGCCCTGACTATAATGAAAAGATGAAGAATGACTATCAGAACGAGATCGGGATGATAGAAGGGGAGCAGGTTGACCTTGCGTTTGTCCCCATTGATCCGAGACTTGAAAGTGCGTATGGGTGGGGAGCAGACTATTTTATGCGTCATACGGATACGAAGTATCTGTTCCCAATGCATCTGTGGGGAAGTTATAAGACGATCCCGCGGTTTTTGGAAGATCCGCTGTCAGAAGAGTATCGGGACAGGATTGTGAGGATTGAAAGAAGACAGCAGAGCTTTGAGATAGATTTTTCTGATTAAGGAGGAGTCAATGAAAGTCAGTATTTATACAGACGGCGCGGCCCGCGGCAATCCGGACGGACCGGGCGGGTACGGTACGGTGATGGAGTATGTTGATACGAAAGGAGAACTTCACAGGAAGGAGATCTCACAGGGATATAAAAAGACAACGAATAATCGGATGGAGCTGATGGCTGTGATTGCGGGGTTAGAAGCTCTGAACCGTCCGTGCGAGGTAATGCTTTACTCAGATTCCAAGTATGTGGTGGATGCTTTTAACCAGCGCTGGATCGACGGATGGCTTAAGAAGGGATGGAAGCGGGGGAAAAATGAACCTGTGAAAAATGTGGATCTCTGGAAGCGGCTTCTCGCGGCAAAGGAAAAACATCAAGTGAGATTCAATTGGGTGAAAGGACATGACGGACACCTGCAGAATGAGCGGTGTGATGAGCTTGCTACTTCGGCGGCGGACGGTGATGATCTGATAGAGGATGTGATATTGTAATTTCAGTATTGTGACATTGATCTTGTGATTTACTATAGTATATGCGGCTTACATTTGTCTTTGGACAAAATGTGTGATATAATCAGAATCTGCGAGTAAGACAGGTAATCGCGGCTGCAAAAAGCCGAAAGGCTGCAGGCGAGGAAAGTCCGGGCTTCACAGGGCAGGATGCCGGATAACGTCCGGTGGAGGCGACTCCAAGGATAGTGCAACAGAAATGAACCGCCTTCTTAATATAGAAGGTAAGGGTGGAAGGGCAGTGTAAGAGACTACCGCCCTGCTGGTAACAGCGGGGGCATATGTAAACCCCATCTGAAGCAAGACCGGATAAAGACTATGTGGCGGCCCGTCACGTCTTAGGTTGGTTGCTGGAACCTGCCGGTAACGGCAGGTCTAGATAGATGATTACCCAACGACATAACCCGGCTTATCGTCTTGCTCGTGTATCATAAGTGCCAAAATACCTTTTGACGCTTACAACATAGTATGATGAAAAAAGGAAGTACGACAGATAAAAGGACAGGATATCAGATTCGATATCTTGTCCTTTTTATTACAGGCTGTGACATCCCTTCTTATCTGTAATGATTATTTCCTTGCCAGATGTCCGGTATACTTCTCTTCGCAGTACTTGCAGCGGTATATTTGGTTCTCCTCGTCTGTCAGGGTGAAAATATGCTCAAGCCCCTGCTCAATGGAAGTGATACATCTTGGATTCCTGCAGTGGATGACGTTTCTGATCTCGGCAGGAAGGTGAAGATCTTTCTTTTCTACGATCTCAGCGTTCTTGATGATATTGATGGTTATATTGTGGTCAATAAAGCCTAATACATCAAGATCCATAAAGTCGATCGGGCATTCGATCTTCATAATATCTTTTTTGCCCATCTTGCTGCTTTTGGCATTCTTGATGATCGCTACGCAGCAGTCCAGCTTGTCCAGATTAAGGTATTTATAAATATCCATGCTTCGTCCGGCCTGTATGTGGTCCAGTACAAAGCCTTCTTCGATACGTCCGACATTCAGTGTATTTTTTACCATATGTAATTCCTCCTTATAATCTTTTACTTAACTTCAATTTCTAAAAGGGTTAGAATCAATGCCATGCGGATGTATACTCCGTACTGTACCTGCTTAAAGTATGCCGCTCTCGGATCTGAGTCTACTTCAACAGAGATTTCATTCACTCTTGGAAGCGGATGGAGGACATACATATCTTTCGGGGCAAGTTCCATCTTTTTTGAGTCTAATATATAAAAATCTTTCATGCGGACGTAGTCTTCTTCGTTGAAGAAACGTTCCTTCTGAACGCGTGTCATGTAGAGAAGGTCAAGATTTGGAAGAGCGTCCTCAAGGCGGACAACTTCCCTGTATGGAATCTTGTTCTTGTCAAGGACATCAGAACGTATGTAGCTTGGGAGTCTCAATTCTTCCGGAGAGATCAGCACAAACTGGATACCTGTGTATCTCACCAGTGCGTGGATCAGAGAGTGGACGGTACGTCCGAATTTCAGATCGCCGCACAAGCCGATAGTCATATTGCCCAGATGACCTTTCAGGGAACGTATCGTCAACAGGTCGGTGAGTGTCTGTGTCGGATGCTGGTGTCCGCCGTCTCCGGCGTTGATAACTGGAATAGAAGAATGTCTGCAGGCTACCATAGGAGCTCCCTCCTTTGGATGGCGCATAGCGCAGATATCCGCATAACAGGAAATGGTACGGATTGTATCAGATACGCTCTCGCCCTTTGAGGCAGAGCTTGAATCTGCTGAAGAAAATCCCATGATATTGCCGCCTAAGTTCAGCATGGCGGCCTCATGGCTCAGTCTCGTTCTGGTACTTGGCTCGTAGAAAAGCGTCGCTAGCTTTTTCCCCTCGCATGCATGTGCGTATTTTGCAGGATTTGCTTCGATATCTCCGGCCAGATCCATAAGCTTTTCCAGTTCTTCTACGGAAAAATCCATTGGACTCATCAAATGTCTCATAAATACCTCCTCAATGTGTAGATTAAAATTTCCAAGAGATATCATATAATAAATAGAAGATATTTTCAACGTCTGCAGAGAATTTTTTCAAATAATAATCCCGCTCCGAACCAGAGGGGCGCATAGTCAAGGCGAATCAGTCCTTTGACGTTAAAAGGACTTCGGCTGTAATCCCACGGGCAGGCTTCAAAACGGCGTAAAAATGATCCGGTGAGATACTCGCCGGTAAAGATGCAGGCCGTATAGACACTTCCTCTGAGCCATAAGCTGTGCTTTTTCAGAAGAGTGCAGACTGGTTTTAACAGGCTTGCCATGCCATAGATCGGGAACATCCAGATAGAGGTGTTCCCTACTAATTTTGGATCTCTGTCAAAGAGACTGTGTATGCTTGTAAAAATGATTTCCATGCACCAGCCAGTAGTGCCGCAGGTGAGGAAATTGTTTCCGAACTGAGTGATCATAAAAACCATCCTGATTTGTATTTTTGGATTTTAACTTAGTGTCCAAGGCTAGTATGTCAAAAAGAAATGGTTTTTATGACAATTCCAAAGAAAAAACAAATTTACGCTTTTACCCAATTGCCGATCCATTTATTGGTTGTATAATTGTACTGTCGTTTATAGAGGATTCCGTTAATCGTCTTGTATTTCCATTGAATAATATCACTCTGCGGAGCGATTAATGAAGATCTGGGAATGCTGCTTCCGATAACAGAGGCCGTAGTTGAATGGATATTTATGCAGAAAAAGAAGGAAGCAATTAAACTAAAAAAAGTAAGTGAAATATAATTTCTTTTGGTATTCATTCAATCTGTTCTCCTTCTTCGTATATGTTATAATTTTTAAATTCATCAGGCAGTTCAGGTATAGTTGCGACATGTATATCTTCAACATATATTTCATAACCATCAGTTGTATGAATAAAATATGTGTCATTTATTTCCATTGTGAACGAACCGTCCTCGTCTATTGAAGAAACTTTGAAATCCGGGTCAACAACAATGAACAAAGAAAGAATCATTACAACGCAAATAAGTATTGTATGAATGGAAAGGGTTTTTCCCTTTTTTGTTTCCTTAAAGGAATCTTTCAATATAAAAGACAGGCGCATCGCCAAGTCAGAATGTTTCTTCCGTACGAAAGAGGTTAAGCCTTCAGAGTTATTGAGCGGGGCAGTAATTTCAGATCTGGCAATTTTCAGTATCAGCCCGGCATAATTTGTGCTGCTATAATTCGAGTGCTCCTGCATAAGAAGATAGTCGCTGGCAAGTTCGAGAGTAAGGGCATATTCTTTTTTCATCAGATATACCAGCGGATTCCACCAATGAATGCAGGAAAGGACTTCCAGCAGCCGTTTCATCCATAAATCGTGATTCTTGTAGTGATTGATCTCGTGCATACAAATGTAGTCCATCTCTTCTGCTGTAAAGCGCTCGTATGATTTTGGGAAAATGATGGTCGGATGCAGGATCCCGCTGATTGCAGGCGATATGTTTTGCGGGACAACAGCTATATTCATAGGTTTCGCACTGTGTTTTTTTACCGCGGCAAAAAGGCTTTTGTACTGGTCTTCTTCGCTGACAGTATATACATTAAGATAACGGCTCAGATGTGCAGAGCGAGTATACAATTTTGTAAGCCTGACAGCGGCAATGACCAGCCAGAAAAGCATTAAGATATGAGAGAGCATATAACCGGACTTCCCTATATCTACATAGACAATACTGGCAAGAGGAAGCAGGAGTTTCCTTGAAGGTATGGTATAGGTGAAAGGGAAATTGACAGGAATGCACATTCTCAGAAAGATAACGGCAATACCGGCAAAAATAACCTTTGCGCCATAGATGTACGGATGGTCCAGCTTATATAGAATAATGTATAAGTAGACAGTGAGAAAAGTAATTCCCAAAGTGCAGGTAATGAAAGGTCCCATTGATATATCCATTATTTTTCTCCTATTTCTGATTTTCTTTTGCTGATCATATCCTGAAGCTTATCAAGCTCCAAAGGATCGGTCTCGCTGTTTATGAGCGAGGCAAAAAGAACGGAGCGGGATGTGTCTCCGAGGATATTTTTGTAAGTGTCTTTGCAGTATTCGTCTTTGGAGATCAGGGGGCGATAGCTTCTGGACAGAACGGTTCCGCTGTATACGATATCTGCGACTTCTATCGCTTCTGCTTTTATAAGAACTCTGAGACAGGCCTGAACAGTGTTGATGTTAAGGTTTTCATGTTTTTTTACGATCTCAGATGCAATGAGAGGAGTATCGCTGTTCCAGAGAATCTTCATGACTTCCAATTGTTGTTTGCTGAGTTTTTTCTTCATATTCCACCTCCTTGTCTATAAAATTGGTGTGTTGTTTTTATTATACTGAAAAAATAAAATTAATGCAATAATTTATATGTATTTTTTTGTGGTTAAATTTAAATATTAAAATTTATTGACAAAAATGATATTTAATGATAAATTATAATATATAATTAATAGTATATAGTTATATTCTTGAATTCGAAAATTTAGAGAGGAGAATTTGTGCACATATATTTATAGATGTACAAAAGAAAAGTATGGGAAAAGATTATACTGTCGGAAGTCAAGTGGAATCTTGGCAAGGAAATATGGCGCAATCATTAACTTTCATTGTAACAGCAGATTGCAACTTGCGTTGTAAATACTGTTATATAACTCATAAAAGTAATGATAAAAGGATGTCGTTTGAGGTTGCTCAAAAATTTATTGATTATATATTAGAGTCGCCAATAAAAAAGCAAAAAGCAGTAATATTAGATTTTATTGGCGGGGAACCGTTGTTAGAGGTTGAATTGATAGACAGCATTTGTGATTCCTATAAATTGCAAAGAAGATTAAATGGAAAGATAAATTGGTCAAATGAAATTGTAAATGATGGATTTGGAGATCCATATTGGAAAATGGATGGAGCAGGAACAAATCAGGTGGCTGTAAATATGGATGTACCAAGGGATGTCAAGCAGTTTGTTATGTAGGTGCATACAAGTTTTTAAAAGCAGAATAATGTAGGCAATTGGATTATGAAAGGAGACAGTATGGGCAGATACAGAAGCAAAATTCAAAACAGACAAGAACCGGCAATTAGTCCACAGTTTTGTTTGACATGCAGTGGAAATTGTTTGAATACCTGCAAAGGGACTTGTTATGGTGATTGTAAAGCGACTTGTAAAGGCGGCTGCGCAAAGAATTGTAAAGGTGGCTGTACAGGTCTTAGTAACAGGTTGTAGTAGTATTGGGGAGAGTTATGCTTTCCCCAATATTTGGGAGGATACAAAAGTGTTGTTGAAAATTTTTAAAAGTAATTTATCGAATTGTATTTTGTGTTTTATAAGTTCTGGTCTTATTTGCGCAGTGCTTTTTTTGTTTGAAGGAATGAAAGTACTGATACTCAGTACATTGAATGAATACGATCGATCTAAGTCATCTATTGGGCTTGCTGTTCAGAGTTATATTTTTGTCTTGCTTTTTGTCGGCGTTATACTGATTTTGTATACGATAAGTAATTACAACAGGGCAAGAATCAGAGATTACGCTATGTTCATGGTGCTTGGATCAGAAAAGAAAGATATCATAAGGATGATCTTTGGAGAATATGGGATCATATATGGGATATCTTATATAGCTGGATGTATAGTCGGGATATTATTGCTGCCTTTTATACGGTATGTTTTTCGTGGGCAGGGAATTGCCGTAAGATTGTCTTTCTATTCTTTTTTTGAAATTTCCGGTATGGTATTCTTTTACATGTTTTTTATATTCGCAGTTTCCGTTCTGATTAATTTTATAAATCTGCAGAGTCAGTCTATTTCATCGCTTATGGGTTTTAAGGAAAAAAAGAGCCGTACTCCGGCGGTTAAATGGAGTATCGTAGGTGTGATTGCCGGGGTAATTTGTCTGACGGCTGCGATTCGGTTTCTTACATGGCCGCCAGTCACTTATCAGAAAGTACAGTATGGTTTTTTCTGCTTTTTATGCAGTCTGTATCTGTTCTTTACTTATCTAGGATATTTGATTTTAATGCTGCTTAAAAAAAGAGATAGATGGTATGAACGGTATTTGCTTAAGGTGAAAAACTTATATTATCGATTTTCGGAAAATAAAAATCTTATGATTCTTATATTTACGATCAATTTTTTTGTATTGGTAATTGTCAATATAAATATTGTAGAGTATAGTAATTTGTCTTCCAAATATTTATGGAAATATCCCTATGATTACGTATGGATGACGGAGCAGAAGAATGTGGATTTAATAGAAACGGCAGTTTCTGATTTGAAGAATAAAACAGCAATCTATTCATATGTGACTTTGTCGTCCGATGATGGAGGGGAGTACACAGGAATATCAGAGACATCTTACAAGCAGCTTACAGGAAATGAGGTGTCCTTGAAGTCTGGAGAGTTAATTTCACTCATAGAAAAATCGGAATCCGATGCAGATACAATTTTTCAGGATGACCAGATATATTTGCTGGAAAATAAGAAAATAAAAAAATTTCATCTCAAATATGAAAAAAATGAGATTTTATTTATTGCGCAGCAGCCTGAATTGATAGGGATTGTTATCATGAACGATGAAGATTACACTGCAATGGATTCTTTTCAGGAAAAAAAGAAAGTGCTCATCTTACAGAATATTACGCAGGATACGTTGGAAACGGGAACAGTGCTTAGTAAAACAGCTCATCAGTGCGGGGCTTTGCTTTACTCTAAAATGGGTTTGATGCGTCAGGACAGGCAGCAGGATATTACAACGTTAATCTTTTATGTATGTCTGGGAGTTTTTCTGACTCTATGCAGCATGACCATCCTTGCTATAAAAATGTGGTCGGAGATTCCAACTTTGGGTGCTAAATATTGTTTTCTGAAGAAAATCGGGATGGAAGATCAGGAAATTAAAAATAACGTAAAAGGAGAATTATCAATCTGTCTGCAAATCCCGATCTGTTTGTCGGCTATAGCTGGAATGGCAGTCATAATGTATGGTGTTCGGGGCATGAATGAGGTTGTTATTTTAGAAGTTTTAGTTCTATTTGTTTTTCTGATTATCATTCAGGAGATATATATAGCTGGAATCAGAAGTTACTGCTATCGTTTAACAGATCAATGGATTTATAGAGGAGGAAGGGACCATGGATTTAATTAAGACAGAAGATATGAAAAAAAATTACGGAAATACGGAAGTATTAAAGAAAATAAATCTGAGTGTCCACGAAGGGGAATTTGTCGGGATTATGGGGAAATCAGGAAGCGGCAAAACAACTCTTTTAAAAATTCTTGGAATGATTGAGACAACGTCAGGCGGAGATTTCACTTATCGAGGTAAAAGAGCGGAGGATTTGACAGATAAAGAGACAGCAAGAATACGACGGGAAGAACTTGGATTTGTTTTTCAGGAATTCTTTTTGATGGACAGCCTGGATATTTTAGAGAATGTCATGCTGCCGTTATTCGTTAGCAAATGTGCGAATGAAGAGGGAAAGAAAAGAGGAAGGGCTTTGATGAAGCAGTTTGGTATAGAACATCTGGAGCGGAAAATGCCAAATGAACTGTCCGGGGGCGAACGTCAGAGGACGGCTATATGCAGAGCTTTAATTAATAATCCGCAAATTATATACGCGGACGAACCGACGGGTAATTTGGATTCAAAATCGGGAAAAGTAGTTATTGATTCTTTGAAAAAGATTAATGAGGAATTTCATAAGACAATTGTCATGGTAACCCATGATCCTAAAATGGCAAGTTATTGTGACAGGGTTATATTGCTGAAAGATGGAGAAGTTCTACATCAATTAGAAAAAGAAACAAATAAAAATGATTTTTATAAAATGATCATAGAAAGTATGATTGAATTGTAAAATGAAAAAGAATATTTTAAAGAAATATTTTCTGAAAAGACTTAATCTCATAATTTTGCTTCTTCTGATTATAATATTGGGAACTGTTATAGATAGTATAAATCCATATCTGTTTGGAAAAATTATAGATAAAATCACAATAAAAGATAAAATAGGTATAGAAGTAAATCTTGTTTATTTTGCAATCGTGTTATTTTGTGTGCAAATTTTAGCATGTTTTGAAAAAATAATTGGAAAAATAATTGTCACAGCTACAGTTAATGATATCAAAGGGGATTTATTTTTTAATGTTATTCGAATGCCATATTACAAAATCAATTTATATGACCGTGGAGAATTATTAAATAGAATAGAATTTGATGCTTCAACTATTGTGGATTATTACGTGGATTTTGTAAGTAGTCTTTTTATGATAATAGGAAATTTAGTGATATCATTATATTTCCTGTTTAAAATATCAGACTTATTATCTATCATATCTATTTTTTTGATTCTTTTGATGTATTTGATAAATGTAATTTTTAAAAATAAAGTAGTAAAAATTCAGGAATTGATCAAAAACTTTTCTGATAGATATTATAGCTGGTTACAAGATACAATTTCCAATATTCTGGGTATTAAAGTTTTCTTGCAAGAATTAAGAATGAATCATAAATACAAGGAGTTATTAGAAAATGATTATTCATTACAGATGAAGAGTATGTATATAGATACTCAGATTGAATTTTTGAGGGGCATTATTAGCCTTATTTTAGATGTATTGATTTTGCTGATTGCCGCATTGTTTATATTGAATGGAAAAATGACTTTAGGAAATTTAGTTGCATTTAATACATATCTATCAAAATTATTGATTGCTATTTCGAAAATACTCGATATAAATATCAATAAACAAGTAGTTAATATAAGTTATGACAGGATTTTGTCAATATTTGAAAAAAACGAAAATAATGGGTCAGGTTTAAATATAGAAAGAATAGAAACAATTAACTTTAAAGATGTAAGTTTTAGGTATAATAAAGATAAGGTATTAAAGAAGGCATCATTTAATATAAATGAACCGGGAATATATTCATTCGTAGGAGAAAATGGGAGTGGAAAAACAACTATTTTTTCTTTGATTGAAAAGTTATATTATGTTGATGAAGGAGAGATTAAAATTAATAATTATGATATTAATTCCATCAGAACAGAAAGCTTGAGAAAATGTGTATTGTATCTAACAAAAAAGCCGTATCTTATTAATGGATCGATATTGGATAATATCCGAATGGGAAATAATGAAACATCTATAGAAAAAATTCAGAAGATTTGTAAACGAGTTGGAATTCATAATGATATTATACAATTGGAAGATGGTTATAACACTTTGATTCATGAGACAGGTAAAAATCTCTCGAGCGGGCAACTTCAAAAGTTAGTATTTGTGAGATCTTATTTACAAAAAGTTTCGATAATTCTTTTGGATGAGGCTACATCTGATTTAGATGGGAAAAGTGAGAAAGATATTTGTGAATTAATAAAAGAATTAAGCAAATACTTTATTGTTCTTAATATTAGTCATAGACCATTAAGTGTACAGATGAGCAGGAAAGTTTTTTTATTCAAAACGGGGAAATAGTAAAAGAGGGAAAACATATAGATTTATTAAGAGAAAATGAGGAATATAATAAATTTTTTAAGTAAAGAAAGTTTTAAAAGAGGACAGATAAAAAATATAGGAGGAAGAACATGGGCGCTGCGCCTGCCCTTGAAACTTTTCTGCAAAAAGAGAAAAAAGATGGCTGACGACAACTGGCAGGTTCCATTGATGCTTCTGGACAGAACAGTTTTGCTGTATAAATAAAGAGAATTATTTGTGTAAATCCATATGATTCGAGCAGTATTGAAAAATCTGGTTTGGCATTGATGTTGGCAATATAATTCAGTAAATTTTGATATAAAGGGGGAAAGAGAATGAAACAGATACAACAGAAAAGTAAGCGAGGTAATGTGATAAGATTTGATTTATGAATTAATGCAGTAATAATTATACTGGGAATTATAGCATTGTTATATTTCCGGGGACATATCGCGGCAGCATATACGTATCTTCAGGATATTGATTGGTAGTGTAAATTAATTTGTGTTTTTGGAAGAAAATGGCTCCTTTTTGGTAAGAATTAAGATATGACAATTCTTATAGTAAAGGAGTGTTTTTATGGCAGTTGCAAAGGAGCAGATCCGACAGATTATTTCACAAAACAACATTAACAGCGTATCAGATGTTTATTCTCTTCTCAAAGAGAGTTTCAAAGACATCCTTCAGGAGCTTATGGAAGCAGAACTGGATGCTACCCTTGGTTACGAGAAAAATCAAAAGGGTGGCTTGCTGACAGATAACAAACGGAACGGCCATTCCCCCCATTCCCC
>VIQU02000048.1 GCA_010206225.2 Lachnospiraceae bacterium MD308 | reverse complement strand
GGGCTGTGGAGTTCATCGTGAGCCCACTGCTTAAGAGGAATGTATCTGCAAATAAAAAGAATGAGCCAGCAAATTTGCTGATATTGTTCTTGAATGATTTTAAGTAAATATAGTATAATGTTATCCATAAAGCAATGATTTACCTTTCGTATTTTGTTGAGTGTGGTGCTTACATTATACACGAAAATAGGGGATCATTGCTTTTTTAGTTGTAAAAAGCTAAAAATTCCCTGAAAACATGAGGTTTTTAAGAAAAATAGGATTGTAATACTTTACAATACCCAGTCATTTATCGGGAAGTAAAAATGAAAAAACCGGACCATTGCTACAGTTGGTATCGGTATGGCGTCAGCAGCAGGGTTGTTATGTATTATTTTACCTTTACTTTTAAAATCAGATATGATGTTTTCTAAAATCTTTGGACAGATTCTGCAATATATTAATTTTGGTACGATATTTGGAATTGCTGTTACATTTATTGCGGGAACAATGCTCTGTTATGCATTTTTTGCAGCACTCTGCAAGTATAATCTGCCAAAAGAAAAAGGACGGCAGATGAAATATTATCATCCACTGACTGGAATTACATTTACCGGAATCATCAGTGTGATCTATGTGGCGTACTGCCTGATCCAGATCATATATCTGTTTGGAAGGTTTCAAGTCGGTCTGCCGCATGGCATGGCATATGCAGAATATGCGAGGGGCGGATTTTGGGAACTTTTATTTGTAAGTATTATTAATTTTATTATGGTGCTTTTGTGTATGTATCTTTTTTATGAAAATATGGCGCTGAAGGTTATACTCACAGTGATATCAGGCTGTACATTTATCATGCTTTTGTCTGCGGCTTATAGGATGATTTTGTATGTCGGAGTATACTATCTTACATTTTTAAGAATTCTGGTGCTTTGGTTCTTGGTTTTGCTGGCGTTTATTATGAGCGGTGTTATTGTGAGTATGTATAAGAAAAGCTTTCCTTTGTCTAAATATATCATAGTGACAGAGAGTGTTATGTATATACTGTTTGCATTTTCAAGACCGGATGCGATTGCGATCCGTTATAATCTGGAGCATGCACAGACAAAAAAGGCAGAGGATTTAAGGTATTTCTTATATAGCTGCAGTCTTGACTGTGCACCCGAAATAGCAAAAGTGGAATTGAACGGATACGATGATTATGAACGGCTGAGAGAGGAAATATATAACTATTTCGATGATATTTCAAAAGATTGCGACGATGTATTTTTAAGGAAGGCAAATTATTCCGAAATATGTGCGAAGCTGGCGGCAGATAAGTATTTAAGAAGAAAGTAGGATTTAATATGTAAAAAAAATTTGCTCCATGATACAATGAAAATATCAAAATTATATACGATGCAGAATTGGAAAGATTAACGGAGGAAAGTGAAGTGGCGGAATTAGAAAATGGCAGAGAACTAATCAGCGTATTATGGAGCGGAGCGGATATACTCCGATCAAAAATGGATGCAAATGAGTATAAAGATTATTTACTGGGAATTGTGTTCTATAAATATTTATCAGATTCATTTTTGATTAAGACTTATGATTTGCTCTATGATGAAAAACCAGAATCATTAAAAGCCGCGTTAGAAGCTTATAAGGAAGCGCTGGAGGATGAAAGCGCTGAAGAATTAAAAGAACAGATTAAGGCGGAATGCCATTATGTGATTGAGCCGAATTTGACGTATACGTGTTTTGCAGATGCAGCGAGAAATAATTCATTTAATCGTGAACAGCTGCAGAAAGCATTTAATAACATTGAGCAGAGCGATCCCTTATTTGCAGATCTGTTTACAGATATTGATCTGTATTCTAATCGTCTCGGAACAGGGGATCAGAAACAAAGTGATACGATCTCAAGCCTGATTAAGGAAATCGATCAGGCCGATTTGCTGAATTCGGATTCAGATGTACTTGGAAATGCGTATGAATATTTGATTGGACAGTTTGCTTCCGAAACCGGAAAGAAAGCAGGGGAATTCTATACGCCGCAGGCGGTGTCTAAAATATTGACGAAAATAGCCATAGCAGGGGAGGAGACAAAACGGGGATTATCGGTGTATGATCCTTGTATGGGTTCCGGCTCACTTCTTTTAAATGCAAAGAAATATGCTAAAGAACCGGGTTATATTAAATATTATGGGCAGGAGCTGATGACGTCTACCTATAACCTTGCGAGAATGAATATGTTTTTGCATGGGATTGTTCCGGAGAATCAAATTCTCCATAATGGCGATACTTTGGATGGAGACTGGCCTACTGGGGAAGAGACGAATTTTGACATGGTTCTTATGAATCCTCCGTATTCCGCAAAATGGAGCGCGGCATCCGGTTTTTTGCAGGATGAGAGATTTAGCGACTATGGAGTGTTAGCGCCTAAGTCGAAAGCGGATTATGCATTTTTGCTGCATGGTCTGTACCATTTGAAAAATAACGGTACGATGGCGATTGTATTGCCGCATGGCGTATTGTTCAGAGGGGCGGCAGAAGGGAAAATCAGAGAAAAATTACTTCGGGCAGGCAATATTTATGCCGTTATCGGATTGCCTGCAAATTTGTTTTATAACACGTCTATCCCTACTTGCATCATAGTGTTAAAGAAACACAGAGAAGGAAGGGATGTCCTGTTTATTGATGCCTCCCGGAAATTTGAAAAGGGCAAAAGGCAGAACGCGATGACGGACGAGCATATTGATTCTGTCATTGATTTGTATGATAAGAGGGAGACGGCAGAGAAAGAGGCTTTCCTTGCCAGTTTTGAAGATATAGAGAAGAATGACTTTAATCTTAATATCCCAAGGTATGTGGATACCTTTGAGAAAGAAGAAGAGATAGATCTGAATGTCCTTTTGGCAGATATGAAGAAGACAGATGAGGAACTTGAAAAAGTTCAGGGAGAATTTGTATCACTTCTCAAGGAGTTGACTTCTTCGGACGATTCCATTATGCAAGAGTTAGATGAACTTATTGGGATGGCTGAGGGGGGAGTGTTATGAATAAGCCGAAGATAAGATTTAAAGGGTATGCGGATGATTGGGAAAAGCGTAAGTTGGGAGAGATTCTATGTAGCTTACAAAATAATACTTTGTCAAGAGCAGAAATGACATACAAAGAAGGAATTATAAAGAATGTTCATTATGGAGATATTCTTGTTAAATATGGAGAAATAATCGATGTAAAAAATGAGCAAATGCCCAATGTTATAGATAACGCTGTTGCTGAAAAATACAAAGCCTCTTTTTTACAAAATGGTGATGTGATTTTCGCAGATACAGCAGAAGATGAAACGGTAGGAAAATGCAGTGAAATAGCTGGATTGACAGATGAAACTGTACTGTCTGGATTGCATACAATTCCGTATAGACCACAGTTGAAATTTGCCATGGGATATTTGGGATACTATTTGAATTCAGGAGTTTTTCATCAGCAACTTATACCGCTTATGCAGGGGATAAAAGTAACATCAATTTCTAAATCTGCGATGCAGAATACGGATATTGTTTATCCAGCATGTGTTGATGAACAGAAAAGAATCGGTGTTTATTTCCGTAATCTTGACCATCTTATCACCCTTCACCAGCGTAAGTGTGAAGAGGCAAAAATACTAAAAAAATATATGTTGCAAAAAATGTTTCCTCAAAATGGAACAAATGTTCCAGAGATTAGATTTTGTGGTTTTACTGGTGATTGGGAACAGCGTAAGGTTTCGGATTTGCTTGAAGAGCGAAATGATCAAGCACCTGAAAGTGAAGCATATCCGCTTATGGCATTTATTGCAAATGAAGGTGTTGCCCCCAAAGGTGAGAGATATGATAGAGGAGCCCTTATAAAAGATGCTGAGAATAAACTTTATAAGAAAACGGAGCTTGGAGATTTTATTTATAGTTCCAACAATTTGGAAACGGGTTCTATCGGATTAAATAATTACGGAAATGCAAGTATTTCTCCTGTTTACAGCATTTTTAAACCGACTGGGATTGCGGATTCAGATTTCATTGGCAGAAGATTTATGAGAAAAGATTTCATAAATTGCATGGTAAAGTGGAGACAAGGAGTTGTCTATGGCCAATGGAAGATCCATGAATCTGATTTTTTGAAAATAGAGATTGAGATTCCTTCACTTGATGAGCAAAAAAAAATTGGTGAGTATTTCCGTAACCTTGACCGCCTCATCACTCTTCATCAGCGTAAGTTGGAAAAATTGCAAAAATTAAAAAAATCAATGCTTGAGAAAATGTTTGTATGAAAGTTGTTTATTGATAATAAAGGTGAATGTAAAGAATAAGTATCTGTAATTATCTTATTGAGGTAAAATTAATGTAAGTGCTTAATTTTTAGCCATGGTAGAAAATACCCGATTATCTTCCAGCAGTCGGTATACCTTGCTGCGAATTTAATTTCGTAGCAAGGTATATAGAACTGTTTTCGATGTTGGGAAGCGTTCTGCCGCCTGTTCGTTGGCCATGATGAAACTTCCATGTGAGGTGAATCATGATGTCCAAGCTTGTATCATTTCCATTTTTTTAGTAATTTTATGAGAAAAACACACAGTAATGTTAAAGCCAAAAAAATCAAAATCAAAAAAATAATATTAAATATACTTAATAAAATTAGAAATAATGTTTTTATTTTAATCCCACCTATCTGATTGCATTAACTGTACCTGACAAAGTAACCGAATCTGAAATAACGGTTCCAATACCTTCTACTATTACATTATAGTTAAGAACACCGCCCGCTTTACAAAGAATATCTTTTCCGCTTGATGCAAGAGTTGCACTTGCATAAGATTGTTTCCAACTTGTACTTATAGTCAATCCAGTGTAAGTTGTATATGCCTTTTTAGAGCTAACTTTTCCCGTGTTAGCATTTCCTGTAGTTGTATAAGCACATCTTAAATTTACCTTAGCTACTCCATTGCTATAGGATTTCACTAATACATCTCTGCTAGTTGAGTAAGGCATTATTTCATTGTCTTCAGGTTCTTTGTATTCTAGACTGTCTACAATACCTTTAAATGTGTCCAACGCTTCCTGTAAACTATCATACTCTTCTGCTCCTTTAGGAAGTTCTTCTTTATCAACATATTCAATATTAAACCCATAAGTTTTCAAGTTTTTATCATCTTCCTTCGCTAAGGATGTAATAGACAGCGACATTGTTAATACTATCATTACAATTACCGAAAATACATTTTTCTTTAAACACATAAAATTAAACACATAAAATATTCTCCTTTACTTTCTTCTTAGTTTTAAAGATAAAATACCTACGTAAGTATTGTATATTATAATATTAAAATATATAATTATATTTGTCAACTATTATTTAGATATTCTATGTATTGATTTTTTTATTTATTTATATATAATATAAATATAAATTAAAGAGGTTGAATGTATGCGTGTACAAAACAATTTTAAAAAGGGAGCAGTTGAAATGTTGCTTTTGCATATTTTGAAGGAGAAGGGGGACTGCTATGGATATCAACTGTCTCAGATAATCAAGTCAGCATCTGACGGGTATCTGATAATTCCTGAAGGATCCATGTATCCTGCTTTATATAAATTAATTGATAAGGGATATATATCAGATTATAAAAAGCAAGTTGGTAAGCGTTTAATCCGTGTATATTATCATTTAGAATCTTCTGGCGAAAAGAGATTAATAGATTTATTGCAAGATTACTATGAGACTAAGGAAAGTATTGAGAAAGTGCTAAATAATAAGTTTGAGGATTTAGATATTGGGGAGGCTGTGCATGAATAAAATAACAAAAGAATATTACCGTAATATAAAAACTCTTCTTCCTGCCTACGGAAAAGAAGAAAAGAGACTATTTAATGATATTTATTTGAGATTGGACGAATTAAGCCATACTAAAACAGATTTAACATACGAACAGATTTGTGAAGAACTTGGATCACCCCAAGAGGTAATCTCAGAATACTTTTTTAATGCAGATATTAATTATCTTGTAAAAAAGATCCGTTTATCAAACTATATACGATTCTCTATTATTACATTCCTTATTATACTTTTTGTATTGAGTGGTGTTAGGTCATATTTTTTATATCAATCATATAAAGCTGTTCAAAATGATATTGTAGTTTACGAACAAACTTATATAGAATAGGAGCTAATCTATTATGAAAAGAACTGTCATTTTACTTTTAATTGTAACTTTCTTACTGTTATCTATAACTGCTACTACATATGCTGCTAGTGACACTTCCTCTGTAAATATAGAGTATTATGAAGATGGTAGCTATCTCAAAACTATTATAGAAAGTGAAACTATATCGCCATATATAAGTTTGCTTTCACTACAGTTACAAAAACAAAAACCACAAAATTCTATGATGCTAATAATGTTGCTAAATGGTACGTTAAAGTAACCGGAACATTTACTTATGGAGCCGGAACATCAAAATGCACAAGTTCCTCAGTTACTGCCGGATCATATATTTCTACTTGGAAAATCATGAGTAAATCAGCAACCAAAAGCGGAAATACAGCGACTGCAAAAGCTACAGCAAAACAATATTATAATGGTACTGTAATAAAAACAATCAACAAAACTGCATCTCTTAAATGCAGTCCAACCGGAAGATTTACCTAAATTATAAAATCAATACGATACTACACTGAACGGACCTCCAAAAGTTTGATTAAAAATCTTACAATTGGAGGTCAAACTTTTCTAAATTTCCTGAAAAGTGAATAAAAAGGTGTGTGGCTGCAAAACTTTTCTCTATTACTAAATAGAAAGTTGATTTGCCTTTAATAACATGATAATCTAGAGAGGAAAAGTAAGCACTTTAGTACATTAGAAGGAGAAGAAAGATGCCGGAATTAGAGTCTATGATAGAAAGCAAATTGATTGAGCAATTGGTTTACGGAGATTCTCAGTGGGCATACAGGGATGATTTAAAGACGGAAGAAGATTTGTGGGCAAATTTTAAATATATCCTCGAACAGAATAATAAGGACAGGCTGAACGGAGAACTTTTATCAGAGGTGGAGTTTGAGCAGGTCAAGAACCAATTGCAGTTTTCTTCATTTTATAAGGCCGGCGAATGGCTGGTTGGAGAGAATGGGAAGGTTTTAGTGCATGTCCAGAGGGGAACAGAGCGTCTGCATCTTGTGGTAATGAATCATGAGCATATCGCAGGCGGCAGCAGTGTTTATGAAGTCATCAACCAATACAGCGCATTAAAGACAGATGATAACAGAAAAGCCCCGGCGAGAGACAGGAGATTTGACGTTACACTTCTGATTAATGGACTTCCCATGATCCATATAGAATTGAAGAACAGGCAGCATTCTTATATGGACGGCTTTTGGCAGATTAAAAAATATATTGGCGAAGGGAAGTTTACCGGGATTTTCTCTGCTGTCCAGATGTTTGTGATCAGCAATGGTGTGAATACAAAATATTTTTCTGCTGCCGGTGATACGGAGCTGAATCCGAAATTTATCAGCGGATGGCTGGATAAAGACAATAATCCAGTGACGGATTATATAGATTTTACGAAGAGCGTACTGCGTATACCGCAGGCTCACGAGATGATCGCAAGATATACCGTATTAGATGAGGATGCTAAACGGTTAATTTTGCTGCGCCCTTATCAGATACATGCAATAGAATCGATAAGAGAGGCATCGAGAACCGGGCAATCTGGTTTTGTGTGGCATACGACCGGCTCCGGGAAGACATTGACTTCGTATAAAGCGACAAGAAATCTTTTGATGGATATCCCGGCTTTAGATAAGGCAATCTTTTTGATCGACAGAAAAGATTTGGATACGCAGACGACGATGGCATTTCGGGCATATGCCAATAATGACCTGATCGATGTTGACGAGACGGAAAATGTGAATGATCTAAAGAAAAAATTAAAGTCCGATGACAGGCAGGCTATTGTAACGACCATTCAAAAGCTGCACAGGCTGATTGCATGGAAATTAAAAGAGGATACATCAGAGTATAGTAAGATAAAGAATCTGAAAATCGCTTTTGTTGTGGATGAGTGCCATCGGGCGGTTACGCCGGGTACGAAGAGGGAGCTGGGGAGATTTTTTGGAAATTCCCTGTGGTTCGGTTTTACAGGAACTCCGAGATTTGCGGAGAATCCTTATCCACAATTGGGGGATTTGCCCCGTACTACGGAAGAATTGTATGGAAAAGTTCTGCACAAATATACGATACAAAATGCGATTCATGACAATGCCGTGCTTGGCTTTCAGGTAGAGCACAATGGGCCGAAGAATGTTGCGGATGAGACAGACGGCATTGTATATGAAAATGAAACACATATGCTAAAGGTCTTGGACGTCATTTTGAATAAGTCCTATCACAAACTGGGATTTCAGAATGGAAAGGGAAAGACATACGAGGCGTTGCTTACGACGCGTTCAATACAGATGGCACAGAGATATTATGAGCTGCTTACGCGGGTAAAGAATGGAGAGACTCCGCTTAAAATTGATGAGAAGATAAAACAGGTGCTCCCGGATTTTCCAAAGTTTGCGATTACCTATTCGGTGTCAGAAAATGAAGAAGGATCTCTGGTGAATCAGCAGAAAATGCAAGGCTCGCTCGATGATTATAATGATATGTTTGGCACAAAATATGAGCTTTCTCAGATTCAGGGGTACAATGAGAACCTGAACAAAAGGCTTGCCAGAAAAGATGCGAAATTCCAAAGCAGAAACGAGCAGCTTGATCTTGTAATTGTGGTGGATCGATTGCTGACGGGTTTTGATGCTCCGTGCATGTCTGTGATTTTTATTGACAGACAGCCGATGGGGCCGCATGATCTGATTCAGGCTTTTTCAAGAACAAACCGTATTTATGATAAGAATAAGGTTTATGGGCAGATCGTAACCTTTCAGGCACCGGTTCTTTTTAAGAAATGCGTGGACAATGCTATAAAACTATATTCTGCTGGCGGCACAAAAGAGGCGCTTTTGGCTGAATGGGATGAGGTTGAGCGGGCATTTAAAAGGGCTCTTGCAGCACTGCGGGTTTCAGCACAGACACCGTCGGAAATTCCAGGCATGTCTTTAAAAGAGAAAAAGATGTTTGTAAAAATCTTTCAGAGCTTCGACAAGCTATTTGCCCAACTGAAATCATTTACAAACTACGAGGACAGTATGCTTTCTGAATATGGGATTACGGAAGAGGAATATGTAGATTATGCAGGGCATTACCAGAATGTGCTGGAAGAAATAGAGAATGAAAAGCCGGATGCGGGAGAGGGAGATACGGATATGCCGGAAGTCGATCCGGATTATGAACTGATGGCATACAGCAATACGAAGATTGATTACGAGTATATCATCAATCTGATTCAGAATATTGTTTCGCCAGATGATGATGCGTCGGATGTACCTCCGGAGGAAAAACAAAGAAAAATTGATGAAGTAAAACAGTATGTGGAAGAACTTCGCAAGGAAAATCCGAAAATTGCAGATATTATGTCCAATCTGATCTGTGAAATAGAGTCAGGGGAAGATAAATATAAGGGCAAGTCAATTCTCAATATTGTTGAAAATATGAAACAGGATTGTATTGAAAAGGTAATCGCGGATTTCTGCGTTACATGGTATGCGTCTAAGGAGGATGTGATGTATGCGGCAACGCATTATAGAGACGGCGTAATCCCGAATGAAAGCGCGATTAAGGCGACGGTGGATTATGCGAGTTATAAAGCGGCACAGGAAAGAGCGCTGCCGAAGTTTAAGTATTATGCACAGATGATTGCAGAATTAAGGGATACTCTGGATAAAGAAATTAAACCGCTTATCAACCTTAACTAACCTGACAACGTATATTTCACTGAAGAAGGAGTAATTTAGAGATTATGAAAAGAATACTGATGATGGTACTTAGAAACTGGTATTATGTACCGTTTAAATGGATAAAGCTTTGCTGGTATGCAGCTCATGCAGACAGGTATACGGATTATGAGCATTTTGTGTTTTTGAGAGATATTGTGCGCCACGCAAATAGAGGGGGAAATGTAAATATTAAGGTGACAGGACAGGAGAATATTCCTGAAAAAGATGGGTTTATGTACTTTCCGAATCATCAGGGGCTGTATGATATGCTGGCCATGCTTGAGGCAAGTCCCAGACCATTTTCGGCAGTTGCCAAAAAGGAGATTAAAGATATTCCTTTTTTAAAACAGGTATTGGCATGTTTGAGAGCTTTTCTGTTGGACCGTGAAGATGTGCGTCAGGCTGTTCAAGTTATTGCAAATGTGACAAAAGAGGTCGAAAAGGGGAGAAACTACCTTATATTTGCGGAGGGAACACGGTCAAAGGAAGGAAATCGGACACAGGATTTCAAAAGCGGTTCCTTTAAAGCGGCTACGAGAGCCAAATGTCCTGTCGTTCCGGTAGCGCTTATTGATTCATTTAAGCCATTTGATACAAAGACAATTGATCCAGTGACAGTGGAAGTACATTTTTTAAAACCTTTATATTATGAAGATTATAAAGATATGAAGACAAAAGAGCTCGCGGCATATGTGAGGGAAAAGATTGATGAAAAAATAGCAGGGAAGGTTTAAAAGTCTCAGTTTTGAGACTTTTTTCTTTTTATAAATATTACGAAATGTTTCGTTAAAAAGTTTTTGTGATTTTTTTTGTTGTGTAAAATTAATAAAAAAGGGGAGAATAAATTGTCAGTTATAGAAAAAATATACGAAACAATTGCGAAACCCAAGGAAGGAGAAATAAGATATATTCATGAAACATGTTTATGGAAAATATTTCGCTGATAAAAGGAGATGCATCTATGAATATTAAAGATATCGCGAATATTGCAGGTGTATCTACATCCACTGTTTCAAAAGTATTAAATAAAAAAGACCGTGATATCAGCGAAGCAACAAGAGAGAGAATATTACAGGTCGTTCGGGAATATCAGTATGTGCCTTATTCAAAGATCAGGAAAAATACTTATATTAAGAGTTATTATATTGAAGTTCTTTTGGCGGATATCCGTTATGACTGTACGGATCTGATCTACTGTATCGGACAGGCGGCGTCCGGGAAGGGTTACAGTATCGTTGTTAATAACTTGAAGGAGAACTGGAAACAGATCAAACTTTTAGACGGAAAAGATGTAGACGGGATTATTGTTATCGGGGATTTTTCAAAGTACAGAGAGATTGTTTCAGAGATACGGATCAAGCAGATCCCTTGTATTCATTTAGGATTTACAAGACAGAAGGAAAAAGGAATACCAGAGGTTATATATAATGAAGAGGAAGTGGTATACAGTGCTGTTTCTTATCTGATAGAAAAGGGACATACGAATATTGGATGCATGATATCAGATTCGCCTGCTGCAGTCAGGGGATACCGCAGAGCTTTATATGAATATAAGATTGAATTCAACAATGTGAATATTTTTAAAGAAGACATTACAATGCGAGAGGGCAGAGAGCGTTTGAGAGAGTGGACAGAGTTAAAGATCACAGCAGTTTTATGTTCAGATGAAGAAAAAGTGATCAGTCTGTACCGGGTCTTTTCTGAAAAAGGAATTTCTGTACCAGAAGATGTATCTGTAATTTCTCTGAAGGATTCAAAGTATTTTGATCTGCTTAAGCCATCAGTTACAGCAGTTACCGCCTGGGAAGGAAAATGCGGGGAGAGGATCACAGAGTTTTTGCTTGAACAAGTGAAGAATAGATCATCTGCTCTGGAAAGTATTTATATACCAATAAATATTAAAGAGCGTGAGAGTGTAAAGTTTCCGAATAAATGGCAAGGACAGAAAATTGTCGTAGTCGGCAGTCTGAATCTGGATGTAAGTATCTCTGTCCCCTATATTCCGACCAAAGGAGAGGCAATGATCGCAACCGGTACAACGTTGATCCCCGGCGGAAAAGGAGCCAACCAGGCAATAGGCGCGGCAAAGCTGGGCAGTAAGGTTTATATGATCGGATGTCTTGGAAATGACAGTGACGGTAAAGATCTTTACGGAAATCTTTTAGAGCACAAAGTGAGGACCGATGGGATTGAGTTTGAAAATACATTTTCTACAGGAAAGGCGTACATTAATATTCCTGAAAATGACGACGGAGACAGTACAATCATCGTATATCCGGGAGCAAACCGGGCATTGAGCAGAAGACAGATAAAAAAGTATGAGTATTTGTTTGAAAGCGCAAAATATTGTCTGTTGTCTCTGGAAATACCTATTGAAACTGCTTCTTATGCTGCCTCTATCTGTCAGAAAAAGAATGTTAAAGTTATCTTAAAGCCGTCCGGAGCAGAAAAGATATACGAGGAATTGTTAAAAAAAGTCACATATTTTATACCGAATGAGAAAGAGCTAAAACTTGTGATTTCCGGAGACGAAACTGTGGAAGAGAAAGCTGAGAGATTGTGGAACTTAGGGGTTGAGAATGTGATCGTAACATTAGGAAAAGAGGGATGTTACTTGAGAAATGCGGAATATGCAAGACATTTTCCGGCAGCAGGCTTTGAATCTATTGACACGACGGGAGGCGCGGATGCATTCATCAGTGCGCTGGCTGTGTATCTGAGTGAAAATGTCCCGTTGGTACGGGCATTAGGTTTTGCTACCTACAGCGCTGGAATTACTGTGACAAGACAGGGGGTCCAGCCTGCGATGCCTGACAGGATCACGCTGGAAATGTATCAAGACATGATCATGGATACATTTGAAGAATGATAGAAAGGAGAAAGATAAAAGTTGAATAAGATACTAGTTGTTGGGAGTTTGAATATGGACTTTGTAATTGATGTTGATGCGAAGCCTCTCGCGGGAGAAACGGTTTTGGGAAAAGGTGTTACCCTTATACCGGGCGGAAAAGGAGCGAATCAAGCGTATGCGGTGGGAAAGCTTGGCGGAGATGTTCGGATGATAGGAGCTGTGGGAGATGATATATACGGAAAACTTTTAAAGGATAATCTAAAAAATGCAGGAGTAAAGATATCAGGGATTGAGACTGTTGCAGGTGTTTCCAGCGGGAATGCATTTATTACAGTGGATAATAAAGGCGAAAACAGTATTATCGTTATACAAGGAACAAACGCGTTGGTCTCAAAAGAAATGATCGACCGGCATATAGAGATGATCGACGATTGTGATACTGTGATCATGCAGATGGAAATTCCGATCGATGTTGTCAGGTACGTAAAAGATGCCGCAAAAAAAAGAGGGAAGAGGGTTATTTTAGATCCGGCTCCCGCAAGAGAAGGACTTTCGGAAAAATTTTTCCAGGGATTTGATATTGTAAAGCCTAACGAGACGGAGCTTCAGACACTGATCGGAAGAAAACTGGATACAAAAGAAGAATTGATAGAAGGTGCCAGAGAGCTTATTAAAAAGGGAGTAGACAAAGTGATCGTTACACTGGGCGAGAGAGGATGTCTGTTTGTCACAGAGGATACATATGAAGAATTTCCTGCTAAAAAAGCACAGGTCGTAGATACAACAGCAGCGGGAGATAGTTTTACAGCTGCTTTTGCGACGGCTCTTGAAAGAGGAAGTTCCTACGGTGAAGCGATCAGGTTTGGAAATAAAGTGTCTGGTATTGTAGTAACGCGTAAAGGTGCACAAACTTCCATTCCAACAATGGAAGAAGTGATAAAAAGATGAAGAGGGAGGGATGAGGATGAAGATACCGATAATTATTGACTGTGATCCGGGAGTGGATGATGCGCTGGCAATCATTCTTGCGTTAAGACATCCGAAGGTTGATCTGAAAGCCGTATGTACAGTAACGGGTAATGGAGATCTGGAGAACACGACAAAGAACGGGCTTAAGATTTTGTCATTATGCGGCAGGGAGGATATTCCGCTGTACAAGGGTTCGGGAAAGGGACTTGATGATAAGCAGCCGGATACGGTTCCGGCGTTTGGCGATGACGGACTTGGCGGATATGCACATGTAGTTCAGACTGACAAGCAGATTGAACAGGAGAATGCAGTCGATTTTCTTTTGAGGGCTGCGGATGAAAGCAATGGTGAGATCACTTTATTTGCAACCGGTCCATGTACGAATATTGCCAGGGCAATCCGCAAGGATAAGGAATTTCCAAAGAAATTTAAGAAGCTGATCGTAATGGGCGGGGCTAAATATACGGGAAATATGAGCCCTGTGGCAGAATATAATTTTTGGGCGGACCCGCTTGCAGCCAAGGAAGTGATGAATGCAGGTTTCCATGAGATTGTTATGATAGGCTTAGATGTAACAAATAAGATTGCATTGGGAGCGGATATCCGGGAAATACTGCGGATGTTTGATACGGATCTGTCAAGATTTATCTACAATATAACGAGAGTCGGGCTGGAGGAAAACTGGGAAACAAGAAGAAAACCGGTCGCTCCTATGCATGATGTATTAACAGTTGCTTACCTGATCGATGAATCGATCCTGACGCTTAAAAAAGCAAATATTGATGTAGTGGCGGAGGGGATAGGGAGAGGCCAGTCGATCGTTGATATAGGAGGACATTGGTCAGACGGAAACTGCAACGCGCTTTATGCGGCAGAAGTTGATGTTGAAAAATTTTATAAGTTATTTTTAACAACGATCTTTAAAGAAAATGAACAAGAAATTTTAGAATATTTAAGGTAAAGGAGAAATGATCATGGCAGCAAAAAACAGAGGAAAAGAGACATTTTCAATTATGGTTATCCTATTGATACCGGTTGCGATCGCAATCAATATAGTAGGAGGACAGATGACATCTATATTAAAGATTCCGGTAGATCTTGATATGATCGGGGTTATTCTGGTAGGAGCTTTAGCAGGCCCGATTCCGGCAGCAGTTACAGGTGTGCTTACAAATCTGATCAATGGTATTATGGATCCTTCTTGGATTCCGTATGCGTTCACTTCATTTTTTATAGGTGTTTCGGCAGGATTATTGTCTAAATACAATATGCTTACTAAGGTCTGGAAATTAGCTGTTTCAGGAATCATCATTGCTTTAGTGGCGACGATCACGGCTACACCGATCACGGTATTCTTCTTTGGCGGATCCACAGGCGGAGGCGGTTCTATGATTGCGGCGGGGCTTATGGCGACTGGTGTTCAGATCGTGCAGGCAGTATTTTCCGTATATATCGTAACAGAGAGCATTGGAAAATTAATATCCGTATTTGTAGCGTATTTCATTATTAAGGTTCTTCCGGAGCGTACACTGGTAAAATATAGGTTTGGAGAAAAATTTATTAAAGCAAAAGAAAAATAGGAGAGGAAATATGACAGAGTCAGTACAAAAAACGAATAAAATTGCGGCATTATATCCGCTGACAAAATTTTATATTGCGATTGCTATTGCGGCAACGGCAGTTATACTGCCGGGGATCAAGCTAAAAGCGATCTGTTTTGTGGCTGTAAATATTTTGTCCGCAGCCAGCGGCGTATACGGTGTATTTTTGAGAAGAGTGAAAAATTCTGTAGGCGTACTGTTTATAATCCTTGTTATCATTCAGACATTTTTTACAGCAGGTGATACGGTTCTTTTTTCATTCTGGATATTTACCGCAAAACTTGAAGGATTACTTTTTGCATTAAAACTTGGTTTTATATTAGCAAATGTAGGGGGCTGTTTAATCTGGTTTTTTGCCGTGACGACAGAAAAGGATTTTGTACTGGCGCTGGAAAAAAAGGGATTAAGTTCGAAGGCATCTTATGTAGTGCTTTCTACGCTCCAGATGGTCCCGGTATTGAAAAAAAGATCAGAAGTGATCATGAATGCCCAGAGGGCACGGGGAGTTGAGACGGAAGGCAATCTTCTTGTACGGGCAAAGGTATTTGTACCGACATTAGTTCCTCTTGTTTTAAGTGCCATACAAGGAACGGAAGAGCGGGCGCTCACACTTGAGGCAAGAGGATTTTCTGTAGAGACAAAGTCAACGCATCTGTATGATATTGAGGAACGCTCTGTTGATAAGATTATGACGGCAGTTACGGCAGTTTTGTTTGTATTGATTGTGATCGGGAGGATTTTGTTATGACTTGTATTGAATTAAAAAATGTAACTTACACATATCCTCTTTCTAAAACGCCTTGTATAAGCCACGCAGATCTTGTGATTGAAAAAGGAAAATTTTATGCTGTCATTGGTGCCAATGGGAGTGGAAAAACAACACTTTGCAATATAATAAGAGGATTTATACCTGAATTCTATCAGGGAGAACTAGAAGGCAGCGTTATACTTGATGGAAAGAATCTCAATGAGTATACACTGGGTGAACTTGCTCCAAAAATTGGATATGTATTCCAAAATCCATTTAACCAGATTACGGGAGCAAGGGACAATGTGTATGAAGAGATCGCGTATGGTCTGGAAAACCTTGGTGTACCTGTAGATACGATTAGGAAAAAAGTAGAAGAGGTTATGGAGATAACAAATACAGTTTATCTTGCGAAAAAAAATCCTTTTGAGCTGTCCGGAGGACAACAGCAGAGAGTCGCCCTTGCTTCCGTGCTTGCGCTGGAACCGGATATTTTTGTGATTGATGAGCCGACATCGCAGCTTGATCCAAAGGAAACGGAAAGAGTTTTTGACATCATTGACCGGATGAAGAAAATGGGAAAAACAATTATTCTCGTTGAACATAAGATTGAATTGATCGCGGAGTATGCAGATGATGTGATCGTTTTGGAAAATGGATGTGTGATAAGGAGTGGAGAAAAGCATGAAGTTTTGTCAGATCTTTCTCTTATAGAAAAAGGGATTGATCTGCCCCAGACAGTGCTTTTAGCGGATGAACTGCAAAAAAAAGGTATTTCGGTTGATGAAAAGATCATAACAAAAGAAGAAATGGCACAACAGTTAAAAAATTTAATTGGAAGGTAGGGGATAACTATGTCGTTAATAGAATTTAATAATGTAAGCTTTACTTATCCGAATGGATTTTCAGCTGTTGAAGATATTGATTTTCATATAGAAAAAGGTGAAAATATCGCTATTGTCGGTCAGAATGGCGCAGGTAAGACGACGATGGTAAAGATGATGAACGGACTTTTAAAACCGACGTCTGGTAAAGTCGTCATTGACGGAATGGACACATGTGATTTTACAACAGCAAGATTATCCAGAAAGACAGGGTATGTTTTCCAGAATCCGGATGATCAGATATTTCATAATACAGTTAGACAGGAAATAGAATTCGGGCCAAGCGTACTCGGATATGATGCTCAAAGAGTAAAGGAACTGACAGAGTATACGGCAAAGCTTGTAGGGCTGTCAGATGAACTGGAGGAAAATCCTTATAATCTTCCGCTGTCAATCAGAAAATTTGTTACGATTGCTTCCGTAATTGCGATGGATACGGAAATAATCGTGTTGGATGAGCCGACGGCAGGACAGGACATAAGGGGTATCAGGATTCTTGAAAACATGATAGAAGAATTAAAGGAAAAAGGTAAGACGATCATTACCATTACACATGATATGGAATTTGTGGTAAATAATTTTGATAAGGTATTTGTAATGGCCCATAAAAATCTTCTAAAGGTCACAGAACCAAAAGAAGTATTCAGTGACAGTGCTTTGCTGGAGGAAAGTATGCTGAAAAGACCGTATATCAGTGAGATAGTATGGCAATTTGGATTGCCGGAGCATATTATCCTAAGAAAAGAGCTGGCAGAATATATTGTTAAGATTGCGCGAAGTTCCTAAAAAGAGAAAAAAGTCTAAACAGATCAGGCTGTACAAGGGCGGACTGAATAGTATATGAAAAAAAGGATTGACAATGAGCATAAGCTTTAGTATAATGCTCTTGTTTGGAGAAATACTCAAGAGGCTGAAGAGGCGCCCCTGCTAAGGGTGTAGGTCGGGTGACCGGCGCGAGGGTTCAAATCCCTCTTTCTCCGTTAAAAAAAGGAAACCTTGAAGAATTTCAAGGTTTCCTTTTTTGGAAATCAGGACACAGATTAGCAATAGTAATCTACCGTTTACACAGGAAAAAGGAAAATGATTTAAAGAAGCCGGAAAACCTGTTCTGTGGCCGCAGCCATATTTTTATGGGCGTTTTCTTTATTCATCGCTTCCTCTAATGTAGTAATCCCACGAATGATAGGGAAAAATGCATCAATTCCTGCATCGTTGCACGCGACGGCGCCTTCTGTAACAGCTCCTGCAAATGCGACAACCTTTGCAGCATATTGTTTTGCAAGACGCGCAACCCCCACAGGCGCTTTCCCCATTGCTGTCTGATGATCTAAACGGCCCTCTCCGGTAACTGCAATATCTGCATTCTTTAATTCATCTTCAAGACCAACTGCGTTAAGGATCAATTCAATTCCTGGTGTAAGTTCTGCGCCGATATAACTTAAAAATGCGAAGCCAAGACCGCCGGCAGCGCCGACACCTGCGATCTTGGAATCATCATGTCCAAGCGCAGCGGCGGTAACCTTTGAAAAGTTTGCCATTCCTGCGTCAAGGTTTGCTTTAAAACCATCGGTAACACCTTTTTGCGGACCATAGATATAAGTAGCTCCGTTTTCACCGCAAAGAGGGTTATTCACATCACAAGCGATACGGAATGTGCATTCAGAAATAAGAGGATTTCGGTTTTTTGTATTGATGGAGGAAACCTTTGCAAGGGCCTGTCCTCCCTCGCCTGCATCTTCACCGTTTTTATCAAAAAATTCGTATCCAAGAGCTTTTAACATACCGATACCGCCGTCGTTTGTAGCGCTTCCGCCGATACCGATGATAAAATTCCGGCATCCTAATTCCATCGCATTTGCGATCATCTCGCCGACGCCGTAGGTGGTAGCAAGAAGCGGATTTTTTTCCTCATCCGGGACAAGAGTAATTCCAGCGGCAGATGCCATTTCCATAATAGCGGTACTACTTTCTTTTATATATCCATAGTAGCAGGAAACGGGAGAGCCCATCGGACCTGTAACGGTAAGGTCTATCCGTTCCCCGTTTAAACCTTCAATAAGAGCATCGGCCGTACCCTCTCCGCCGTCAGCCAACGGCTTAACGATTACTTCTGCATCCGGCTTTGCTTTCAGGATCCCTTCTTTTGCTGCCATTCCTGCCTCGATAGAAGAAAGACTTCCTTTTAAAGAATCAATTGCGATAACAACTTTCATGATAATATTCCTCCGTATATTTTTTATCAGTTCTTTTTTACAAGTATAGCATTTTTCTAAGAAAAAAATATGTTATATATACTAATATTAATAAAATAAAATGCATTTTGGTTAGTATATATAACAATGTTCATTACTAAGAAAACTATAATTGTGTGAATACGTTAAAGAGTATTCATCCTGACTGCCAGATATAAAATAACAGCATCTTTAAATTTCCTTGGATTAAATCCGCACATACGGTGTATGCGGTTCAGCTTGTACTGTAGCGTATTTTTATGGAGAAACAGCCTTTTGCAGGTTTGGCTTAAGGATTGTCCCTCTTCATAATAAACGCGCAGCAGCTGAATATCTTTATCAGAAAGTACGGAAATCACTTTTGTAAGATACTGTCTGCGGCTGTCCTTTGGAACAGAGCTCAATATGATCTCCAGTGTCAGTTCGTCAAATACGGAAAGGGATGTCTTATCTATAGAAGCATTTTCCAGAGCGGTCTGGGCGGTGTGAAGGGAGGAGTTTAGCTGATAGATATTTTCTGCGCGCCCGATTCCGATTTGCAGGATATCCTGATTATCTGCGGAAAAGTTTTCGAGGACTGTTATATTTTCGCGGATTGTCTGATCGTCCGCTAGGGCGATGAATCTGTCCGGATAATAATCACAAAAAAGAGTAATGTTCAGGCGGCCGAACAGCCGGGTGATCTTATTTTCAACGGATGATAAAGTGACAGAAGGATTCGCGGCAGCGAGTCTGAGTATGATTATCCGTTTTGGTGAATTCTCATCTATTTGAAAATCTTTTAGTGCGGAGAGAACGTATTCCGCTTTGTCAAGGCTTTCGGAGGTCAGGCAGTTTAAAAGGAAACGTTTTTTTTCGGACAGTGTGTGCGCTGTTCCGCCAAGTTCTTGTTCTCGAATCAGGAGTCTGGTAATCCGCTCCGCTAAGTGAGCAAAGCTGCGGACTTCATCGGGATTGCCGCTGATGCCGATGACTGCGATAAGCAGCCCATTGTGGGTGACTGGGATATTAACACCGCAGCTTGTTCCCTTGTAATTATCATTTTCCGTGACCTCGATCGTCTTTTGAGTATCGGCAGCTTCCTTGCCAATCTCATGAAAAGTACCGATACGGTATTCGTTAGTGCTGGCGAAGATGATTCCTTTTTTATTGATGAAGTTAATGTCGCGGCCGCAGATGTCGTGGACGGTGTTTACAATCTGTTGGGCGAGGGATTTGCTTACGGTAGTGATCATATAAAGGCTCCTTGAGGATAATGTGTTCGCGTTCACTTCGCGCCATTCGCAAAATGTGTTTTCAGCATGTGAACCGTAAGTAGATATTAGCATGTCTGTTTGTTTGCTGTCAATTATCGTTATTTCGTCATCAAAAATTGGCTATACTGTGATTATAGTTTATACGTTATCTGAGTATTATCAAATTTGCAGTAACTTGGAGCGAATATTAGAACAGTAACACAGGGCGTTTTGCAACGATATTTTGTGATTGTAGGATGAGAAAAATGGAGAAATATATACAATTAGAGAATGGGACATTTATGCCAAGGCTTGGTATGGGAACATGGTTTTTGGGTGAAGATCTGCATACCAGAGAAAGTGAGAAGGAAGCTTATGCTTGCATTTGTTCTGCACAGGGATTCGGTGATTGCAATACCGATAAGCAAGAAAAAAGAGCATGTGTTAGAGCATGCAAAGGTATGGGATATTACATTAAATAAAGAAGATATGGAGATCATTAATGAAGAATTCCCTGCACCAGAACGAAAGATTCTGCTGGATAATGTGTAATGTTATGGAGTTATAATTGTGGTTTCGGAAATTTCCGGCTTTTAAGTCATCCCGCAGTTTAGCTGAATCGTATCTTGCCATATTGTATAGATTTAGGAGAGGAAGCACAAAATATAGTATTAGAGGAAAATGGTGTAAAAAAAGGAGGAAAAAGATAGAAAAAAGGTATTGACAGGGAGGGGAAAAGCTGATATTATAAATTTCGCTGCGGCGGACGCAGCGGAATTCCCTGAAAACAAGGCATTGCAGCATACAGGCAATGGAGGTTAGAGGGGGAGGGAAGAAAAAAATATCAAAAAAGGTATTGACAAAGAGATACTGATATGATATTGTTAATAAGCTGTCGCTGAGACAGAGAGAAGAGGACCTTGATGAGAAGAGGACCTTGATAATTAAATAATAGACAACAT
>VIQU02000047.1 GCA_010206225.2 Lachnospiraceae bacterium MD308 | reverse complement strand
GTATTCGGCCTAGAAGCGCTGTCTGAATACAGCGCACGGAAAGGCTCCTCATTTATGGAAGGAAAGATGTCTTCAGCAAATGTCTTTGCCCAGGAGTTCTCCAGGGCTTTCTGCTCCCGGGAAGTAAGTCCGTTAAAGCTGTCGGTGAAAGATATCTGTTGGCTGGAATTTGCTCTAAATGACATATTTATCAACCGCCTTTCTCTGATAGATATAGTATACCACATTTGGCGGTTGATGGGAATCTGTGTGAAGTTTTCAAGGTGCTATATTAGGGGGCTTTTGACCCCAACATCATATCATAGTCATAGTATTTTATTTCACCGCTAACAAAATGCTTTCCTTCAATTTTTTCAACTGATGATATGAACTTCTCTGGTTCAAACAATATTAATGCATGCGTAGCTTTCAGAAAATCCTTTTTTACACCATCTATATGTTCAGCATCAATATCAATTGTTGTAAGTCCCTCTACATCTACTATTGATTCCTCGCCATAATAAGATAAACAAAAAATCGGCATATTGGATACATCTTGAATTGAGATAACAACTGTACTTTTAGGTAAAGTTCCAAGATACTCATTTGTTTCAGGATGGTACATTCTGGCACCCTCAATTTTTATCTTCATCCTGCCTTCAAGCAGATCACCTTGACCCTTATTATGCTGCTTTTCCTCTATTTTTATATATGTTTGCGATGGCGTGAACCTTAACTTTCCATCAACAATCTGTTGAAGATGTTCTTTCTCCCCATACTTAATAAAAAATTCTGCCATTCTCTCAACCTCCAATACAAAAATTCATCGTTCTGAACCCCAACATCACAGACTTCATCAAAGTTTATATCGTTAGCATACTCGAAATGTATCTGTTGAACCCCATTTCTTTGAAGTGGCATCCAGCACAGCTTTCAACAATTCTACCTTATTGTTTTTATACTGCAGTTTTGCTAAGATATATATCAAAAAATCTCTCAGTCTGGTATTTTGATTACTTCTCAAAACAACAACATGTAAATATATTTTATTAGTTCATAATTCTTTACATGCTCATTTGCTGCCCCTGCCTCCACGATTTTGCTAACCTCAGCAAAATCGTGGAAACTATCACTGATTTCTATATATTAAAATCATTCTAATAAATCTTTTGTATCCCCACACCCCACATCAACCACCGCCGAAACCTCAAAATACTTCTCCATCCTTTTATTCCGATTCCCCTCCTCATCTTTTACAAACACAAAATGCCTGTAAAACTGCCTAAAATAAAGGATTTCTAGATATGTTTCCTTTGCATTCCCACCACACATTCGACTGTTTTTTCGTTGAGCAACCGAATATCCATAGTTTCCTGCCCTTCATAATAAACACCAAACTTAAAGTTTATCTGTTTCACGATGCTTCCATTATCCATCTTTTCTGGATAAAGTTCAATACTGTTTATGAAGTCTTTCATAAATTCTTTCTTTTCAAGGTCCGTCATTTTATAGTACATCATTTCAAAATGTACCAGAATGTCATATATCTGTTTTCCTGTAATCTGGTTCCCGTACACTGCCTCAATCCTTGCTGTGATATCTGCAATGCTGTCTTCATACTCCGAAATCTTATCATACAGATTATCCAGTCTGTCATGCATATCCTGATACTTTCGGTCATAATGCTTATCCATCACATCCAGTTTATCAAGCATATCTGTGAGCTTCGTTTTTGCGCCCAAGACTTGTCTGAGCAGTTTCCGTATTCTCTCCCGTTCTTCTTCCAAAGCACTCACGTCCACTTTGGTATTTAACTTTTCCTCAACAAATTTGCGGAATCCGTCATGATTTACCATGTCCAAAATCACTTGTTCTATTTCATGGTTAAATTCATCCTGATTCAAGGAAGGCTGGAAGTTGCAGAAATGTTCATCATCAATTTTATGCCTGTGTTGACAGCGATAATAAAAATCATCAACATAATCTCCCGTCTTCTTATTTTTCCTACGTCGAACAGTGCCGCTAAGTCCGGTGCCACATATCGGGCACTTAATAATGCCGGACAAAATATGCTCATGCTCTAAGCTGTGTGTTTTATTCCATTTCACACCAGTTGCCTTTCTCTTTACTCTGGTGGTCATCCATAATTCTTCATCAATGATGGCATCATGGATACCGTCCGCCAGAAGATACTCGTCGCTTTTCACTCTCCTGTATTCGTCTCTGGTGCCCTTTACCTTTTCGGTAACATTCTTACCATATGCAATTTTTCCGACATATACCGGATTGTCCAAGATATTTTTTATCATTCCCCTCGTGAAATAATCCAGTTCGCATTTTCGGTTTTTCTTCTTTTTATAACCACGCTCATTTAAAAAACTTGCGAGGGTATCTAACCCCATATCTTCATATACATATTTCTGATATATGATTTTTACAAGTTCAGCTTCTTCCGGATTGACCAACCGCAGACAGAACCGTAATGGTCAGTTTACCGGAATCTTTGGATGAATCAATCCCATCTTCCACACAGATAAGGTTTACACCAAAATCCTGTATATATTGCAAGGAATTTAACACATCTGCAGCATTCCTTCCGAAACGTGATAATTTGAAAACCAGAATATAATTCACATCATCTTTACCATCTGCCACATCCTGAAGCATCTGTGTAAACTCCGGTCTGCCTGTAATATTCTTTCCGGACTTACCGGCATCACAGTACACCTTTACCACTTCCATACCTTGAAATTCTGCATATTTTGTAAGCCTGTCATTCTGGGCTTCCAAACTATACCCATCCACTTGCATTGCAGTTGATACCCTGATGTATATATAACATTTCACTCTTTTATTCTGCATTTGCTACGCCTCCATTTCTACCGACATATCCAACATCCTAAAATGTTTCAGGGCATCTATGATATATGCCTCTTTCTCTTTTGGACAGGTCGGAACTTTTGCATTTTCTTTTTTGGACAAATTGTAATTCGTTCCCAAAGACAATCCGTATTTTCTTTTAATTTGTGCTATATATATGCTTTTATTTCCACATACGTTGCTTTTGCCTCTGCCTCTGCCACAGTCAATCCTAACGAACTACAATCCAAAACAAATCCAATCTGTTCATCCGGTGTTTTAGTAGGTATCGTTTCATACTCTTCATAATAAATAGGAAATTTGAATGTGATGCTTTTAATCACTTTTCCATTTTTCTGCTCTTCCGGGTAAACATCAATCCGTTCTATAAACATCCGGTACATTGCTCTTTGTTCCTCGCATGTCATCTTAGGAAATAACAGTTGCATGTGCTCCACCAATTCCTTTACTTTTTCTACAGATCGTATCCCATCTTTTGCGGCTGACAGTTTCTTTTTGATGGATACCATCGTAGACTCCGCATCATCGATTCTGTCATAAATCCCTTCCATTTCAGCCTGAATCTTTTCGTATTCCACATCATAATCTTCACTCAAAATGTCCAGAGAATCCAATGCTTCTCCCAATTTCCGTTTCTTTGTTTCATAGCCTCTTATCTGCTTTCGCAGACATTTCAGAGCTGTTTCCAGTTTCTCCACAGAGGGTTGATTACCTAACACCTGAGCAATCATTTGTTGATACTCTGGCGTTGTTGTAATCCCGGAAAAAATTTCAAAGACACTTGAATCAATTTTTGCCTGATTATGTGTATGCTTATTGGAACATTCCCGACCATTCGCACGTCTGTAATGACCACAGGCATAATAATGAATGACCTTGTAATGACCGCCTTTGTTCTTATTCACATGCTTATTTTTTGTAGCAATCATTCCACGACCACACAACGGACATTTCACCAGCCCTGACAGAATACTGATTCTTTCAGGATCATCAATCTTTTTTTGCCTATATGAAATAGCCGCCCTTTTTTCTTGAACTTTATTCCATGTTTCCTCAGATATAATTGCTTCATGCACACCCTGAATAATCATGACGTCTTGTTTCTTACTTCTTTTTCCAAAATGAAGTTTTCCACAATAAAATGGATTATCTAAAACATTTGAAACAAATTCATAAGTAATAGGTTTCTCTTGTCCTTTAACTATTCTTCGGTACCCATGTTCATTCATATAAACTGCCACAGAAGTTGTTTTCATTCCATCCATAAGAAAGAGTTCATATATCTTTCTGACAACCTCTGCTTCTGTCGGTTCTATCTGCATCTTCTTTTTGACATTTCTATACCCGTATGGCGTTGGACCTCCCGGCCATCCGCCTTCCAAAATCTTCTGCATCCTTCCAGCATTAAACTGTACGGTTATATTCTCCCTCTCAATTTCTGCCACTGCTGACAAAATTGCCAGCGTAAGTCTTCCGCCCTGAGTGGAACTATCTATCGCATCATCCACACATACCAAATCCACATCATAATCATTTAGTAACTGCATAGACTTAAGAACATCTGCGGCATTTCTTCCAAATCTGGATAATTTGAAGACCAGTACATAAGAAATATCATCTTTCCCATTTACGATGTCATCCAACATCTCCTGAAATGCCGGTCTTCCCTTAATGCTTTTTCCTGATTTACCGGCATCACTATATTCCCCAGCAATCTGCAAATCTCTGTATTCTGCATATTCACGAAGCCTTTCTGCCTGTGCCTCCAGACTGTACCCTTCTGTCTGAGCCGCTGTGGATACTCTGGTGTATATATAACATTTTTTCTTTCTCATCATATCCCCTTTTTTGGTTGCTCAACGATTGTTCGTCTTTCGTGTCTGGATCTAAAATATAACGCACTTTTTCGATTGCGTCAGCGGGTAAAATGAGCCGATTACAAAAAAAATGTAACCGGCTCATTTTACTGTTCGTTCGTATTCTCTTTTGCCTTCAATTCTTCAATTTCCGCCAGTACCTCTTGCCCATATTTCTGAATCATTCTTGCCACAAATGCCGCACACACTTCCATATTGATGCGAGCAGTTCTGTCAATTTCCTCTTGACTGATATTTACGCTGTCATGGCTACTCATATCCGCCACCTCCAAAACATAGTGAGGGATTCCCTCCTATGTCACAGGCAAAGGAAATGATGAGGATTTTAACCTCTGATACAAAAAAATTGAACCGACCGGATATTACACCAATCGGTTCATATTGCATCATATTTAATTCATGAAACTGAAAGATTCTGTTCTCTAATAAATTGTTGATAGGACTATCATTGTCCTGTACTTTTAGGTGCGCTTATAAATATATAACAATGCAACTACTGCTACAATGAATTCAGAAATTGGCATTGCAATCCATACACCGGTTATATCCAAGAATAATGGTAGCACAAACACCACGCTTCGCAGAACTGCTATGACCATAGACATAGTGCCATGCATTATAGACTGTAAATGATAGGTTGCCAATACTGTGATTCCAAGGAACAGGAACAACAGGAAGAACGGACGGATGATTCCGGGAGCTGCCGCCAGAACCTCCGATGTTACATCCATGAACAATCTTACGATCTGTGTCGGGAACAGTTCGCCAACCGCTGTAAAACCAATACCCAATACAATTACTGTAGTAAGAGACATTTTCCATACCTGCTTGATACGGTCAGCTTGCATAGCTCCGCAGTTTGCAGAAACAATAGGCTGGATTGCCTGTCCTACACCGCAGTACAGCGCTTGGAACAAAGATATGATCGTGGCAACAACGCCATAAACAGCCAAGGCATTGGTATCCCCGTAGCGCATGATCTGATTATTCATAATGATGGATAAAATAACGGTTCCAAGGTCAAGAACACTGGCACCAAAACCAATACCAAACGTCTGACAAATTGCAGGCTTCACATGATTGGGCTTTACAAAACGGAGAGTACATTTCTTTGTGAAGAAGTGTATGCACATAATGATGACCTGAACGCTGGTTCCCAAAACGGTAGCGATTGCCGCACCTGTCATGCCCATACCCAACGGAAATACAAAGAACCAATCACCAAAGATATTAACACAGCCGCCGATGATGACCGCTGCCATAGCAAGCCCCGGTGCACCGTCGTTGCGGATAAAGGAACTGATAAAGGTCGGAAGAATGAACACTGGGAGAAACCAGATCAGCCAGCGGGCATATTCCATTATCTTGGGCATCAACTCCGCGTCAGCACCAAAGAAAGTGAAAATTTGCTGATGAAACAATGCAAAAATGATCCACACTAAAAGGATCAGAAACAGCATCAATCCTGCGGCTGCGGTAACTGAACCACTACCGGCTAAAGCCGGTAGGTTCGGTTTGCTGCTAAAGCAGCCTAAAGCTGTCTCCGCTCTAATCTTTTCTCTTGTTCCCTACTTTTATCCTATCTCAAAGTTATCGGATCTGTTCTTCTCCTGCAAATCTTGATTTCGGATATATTCTTTGATAATTTCATCCGTCACATTTCCGCTACTTGCTGCAAAGTATCCCCTTGCCCACAAATGCTGACCCCAAAATTGTTTATTTAATTCTTTGTATTCCATTTGCAATTTTTTGGATGTATTACCTTTTATATATTGCACTAATTTACTTACTGATAAGTGTGGCGGAACGGACACCAACATATGGATATGGTCTGCTCCTATATGTCCTGCCAGTATTTCAACATCATTACTGCTACAGATGATCCGGATTAATTCCCTTGTCCTTATTGCTATCTTCCCAGTAATTACCGGTTTTCTATATTTTGTAATCCATACCTAGTGATATTTAATGTCATACGTACAATGTGACGATTTTCTATAATGCTACATATTGTTCACCTCAAGTTTAGTATCTCTATTTTTACTTTTTCTAAACTTGAAGATATGGGGTTGACCTAAAGGTTTCGCCTTAAGGCGAGGGTTTTAACCCCATTATACAGACAATAAAGCATTCGCTTTTTCCTCTTTTCCTTCGCCACGGGCATTTCCATACAGCACAGAGCCGCCAACACCGCACAGGATGCCAAGAAAAATCAGCACTCCATACAAAGGTGTAATAACTGCCATAGCCGCCGCACCCACAGGCCCTTCCGATTGACCGACAGCAATGGTATCTACAAAGCTGTAAATTGACATGACCATAGCACTTGCCATTGAAGCGTTCAAAAATTTGCGATAAAGTTGTTTGATATCACCAGTAATAAAATCCATACTTTTCCTCCTTAAAAATAAAAAACGCCAGATAAGATGTTCCGCACAAAGCAGTTGTCTTATCTGGCGTCGCCCCTTACGCTGCGCTCGCCCTCCGACAAAAGTCCTTATGCGACATCTTATCCGGCGCTGTAATTACGTCTTACAGTTCCTCCGATGAACCTTTGTCATTGTACTATAATTATTTAAAAAAATCAATGAAGAAACTTCAAATTCTACGTTTGTTTATATTCATCTGGTATTACTATATCAAATTCCGCACACAATAATAATACATCGTGTACATCATTTTCATCATGCTCATATCCTAAATGAAACATTACCTGACTTAATGGATCAATACATGAAACAGTTATATCTCCTATTTTACCTTGTCCAGAAAAAGTCTCTGATGGAAATGTGTCTCCATTATATAAAATCTCCTCATCTGAAAATGCAAAACAATGCAAATCAATCATTCTTTGCTTATCATCCGTCTAGACAGTATGATTATTTGTTGTATATTCCATATTCACTTCTGCAAATCCATTTTCCTTGATTATACGGATATAATCATGATAATTTTTCATTTCAACAAATAAATCAATATCATTGTGTATCCTTGTTTCTCTACAAAGAAGTGCATCGACACCCCAACCACCATCCAAATACACTTTTATACCATTTTGTAAAGCAAACTGAATAATTTCACATGCATCCACTATTCGTACCATATACTTATTCCTCAACTTCAAATTCTACAGCCTATTATAATACCTTTTCCTATCTTTTCAAAGTATCAAAATGAACCTTTGGAACACCGTTTCTGATACTTTGAAAGTTCAAAGGGCAATCCAAAGGGCAAATTTTGCCCTTTGAAACAAAAAAAGACCTGCGAGCACCACAACAGCACCCACAGGTCAATCCACTACATCTTAAATTTTCTTTCCATAATCCAAACTAATCCATCCGGCACCGCTTTTCAGCTTGCCCCATTTCGTTGCTCCCTCACCATCTGCTTCCGCCACAATCGTAAACACTCCAATACCGGTGTACTTCCCGGTCTTATCATAATTCGTACCAGGTCCCTTTCGGATATTCAGGTTCTTAATGCTGACACGCACACGGTAAGAAACCTTTTTCTGTTCCGGCTCGGATGTCTTTGATGGCGCATACACCACATTTCCATTCCAGTCATAAACAGAATAGCCATCATTCTTATCTGCACATGCTTTGGCATTCTTCAGTACCTTATAGGCACCCTTCTGACTCTTAGCATCTGCCCATGTCTTACGAACACGATACCACTTCTCCGGTTCTACAGCAGTCTCTTTCACATCATACTGTGTCAGATTCCACTTTTCGATGATGGAACACAGCTTCTCCACATACGTAAGGGATGTGGCATACCCACCATCCTTGATAAGCTGCACCACTTTCTTGTAATCTGTCATTCCCGCAATGCCCTCATATCTTTTCTTACTGCCATTCATGGCACCAAGCAGATAGGCACTATGGTCTGCAATAGAATCTTCCACGTTAGGATATGCACGAAAATCTGCTGTAATGGTTTCATAAGAACCATCTGCATTCTGTTCTTTTGTCTGCTTTTTGTACACAGACTTTCCATCCCACACTGAACCACTCCATGTATTACCGGACAAAGATTTCTTCATGCCAAAACAGTTATTGGCATTCTGGGCAAGCTCACTCTTACCGTATCCACTTTCCAGAATAAATTATGCCAGAGAAACAGATGCCAGGATACCACTTTTCTTCTGATCAGCAGTAAACAATGCCCCTACCTTTGCAATCACTTCCTGTTCGGAAAGATTGGCAAATGCTGTTGCCTGTGTTCCTGACACTTTTTCTTTCATGGCAGCTTTTACATCCTTACGAAATCCATCCATTGTGTACCCCATACCAAGCTGTTTCCAGAGATGTTCCGGATCTCCATGATTGCTCGCAATACCTCTTTTATGACCTTCTGCATGGCTGACAATCACGCCATCTGCCAGAGGATTCAGGTCATACTCCTTACAAAGCATGGCAAACAGTTCCACAGCCGCTTCATAAGTTCTCTTTGCAACCGCCCTTGCAGTTGCCTTGTCGGAACAGGTAAATGTGGAACCACCAGTATATTTGATACAAGCCGGTTCGCACATCTCCACACCGATATGGGTATTGTTGCAAGCACCGCCGCCATGCCATCCTCTGTGATTCCACGGAAGTGTCTGGTACACAGTGCCATCATTTCCATCAATGAACGCATGGACACAGGCATTGTCATAATCTGCCCTGTTCCAACTGTTAATAAAAACGGATGCCCTCGGCTGAGGACACCCTACACTGTGAAGCATAAGCCCCTTTACTGTAATCTTCTTTCCGGCTGTATAGCACGGATTCTTCGTCAGAATACTCTTAACCAATTTCATTGTCATCACCATCACTTTCTGCCCTGTCATGGAGCTGTGCCAGGATTGCCTTTAACTTCTCCGGAATCGGCAAGCCAAGATGTGCCGCGTTCTCCAGTAAAGACACGCCTTCATTGGACAGATAGAAGAAAATTACCGCAGTCCTTAATACTGCACCCGTTCCAATGACCTGTACATCCAGAAGATTTGCAATGCCCACTAACATCAAAATAAGTACCTTCCTACAGATACCCTTGAATCCCACAGCACTGGACAGCTTCTTATCGGAAGCTGCACACATGACACCTGTGATATAGTCCACCACCATAAACACCACCAGTGCATACAGGAGACCATCATAACCGCCCAGAAAATATCCGAGCCATCCGCCCACCGCAGTGAACACCATCTGAATCACATTCCAAAATTCTTTCATAACCTTTTACCTCGCTTTCTTTTTTTGTGCATATGAAAAGGAGCCTTAGCACCATTGCCAAAGCTCCCTGTGATTAAATTATTCTGTTACCTCTGTCAGTTCATAGGTAATCTTCATTGTCTTATCCGTATTTTTGATGACCGCCGAATCCAGATTGTTGATGCTTGCCAGATATGGAGTCACCAGAAATGTACTGTGGTAATCTGAACCATAATTTCCACCCCATGCTGTCACAAACTCTTTATACTGGAACAACGGTGTTCCCGCATACAGAAGTCTTTTGCTTCCGGCTGTCTGCACCACTGTATCATCCGGCTTAATCTGATAATCCCAACCGATAATCAGGTCATTCACCAATACAATGTAAGTTGCCCCGGTGCCGGAACCGGACAAAGCAGTTCCCTCCGATTCAAAACCAAACTCAATAAAGGTCACATCCGCTGAATTATTCACATTGATTTTGTAAATACCGGTAAGTTCGTATGCCGGGACATACAGATAGCCATTTCGGATGACTCCCCTGTTGGTTCTCTCCACAAAGGTATCCACCTTGAAACTTCCCACAGCCTGTAAGTGTGCGTTGGATAAAGTCCACACACCTTCGGTAAAGGAATAATCATCCTTCTTAATCTTAATCCAGTACATGGTAGCATCCCCGGAAGAATTACCCTGATTGGCAAATCCATACCAATAGCCATCCTGACCATCAAAGAAGTTTCCATACGGTGTGTAACTGCCAAGGAAAGCAAAGGTACTGCATGTCAGCACCTTCTCTTCAACCAGAGTACAGGTCATGTCATTTAACCTGTCATTGATTCCAACCGTAAATACCGGAAGTTTTTTCTTGCGAATGATAACGGAAGCATCCTGAAAACGGATGCTGTACAACACATTTTTTTCAAAATCCACTTCCACGGCACTGTAAATGTTTGTCATTTCTTCCTATTCCATTTCATCCAATGTTACCCTTTTCAGCACCAAAAATGTTGTGTCTGAAGCGACACTATCCCCATATACATTCTTTCCACCCAGGGCAGAAGTCAGTGCCACCGCTGCAATCGTTCCATTTCCCTGACTGGGCGTGAACTCCCAGACAAAACGATACCCGTTATCCAACACCTTACTCTCCGTCAGGTTCATGCTACCCCTTGCCACACTGGCAGTCGCATTGGCATCATTGCTGGCATACGCCACCGGCAGCTTTGCTGTGGACGGATAAATATTTTCCACATCTTCCTCCAGTCTCTCGGAATAAAGAAGAATGCCGCCGATCATGTTCGGACAGATCGGCAGAAGTACATCATTCCACAGCACATGTTCATCATATTCACCACTGGCAGCATAAAAAATCCCCATCGGGTTTAACCCCAAAATATGGTTTACTGCATTGGTAAGCATGTTGGTTTCTTCCACACGCTCCACTTCTCCTGTATTCGTATCGGTCAGTTCCAATACCATAGTTCCTTTTAACTTCATTTAGCCCTCCGTTTCTATCGGCATTGCAAAAGCACCGATTTTAATTCTTTCCGTAAGCACATCTGCGTATGCTCTTCTCATAGTTTCATCAATCTTGAAGCTGACGCTATCGCTAAGACCAACTGCCCTCGTAACCGTTCCCACAGAAAATGCAGCAATCTTTTCTTCAATCCTGATTTCTCCATCCCATGCTTCTCCGGCTCCCATAGACTGTCCGGTAATGGTCGCCAGACAATTTCCTGTCTCCACGTTCCCAGTGCCGCCTTCCATCCTCATGTAAACATTAAAAATGTTCCTGTAATTGGCAACTACATGGTCAATGGGATAATAAAGCATGATGGTATGTCTGCCGGAATGCCAGGTTTCTTCCGGCTGATGGATGTCAATAACCACATCATTGAACTCAAATATAAAATGGGCAACTGCCATGCCATCCTCATTCCACGCCACAGGCACTTCCAATTCTATGGTCTGCTCTTTCGTGTTTCCAATAACATCCGGCTCTGTACCTTCTTCCGTTGTACCCTCTTCTGTTTCTTCGCCCTCGGTCTGTGTAACAACTGCTGTTACATCCACAGCCGGTATCACCAGACTGGTCTTTGCTGTCACGCTTTTTTCCACAGGATCTGCTTTCACATCCACAATCACCGAACCAAAGAACTGCGCCATGACTTCCTCACTGGTTGCAAATTCAATGGAAATAATCTTTGTATCTGTATCCGAAACGGAAAAAGCACTGGCATTGGTAAAGGTATGAATGCCAATTTTTCCTGCTGTCTTATTTTCTTCAATCTGATTCAGAAGTCCTGAAATATTCTTGTCATTCTTACTCTTTGCCCTTGCCAGTCTCGGATTTTTGCCGACACCTTTTAATGTCTGTTTCCCACCAATCTTTATCTGCATGGACATCACCGCAGATAACTTTGCCCCATCCGCATGACCTCCGGAAAATTTCAGTACATCCCCAAGGTCTAATGCCGGATTGCCAATGGTTTCTGAATCAAATGGTACATAATTGATAACTGCAAGGTCATTCAGGATATTGGTACAAAGTTCCTTTCTGGTCTCATCCACACCAAACTGTAACAGGGGATTTGTCCCCAGATTCATGGTAAGACCATCATCCGGCTCCAGTGCATAATACTCTGACATCTCCGTTTTTAAGTTCGTGGAACTTACTGCTGTGTATCTGGTGATAAAATCAGAAAAACTGGAAGTGAATCTGTGTCTGCTACCAATCTCCATGACCGGCTCTGCACCATACTTTCGTAGTTCCAGTTTCCCAAATCTGTTGATGCAGAAAAATCCGCCAAGTACCTGTCCTACATAGAAAAGCATGTCACGGTAAGTTTCTATGTCATTCTCCGTATAAACAGAAAGCACCTCTGCCCCATTTGGCATTGCTTCTATTTCTTCCCTTGTCTGGGCAAGTTCCACACGACACGCTTTACTGCAAAGTTCCATAAAATCATACGCATTGCCAATCATTTCAAAACCATTGAATGCCTCATCGAATCGGAGCATATAATCATACGCCTTTATCTCCAGACACTTGATTTTCCGGTTCGCTTCGCTGATTTCAAAAATCCCCATCGGTACTTCTTCCCATGAGCCATCATCCAATTCCAAATGATAGAACAATTCCACCAATGCATCTTCCAATGTGTACCTGTCCACATTCAAAAATAAGGTAATCCCCATTTCCGATGCATACACCGTACCAAGTTCCATCTCCGTACTGCCACAACACTGGGCAGAAATATATCCGCTTCCTTTTACAATCTCTTTTTCGGAAAACTCATGTACCACTCCTGTTTTCGTGGTAATCTTTCCAGTCCAGTAATATCTCCTTGTGTTCTCCTGCACCGCTGACAGGAATGCTTCACTTACCGGGTACATTCAAACACCGTCTTCCTAAAATTCTTTCAAAGTAAAAGAAACTGTCCAAAGACCTTTATAAGAAGTATCTTTTTCCAGTTTCGCCTTAAATCCCTCAACATACATCTCCGTATTCTTCATGTCTGCTGTCTCCGTATCAAAATAATCCACCGACAACTTATCCTGTTTGGAATAAGCAGTCAGTGCTTTCAGCCATTTGGCTGTCACGGAAAATGAGACAGAAATGTTCACCACACCCTGACGTACAACATCCCTTTGTGTGGTTCCCGCTTCTGTCTCTCCGCTGCTGTCCGCTTCCACCGCCGACAAAGACACATCATAAGAATCGGGCAGAGGAAGGATCGTTCCGTCAAATTTCAAATATTCAAAAAATGCCATCTTACCTTCCTCCACTTCTTAAATTCATTCTCTGCTGTGCATCCACGATCACTTCATCAAGCATTGTTCCACCCAGATAAATTGGAATTACAATGTCTCCATTCTGTCCATTTATCTGTGAAAGTGCATCCGTGATTGCAGACATAATACCGGATAGATTTTCCTGCGAAATAGTCGTATTGCGACTATTCTCATATCCTACTCCGGCCATAGCCATCTGCGGACTGATGACCATATCCCCGGCAACACCTTCCACAGCCTTTGTAACCATTGCCTTGCTCTGCTCAATTCCCTTTGCCAGACCACTCATAAAGTCAGGCATCCAACTTTCATAGTCGGTCAAAGGTCCTTCATCCGGAACAGAGAAATGCAAGAAGGAACGGATTGTCTCCGCCACATTCGTTACCGCATCCTTAACCTTGCCTATACAACTCTTAATACCATTCACAATACCCTGAATGATATCTGCTCCCCATTGGAATGCAGAAGATGCCAGATTCTTGATAAAGCTGACTGCATTGTTGAATCCTGTCTTGATGGTATTCACAATGCCTGATACCGTGTTCTTAATGCCATTCCACATGGAATTAAATGCACCGGACACCACTGATTTGATGGTATTTAAGACTGTAGTAAATACTGTTTTTATCGTATTCCATACCGTTGTAATGACCGTCTTAATTGCATTCAGTACGGTTGTGATGACCGTCTTGATGACATTGAACACGGTTGTAACATTGGTTTTATAAATATTGAAATAGGTGGTCACTATCGTACTGATCACATTCAGCACTGTGGTAAATATCGTTTTAATACCCTCCCAGATAGCGGAAAAGAAATTCTTGATTCCATTCCAGATGGTCTGGGCGGCATTGCTGATTGCTTCCCATGCAGATACAAAGAACTCCTTAATGGCAGTCCATACCGCAATGGCAACCTCTTTGATGTTCTCCCACAAGTCAATCCAAAACTGCCTGAACTCCTCATTGGTATTCCCAAGATAAATAAAAGCCGCTACCAGTCCGGTAATGGCTGCAATAATCAGGAATATCGGATTGGCAAGCATAGTTGTGTTCAGTGCCGCAAAAGCAGTCTTTACCGTATTGATAACTCCGGCAAGTTTCGGTACCACCGTCATGATTGTACCCACGGCACTCATAATCTTACCCACAATGATCAGTACGGGACCAACCGCCGCAACCACCATTCCAATGATAACAATAAACCTCTTTGTCTCGTCACTCAATCCGGAAAACCAAGCGGTCAATTTGGAAATCGTCTCTGCCAGCGACATGAGAAGCGGTGCCAGCACGGACATAATCGCATTCCCTAACTCAATCGCTGTATTTTTTAACTGATTGATTGCCACCTGAATGGTATAGGAATTGGTCTTCAACTTTCCAAATGCGGTATCCGTTGCACCGGTGCTGTTCTGCATTTCTGCAAGAGTTCCATTAAAGGTTTCTGCACTGTCTCCCAGTAAGATAAGACCGGCTTTTGCCGCCTCGGAACTTGACCACATATCACCAAAGGCAAGCCCCTGTTCTGTAGCGGCTCCCTCAATGACTGCCAAGCATTCCGACAAACTGTAACCACTGTTCATCAATTCTGCAAAAGAACTTCCAGTCTTCTCCTTCAAAATATCCGACACCTTTGTACCGGACTTCCCAAGTTCATTCAGCATGGAGTTCATATAGGTTGTAGATTCCGCTGTGGCAACACCGTTTGCGGTCATAATCGCATAACCGGCGCAAAGCTGGTCTAACTGTACCCCATAGGCATTGGCAGTCGGAATAACTTTACCCATTGCAGAAGATAATTCCGCAACCGTAGTCTTACCTAAATTCTGTGTCTGGATGAGCATATCAGATACATTGGTCACTTCACTTGCTTCCATGCCATAGGCATTTAAGATGGTTGTCAGAATATCCAGTGCATCTCCGGCTTCTGCAAAGCCAGCCTTTGCAAGTTTGGTGGAATTGGATACAAAATTGACCGCATCCCCTGTGGACTGCCCGGCAGAAATGGCATTGTACACGTTATCCGCAATCTCCGTGGAACTGATACCGGTCTGGTTGGACAAATCCAAGATAGCCTTTTCCAGTTCATCAATGGGAACTTCCGTGGCATCTGCAATGGTAGATACCTTCGCCATTGCATCTTCAAAATCCAGTGCCGCCTTTGTACTAGCTGTACCCGCTGCCACAATTCCGGCAGATACCACGGACATCTTCTTACCTACAACCGTGACCTTATCCCCGGCAGATTTCAAAGACTCTCCGGCATTGGCAATCTTCTGTAATGCCACCGCAGACTGTTCCGCCTGTTCTTCCAAATCTTCCAATGCCTGCTCCGTGGCAATGATTTCCCTCTGGAGCGCGTCATACTGGTCTTTGCTAATCGTTCCCTGTTCCAAAGCGGCATTGGCCTGTTCACTGGCTGTCTTTAAGATTTCACTGTTCACGCCCTTTAATGCTGTTGTAAGTTTCGTGGTATCGCCACCGATTTCCACGGTAATACCCTGTATTCTGCTTGCCATTTATCCTCTCACCTCCCGTTTTTGAGCACAAAAAAAGAAGCATTTCTGCTCCGTCAAATCTATCTATTCGCTAATATTCACAAGACCCTTTGTTTTCTGGTCTACATCTGTTACATATGGTGGTTTATCGCAATCCACCCATTTCCCTGTTTCCACCTCTTTAACCCTACAAGACAAATCATTGTCCTTTGGTCTGGGAAGTCCCAAATCAATCAGGCACTCATCCAATAACCTTTTTTTCTCCTGCTTTCCACACAGGAACATAAGATACCGATACTGTTTCCCCTTAAAATGGAGAATATTATATCTTCTCATCTGCTCTACTGTTGGTCTGACTGTAATACGCTCATCTCTCTGTCCTTCCGGCACAAGAAATGATTTCATCTGTCGGACATGAATCTTCACGCCATCCTTCATATACATTTCGCCCTCAGAATATCCGGCATAAATAAAGTTAGATGCCTGATACACATACCCAACTTTACCAACCATTCCATCTGCCCAGGTAAACAATATCTTCAATTCTGGAATATTCTTCCGAATCCACTTTACAAGTTGCGACAGCATCTGGGACTCACTATTTCGTGGCATCTCTTCCGTCATACACATTCGCCCAATCTCCAGATAGTCTTTTGTATCCAGACTCGGAAATATTCTCTGTATGGTATGTCGTGGTCTTGTGCCCCATCCAAGTGTAACCACACCGACCAGTTTCTTCTCCAGAAAGAACCCCAGAAAATATTTATTTATCTTTGGAAGAGTATTGGAATAGTGATATTTCTGAATCATTTCCAAAGCGGCTTCCTTTGAAATCTCTTTTATATCAAATCTGTACATTTCCTTACTTCCTTGCATAATAAAAGCACCTACCATTTCTGATAGATGCTTCATCTCATTTTTATATATTTTCAAGCTTATTCAAGCACTTTCCAATAACCGGTCTTTTTAGAACCGATTCTTTCTACATATCCATTCTCTTTCAGGAATGTAAGATTATTTTCTACTGCCGTTTCACTAATCCCTAGTATTTGATGCAATTCGCTGGTAGTAATATTAGGATTATCTCTCATTTCTGTAATAATTCTTTGCCTTCTTGAATTTAATCCTTTTTTATTCCCAACTTTATCCCCAACTTTTTTCCCAACCTTTTTAATCTTCTGAAGCGGGATTGTTACAACGATTGAATTTTCTCTGAAAGTAAACGCTTCCTTTCCATAAGTTTCAATAATCTTAGGCACCCCTCTACCAGATTTCTCACTGATATGCAACTGCAAAAAGATCTCTGATAGTTTTTCATTTACCGGTATTGATTCTCCCAGGAAAAATCCTTCCATAGTCTGTGCTGGTGCCAATGTTCCTCTCGATAAGATTTCAATTCTGTTTGAGAATACAGAAATCATCGGTTCATTTCCACTAATCCACAAATTGTGCAGAATAGCATTGATAATTGCTTCTCTAAAAGCCTTATTATCAAACAGCGGTGTTTCCGGACGTTCCACTACACGCTCGCTCTCATCTGTCTGAATCAAATTTAACACATCTGCATATCTTAAAACCTCGTCCAGAGTATAGAGTAAACAATTATTACCAAATTCTCTTACAGAAAACAAATTGGAACCTTTTGTCTCTCCTTCAAAAATTGATACCCTTAATGGAAAATGAGAATTATCTGAAAGCAACTGTGCCAACAGATTATACTCTCCATCCTTATTCCTTAATCCAAGATTCTTCTCAAAGGTTCTTTCATTTAACACGATTCCTTTTGAACCATAATACCCAAACAATTTGGAAAATGTCAGTTCTTGATATTTTGCCGGTAATGTCTCAATCGTCTCAACTCTTCCATCCAAAATCTTAAATAACTGAATTTCCCTTTTCGGATAATCTTTCAAGTTTGCTTTAGAAGAACCAATACGGATATATCGTTTTTCTTTAAATGCCGTTGGTATCTCCTCAGCAGCAGGAATCACCAGAACAACAACCCTTTTACCATCAATGGTTCCTTCCTCGAATGAAAAGTTGATACTTGGTGATAAATTTCTCGCCAAGAAATTTTGGTATGGCTCTTTGTTATGATCACAATACTGATTAAATGTCGTACCCACGATCTCATGGGTTTCATCATTTACACCCCATACAAAATATGCTTGTGGTTTATAATGAAATGCCGCTGCGTTTGACAATGCTGATATATATTCCCCCAACACTTCTGGCTGAAACCAATTTTCTTTAAATTCAAACCATTCCTGTTCATCGTCATATGCACATAAATCTAAAACTAATTTTTCAATATTCATAAATCATCATCCTTTTCCCAACTTTTATTCCCAACAAAATCATTATAACACATTGGGAATAAAGTTGGGAATATTTTATGCATTTCTCAAAAAAATATTCTTAGAACCTATCAAAATCCTCCTGTGTCGCAACCTGCGCATACTTACAATCATCATTCCTACTCTCTGCATACATATCATTAATAAGGCCTATCGACAGCAGCTCCAAATCTGCCATCGACAAGCCTAACTGCACGCACCTTAACAGAAACAACGGTGTTGTCATTTCACGGTCTGTCGGACGAAATTTTTTTTAGCTTCCACATCGGTCTGCACGTTCAATCCACAGAGTTCAATTAACTGCGGAAGTATCCTTTCACTGACCTTTGGGCGACAGGGAAACGCACACAATGGAACGTATCCCCACCTCCCTCTGCAGTCACTACTTATTCAGATCAGGACAGGAAATCTTCGTCATCCTCATCCGCAAAGTCATCCTCCGCACGGGACTTGCCGCCCAAGGGCTCGCCGTCACGGATTTTCTGCAGGTTGTTCAGCCCACAGGCGATGCCTTTGTTGCCGTTGCTGTTGAAAGCATAGAAATTGATGCTTGCCCTTCCATACACGCCGCTGTAGACCTCGGAGCGTTCCAGAATCGGCTGTCTGTCCGCATCCACGATTCCCGGTGCTGTGGTGCTGTTTGCATTGACGAAATAAGCGTTTGCGTATGCCTCATCGTCCGGGCGCTCCGTGTCACCGTCACGTAACGGCGTCTTCAGAACAGAGAGGGCAGGGACGCTCCTGCCGTTACCCTTCAGTTTTGCCTCGCCCTCGCGATATGCAGCCTCAATCGCCGCCTTAATCTTTGCGATTGTCTTTTTGTCCGACTTGGGGATGATGAGCGAAACAGAATACTTCGGCTCACCGCCGTTGATTGCTTTCGGTTCCCATGCGTTGCAATAACTCCACCGGGTGTCCGGACCGGTGATTACCTTTGTCGGATTATTTACATTGTTTGCCATATGATTTGCCTCCTTAATTTTCCTTGAAATCTTCTTGTGCGGTGTGCATCGGTGGGCGCTTGTCCGACTCCGGCACAAGTGCCGGCTTGCCCTGGGGTTTCTCGGTCAGTCCCGCTTTCTCGATGATGTCCGCAAACCTCTTCTTACCGAGCGCCGCCGTCATGGCAGTAATACCCAGCAGCTTCTCCTCGTAGGGATTGAAGCCCGCTTTTTTGACTGCATCCGCTACGGCGGCCTCATCGGTATATCTGCGGTTGGAACGGCCTTCCACCACCTTGTACCCGTCGTACTTTATGCCGCTTAGCGCCTGCTGCAATGCAAATTCCTTCACGTCCGCTGCCCAGACAGACAGTTCATCCGTCCTGGCAAGGATGGCGACGATTTCCGCATCCTCCAGCGTGGCGGGCATGGCAAAATCATATTTCGCCATCTCCAGGTTGTACTCGGCGCGCTTCCTGCAGGCGGCTTTCGCCTTGCAGAACCGGCACCAGTCGCCGCAGGCAAATTTGCCTTCGCCGTCATAGGCCAGCTTTGCTTTCTCTGCCAGCTCACCATTCGCCCACGAAAGGAGGTCATCCTTTGCCATGACGCACACGCTGACATTGTCCCTTCGCGGCTGGAAGATTGCCATCTGCACAGTGTCGATGTCATAGATGCCGTCAAAAAGTTCCAACGCGCCCAGGGCATACAGCATCATCTGCGGATTGTCCACAGCGGAGACTTCCACGCCCTTGCCGTGCTTATAATCCACAATGTACAATGTCCCGTCCGCAATGATCACGCAGTCTCCGGTGCCGAAGCCTTCCTGCACAAACCGGGAGAAGTCCAGCCGCTGCTCGATCAGCACGACCGGGTCTTTGCATATCTTCTTTGCCTCCGCCACAAGCTCCATCACATAGGCGGCATAGTCGCAGGCGCACTGCTCCATCTCTTCACTGTAGAAAGACAGCCCCTCGGTCGGGTTGGCGGATTCCATCCCAAGCATCGATTTTAATTTGTGTTCACACAGGCTGTGTGCGTCTGTGCCTTCCTGGGCATACTCGCTGCTCTTGTCCTCATAATTCTCGCACAGCCTTGCGGACGGCGGGCAGTTCAGCCATCGGCGGCTGGAAGATGCCGACAATAAAGCGTGTCCAGCCATCACAGCACCTCCACTTCTGCAAGGAGTGCCGGATACTCCGCCGGATCAATGCCGGACAGCTTCGGCGCACCGTGCTTCTCAAGCAACTCCTTGACCTTTGCCGTATGCCCGGCACGGGATTTCTCCGCAACGGCAGGTTCCGTGCATCGCGGATTTCAGCGGGCAACCGGAAATAATTTTCCTCATCTCCTAGGATGTGGTCTACATTGACTCGGATCGGCCATTCCGGGTTGTAGTTGACGCCATTCTGCGTCATATAATAGCGGGGCTTCTTCGGAAGCGGCGATATGTACCGGAGCTGGTGAGACAACTCGTCCGCAAACCCCCTGAAATACCATTCCAGCATAGAATCTTTCTTCTTGTTCCGTCCAAAGCAGGCGTAAATTGCTTTGTAACGCGGCGTGTAAAGGCCCGTATGGAAGCAGGCATGTTCGTTTTCAATATGGAACATCTCCGCCGCCTTGCTGGGATTTCTTTCATCTTTGTAGTCAATTAGCTGTTTTTTAAAGATTGCATGGATATAACGCTCTAAAATCGGCGTATCCGGATTTTTAGTTAAATAGATCGGATTCCGAAAGCGCCACGGCTCCGGCAGTGCCATCTCAGCCAGTGCGTCAAGCTGGATGTACCAGTCCGGGACGTAGGCAAAGGAAAACAGATCTGGCTGCAATATCATATCAATTCCCTCCATTTTTTCTGGATCGCATCCACCAGCTTCATCTGCACCTGGACTTTCATGTCTTCATCAATATGCTGGAATATCTCACCGTTCCTGCCGGTCGTCTCATAGGTCACCAGCGAATTGATGTAAGCATCATAGTACAGCAGTATTTCATCCAATGCCGCTGCATCTCCGTGGACCGCCCTTTTAATTAGGTCATAGTTCAATTCATGTCTCTGAGCTTCCCCGCTCATAAAATATTCTGATTGCCTGAAAGGCGCGCTGCCTATAATTATAGACAGTGCGTACCGTCACCTCCATTCTTTTTGCAATTTCCTCATCCGTCAAATCATACCAGAAGTCAAGCAACAATACCTTCTGCTGTTTTTCCGGTAGGGAAAGGAGTGCTTTATATAAAGTTTCACTGTAGACCACGCAGGATAACCCATCTGCAAAAAGCACAAAATAGTCGGACGGATACCTGTCCTCGTGGCTTAAAAGTTCAAGAATATAGTCTATCGGTTCTTCTGAAAAGTGTTTGTCCCGGTTTTCCTTCGCCCTTTTTAAGTTTCTGCTGAAATTGCGAGCCACCGTCTTGCTGAACGAGTCAAACATGGCGACCATACGCTTTTCACGGTTATCAGAGGGAACTCCCATGACACATCCCTCCTTTTTGCAGAAATAACTTCTCGGAATCTTCAGCCCTTATTTCATGGGGCTTTCAGAACCTATTTTTCAAAAATCACCCACTTTTTTCTCAAAACCACTTGACAAACCAATCAAAAAATGCGGCGCTTCGCGCCCTTGATCAAAAAGTACATTTTTTTGATTGGAGGCGATTTTTGATGTTACCTGATAACTCTGGCGGTCATGCCGCCTTTCAGGATACTTTCGTATCCCAGTTCCATAAATTTTACCCGGACCCCTTTGTGCTTCCCAAAAGCACTTGGGATTATATCGTGCAGTTCTGGTATCTTGAT